>JBEKRU010000027.1:0-57385 GCA_049518435.1 Occallatibacter sp. | reverse complement strand
GGCATGGCCGCCACCGGCCCCGACAAATCTTCGGCAGGCGCGCAAGCCATCATCCGCGCCATGGAGCGGGACGATCCTCGGCCAGTCTGGATTTGTCTATGGGGCGGCGCCAACACCCTCGCCCAGGCGCTCATCGACATCCGCGCATCCACAGCCCCAGACGAAGCGGCCCGCCTCATTGCCAAGCTCCGCATCAGCTCCATCAGCGACCAGGACGATGCCGGCCCCTGGATTCGCCGCGAGTTCCCTGCCCTCTTCTACATCGTCAGCCCTTCCACCCCCACCGGCGGCGAATACGCCTACGCCACATGGACCGGCATCAGCGGCGACGCCTATTACCGCAACGGCGCCGGCGCGGACTCGACAACCGTCACCAACGAGTGGCTCGAAGCCAACATTCGCAAAGGGCCCCTCGGCAAGCTCTATCCGCGCTTCATGTTCATCATGGAGGGCGATACGCCGTCGTACCTTGGCCTGATCGACAACGGCCTGAGCTCCTGGCGTCGTCCCGATTGGGGCGGCTGGGGCGGCCGCTACGTCTATCGCCAGCCTTATGGAGAGACGCGCGCAATCTGGACCCAGGGCGGAGACGAGTTTGGGCGCGTCACCTCGCAAGACACCGTGATCGGCATCGACGGCATAGAGCACGTTTCAGACCAGGCGACCATCTGGCGTTGGCGCGACGCCTTCCAAAATGATTTCGCCGCCCGCATCGCCTGGACCACCGCCGACTACGCGCATGCGAGTCACAATCCGCTGGCCGACGTGAATGGAATCCCGGGCGATTCTGTGATCGAGATGAACGTCGACGTCGGGCAATCCACCGTGTTGGACGCAGGCCGCAGTGTCGATCCCGACGGCCACACGCTGCACTATCACTGGTTTCACTACGCGGAAGCAGGCGTCGCCGACGGCAATCTCGCCGCCCTCACCCTCACCGGCGCAGAGACTCCCCGCGTGACCGTGCGCGCCGACGCCGCCTGCCGGCCGGCATGGCTGCCAATCATCCCCTGCAGGGGCGCCGGAACCGCGCATATCATTCTCGCGGTTACAAACGAAGGATCGCCGAAGCTCACCTCGTATCGCCGCATCATTCTGCATGTGCATCCGGCCGCTTCGAAAACCGGGGCCGCCTCTGTGTCACCCGCCGCTGCGTCAAACGACAAGTAAACGCACACGCGGTGCCGGGCGTGCCCTTGCCGCGTCCCAAACTGCAGTTGTATCGTCGTGTTGGCGCAGGAAAATACGCAGAACGCGCATTAAGCCGCGCGGAAGGAAATTGCAATGCAATCATTTTCATCGAGCCGGAGTTTTCAGTGGGTCTGCCGGCTTTTACTGATCGCCCTTTTCACCATCGCCTGCCTGCCTCAGATGGCCAATGCCGAAACCAAAGTGGCGACCGACGCTGACAAAGCCACTGATATTCAGGTCAAAGTCGGAGACGTGCTCGAAGTCCGGTTGAATGCGAATCCCTCAACGGGATTCAAGTGGTACATCCATCCCAGGTCGACCGCGCTGCTGCGCTTGACCGGCGAAACGCAAGCCGCCGGGCCCGAACCTGCAGCAGACCGGCCTATGGTGCAGGTGTTCACCTTTGAAATCAAGAAAAAGGGAGACGGGATTCTGCTGATGCGGTACGCGCCGGCGAAAGAGAAACCCCAACTGGGCGAAGAGCAATACTCGCTGCACGTGATTATCGATCCATAACCCGATTCGTCACTGTTTGAGAATCCAGGTCGCAATTTTGTCCAAAGCGACGGGGGACATTGTCTCCTCGATCTCCGCATATTCGCTGGGTGAACCGGTCTTCGCGGTCTGGAAGAGGTGATTCAACCCGGGCAGTTCGTCCACCTCGAAATGCTTGTTCCCTGCTTCTTCAAGCGCCTTGCGGATCGCAGGCAGGTTTTGCGCGGGAGGCACCTGAAGATCCAGCGATCCGTTCAGCACCAGAACAGGAACCGTCAGCTTGCGCAGCGCAGTTGCCGGATCGTAGGTGATAAAGAAACGAAACCACGGCGAAGTGGCAGCTTTAATCTGCGCGGCGATCTGCGCATCGGGCATACCCTCGGCTGCGAGTTTTACGCCCAGCAAGTGTTCCAGAGCTTTCGGATCCTTTTCGGTTTCAACCGCCGTCAGGGACTCGCGTTCCGCCACAGCTTCCTCGTCCGCTTTTTCCTTGCTTTCCCCATTGGCCTCCGCAATCAGCCTCACCTGCTCCGGGATGACCTGATCCCCGGGAACGCCGGAGCCGGCCATCATCACCACAAATGCGACGCTGGAATCCGCAACCGCGGCCATGGGTGCAACAATGCCGCCCTCGCTGTGGCCGATGAGTCCGATTTTGTGCCGATCGACCTCAGGTCGGGTCTTCAGCCACGCAACGCCAGCCTCCGCGTCGCTGGCAAAGTCGGCAGTCGTGGCCTTCCCCAGGTCGCCCGTGGACTTACCCACCCCGCGCTTGTCGGCGCGCAAAACGACGATTCCCTTGCGGGTAAGATAGTCCGATAAAACGAGAAACGGCTTATGGCCAAGCAAGCTTTCGTCGCGGTCGTTTGGCCCGGAGCCGGAGATGAGCAGCACGGCGGGAAACGGCCCCTTGCCGTTCGGCAGGTCCAATGTGGCCGCCAGCGTGTTGCCCGCGGCCTTGTTGGTGTAGGTGACTTCTTCTTCGCGATACGGATACGGTTTGACGGGGTTTTGCGGCCTGCGCCGCTCCAGCTCAGACTGATCCTTGACGCGCTTTATCACCAGCGGCAGCGGATTCCCCATCTGCGTGAATGTTCCATCGATGGAGCCCAGGTCCGGCGCAATCTTGCCTTCAAAAACTCCACCAATTGTCTTCATCTCGATGGTGAGCGTGCCGTTGTTTCGAGTGACCGAAGACGCGGTAATCCACGAGGGTCCCTGGTCCGGGCTCTGCATTTTCGCTGTGAGCCCGTCCGCTGTGTTCACAATTTTGAAGAGAACCCGCAGTTTGATCGCGCCCGCATCCAGCGTGCCGAGCCAAGTGCCATCAATGTCAGTCGGAGCACCGGGTTTAGGCTCCGGCACGGCGGCGAAAACACCACGCTTGAAATTCAGCGTCATCGGTTGGCCCTGCGACCAGGTTCCGTCAATTGCCGAGGCGGCCTTGCTGACCGTGCCTTCATAGGTGCCGTGCACCGCGTCGATAACCAGCGAAAGTTTGGAGTCCTTGACTGTGACGGAGGTAACCGGAATGCCGTTGGCGCCCTGGTCCACGCTGTCCAGTGTCGCGGAAAAACTTCCGTCTTTGGCTGCAGTGATGTGCAGGGCGAGGCGCAGCTGCGGGCCGCCGGTGTCGAGCGTGCCCTGCCAATCTCCTGCGATTTGCGCCCCCGTGTTCTGAAGTTGCGCCGTGCAGAGAGGCGTGATTGCCAATGCCGCAATCATACCGGCCGCGAGGATTATTGCGAATGAGTGCTTCATCGTTCTCCTAATCCGCCAGGAGACGTTCCAAATTACTCTCCACGCGGTTTGACGCGCCTGGCGCGGACTCGCTGACAGACTGTGAGCGCAGGCCTTGCTCGTCGAACCAATGGTACGCTCCGGCGTACGCTCCGGGGTACGCTCCGGCCTGTGCGCAGGTTCCGGCCGCGGGATCGATCCTTCGCGCTGCCGATTCGTGCCCGCCCCTGTCAAAATGGAGAGGAAGGGCATACAATTCTGGATTGATATGGCGAAGACAAAGGAAAAGATTTTCGAGATTGCCTGCCCCGATTGCGGAGCCATGATCAGGGTCGACGCGGCCACAGGGGCAGTGGTCAGTCACACTTCGGCTCCGCGGAAACGCATGTTTGAGGATCTGGAAACCGCCGCCCAGGCGATGCGCGCCCAGGAAGAACGCAAGGAATCCATCTTCCGCCAGTCCGTCGACGCGGAGCGCAACAAGGCCGATCTACTGGAGAAAAAATTCGCCGACGCTCTACGCAAGGCCAAGGACGCACCCGAAGGTAAACCGCTGAGGGAGTTCGATCTGGACTGAAAGTTGTAGAGCTGCATCTAACTATTTCGTTGCGCGGAGTCTTCGCGGCGAGTAATTTGATCCGAGACGCTTTTCACCGCACCCTCTCCCCTTGGGGACGATGGCCAACGCAAAAGGAGAGACCATGGTGGTTGTACCGCTTACTCAACCGGCAAGAGATCATGCACCCGCCCCACAAGCCTTTGGGATAGAAATTGAAGACTGGACCCGCTTTGCCGCGGCAGGCGCAATTGTCAGCGGAGGCTTGATGCTTCTGGCAGGATGGCGCAAAACCGGCATGGTGACGGCAGTTGCGGGCACAGTGCTGACGCTGCTGGATCAGCAGGACACCATTCGCGAATGGTGGTCAGTGATTCCCGGCTACATCGACGACGTGCAGCGGGTGCTGGACCAGGTGGAGAGCACCGTTGAGGATATCGACGCCAAGCGCGAAAGCCTTCGGCAGGTTCTTTCCAGGCACGTTCCTGCTGAAGAAGCGTTCGCCGATTCCTAGATTCCCAACTGCAAACGCCCTGCCGCACTGATGCGATGCGGTGTCCATTTCGGCTCCCAAACCAGGTCGACTTTCACGCTGCTGATATCCGGAATTCCGGCCAGCCGGTTGTGTACCTGCTCAAAAATGAGACCGCTCGCGGGGCACTGCGGAGTGGTCAGAGTCATGGTGACCTTGACCCATTGCCGCGGCCAGGCCGGTTTCGAGTCCGGATCGGGACCTGTCTCGACCTTGTAGATCAAGCCCAGATCCACAAGATTCAGCTTCACTTCCGGGTCGAAGCAGTCGCGCAGCGCGGTGAGGATGTCGGTTTCAGCGAGCATGCCCTAGTAGTTTCCTGTCTCTAAAGTCCATAACATAAAATCACCTGTCATCCTGAGCATCTTGACTCGCCTCGGCGAGTTACGATTGAGTTGAGCGGTCCGGCAAAAAGCGCCCCGTAGGGGCAGCAGGAGAATAGCCCAGGACAAGTGAAGCGCAGTCATGGGTACAGGGCCAAAACCAGCCTCGCGCCCTGTAGGGGCGCTGTGAAACGGCTCGTGTTCATCAGGAGCAAAAGGGGCGCCAAAGTGTCTCAGCTCCGGGGTCCCCAAAGAGCGGTCTTTGCTCTTTGGGGTGGAGGTTGGGGGTGGTGAGTCGAAGGACCTGCATTTGCCTTTTTGCGATTTTAAAAAGGACCTTAAGAGGCAGGACACTAGTTTTCCCGCTCAACCAGGTAGCGCGCAACCGACTTCAATCCATCCGCCCGGCTTCCGTAGGGCTCAAGCGCCGCAAAGGCTTCGTCGATTAGCTGTGCGGCATCGCGCCGGCTCCGTTCAATGCCGAAAACCGCCGGCCATGTCGCTTTTTCGGTGGCCAGATCCTTCCCCGCAGTCTTGCCCAGGTGCGCCGAATCCACCGTCATGTCGAGCACATCGTCCACAATCTGGAAAGCCAGGCCCGCCTTGCGCCCAAACAGATCCAGCCGGGCGACGTCTACCGCATTAGCCCCTGCGTAAACTCCCCCCGCAACCACGCTAACCCGAATCAGTGCGCCCGTCTTTGCCCGATGAATGGCTTCGACCAGTTCCTTGGTGGGCTTCAGATGCTCGCTTTCGAGATCCAGCACCTGGCCGCCGATCATGCCTTCAACCGTACCGATGGCGTTGGCAATCAGCCCGATGATTTGAACGACAGCCGCAGGCGGGGCGTCAAGGCCGGCAAGCACCTCGAAAGCGCGTGTCTGCAAGGCGTCCCCGGCCAGGATGGCGATGGCCTCGCCAAACGCCACGTGGCAGGTAGGCTTGCCGCGCCGCAGGTCGTCGTTGTCGAGGGCGGGCAAGTCGTCATGAATGAGCGAGTACGTGTGGAGCATCTCGATGGCTGCTCCCAGCCGCTCTATACCAGGAGGAAGTGCGCCGGCGATGGTTGCGGCAGCCTGCATGGCCAGCACGGGCCTGAGGCGCTTGCCGCCGGCAAACGTGGAGTGGCGCATGGCGCCGTGAATCGAGGCAGGGACAGTTTCAACACTGGGCAGGAGTTCTTCAAGCGCGCGGTCCGCCAACTCCGCGCCCTCCTGGATCAGCGATTTCACACTCGGGGGCATCCCTTCCATCATAAATGAGGGCGTGCGCGTGTTCTTCCCAGCAACCAAACGGCGGTGATCAGCAGCACGCTCAGCGCGCTCAGCCAGCGCCCGGCAACCACATCCAGCGTAGTGGTCCAGTCTGCGCTCAGTTGCACAGGTCCCTGCGGCACGGGGACAGCAACCAGGCCGTCCTCGCGTTTGGGCATGTCGGAAACGGGACTGCCGTTCACCACGACTCGCCATGCCGGGTAACTCCGCAATCGAAGGATCAGAAAGCCGGAACGCGGGAGGTCGGCGTACAGGCGAAGATGTTCGGGATCGAGTCGCTGCGCATTGCTGGATGTCTGGCTAATCGCGGCCTCGCAAGTGCGCTGCGCTGAGTCCCATGCCGGGTTCCCACTGTCCGTCTGCTCCCCTGTGGGGATGGTTGCCAAGGTCGTGGATGGATCGGCTACCAGGCAGGCAAACGGCATCCCAGTCGCCACCATCGTGTCGTCCGCACCAGGCGGCGCGTACTCGTCTGTGCCGGTGAATCCAGCGCCGGACTGGTACGCGGCAAACATGGGCTGCACGGCGTCCTCATCGTCGCAAACCTGGAAGAAAACCCGCCCCGAGAAAGCCGTGATTCCCACGAAAATCCCCCCGAAGGCGGATGCGACAGCGATGCGCAGCCAGCGATGACCCGATTGCCGGCCCGAGCTTCGGGGCCAGACCGCCGACGCGGCAAAGATAGCCATCGGCGCCTCAACCACCACCAGCCAGCGCCAGGGAAACTGCAGAAACTTGAGCTTGGGCAGCAGGTCCCATACAAATAGAGAAACCGGCAATTGCAGCAGAAGAACGGCCACCGGGATCAGCGCGAGAGGAATCCAATAGCCGGTTGAATCGAACCGGGCAAGCGTCGATTCCCTTCCTGCCGGTCCCGTTCTTGCAGAGTTGCTTGCAGTTTTCCGCCCGCGCAGCCAACTCACCAGAATTCCCGCGAAAGCCACGCCGATCATCACGGAAGCAATAATGGACACCTTCCAAAGCTCCACATCGTGCTCGCTCAGCAGCGGGTTAGCGTGGCGGGCAAACAGCCAGCTATTCTCGATCATTTCGCCGGGATCGCCGGTGGCTTGCCGCACGTCGACCCAGCGCTGTTCCCACACCGCCGGGACCAGATAAATTGCGGCCAAGCCGATTCCAAGCGCTGCGGCGATGGTCGCGCGCGCCGCGGGTATCCACGATCGGTCGAGGATGCACAGAGCCAATGCGACAGCAGCCAGAAGATAGCTGGCCATGACGCCCAGGGGAACGTTGCTGAGCCACGCCCCGCCGACAACAAGGGCCAGCATGCAAGTTGAGCCATCGAAAATCCTCCGCATCGCGGGCCCGTCCGGCTCCCGCTCGCGCAGAAAAAAAAGCAGAAGCAGCGGAATCCAGAAGCCGCCCGAAAGCTCTCCGAATGCCGAACGCTCGTAAGCGCAGAAAAGCGCGTAACCGGAGAAGATGGCAACGCAACCCGCGAGCGTCGCAGCCCCTTCAGAGAGCGCTTGCCGAGCAAGCCAGCGTGTCGCCAACCCCGTCCCCGCCAGCAGCACCCACGTCAGCGCGATCGGGACGAGATTCCAGGGCAACAGCAAACCCAGCGCCGCTCCCAGCATCCATGTCAGGGGAGGATAAAACACGAAGCGCGGCTCGCCCGCGCCGTAATTCGCACTCGGCGACCAATGCGGGTAAAGGACGCCGTGACGCCAGCTATTGAGGCAGTCGAACCAGGAGACAAGGTGGAAGTCGAAGTCGTGTCCGCATGAATTGCCGCGGATGAACTGCGGCACGACAGCAACAGCTGCTGCTAGCAGAATTATGCCAGGGCCGACGAAACGTCCCGAGGCTCTCCCTATTCCCTGTTCCCTGTTCCCTGTTCCCTGTTCTTTCATGGCAACAGGCGCAGCGTGTGGCTAGTCTGCGCGGCTACGGCCGGCGCACTAAACGGGAACGCAAACGTAGTCCCTCCATAATAATCCGCCCACTGGTCGCGGTAATAGGAACTGTACGGGTCGCCGCTCTCGCCCAGCACAATGTTCTCCGTCGACCCGTCAACATTGCTCCAATCCATCGTGAATCGCTGCGAGGGCCCAAAGGCGCGGCCCACCTGTTTCACCGTGGTGCCATCCCCGCTCAGAGGCTGCGCGCCGGTCCCCGCCATGCGGCTCACGAATGGGAGAAACTGCGAAAGCGGGTGCTCGATATCCACCACGTGCCAGCTTCCGTAGGTCCATTGCGACACATCGGCAGGCGCTTTGCCGTTCTTCATCCCCTTCCGCACCGCCTCCGTCAGCAGCGCATCCCAGTTCTTGAATCCCGGAGGAAGCCAGTCCGGACTCGCGTGCATCACGATCTCTTCTTCAGCGAAATTGGCCTCCGCCCACTGGTATTCCGCCGCCAGCTTGCCCAGTTTCGGCTCAAGAATCAGCGGCCAAAGCGCGTAGCGCGTCTCGGTAACAATGCTGGCGGCAACGGAATTGGTCGCCAGCCGCCCATCCCAACTGCGCATCAGGTCGGCGGCCTTGCGCAGACGTTCATCCGTGCCCGGCGTGTGGTCAATGGCGTAGGCAAACCGGTGCCCCAGCTCCTGATCCACTTCGCTGTATACATCAGTCTCCACGGCCAGCATGTCTTTCGGCGTCAATTTGTCGCGACCCTGCAGCGATTTGTAGATGCGCTCAACGCGGTATGGGTCCTGCCACTCCAGGCTCAGCGGATAAGGCGATTTGTCGGTCGTCACGCGGGAGTTCGCCGTAGCCAGAAAACCGGAAGGCGGATCGACCGCGTTCGGCATCTCGTCAAACGGAATATAGCCGGCCCACTCGTGTTTCGCGTCGCCAATCGGCACGCCCACCAGCCCGCCCGGCCGCACCGGAACCTCGCCGATAGCGTGATACGCAATATGTCCCTGGTCGTCAGAGTAGACCAGGTTCTGCGCCGGCCAGCACCACAGCCGCAGCGCCGCTGAAAACTCATCCCAATTCGCCGCAACGTTCATGGGATAAAGCGGCAGCGAATTCGCCGTGGGGTCGTAGAGCGTCCACTTAAGCGCAACCGGACCCTCCCCCTTGCTCATCAGCACGTTGACCAGCGGACCGTGCCCAGTGGATTGAACATCGAAATGCACATCCCGTCCTCCGCGCACATGGATAAGCTCGTGGTCCACAGCCAGCGGCTTCCAGCTTCCGTCCGCAGCCTGGTAATTCCCGTTCCCATCGAGCTTTTCGGCGTAAAGATCCTGCACGTCCGCGAAGAGCGCGGTGAATCCCCAGGCAACATGCTCGTTGTGGCCGGCGATGATAAAGGGCATGCCGGGCAGAGTGACACCGGCGGTGTGATAGCCAGGCGCGCGCAGATCCGCCATGAACCAGATATTGGGCTCGGTCAGGCCCAGGTGCATATCGTTCGACAGCAGCGGCTTCCCACTCGCGGTGTGGCTGCCCGCGACAACCCAGTTGTTCGATCCCGCAGCGCAGCCTTCACAAACGCGAAGCCCAAGAAAAGCTCGCAGCGGTTCCGGAATGCCGTCCGAAGCGGTCCCCTCATCTGGTCCTGACGCATCCGGCCGAGCGCTGGCCTGGGTGCTGTCGTCGTCATCGTTCTCAGTGTAGGGTGGAGCGGGGTGAGGCTGGCTCCAGTCAACCACCGTTCCGGTCGGCGGACGATCGCGCCACGAGCCCACCGGATACAGATCCGCCTCAAGCTTTTTGTTATGCAGCGCCCCGGAGATTTTTTCGCGCGCAAACTTCGCATACGCATGCATGTCCAGCTCTTCAACCATCATCAGCGCAATGCTGATCGAGTCAGCGCCGGTCCATGGCTGAGGACGATAGAACAACAACTTGAACTCCGCCGGAAGATTGTCAGGATGTTGTTGGATAAACAGGTTCACACCGCGCGCATAGTCATCCAGCCGCGCCCGGTCCGCCGCCGGAAGAGCCGAGTAGAAACGCCGCGCAGTATTGCGGAACTGCAACGTTCGCTGAGTCTTGTCATGTCGCACCAACGACGGGCCCAGCAGCTCAGACAGCTCACCGTTGGCGTTGCGTCGGAATGCGTCCATCTGCCACAAGCGGTCCTGCGCGGTAACGTATCCCTGCGCGAAGAACAGATCGTCCTGGTTGGCGGCGTCAATGTGCGGCACCCCGTGTGCATCCCGGCGAACGGTCACCGGCGCCGACAGACCTGGCAGATGCAGGTCGCCGTCCAGGGCCGGCAGCGCGGCGTACTCTGCTGACCGCAGCGATAGAACCCCTGCAATTGCCGCAACCAGCAGCAGGAACAGCAAACCCGCACCCGACCACAGCAGCACGCGCGGCCAGCGGTGTTTGCGGCGACGTAGCCGGAGTGTACCGGCGCTGGAGACAATTTGATCGGGGGAGTCTGCGGTAGCCATCTGTCATTGACAGGATACCGCTGTCCGCTCGCTCATCAATTTCGGGACGGGCCGCCCGCAAGCGAGCATCATCTGTCCCCACCCCAAAGCGCCAGCAATCCCAAAACGACTGCGATAATTGCGCCCCAGAAAAGAGGGCCGAGAACGGGGCCCGGTTCCGGCTGGAAATAGCTTACCTCAGCTGGATTGCCCGGTTCGAAACACCGCAGATGAAGCTCGACCGGTTTGCCGGAGACCATCTGCGTTACGCGAATTTGCATTTCCGCTGGCCGGTGTTTGAAGTGCGATGCCCGCCTCGCGAATTCGACCACGCCATCCACGGGCACACCCGCGTGGATTACTGGAATGCCACCAAGGACAACATCTTTGTCCACCACAAACTGGAGCGGGGCGTCCGCCTTTTCTTCGGCAAACTTCGTTTGCCCCGGAGGCAACAGTTCGATGTTCGTATCGCCCGTCAAAGTCAGGTATCGCTTTTCCGGTTCCGGTTGACGCGGCGCATCAGAAGGCGAGATCGGCTGTGCCGCCTGTTGCGCCGCCAGCAGCGGGCTGAGGATGAAGACCAATGCGCATTGAATCGGCTTGCGGATCATAACGATTCCTCAATGAACCAACTTGTTGTCACATGAATTCAAAACCATCAATCACCGCTCGCTGGCTTTCCCTGGAGCCGTGCTGCAGTCAGGACCTTCACGATCTGCTCGGCCATGGGGCCTGAAGCAACCACTCCGTCGAAGGCCCTGACCTGGCCCGAGGCGAGAACGAAGCCCGTCGCCTTATCGGTGAGGATGTAGGTGTGAATGTGCGTGAAGACGACTCGATTGATTTGGAGTTTGAGCTCGGCAGGGCGTGGCTTGGTGGCACGCGGATTGTCATAGCACGAGTCGCTGACGATCGACAGGCCCAGCTTGTCCCAATCAGTTTGGCGCATCAAAGCTCGGTCCAGCGTGGCGGAGGTAAGGAATTGTGTCTCCGAGCAGATGACGATGGTTCGCGCTTGCTTGAGAACCTGGCTGCGGTCTAGGTCGGCGGAGGCGAGCGGCGGCTCTTCTACCGGTGGTTGCTGGTCATGAGCGAGGTGCAGAGTGCCGGTGATTTGAATGGCTTGTGCGGACTGCTGAGCGGCGGAGGTTGAACCAACTTGTGTTGACTGCTGTGCCGTGAGCAGCGGGCAGAGGATGAAGGCGAAAAGCATTGCTAAACGGTTCATCGCAACTCCTTGTGTGGGATTACAAGAACCGATGTTAGGTTTAAAGCGCGCGAAGAAGGCAGGCCAGTGGGACAGTTTCGCAGGTGTCACAAAGAGTGGACCGAAGCGCAAGTCTACTGGGAAGACTCTTCGCCGCCTGAAAGCGTCGCTTCCATCGCGCGCAGCGGGGCAAGCGACTCAGCGTCCAGCAGAGTAAATCGCATGGGAAACACACCGGCCGGCAATTCCAGTTCAGTGACCGAATCGCACACCACCCCGGAAGTCGCATCCAACCCGCGCTTCCATCCGGGCCGCGTCGGATCGCACATCAGCAAGCTCTCCGGAGGCAGTCCCGCGGCAACCAGCATGGTGCGCCCAATGCGCTGAAACTCCGCCCAGCGCGAGGCGATGCCGATCAGGTCGCCGCTATGCTCAGGAAGATAGCGAGTGAGATACTGCTGCAGCTCGGGCGCTACGGGATGCACCTGCAGAGTAGTCAGCTCCAACCCTGCAGGAAGCAGCTTGCGCACCGCGGCCGCTTTGCTGGGCAGAACCACAGGCATGGAGCCATGCAGCACTTCCGCCAGCCCACATTCCTCAGGAGCGCAGCCGGCGATCGGCAGCTTCAAAGCCTTCGACATTTCATGGATCACAATGCCGCGCAGTTCCGGATCGGGCTCGATGACCAGCCAGCGTGACGGCGGCTCCAGAGAAAGCCACCGGTGCAGCCTTGACCGCAGCAACGACTCGGACGCGCCCTGTTTGCGAGCCCGGGCCACCAGGTCGCCGATCAATTTATCGACCACAAATTCGGCGGCGATCTTCGGCGGCAGCGGACCTGTCGGCTGACTCGCGCGCACGTACACGCCGCTGCCGTGGCGGAACTCCACCCAGCCATCGCGTTCCAGTTCGCGGTAAGCCGCGCTCGCCGTGTTGGCATGGATCGTGAACCGGCGCGCCAGGTCCCGTGTGCTGGGCAAGCGCTGGCCGGGAAGCAGTTCCTTGCACAAAATGGCGAGCACCACCTGCGTGGTCAGCTGCTCGCGCAATGAAACTTCACCGGTACGATTGAGCCAGAGGCGCATGGCTTTATCCAGCTGCCGGTTCCGCTACCGGAGCATGCAACGCTGCGCGCCTGCCGCGGCCGTAGAGAACCAGAATCGCCAGCAGAATCAGCAGCACCACGGGAATCACAAGCAGGCTGCCTTCCGGCCCATCGGTGCCGCCGCTCCACAACGCCGGGCCTGCGGGAGTGGTGGTCAGGTAGTGGCCCACTGCCACGTTGCCGCTGTCCGCCGCGCCATAGAAATAGGTTTCCGCCCAGTCCCACGCGGCGTGGCACCCGATAGCCCACCATGCCGAGCCGGTCGCCCATACGCTGACGCAAAAGACAAATCCAATCATCGAAGCAGCGAAGATACCGATCCAGTTTTCCCCATTATTGCTGGTGTGGATGAATCCGAAAAGGGTGGATGTCACCCACGAAGCCTGCCAGAAGCTGGACCCGGAAGCTTTGCGCAACTCCAGCAGCAGACAGGGAACCAGGCCCAGCGCGGCGACGAGATAGACTCCGTAGATTCCGTTTCCCTTGCCTTCCAGCACCAGGTCCAGACAAGCTCCGACGACAACCGCCAGCGCCCACCAGAAATTCAGGCCGCGCGTGAGCGTGAATTGCAGATAGCATCGGAAGCTGCCCTCCTCAACCAGGCCGACGGTGAGAAACGTCAGAGCCCATAATGCGCCCGCCTTGAAAAGCGCCGGACCGCTCAGGCCGACCGCTCCAAATTGAAGCCACCCGCCCAGCTTGAGCACTCCAATCAGTACCGATAACGCAGCGAATCCCACAGCGAGACCTGTGACGAAATGAAAGGCGGGTCGAGGCCCGGTGAGGTTGTAATCCAGAATGTTTCGCTTCTCGAGCATCGATACAATGGCAACGCCCGAGAGGATTGCGAGAAATGGAATTATTTCGAGAATGAAGCCCACACCCGGGGACATGGAAACCTTCGCGAGATTCGGATCGATCGTGAGGGCAATTGTTCCCAGAACAGGAGTCAGCGCCTTGTAGAAGACGTAGAAAATGCATACCGACCATCCGGCCCGCAGACCCTGGCTACCCGCGAAGATCCAAACGAGTCTGGAAGGGTGGGGGCTATCCTGGTCGATGTGCGGCGGCAGGGACAGATGATTGATACCGCTGTCCGTTGTCAGTGTTGGATCGTCCGGTGCAGGTGGCAGAGTCTGCGAAGCAACGGGACTATCGGGAGATTGCATGGCGCCTCGAGAAAAGTGAAACAGATTTGCCGCTGAATTCTTCTGATGGAACAATACTCCACAAGGCGCAGGTGTGAGGAGTTCCGTCCGTAGCACAAAAACTGCAATGCCTCGGATCGAGGCGCCTGCACAGCTCCGCGGCTCCAGCCGACCCGCTTTGAGATTCATTTCCAGCGGGTCGGCCGCGCCAATGCAGGACTTCTACTGATCCCGGCCTTACTGGTCCCGAAGGGCCACCATCGGGTCGATACGTGCCGCACGCCGCGCCGGGAGCCAACTGGCCAGCAACGCGATCAGGACGATGGTCGTCGTGATACCCGCGAACACCAGGGGGTCGTTGGGGCTGACGCCGCGCAGCAGGTTGGCCAATCCGTGGGCCAGCGCGTAGGCCATTACCAGGCCGAGGCCCACTCCGGTGCCCGTCAGCCACGACGCTCGACGCAGAATCATGCCCAACACATCCTGCCTGCGCGCGCCGAGGGCCAGCCGCACGCCAATTTCACGCGTCCGCTCGCCCACCAGGTTGGCCATCACCCCGAAGATGCCGATAGCCGCCAGCAGCAGGGCGATCAGCCCATCGAGGCTCAGCGATCCTGAGGCATACATCAGGCCGGTAAGGTTATCGCGCATCAATTGCTCATAGCTTTCCACAGTGTTGAGCGGTAGTGCCGGATCAATCTCCGCCAGAGCCTTGCGCGCCGCGGGCGCCAGGGCCAGCGGATCGCCATTGGTGGTGATGACGTACTCCGTACCTGCGGGCGGAACCTGCAGCGCGTTCATGTAAACCGCCCCGTGGGGTGTCTGGTCCCAGAGCGAATAGCCGGTCTCCTTGGCGACGCCGACAATGGTCAGCCACGGGTCGTTTTTGCCCGCGCTGTGGCCGCCCATGCGGATGCGATGGCCAATCGGATTCTCGCCCTGGAAATACTGGCTGACAAAGCGCTCGCTGACCACAGCCACCGGAATGGTTTGCAGCGAATCGCCCTGGTTGAAGCCGCGTCCGCTCAGGACGGGGGTGCGCAACTCGTCAAAATAGCCCGCCGTCACCGGAAGGTTCAACGCGCTTTGAAACTTGCCTGGAACCGTAGGGCGATTCTCAATGTCCACATCGCGCAGCCAGCCGTTGTCGTTGTAGGGCAACGCCGAAGTCAACTCCGCATGCGTCACGCCAGGCAGCGCGCGCAGACGGGCCAGGCTGTCCGCGTAAAACTGCGCCTGCTTTTGAGGAGTGTCATAGCGCGTTGCGGGCAGCGCCACGTTAAACGTCAGCATCTGGTGAGGTTGGTAATAGTCGGCAGCGTGCAGCCAGGCATTCATGCCCTTCGACATGAGAGCCGCGCCAATCACCAGCGCGACCGCGAGGGCAATCTGCGCCACCGCAAAGATGTTTCTCAACCGGTGCGTGCCGCCCGAGCCGATGGACGATCGCGAACCAGCTTTCAGTTGGTCCACAAGATTCACGCGCAACGCCTCGGCAGCGGGCACCAGGCCCGCAATCAACCCCGACACGCCCGCGAGCACAAACGAAAACGCCAGTACCCGCCCATTGATGCTGGTATTCGTCCAACCCGCCATGAAGCGCGCAACGCGTTCCGGCATGCTCACCAGCAGGTATTGCCCGTAAATCTCCGCCACGCCGATCCCGGCAACGGCGCCGAACAGGCTGAGCAAAATGTTTTCCGTGAACAACTGCCGAAGGATGCGCGTGCGGCTGGCGCCCAGCGCCGTGCGCATGGCGATCTCAGGGCGGCGGGCAATGCCGCGAGCAAGCTGCAGATTCGCAATGTTGGCGCACACCACCAGCAACACAAACAGCGTGCCCCCAAGAACCATCCGGTAGTAAAGCGGCGTATAGGCGCCGTTAATGCCGTCGAGCAGAGGCTCAACATGGATCGACCATCCCAGATTCGTAGCCGGATAAGATTTCGCGAGGTGCTCGGCCAGGGTCTGCATCTCGGCCTGCGCCTGCTTCACGCTGATACCGTCACGAAGCCGCGCCGTCACCATGTACTCGTGCGCACCGCGGTTGGCAAGCTGCGCCGGAGTCGGCGCAAACGGCAGGTAGATATCCGCCGTGGATGGGTATTGCATCGTCTTCGGCATCACGCCCACGATGCTGTACGTGCGCCCGTCCAGTTCGATCGTCCGGCCCAGCACCGCCGGGTCCGTGGCAAAACTTCGCTGCCACAGGCCGTAACTCAGCACGGCAACAGAATCCCGCCCCGGGGTGCTCTCGGCCTCGTTGTAAACGCGGCCCAATTGCGGAGTGGCGCGCAACACATTGAAGAAGTTCGCCGACGTGAGCGCAGCCTCGACATGCGCCGCATCGCCATGACCGGTCAGCGTCATGTCCGCCTGGGTGCGAACGGCCAGCGCCTCGAACGATTGGCTTCGGCGCGCCCAGTCCTCGTAGTTAGCCAGCGCAACCGGCTCATAGAATCCGTCGGCGCGACGGTTCGCCTGCTCCTCGGCCACCGTAACCACGCGGTCGAGTTGAGGCACCGCCAGCGGATGCAGCACCACCGCGTCCATGTTGCTGAAAAGCGCTGTGTTGATGCCGATGCCGATAGCCAGGCTCAGAACAGCGGTAATCGTGAATCCCGGCGACTTCCACAAATGGCGGACCGCGTAACGCAGGTCCTGCAGCAAATCCTGGAACAGGCTATGCATGAAATCCTCCGAGAACAATTGCGATGAAATGTGGAACTAAATCTATTCGCAATCGAGGAGCCAAACAAGAAATTCAGCAAATCGTTGATTCCATAGGACCAGACTGGAACGGGGAGGCAAGCGCACGGTTTATGCTGTGCGCAATCGCAAACAGCCGTCCGCAATCGGACACCGAACACTATCAATTCACCGCGCAGGCGTTCTAAAAGGATTCAGGCCACAGCCGGGCGCCATGCCAAATCCCAAGAATCTCGACCGTCTCCTGGGAAACCTGATACACCACGATGTAGGGAGTGCGGTTCACCACGGCCTCGCGGGTGCCTTCAATGCGTCCCACGCGCCCTGCATAGGGCATCTGGCCTAACCGCCTCACGGTTTTCATGATCCTCAGGCGCGTAGTCGCGATACCCACAAACGTTTTGCCTTCAAGGTACACCACAACTTCTCGAAGGTGGCGAACCGAAGCAGCAGACCACAGAATCTTCATTTGGCTTTGCTTTGAGTCTCGGATGACCACTCATCGAGCATGCGCCCCACCTCTTCGTCGGTATAGGACCTCCCCTTGCGCAGGTCTTCCCGGCCCTCTTCCACCATCGCGGCAAAACGCCGCTGCTCGCTCAGATAACCCTCGACGGCTTCGTTGAGCAGGTAGCTGCGGTCGCGGTCCATCGCTTTGGCAAGGGTGTCCAGCTCAGCGACCTTCTCAGGAGCAATGCGAAATGTAACGACACGCGGGGAGCTCATAATACAAGAGAATACGCCGTATTCCATTGGCGTACAAGGAAACCGTCCCTCCAACCGACGCGCTTTATGCCGAAACCTGGCGCCGCTTTTCTCCCGTGCCTTGACACAAACGGCCAAGCCCTTGATGCTTAACAGTTCCGGCTATTGCGTTTTTCCGGCAAGGGGGGCACAGGTTTTGCAGGTTCGCGTCTTCTATCACGACAAATGCTTTGACGGCGCTTGCTCAGCATCCCTGTTCACGCGTTTCCACCGCGAGTGCGTTGCCCAGGGAGCCGGCTATGAGTATCACGGCCTGGTTCATCGCGCCGGAGCGCTTTTTGACGAAGCCGAATTCAGCGGCGACGAGAACGCCATCGTCGACTTCAAATACTCAGCCTCGCCGCGTATCACCTGGTGGTTCGATCACCATTTGTCGGCCTTCCTTACGCCGCAGGATCACCAGAGCTTTCTGGATTGCCAGAAGGATCCCATCTGCGGCGCGCACAAGTTCTTCGATCCCAACTACACCTCCTGCACCAGCTTTCTCGCCCACATTGCCTCAACGCGGTTCGGATTCAACACCGCACCGGTCGCCGAGCTGATTCATTGGGCTGACATTGTCGACGGCGCGCTCTACGAGAGCCCCGAATCGGCGGTAGAGATGGCCGCGCCCGCCATGAAGCTGACCCTTATCATCGAGTCCACGCAGGACCCGCTCTTCATTCCGCGGCTCATTCCCTTGCTCACCGAGATGCCGCTGGCGGAGGTTCTGAGCCAGCCCTTCGTCGCGGATTTGCTGCCGCCGCTGCTCGAGCGCCACCAGCAGGCGCTTGAGTTGATTCGCAGCCGCGCGGAAGAGAAAGACGGAACCATCTTCTTCGACATCACCGACCATCCGCTGGAGGGATTCAACAAGTTCATCCCTTACTATCTGTATCCGAAGGCGACCTATTCCATCGGCCTGTCGAAATCCAGCTTCCGCACCAAGGTGGCCGTCGGATCGAATCCCTGGACCAAAGCCGACCCGGCGAAGATGGTGAATCTTGCAGCGGTCTGCGAGCGCTACGGCGGAGGCGGCCATGCCCGCGTGGGCGCCATCAGCTTCCCGCCCGACCAGGCCGACCGGGCGCGCGTAGCCGCCCAGGAAATCGTAGCTGAACTGCGGGCCAAGAATCCGCTAGGGTAAGGTTCTTAGCGCGAATTCCCAGGGGTCAGGGCAATCGGATTTGCACCTTCATGGCAAGTGGAGGTCTCAGACTGCCGCAACGACTCCATCGTATCGAGCTTTGTATCAGGGCATGACTTCAGTCGTGCCGCAAAACGCTCCAAAAATGAGCCGGGCTTTAGCCCCTGCCACATTTCGAACTGCCTGCGGCTTCTTCTTTCCACCTTTTCCCTCCTCGCAAACAGCTTTTTCCCAGAGATCCCCAACGTAGGCTTTTCAAATGCGTCTGCTCTGTCCCTGGGGTCGAGCTCACTTCCACGATTACGCCGCTTGGGCAACAATGTAGCTCAGGAGCTTCTCATGCCCGCCAACGCCGTTGTTCGCGCCAGGATCGATGCCCGTGTGAAGGAAGAAGCGACGGCAATCTACGCCGCAGCCGGACTCACCCTCTCTGACGCATTCCGCATGATGCTGATGCGGACTGTGGCGGAGCGAGCGCTTCCCTTTGATCCCCTCATACCCAACGCAGAAACTGTAGAAGCCATGAAGGCCGCGCGTCGGGGCGAGCTAGTCAAGGTGGGCAAAGTCGGGGATCTTCTGGCCGATCTTCATGCGGACGATTAGCCTAACCAGTCGCTTCGAGAAAACTACAAGGATTTGCGTCCCCCAGGCGATATTACAGCGTAGGCAAAAGCCAGACCACCGCTCGCTACACCTTGGCGTGCATGCTGGGCCAATCGGCCCGGCGATGTTCGAGGAAAGCCTTGACGCCTTCCCTGAAGTCCTCGCTCGAACGCTGCTGCGCATTTGCCTCAACACCATCCTCAAGTTCTTCATCCAGCCGGCGCTTGGCGTGCTTGGCCAGCAACCGCTTTACCGCCTGCATGGCCTGGGGGCTGTTCAGCAGCAGCATCTGGGCCAACGCATTGGCCGATGGAATCAAGTCGTCGTGCTCTACGATCTGGGTAACGAGACCCAAATTAAGCGCTTCCCCCGCTTTCAGGATCTTGCCCGAGAGCAGCAGTTCCCTCGTCCGCAGTTCACCCACCTGGCGAATGAGAAACGACGCCACGATGGCCGGGACAAAACCCACGCGCACCTCGGTGTAGCCAAACTTGGCCTCAGGAACGGCAAGCGTAAAGTCCGGAATCGTCGCCAGCGCCATTCCGCCGGCGATGGCCGGACCGTTTACCGCCGCAATAATCGGCTTGGGAAAGTCATACAGCGTGCGCAACACGCGCGCCATATTCTCCGAGTCGCGGCGATGCTCGGCCGGGGTGCGGGCATTCATGGTCTCCAGGTGCTCCATGTCCAGTCCGGAGCAGAAGGAAGGGCCGGCGCCGGTCAGAATGACAACGCCGCAGTCGCAGGTCTCCGCCTCGTGCAAAGCCTGCGTCAGCTCCTCAATCAGCCCCGGACTCAGCGCATTCCGTTTTTCAGGCCGGTTCAAGGTAATGGTCTTCACGCCATTTGCAGATTGGGTCACGACGTAGTTGAAGCGTGTCATGGGATCTCCTCCCGCGGTAGGCCGCGGTATCAAAAATCGAAATGCTATCGTAGCGCATTCTTTGCTTGCCAAGTGGGTGATTTGGATCACTGGTGAAGACCGGAGAAATCCTCGCAACCACCATGCGGTACGCACTGAACTTTGACGCATTCGAGGGGGACAAGTCAAGGCGCAGCGAAGCGCGCCTCGCCGGAGGGTCGTGCCTCAGAATCCCTCCGCAGGAAATCAACCTCTGCGCCAGGGTCGCGACCCCGGGGCCTATTTACTGATTGACATGCTCAGCATGGTCAAAATGAACCAACCGGCCGCATGGAGAAACAATGCGGGAGCAAGCGCGACTGCGACGGGGGCGCGGCGGCTCAGACTGAGATAGGCAACGATACCCTCAACCGGAAACTGAGCATAGAGAATAACCTGGGGAAGAATGGTAGTTAACTGGTCGCTGATCCCAAGATCGCGCCTGCCGGTAAGAACCACAAATGGAAAGACGAGCCACATCACCCAGTGCGGAGTCCAGAGCAGGTCGTTGTATAAGTAAGGCGCAGCGAAGGCAAGAATCAATCCTCCCGCGAGCGGCCAGCAAATCTCAATGAATTTCGGTGGAGGGTCCTTTTTCAGCTGTGCGGTAGGATACCGGAGCGCCACCTTGCCCTCGGTCTCATCCTTGCTCTTCCGGGGTCTATCGTCCCAGGGGTTTTTATCGTCGGCCATTTTGGGCATAATCCTATCGTAGAAACTCTATATCTGTCCCGTTGGGACTAACCAGATGGTTGCATACCGGGTGCAGGCCCTGCACTCACACTTTCGAGCCACACTAAACCCATGATCGTAATCGAGATAGGTAAACGTCTGTGCGGACACAAAGGGTGATTATCATGGGGTTATCCGTTCACCGGATCCGGGCTCACCAGGTTTGGGGCCACCAATTCTGTGGCGCCAAATCCGGGCTCTGTCAAAGGATCGCGCGGGGAAACATCGCCTGGCGCGCCGAAACGAAAACCGGAAAGAGGCACTCGATGAACATACTGTTATGGGTCCTGCAAACCCTCGCCGCCCTCCTGTACTTATCGTCGGGCGTCATGAAGGTCTTCATGTTCGACAAGGTAAGTCAGGACGTCCCGTCCTTCGGTGCATTGCCGCGAAACGCCTGGACGACGCTGGGCATCGTAGAGCTCGCGTGCACGGTCGGTCTCATCGTCCCCGACGCCTTCCATTGGCACCCGCCACTCACAATCCTGGCCGCCTCGGTCCTCGCAATCGAGGGCGTTGTGTTCGTCGGGGTGCACGTCAAGTACCGCGAGGTCGCGCCTACGATCATGAGCGCTGTTCTGGGCCTCCTGATGACGTTCATCGCGTATGGCCGAATGGTTCTGCACCCGATCTTCTAACCGGCGGCCCGTCTCACAAACGACCCTTTTTGAGACGGTACGGGGGATGACGAATTCCCCTGATCGGCTATAGTTGTCCATGCCCAACAACACATGTGAACACTGCGGCAGCTCACAACTCATCAGCGGTCTCACTGTTTCTGCCTCCGGTGGTGGTGGAGACGTTCGTCCCGGCCTCCTCTGCAAACCAAAAGAGAAAGGCTTTTTCAAACGAACCGAAAGAGAGAAAAGGGAGACCCTTCTTGCTGACCTGTGCACCTCTTGCGGCACTGTAAAGCGTTTATACGTGAAAGACCCGAAACGTGATTGGGTCGTATAACTAACTTTCACGGCTTCAACCGGCACTGTCCCCGGCCCAATGGGCGCAAAGCGCAAGTTTCGAGACAAACCGGAAGGGACCTGTTGCGCTGCGGCCACCCTGCGGAAGCCTGCCAACGGCACGGCTAAACCCAATCGCCAATTGACTGGAGGATCCAACAGACACCTGCGCGAGACGCAAGTTCTGCCGGCTTGCCGTCAATTCAGCAAGGTATAAAGGCCCCGACTGTCTTTCTTCTTCTGTTTTCTTTTGATCGAAGCTCCACAAGTACAACGTGACGCAATTATGTATATCTCCCGCGCAGCCGGGGATCCCAGCCGAACTCGCTCGCCCCCGACGTATACTACATCCGCTATGCGAATGCGATGGTTAGGTGTTGTGGTTACGGCGGCGCTGTGCTCCTGCTCTGCCCTGAGCGGGCAGACCGGGTTTGTGCATACCCAGGGCGCGGAACTCGTGGATGGTACAGGCCAGCCGCTGATGCTGCGGGGAACGAACCTGGGAAACTGGCTGGAGCCAGAGGGCTACATGTTCCACCTGGGCGACAGCGCGCAAAGCCCCAGCGAGATTGACAGGTTCAGCCAGGAGTTGATCGGTCCGCAGAACGCCGACGCCTTCTGGAAAGCGTGGCGCGAGCACTACATCACGGAAAAGGATCTGGATCGCATCGCGGCAATGGGATTCAACTCGGTAAGGGTGCCCATAAGCTGGAAGTTTTTCGACGGCGACAGCACCGAGGGATTCCGCTTATTGGACCGGCTTGTGACATGGGCAAAGAAAGACCACGTGTATGTGATTCTCGACTTACACTGCGCGCCCGGCGGCCAAACCGGCACAAATATCGACGACAGCGACGGCTATCCCTGGCTCTACCTCGATGCCGGCGCGCAAAAGCGAACCATCGAAATCTGGCGCCGAATCGCCGGCCACTATCACGACGACCCGACCGTGTTGGGCTACGACCTGCTGAACGAACCAATCCCGCATTTCCCCGCATTGCAGCGATACAACAGCGACCTGGAGCCGCTCTACAAAAGAATCGGCGCAGCCGTCCGCGAAGTGGACAAGAATCATGTCCTGATCCTTGGCGGCGCGCAGTGGGATTCGAACTTCAAAGTCTTCGACAAGCCATGGGACAGCAACTCGATGTACACCTTCCACAAATACTGGACGGCTACGGACGCGAGTGTGATCCGCGAATACCTCGAGTTTCGAGACAAGTGGCATGTCCCCATCTGGCTAGGCGAGTCGGGCGAGAACAAAGACGAGTGGATCGCCGCATTTGTGAAGACCCTCGAAGACAACCACGTCGGTTGGTGTTTCTGGCCCTACAAGAAGATGGACGCCGCATCAAGCGTTGTCACCTTCGATCGCCCCGCCGGATGGGATGCCGTCATCGCCCTCAGCAAGTTGCCCGGTGGCACAGCGAATGCTGAAAAGCGAATCGCCGCGCGTCCGACTCCCGAGAACGCCCAAGCCGCGTTCGACGATCTGCTGAAAAAGATTGCATTCGACAACGAGCGAGTCAATCCCGGCTACGTCGCCGCTCTGGGAAGAAAATCCCAGTAGCCTTGTCCCGCTCTACAGCCCCAGCTCCTCGGCCCTTTTCCGCATCGCCCCAATACAAAACGCGATGTGCGCATCCAGTTCCACGCCCAACTCCTCCGCCCCCTGGATCACATCCGCCCGGTTCACCCCCCGCGCAAACGCCTTGTCCTTCATCTTTTTCCGCACCCCGGCCACCTCCACATCCGCAATCGCCTTCGTCGGCTTCACCAGCGCGCACGCCGTCAGAAACCCCGCCAGCTCATCGCACGCAAACAGCGCCTTATCCAGATGCGTCACCCGCGGCACCCCCGAGTACTGCGCATGCCCCAGAATCGCCGTCCGCAACGCCACCGGCCATCCCAGCCTCTCCAGCTCGCGCACCCCCACAAAAGGATGCTCCTCCAGCGAAGGATGCCGCTCATAGTCAAAGTCATGCAGCAGCGCAGTCGTCGAATAAAGCTCCACCATCGCCGCCCGCTCCGCGCCACCCAACCCCAGACGGTCCGCTTCGGCCTCGCCGCAAGCCGCCACGCAAGCTTCCACCGCCAGCGCGTGTTTGCGCAGACTTTCGCCCGCCGTCCATTCCGTCAGCAACTGCCAGGCCTCAGCTCGCCCAAACGGGCCTGTGCTCCCCGCTGCCCCATCGTTATCGGCCATGTTGATTCTTTCTCCTGTCAAATACTTCCGCTATCCCACAAATATTCTTTCATCAGTGATCAATTTGGTTCGTGTTTTATCGGGTTTCTCAGGATATGATGGGTGAATCTTAGGTTTGACCCTAAGTTTTCACTTGACAATTATGGTTCACTTCCCCGAAAGTAGCAAAAGTCGCGGTGTTGAAAAGCACCCCGGAGAGTCCGCTCTGGCACTCCGCACAAAGCCTATGGCAACCACCCTCGTCAGTGTGGAAACACGTGAGGTCGTGCGCTGCGATTTCTGCAGCCTGGTCCAGTACCGAACCATCAACTCCCTTTGCCGCAAATGCCGCAGGCCTCTGGATATCGAAGAGCCTGTCGTGCAGCTACCTCAGTTGGTAGCCAGCAGCCCCATTGCCCCGCCGGCGTCTGCCGAGGCGGGGTTGCAGGTTGCCGGCCAGGTGCGCGAGATCCGCAAGGCGCGCCACCTGAGCCAGCGGCAACTCGCCGGGCGCATGCAGGTGCCACGCACCTACATCTCCAAAATCGAAAACGGCAAAGCCATCCCAACCCTGGGTTCGCTCGAGCGGCTGGCGGCAGCCCTTCAGGTGGACGTGTGCCAGCTGGTTCGCGATTCCCGCAGCCGCCGCGACGACGAGATCAATGCTGTCCTGGCAGATCCATTCGTCGCCGAGATTGCGGCGTTGCTTCCGCGTCTCGACTCCCTGCACCGGACCTTGTTCTACGGCGCCGTCCGCGACGCCGCCACCGGCCGCCGCCGCACCGCATAAATCCGGAAGAAGCAGGAGGTTTCCCACCCGAATGAGTCCGGAGGGAGCAGGGGGTTTCCCGCCCGAAAGAGTCCGGAGGGAGCAGGAGGTTTCCCGCCCGAAAGAGTCCGGAGGGAGCAGGAGGTTTCCCACCCGAAAGAGTCCGGAGGGAGCAGGAGGTTTCCCACCCGAAAGAGTCCGGAGGGAGCAGGGGGTTTTAACCCCCTGAAAGAGCGCAAAACGACGCGGGCTTCAGCCCCGGCGGGAAGAGCTTTGTATCAGGGCGCGACTTCAGAGCCTGCCGAAAACCTCCTCTGTGCGGCAGACCGGGGATTCATCTGGGCTTTCGTGTGGTAGGCCGGGGCTTCATCCCCGGCAACAAGCCCATAAAAAATGACGTGGGCTTCAGCCCCTGCCGGATGAGCTTTGTATCAGGGCATGACTTCAGTCGTGCCGCAAACGCCCATAAAAAATGACCCGGGCTTTAGCCCCTGCGGGATCTGTTCGATCTTTGAGCACAAGCCGCAATCCGCGACTTGACGGGGAGTTCGTTGCGAACGGCCACGATCCCGAAGTCTTTTCCCAACCCTTGAGGGTGCCCCCGGTCCCTCGCTTTTGGGGACCGGGGAGAATCCCGACGGCAAACCCGCCTCAAGATTGATTTGTTCTCCGGTGACAGGATGCTGGAATTTCAGAAATTGGGCGTGCAGCAAAAATCCTCCATCGGCGGATGGCCCCGTCCCTCAGTCCCTGTTCCCTATTCCCTATTCCCTATTCCCTATTCCCTATTCTTGCTCCCCTTCCGAGTCATTGCGGTCGATAGCCGCTTGTGCTACGGTCGATTGTGGTGCATCTTGACTCCTGTCAAGGGAGCATTTTGAACTGTGGCAGCGGGTTGCTGCGTATCGACTGACATCCCCCATCAGACGAGGACGGCGATGAATGCTCTCTGGGCGCCAGCCGGGAAGCTCCAGTCGAATTGAAGAGGCGGATCCTTTGTATTCTTCCGGCACGTTGCGCATCCATGAGTTGACTGCGGAGGAGCGCGCCGTCTATGCGACCCTGAAGGCCGAAAGCCTGCCCGCTCACGTAGCCATCATCATGGACGGCAACGGACGCTGGGCAGGTAACCGCTCGTTGAAGCGCTTCCTCGGCCACCAGCAGGGAGCCAAAAGCGTTCAGTTGGTCACCGAGACGGCTTCGCGCATCGGCCTGCCATGGCTCACCCTCTATGCCTTTTCGCTCGAGAACAGTCTCCGCCGCCCCAAGGCCGAAGTCAGTTTCCTCATGCGCCTGCTCAGGACCTACCTCGAAAACAATGTCCAGCGCATGAATGACAACAATGTGAGAATCCGCTACATCGGACGCACCCACGAGTTGCCCCCCGACGTCCAGGACAAGATGCAGTGGGCCGCGGACGCTACCGCTCACAACACCGGTACCACTCTCACCCTTGCTCTGAACTACGGCGCGCGCTCGGAGATGATTGACGCATTCCGCGCGCTGACGGCCGAAATGAAGCTGAAGCACATCAGCCCCGACCGCATCACCGAGGAAGACATTCACCGCCATCTCTACACCGCGCACATGCCCGACCCCGATCTGCTCATCCGCACCTCCGGCGAAATGCGCATTTCGAATTTCCTGTTGTGGCAGATCGCCTACACCGAGATCTTCGTCACCGAACGCCTATGGCCAGACTTCCGCGGAATCAACCTCCTCGAAGCCATTGCCGACTTCCAGCGCCGGGAACGCCGTTTCGGTGGTCTTAGCGAAGGCTCCGGCGCGGTGGACGAAGAGGCCGAGCGCTTCAAAATCGCCGCCAGCTAGAAGCCCGCGTCAGCGGGCGGCATAGGGTAGCCCCAGTCGCGAGACTGGGTTGCCGGAATGTCAAAACACCCCCAGCCCGTGGAAGCGGGCGAAAGAGGATAATTCCTGGCCAACAGAGGGTTTCGTAACAGCCTGCGGAGGGGCACGACTTCAGATGCGCGGAGGGCCACGACTTCGGATGTGCGAAGAGCCACAACGGCCAGGGCGTCCCGGAGGGACGACTCGAAAATAGCCCAGGGTGAAACCCTGGGTCAGGCCGCCCCTCCGCCCCGGCGTCCCGGAGGGCCGCCCCGATTCCCACCCCACAGCCGATTCGCGGCCCACCTGCACAGACAACAATAGCGAAATAAACAACGCATTATCAATACTTTAAGACGTAACTTCGTGCAAAATCAGCGCGTTTTTACCAAACTCCTGTAATTGCGTACAGACTTCAGCCCCCAAAATGGGGAACTCCCAGCCGAAAAAACATCGTCTTCCTCACTTTGTGAGGTAAGTTTTTGAAAGAAATCTAACCTCATAGGGTGATGTTTCGGCCCCTTTGCTCACCTCATAGGCAGACTTTTACCTATGGATTTCACCCTCCGATTGAACCTTTTCGGTCGGGTTTAAACCCGCCCACCCCACCCCGGCGGTGTATCCTCACCCTTGGCATGAAACGAATTCTTACCGCTGCCGTACTCATTCCCCTGGTATTGGTTCTGGCGTTTCTTGGGCCGGTCTGGCTGCTGACCCTGGTCTCCGCCGGCGTGGCAATTCTGGCTGCCTGGGAATACATGGGTCTGGCTGAAAAGTGCGGCGCCAAACCCTCCCGCATCGCCGTATCTATCTCAATCCTTGGGCTTTTCGCCGCGCACCTCTTCGCGGACAACCTTGAATGGCTCCATCAAACCAACGCCGTTTTCGGCATCTTGGCCCTGGCTTTGCTGGTGGATTGCGCCTTCCGCTCCCCCGTGGATCGGGTGCTGCCGGACGCCTCATCCTCCATCTTCTGCCTCATCTATACGGGCTTCACACTCACCGCAATTCCCCTCCTCCGCGAAGAAAGCAACGGCCCCTCCCTCCTGATCTTCCTAATGTGCGTAGTCTGGGCCGGCGACATCGCCGCCCTCTACGTCGGCCGCGCCTGGGGCCGCCACAAACTGGCCCCAAAGCTAAGTCCCAACAAGACTTGGGAGGGGGCAGTCGGTTCGCTGGCCGGCAGTTTGGTGGCCGCCGGCGGCCTCTGGAGCCTTGCCGCCTGGCTCGAAACCCTGAACTCGGCACGCCTTTCCTATCCCGACGAAGTCTGGTACTGGCTGGTGCTAGCCGCAGTGGTCAACGTGGCCGCACAGGTGGGCGATTTGGCAGAATCAGCGCTCAAACGGTCAGCGGGCGTAAAGGACTCAGGAAACTTGCTCCCGGGGCATGGGGGGGTGCTGGACCGAATCGATGCCCTGCTTCTGGCTGCTCCGGTGCTATGGTACGCTCAGGTTATTCACCAGCGGTTTTAGTGCAAAATTCGGGATTTTTCAGAAATATCTTGAAGCGCCTAACCATTCTCGGTTCCACCGGCTCCATCGGCCAGAGCACACTCTCCATTGTTGAGCAGTTCCCTGACCGCTACCAGGTGACCGCGCTTGCGGCTGGGCGCAATGTAGACGAAGCGCTCGCGCAGATTATCCGCTGGCGACCAAAGCTAGTTTCACTGGCCACGGAGCAGCTTGCCGAGAATCTATCGTATCTGCTTGAATCAAAAGGAGTTACAGGAACAGATGTCGTTTACGGAACGGAAGGAACCGTAGCCTGCGCCACTCATCCTGATTCGGACTTCGTGGTTTCGGCTATTGTCGGCGTGGCCGGGCTGGAAGCAACCCATGCAGCGATCCTGGCAGGCAAACCCGTGGGCTTGGCGAACAAGGAATGCATGGTAGCCGCCGGGGAAATCCTCACCCGTGCTGCCCGCGAGCGCAACGTCCCGATTCTGCCCATCGACAGCGAACATAACGCGGTTCATCAATGTCTGCGTGTCGGCGCGCATTCTGAAGTCAAGACCATCTGGCTGACCGCTTCCGGCGGCCCGTTCCGCGAACTTCCGCTTGACCAGTTCGCCGGAATTACCCCAGAACAGGCTCTGAAGCACCCCACCTGGGTGATGGGCCGCCGCATCACCATCGACTCCGCGACCATGCTGAATAAGGGCCTTGAGGTCATCGAGGCTTGCCGGCTCTTTGATGTGCCTCCGAGCCAGGTGCGAGTAACAGTGCACCCGCAATCCACGGTTCACTCCCTGGTGGAGTACGTGGATGGCTCAATCCTGGCACAAATCTCGGTCACGGATATGCGCCTGCCGATACTTTATGCGCTGGCGTGGCCGGAGCGTCCAGCTTCAAACCTCACCTTCGACCTGGCAGCGCTGCGTCATCTGGAATTCGAACCGCCTGATTTTGAACGGTTTCCGTGCCTGAGGCTGGCCTTCGAAGCAGCAGAGACGGGTGGAGCCCACTGCATTGCCCTGAACGCGGCGGATGAAGTGGCCGTAGAGGCGTTCCTGGACCGAAAAATCCCATTTATGGGAATCCCGCGTACAATTGAGAGAGTGCTTGCGTCGACCCCCGGAGTGCATCCAACGACTATTGCGGAGGTACTCTCCGCCGACAGCGAGGCGCGTCAAACAGCTACGGCGCTGCTCGCGTGAGGCGATAGTCCGCCGGTCAAGCTGCCGGTTCTGGAGAAGTCCACATATTTATGCATGAGTTTTTCATTTCGGTTGTTGCGTTCATCGTCCTGGTTGGGGTGATGGTTGTTGTCCACGAGTTCGGTCACTTCGCCGTCGCCAAGCTTTGCGGTGTTCGAGTTGAGGCTTTTTCCGTCGGATTCGGGCCACGCCTCTTCGGCATCAAGTACGGCGAGACGGACTACAAAGTCTGCCTGCTTCCGCTGGGCGGCTACGTCAAAATGACGGGTGAAAACCCGGAGCAGAATCTCGAGATTCCCGGAGCCAAGCCCGGCACCCCTGTGCTGCAGCAAGCCTTTGAGAAGAGCGTTGGCGCAGAGCCGCAGAAGGTTGCTACGCCATCCAGCGCCTACCCATCGCTCGCAGATGACCCCGGAGCGTTTACCAACCATCCCCGCTGGCAGCGCATGCTGATCGGCGTGGCCGGCCCGGTGGCTAACTTCATCCTCGCCTTTGGGTTGATGATATTTTACTTTGGTGTCTTCAACGAGGTGGCCAAGTACGAGGTCACGGAGCCGACCATTGAGTGGGTGGCTCCGGAATCGGCGGCGGCCAAGGCAGGAATTCAGCCGGGCGACATCATCCGCCAATTTGAGACCATCAAAAACCCAGACTGGGACGCGATCAACCGCCGCTCGTCGGTAAACCAAGGGCAGATTGTGCCGATTACCGTGGACCGCGGCGGCAAGATGATGCAGCTTTCTGTTGAGGTTTCGGCTCCGGCGAAGGGCCAGGATTTTGATTTGATGGACACGGGCTACTACCCTGAGCTCGTTCCCACTCCGATCGGCGTTAAGGAAGTTGAGGCGGGCTATCCTGCCGCACAGGCCGGCCTGCGCAGCGGAGACTCCATTGTGGCCGTCGATGGCCACGCGTTTCATGCCGTACAGACTCTGTTGGCTTACATGCAGAAGGGCGGAGGCAAGCCCCTGACGCTGACGGTTGTGCGCAATGGCGTCACACTCCCTCCCTTGGTGGCTCAGCCCACAAAAATTGACAGCGCATGGAAGCTGGGCTTTGCACCGCGCCAGACGCCTTTGCACAACGACCCTCTTCCGTTGAACCAGGCACTTCAAAAATCAACGGCGTTCTGCATCGACAACTCAACAATGATCTTCGATGTGTTGGGTGGAATCTTTACCCACAAGGTTGCCGTTTCTCAGCTTTCCGGCCCGGTGGGCATTGCCCGGATGGCCGGCGATGCGGCGGAGACCAAGGGTTGGCTTCCGAAGTTCGTGCTGGCTGCAGGCATCAGTCTGAATCTCGGAATCCTGAACCTGATGCCGTTCCCGATCCTTGACGGCGGCCTGATCATGCTGCTGATTATTGAAAGCGTCCTTCGGCGCGACATCAACATCGACGTAAAAGAGCGCATCTACCAGGCCGCTTTTGTCGTGCTGCTGGTCTTTTTCGCCTTCATTATCGTCAGCGACGTGAGCAAATTGCCACTCTTCACACACCTTAAGCCGTAGAAGCGGCAAACAGCTCCCAGCTTTCAGCTAACAGTCGGATTTTTGCTGATAGCTGAAAGCTGAGAGCTTTTAGCTGTTCAAGGAGCCTTTCCGCTTGCCAGTCACGACCGAAGTGCGCGTGCGCTATGCCGAAACCGACCAGATGGGTATCGTCTACTATGCCAACTACCTGGTCTGGTTTGAGATCGGACGAGTAGAACTGCTGCGGTCGCTGGGCCTCGCCTACAGCCAGCTGGAAACCGATCACCAGTGTATTTTGCCGGTGGTGGAGGCAAGCTGTCGCTATCGCTCGCCGGCCCGCTACGACGATGAAATTCTGATAGAAACGCGGCCGTCGCTGCTGCGGAGTTCGGTCATCAAGTTTGGCTATCGCATCCTGCGCAAAGGTCCAGAGGGCGAGGAGCCGAAGCTTTTGGCCGAGGGCGAAACGGTGCACGTGGTCTGCGACGACCAGCTGAATAAGAAGCCTCTGCCGGCCGAGCATGAAGCAGCGCTGCGGGCCATGATGGCGGTGCCGTAGCGGATTGCCGGCGACTGCTCAATGAAGACTGCATTTTCCACTATCCTGTTCGTATGAGCACGCATGACCCTCCGTCTCAGAAGATGGAGCCCACCTTTGTCACCGCTCCGGATCTACAAGAGATTCTTACCGAACTCACCCGTCGCGAACCCATATTTCACCGCGCCGAGTTCGGTACCACGCGAGCCGATTTCGAGAATATAACCACGGAGGATTATTGTGAGACCGGTGCTTCCGGCCGCCGCTACTCTCGCCAGTCTGTGCTGGATGCGCTGGAGAAGCGTTTTTCTGTTCCGCATGCCGATGTCTGGGAGACGAGCGAATTCCAATGCCGCAGATTGGGCGAGGATACCTATCTGCTGACCTGCACGCTGCTCCAGGAGCATGTGCGTCTCACCCGGCGCTCAACCATTTGGCAGAGCACTCCAGACGGGTGGAAGATTGTCTATCACCAGGGGACGATTGTTCAAGACAGTTAAGGGAGTTCCCGGCTAGCGGATGAGGTGCCCAATCTGCCAGATGAAGTAGAGGCTGAGTCCAGCAACCGCTTCCATGCCCATGGCAAAAAGCATCCCTCTAAAGCAGTTTCCGCCAACCACAGATTCTTCGCGTGGGGCATCTTGTTCTCTGGCGAACGCGGGGGCTTCGCTCATCGGGTGCACAAATTCGGGACCCGTATAAGCGTCCGTAAGAATAGAGGCCGTGGCATGCATGAGTTCCCTCCTTTTCAGGCTCCCTTGAGCCTTTCGATATCGAGATGATTCTCCTCATGCGAGTGGATTGAAAATAGCACTTAGATACTTTGAGCCGAGAAACAGGTGCTACGGACGTACCACATAGGTGGTAGCAGAGAGTTACTCTGACACGAGGATTGGGACGGCCTGGAGGAAGCTGCCTGAGTCTCCAGGCTGGACTCTGCTGGCCACGAAGCTCCTCGGGCGCTGCCCTTCCCTCATCCGCGTTCCGCCACATGCGTTGCCGAGTTGCTTCGGACCCTAAGCTGTGATTCGAGTTCCGGCGAGTTCATTTGCCTGGAAGCTGAAGCGGGAGATCGCTGTTATACGTGTCCTCCGCCACCTTCCAACTGCCGTCCGACTTCTTCTTCCACACAGTCAGGTACTTGGCCCTGTCGGTGAACGGCTGGCCGGTACTGGGATCGGTGATGGTGTAGGTCAAAGTTCCCTGAGTGTAGCCCAGGTCCCCGGATTGCGCCACGTCCACCTTGACTGCATCCCAGTGAATGGCGAAATTCTTGTCAGCGAAAAAGGGCTTCAGGTTAGCGCGAAAGTTCTCTCTGCCGGTAATTGCGGCCAGATTCGGATCAAGCACGGTGGCATCGTCGGCATATCCGGCAACGGCTTTGTCGACATCCTTCGATGCCCACGCCTGCGCCCAGGCCGCGTCGGCATCACGCAGGGCCTCCACCGCGGCTTCATGTGAGTCCGAAGTCGAAACCGTAAAGTGGCCGCAGCCAGTGGCCAGGGCCGCGGCGAGACAGACAGGCAGGAAATAAGCAGCGGGAGTAATTCTGTACATGGAGATTCTCCTTGCGGGGATCAAATTCAGAGACTCTCCGGACCGTTCAACGAAGAACGAGGGCCAGAGCAAAGCCATCGTAGCCCTTGGTTCCGACGATCTGCAGTACAGTTGTGCTCACTCGATTATTGGCGGCAAGCAGTTCTGTGAAACGACGCACGCCTTGCACGTTGACGTCGGTGCAGTCCTCATCCACAACCTTTCCGTCGCGGACTACGTTGTCCGCCACGATGACCGTTCCCGGACGCGAAAGCTGCAAAGCCCATTCAAGGTATTCCGGATAGCCCTGCTTGTCGGCGTCGATGAAGATCAGGTCGAACGGGGCGCAGCCAGATTCCGAGAGCGACTGAAGGGATTCAATAGCAGGGCCCACTCGCAGGTCGACCTGAGTGAGCACGCCGGCGCGGAGCAGATTGGCGCGGGCAACCTCTGCGTGGAGCGGGATGAGTTCCAGCGAAACGATTTGTCCGTCCTCAGGAAGTCCGCGCGCAAGCCAGATGGTGCTGTAGCCGCCGAGAGTTCCGATTTCCAGAATGCGACGCGTGCCCGATATGCGGACGAGAAACTCGAGGAATTTGCCCTGGAGTGCCGTGACGTCGATGGGCGGAAGACCCGCCTTCTTGTTCGCCGCGAGGACTGCCGAGAGGATTTCATCCGGCAGAATCAGGAGATCGCCGAAGTATTTGTCTACTTGAGCCCAAATGTCCTGCATTTCGAACTCCCGCGCTACTTGTCCCGCGCCACCACGAAGTCCGGCACCCAGAGCAATGCGCGCTTGAACTCGGAGTCGGGCCAAGGATCCAGTGCTTTGCGGCTCTGCTCAGCGTAGCGGTCTGCGACTGACATGGCATACTCGACTGAGCCGTTGCGGATCAAAATCTCCTTGATCTGGTCGCGGCTCACGTTTTCAAAGCTGCGATCGTCAAGAACCCGTTGGATGGTCTGGCGATCTCGAGCGATTCCATGGTCGAATGAATGGATTACCGCCAAGGTCGCCTTTCCCTCGCGCAAATCGCTGGCCACCGGCTTGCCCAGGACCTCTTCCGTAGCGGTCAGGTCGAGCACGTCGTCAACAATCTGGAAGGCCAGTCCGACTGTCCGTCCATAGGTGGCGAGGCTCGCCTCCTCTGCCTCCGTAGCGCCCGCCAGCACTGCGCCAAGTCGCATGGAAACCGCAAAAAGGCAGGCAGTCTTGCGAAAGATCAGGTCGTAATACTCCGCTTCGGAAACCGCCTTGCCCAGCTTTTGAATCTGCAGCAGTTCGCCCTCAACCATTTGCTGGGTCAGGCCGATCAGCAGGTCGAGCACGCGCAGGCTCTTCTCCTCCAGCGCCACTTTGAAGGCCTGCATATAAAGCCAGTCGCCTGCCAACACGCATTTTTCGTTGCCCCAGGTTGTGTTGGCGGAAGGACGCCCGCGCCGCGTATCGGCGCCGTCGATGATGTCATCGTGCACCAGCGTGGCAGTGTGCACCATCTCCACCACCGCACCTAACCGGATGGAGCCATGGCCGCTGTAGCCGAGCATGTGGGCCGAAAGCAGCAGAAGCGTCGGTCGGATTCGCTTGCCTCCGCCTTCACGCAGGTATTCCGCAATCTCCGTAATGGTGCTCACAGAGGAGGCAGCGTCGCGGCCCAACTCCTGCTCAATCGCCACGAGGTCATCCCGCAGAAGATCAAAGACCTCTCTCGCCGTCGCTATCGCCAATGTGCTCAAGTCTCTCCGGTTCTCTTGCCTTCGTCTGAATCCTGTCCTTATCGTGCCCGATAAGCCCGTGCAACGCCCGCTCCGATGATCGGATGCTGCAGCAGGGGAAAGAATTTATTCAATTCGTGCGATAGTTTGTGAACTGCAATTCCACACCCAGATCTTTTGCCCGCAACAAAGAGATGATGGCCTGCAACTCGTCGCGGTCCTTGCTCGATATTCTCACTGTATCGCCTTGGATGGTGGCCTGTGCTTTCTTTTTCGAGTCCTTCACCAGGCGAACAATCTCTTTTGCCTTCTCTATCGGGATGCCCTGCTGGAGAATAAGCTTTTGCCGCACACTCTGGCCAGATGCCTGCTCAACCTTCTCGTAGGTCAGGTTCTTCAGCGAGACGCCGCGCTTGACCAGCTTCTGACCGAGAATCTCCTTTACCGCCTCCAGCTTGTATTCGCCCGCTGAAGAGAGCTGAATCTCCTTGTCGCCCTCCGCCAGTTTCACGTCGGAGTTCGAATCCTTCAGGTCAAAGCGCTGGCGGATCTCCTTCAGCGCCTGGTCAATCGCGTTGCGGACCTCTTGAATATCCACTTTGCTGACGATATCGAACGAGTTCTCCTGGGCCATTTCTTCTCTTCCTCGAATTTGGGAAACGCCTGCACGCGCAATCCCGCACGCGCAGCAACTCTAACAGTTTCCCACGTTTGGCCCCAGACCAAACAGCCGGCAAAAGTTTTTCGTGGTCGCTGCAGCGATTTCTTCCTCCCCAACGGCCAGCAATCCGGCCAGAGCCTGTGCAGTTCGCACCACGAAAGCTGGTTCATTGCGTTTGCCTCGATCGGGCGCCGGAGCCAGCCAGGGCGCGTCCGTCTCGACCAAAACGCTGTTCAGCGGCAGTTGCGCTGCAACATCCCGCAGTGGCTGCGCCTTTGGATAGGTCAGGTTTCCGGCGAAAGAGATCAAAAATCCCAGGTCCAGTGATCGCCGCGCCTGCTCCAATCCCGCGCCGAAACAATGCATCACGCCACCCATGCCGGTGTGCCGCCAGTGTTCTTCGAGAACGCCAAGAAGATCGTCCCACGCGTCCATGTTTCCGCTGGAGCCATCGGCGGTGGGGCGGCAATGGATGAGGATGGGACGCTTGCGTACTGCGGCAATTTCAAGTTGTTTGATCAGCCCGTCTCGCTGCACATCCTGGGACGCGCCCTCGTGGTAGTAGTCCAAGCCGATCTCGCCGCAGGCAATTACCTCGGGCTCGGCCAGCAGGCTGTCCAGCTTGGCCAGAACCGCGCCATCGATCTCATGCGTGTTGTGCGGGTAAATGCCGGCACTTGCGTACAGCTTTGGCAGGCCCTGCTGGCCGTTGAATTCACGGCAAATCTTCAGGGCACCGTCCATGCCCGCAGCTTGTTCGCCGATGCCAATAGCCAACACGGTGCCTACGCCCGCATCATACGCGCGACGCAGCATTGCCGTACGATCGTCAGAGTAGCGCGCGTTATCAAGATGCGCATGGGAGTCGATCAGCAAATGAACCTCGCGCGCAGAAGTGTGGGATTTGTTCCGGTTCGAAAAGAATCCATGGAAGCTCGAAGCGCCTACTTAAGTCGTGCGCCCAGCGGTACTTCTTCAAGGAATCCGGCTAAGACTGGAGCGCCGTCAGGCAGTGAAGCCGCAAGCAGCATGCCGTTTGACTCCAAGCCTCTCATCTTACGTGGCGCCAGGTTGGCTACGATCACAATCTTGCGGCCAATCAACTTCTCCGGCTCATAAAATTGCGCAATGCCCGCAAGAATCTGGCGCTTCTCGTAGCCCAGGTCGACTTCGAGACGCAGCAGCTTGTCCGCTTTTGGAATTCGTTCGGCCACCAGGATCTGCGCTACGCGTAGTTCGACCTTGGCAAAGTCGTCGATCGAAATGTAAGAAGGCTCGGCAGCGGCTGGAGCGCTCTCCGCCGGATGCAGCGGTGCACCTTCGGGCGCTGCGACCGGCGTAGTGCTCATCCTGCTGCTGGCTAACTCCGCTGGCACCTGGTGAACCTGCACTGTTTCGACTGGAGTCGAGGAGTCGACGGGTGCCGCGGTATGTTCGGTCAGTTGGCCACCAAGCTGCGCGTGAACGGCCGAAGAGTGGGGCACAGTCCCCGCGAGCTGTCCCTGCACTGAAACCACAGAGGGCGATGCTGTTGCCCTGGCCGGAGCCCCTGCCGATTCAGGCGGCGCGGGTACGGGCGAAACGCCGAGCGCCGATTGCGGCGCCTGTGGAGTTGAGGTGACGGGCGGTGCATCGGATGGCACGGAGTTGCCGCTGACTGCGTCGACTGCGGTGCCGATGTTTTTTTCTTCAAGATTTTGCATACGTTCCACTGCGTCCTTTTCTGCGCGGGGGAAAAGAGGCGCGGGCTCGCCTAACTTCGTCCCGGCCTTTAATTCTCCCCATGTAACTCGCGTCAAAAATGCGTTGCGCGCGTGAGTTTCAATATCTCCCTGTCCTAGTTGCTTCCATACCTTGGCAGCTGACTCCGGCAGGATGGGATACACCAGTGCAGTTATGATGCGAATGGCTTCGGCTGCTGTTGCCAGCACCCGCGCCTGATGTAACGCATGATCCGCCTCGGAGCGATCTGTGGGACGCTTCCAGGGCGCGTTGGCAGTTAGATAGCCATCGGTTTCAGCGACCATCTCCCAAACAATCTGCAAAGCCGCAGAGAAGTTCAAATCATCGAATGCTGCCGCAAAACCGGCGATTGTGGATTGGGCAAGGTCCGGCGCCACTGTTTCTAACTCGCCTTCCGGCACAATACCGCCAAAATACTTATGCACCATGTTGACCACGCGACTTACTAAGTTCCCGTAGCCGTTGGCGAGGTCTCCGTTGTAGCGCTGTACCAGCGCATCGAAGCTGAAGTTGCCATCCTGGCCAAAGGGAATTTCGCGCAAAAGGAAGTAGCGTAGTGCATCCGCACCCAGCACTTCCTGCACTGTTTCTGCGCGCACGATGTTACCGCGCGACTTAGACATCTTGCCCTGGTCAAAGAGCAACCAGCCATTGGCTTTCACGCTGCGAGGAACGGGAATGCCGGCGGCCATGAGAAATGCAGGCCAGTAGACGCAGTGGAAGCGGCTGATTTCCTTGCCGATCAGATGCAAGTCCGCCGGCCAGAACTTGGCGAATCGCACCTGGTCGGCAGGGTCGTCTGAGCCGTAGCCAAGGGCAGTCATGTAGTTGGCCAGCGCGTCGAGCCATACGTAGACAACATGATTCTCGTCGCCAGGAACAGGAATGCCCCAGGAGAAACTGGTACGACTTACCGACAGGTCTTTGAGTCCGCCACGGACAAACGAGATAACCTCACGCCTCGTTGAATCCGGTCCCATGAACGTGGGATTGGCGTCGTAAAACTCAAGTAACTTGCGCTCGAATGCCGATAGCTTGAAGAAATAGTTTTCCTCACTTACTGTCTCCGTCAGGCGCCCGCAGTCGGGACAATAGGTACCGGGAGGGCCGTCCACATATGCCTCGTCGGAAACACAGTATTGCCCGGTATACGAGCCTTTGTAGATGAAGCCGCGATCGCGCAAGGTTGCGAACAGCTTCTGCACACCGCGTATGTGCCGCGCCTCGGTCGTGCGAATGAAATCGTCGTAAGTAATGCCGAGCCGGTCCCACAGGCCGCGAAACTCGGCTGATATCGCGGTAGCAAATTCCATGGGAGTGCGCTCGGCCTGTTGCGCTGACCGCTCGATCTTCTGCCCATGCTCGTCTGTCCCGGTAAGGAACCAGGTGTCGATGCCCAAGGCTCGCTTGCGCCGAGCAATAGCGTCGCACACGATGGTGGAGTAGGCATGCCCCAAGTGCGGCCGCGCATTCACGTAGTAGATCGGCGTGGTGAGGTAATAGCGGGCTGGAGTGGGATCGTTCGACATGGGCGGGGCCTGGCTCGAAATCCGGGCCTGAGCGCACACGGAATCTCGACGCAATCTCTTTTCCATCTTAGGTGTATCAGGCGGGAGCGTCAAACCGGGATGCGCGCATGGGCCTGATAGAATTGGCCTTGTAACTCAACGATTTTTGAGGCATTTCTGACGTGTATCTGGAACTGCAAAAGCGACTCGCCGACCATCTCCGCACGGTATTGAAGGACAAGTACGATCTCCAGCTTGAGAATATTCCGCTGGAGATTCCGCCCGATTTGCAGTTTGGCGAACTGGCTACGCCGATTGCTTTCGAGCTTGCTCGTAAGTTACGCAAGGCGCCCAAAGTTATCGCGCAGGAGATTGTTGCGGAGTTAGGTAACCTGGAAGGCTTCACTTCATTCAACGTGGCCGGCGCGGGTTATATCAATGCGAGGTTCGATCGCGCCGCGGGCGTTCTCGCGGTTGCGAGTGGAGAGAGCCTGAAGCGTGGCTCGAGCGGGATTCATTCGCTGGTTGAGCACACCAGCATCAATCCCAACAAGGCGGCACATGTGGGGCATCTGCGCAATGCGATCCTCGGCGATACGTTTGTGCGCTTGCTGCGGGCTGACGGTCAAAAGGTGGACGTACAAAACTACATCGACAACACCGGCGTTCAGGTTGCGGATGTTGTGGTCGGCTTTTTGCATCTGGAAGGCATGTCTGCCACCGAGGTGCGCGAGTTACTGGAAGATATCAAGCGCAACGGTGAACGCATTGATTACTACTGCTGGGACTTATATGCACGCACCTCGCAGTGGTATGAGCAAGGGACAGCGGACGAGAATGCCGAGCGCAAGAAGTTACGTTATGCAACCCTGCATGAGATTGAGCAGGGTGGGAATGATACCTCTGAAGTTGCCGAACTGATATCGACCGCCGTGTTACACCGGCATCTTGAGACGATGCTGCGGCTGGATATTGAATACGACTTTCTGCCGCGGGAGAGCGAGATACTGCACCTCAAATTCTGGGACGCGGCCTTCGAGCAACTGAAGCAGACGGGCGTTCTGTACTTCGAGACGGAAGGCAAGAATAAAGGCTGCTGGGTGATGACGCGGCCGGGCGCGGAGATTACTGAAGGCGAAACGAACGAGGACGCCAAGGTGATTGTGCGCTCGAATGGAACAGTCACTTACGTGGGGAAAGACATTGCCTATCACCTATGGAAGTTCGGGCTGCTGGGCAAGGATTTTGGGTATAAGCCGTTCTTCACTTATCCCGATCATGAGTGCTGGATTTCTGCTGTCGACGGGATCGAGCCGCATCCGCACTTTGGCGGGGCGCAGGCGATCTATAACGTGATTGACGCGCGCCAGTCGGACCCGCAGGCTAACGTGATCCAGGCGCTGCGCGGTATGGGACACACTGCGCAGGCGGACCGTTACACGCACTTCAGTTATGAAATGGTCGCGCTGACTCCGCGCTGTGCTGTTGAGTTAGGCTATGATGTTTCCGCGGAGGATTTGGCTCGGCCTTATATCGAAGTAAGTGGGCGCAAGGGCTTTGGGGTGAAGGCTGATGATCTGATTGACAAGTTGATTGCCGCGACGCAGGCCGAGGTGGATGCACGGCAGACGGGGCGCGACGAAACAGAGCGGCAGCGGATTGCGGAACAGATTGCAATTGGGGCGCTGCGGTACTTCATGCTGAAGTTCACGCGGAACTCCGTGATCGCTTTCGACTTTAAAGAGGCGCTGAGCTTTGAGGGCGAGGCTGGGCCGTACATTCAGTACGCCGTAGTTCGTGCGCGTAACATTTTTCGCAAAGCAGGAGTTACTCCGGAAGCGGTGTTGGCGGAGTTTGCGAAGTTAGACGAGAGCGGCGCCTACCTTGAAGGGGAAGGTGCGACAGATATATGGTCGCTGTGGTTGCGGGCGGGGCGGCGGACACTGGTGCTGGAGCAATGCATAACTACTTCAGAACCGGCTTACTTAGCCAAACATGCCTTCCAGTTAGCGCAGGAGTTTAATAACTTCTATCATAAGCATCACATACTTACGGAGGAGGATCCGGCGCGGAAAACCTTCCTGCTGGCGACTGCCGCAGTGGCGCTGCGCGAGCTGATTGTAGTGCTGAGCTGGCTGGGTATTGAGAGCCCGGAAGCGATGTAAAACGACCCTCGAAAAGTTCAATCGGAGGGTGAAATCCATAGGTAAAAGTCTGCCTATGAGGTGTGCAAACCGGCCGAAACCTCACCCTTTGAGGTGAGGTTTCTTGCAGAAACAAACCTCACAAAGTGAGGAAAGACGTGATTTGTTTGTTCAGAACTGGATGTTTGGAGCGGCAAGTCTGCTTCAAACTGGGTGCGGGTCAGAAAAATGTGCTGATTTTGCATGGGTTTATGGGCTTAACTTACTCATAATGCATTGTTTATGTTGACTTTGTTTGCTGTGCAGTTGCGCGCGGATTACGACGCGTGAATGGTAGATTGCAGCGGCCCTTCGGGGCGCTGGTGGCGCTGATGAAACTAACCCAGCATTTCATCCTCCACCCCATCGACTAAGACCTGTCGTTGGGAACCCCGGTGCCGGGCTATTGTCGTGCGCTCCCTTCAGGGAGTTATAAGAAGCAGGCGCGTTGAATCCTTGCGGTTGTTCCGGATGACGGGGCGCATTTTGTTCGTTGTCGGTCGGCGAGGATGGTGGGCGACTAGAATGGACTGGTCGTTCCGCTTTGATATTCGGAGTCATTCATGCTTCCTATCGAGGAAATTGCAGGCAAGCTTGGGCTGCAGCCCGAGCACTATGAAACTGTCGGCGCGTATGGCGCCAAGCTTTCGCTGAAGCTGCTTAGCGATCCGGCGTTTCCTGTTCGCGGCAAGTTCATCCTGGTGACTGCTACCACGCCGACTGTTTCCGGTGAGGGCAAGACGGTGACGTCGATCGGGCTGGCGCAGGGATTGGAGCGGATTGGGTGCAAGGCGATTGTTACTTCGCGCGAGCCTTCCCTGGGGCCGGTGTTTGGACTGAAGGGTGGCGCGGCGGGCGGCGGCTTGTCGCAGGTGGAACCGAGCCAGAAGATCAACCTGCATTTTCACGGGGATTTTCACGCCATTACTTCGGCGCACAATCTGCTGTCGGCGATGGTGGACGCGCATCTCTTCCATGGCAATCAACTGGATCTTGATCCGGCGCAGATTGCCTGGCCACGGGCGCTGGATATGAACGACCGTGCGTTGCGGGACGTCGCCGTGGCACTGGACTCGAAGCGGGAGGGCGCGCGCCGCGAGACGGGATTCGTCATCACCGCGGCTTCCGAGATCATGGCGATTCTGGGACTGGCCAATAGCCGCGCCGATCTTCGCAGGCGGATTGATGCGATTGTGGTGGGCGTGAACCGCTCCGGACGACCGGTGACTGCGGCAGACCTGGGTTCGACGGGCGCGATGATGGCACTGCTGAACGAGGCAATTCTGCCCAATCTTGTGCAGACCACGGAAGGGACGCCGGCCACGGTTCATACCGGGCCGTTCGCAAATATTGCGCATGGGACGAGTTCCGTTCTGTCGCAGCAGATGGCGATGCGGCTGGCGGATTACGTGGTGAACGAGGCTGGGTTCGCGGCGGATCTGGGGGCTGAGAAGTACTTCGACATTGCGATGCGGTCTTCCGGGATTAAGCCTGCGGTGGCGGTGCTGGTGACCACGGTAAAGAGTCTGCGAGCGCAGGGCGAAGGGACGCTCGCGGCTGGATTTGCAAACCTTGCTCACCACGCCCAGACGCTGCGTGGATTTGGAGTGCCTGTCGTGGTGGCGATCAATCGGTTCCCTGGCGATGTTTCCGTAGAGCTTGAAGCGATTGCGGCAGAATGCGCGCGGCTGGGACTTGCTTCCGCCGTGGTGGACGCTTTCACCCAGGGCGGGCTTGGGGCGATGGAGTTGGCTAAGACGGTTGTGGCGACCATTGACGCTAACCCTTCGCCGAGGATTGAGCAGGCGTATTCCCTGGACGATCCTGCCGAAGAGAAGCTGCGCAAGGTGGCGAGCCGGGTTTATGGGGCTGCCGGGGTGGAGTTGAGTGAACAGGCGAGGGCGAATCTGGCGCGGTACGCGGAGTGGGGTTTTGATCGGCTGCCTGTTTGCATTGCCAAGACGCAGTATTCTCTGACGGACGATCCGAAGCGGATGGGTGCGCCGCGCGGTTGGACGCTTCATGTCAAGGATGTTTTGCTGTCGGCGGGGGCGGGATTTCTGGTGGCGGTTGCGGGAAACATGATGTTGATGCCGGGGTTGCCGCGGAGCCCGCGGGCGCTGGGGATTGATGTGGATGAGGAGGGGAATATTTCGGGGGTGTGATGGGGGGAGCGAAGCCGACATATTGTGTCGGGCCTCTTGTAGGTCAGTGTGATTCCTTCAACTTTGCCAGTTCAGCCTCAGCCTCGGCGAGTTGCCTCTTCAAATTCTCAATACGCTCGGCGCTTGAAAGCTTTTCGGTGATGGCGATGTTCCGTCTCAGCCCGTCGATTCTTCCTCGAAGCAAGCTTTCTTTGAAACTCATGCCGCCACCTTATCAGTTTTTTAGGGGGTTGAAACCCCCTGCTCCCTCCGAGTTTTCCGATTAGAAGCTGCGGGCCCACTCTAATATGGAGCGGACGGCTACGCCGCTGGGGCCTTTGGCGATCCAGGGCTTGGAGTCTTCAATCCATGCAAGGCCGGCGATGTCGAGGTGAATCCAGGGAGTGTCTTCGGCGAAGACTTTGAGGAATTCAGCGGCTGTAATTGCGCCGCCGTGACGGCCACCGGTGTTCTTGATGTCGGCGATGTCGCTCTTGATCTGCTCAGCGTATTCGTCACCAAGGGGAAGGCGCCAAAACTTTTCGCCGGAGGTTTCGAGGGCCGCGCTGAACTTCGCATAAGACTCGTCGTTGTTGGAGAAAGCTCCCGCGTTGGTGATGCCGAGGGCTACGACGCATGCGCCGGTGAGTGTCGCGGCGTCGATGAGGTGGGTTGCACCGAGTTGCCGGGCGTAGGTGATGCCGTCGGCGAGGACGAGGCGGCCCTCGGCGTCGGTATTGATGATCTCGATGGTTTTGCCGGGCTTGTCTGGAGTGATGGGCATGGCGGTTTGGACGTCGCCGGGTTTCTGGGCTTTGCCGTCGGGCATGTTTTCCGCGGCGCAGACGATGCCGATGACGCGGACTTGCGGCTTGAGGAGGGCGATGGCGCGCATGGCGCCGAGCATGGCTGCACCGCCGGCCATGTCGTACTTCATCAGCTCCATTTTTTCGGCGGGCTTGATGCTGATGCCGCCGGTGTCGAAGGTGATGCCCTTGCCGACCAAGCCGAGGATGGGGCCTTCGGTTACGCCTTCCGGCTGATAACGGAGAACGATCAGGGCGGGCGGTTCCTCGGAGCCCTGGGAGACGCTCCAGAATGCACCCATTTTGAGGTCGTGGAGCTTGTCAGTGGAGTAGACGTGCCATTCCAGGCCGACTTCCTGGGCCATGGCCGCGGCACGCCGGCCGAGGATGGTGGGGGTGAGCTTGTTGCCGGGCTCATTGACCAGGGCGCGGGTGAAGTTCTGGCTCTCGCCGACGATGACGCCTTCAGCGAAGGCGGCCTGGAGCGCGTCGTGGTCGGCGGCTTCCGGGGCGGCGACAGTGAACGAATGAACGCTGAGGTCTTTGCGGTCGCTGCGGTAGGTGTCGGGATCGAGGTCGCCGACAAGAGCGCCCTCAACGGCGGCGCGAACGCAGGGGCCGGGGGGAAGGAATTCGGCTTCAGGGAGAGCCAGGACCAGGTCGCGAATGGCGCGGGGCTTGGTGAAGCGGACGGCGGTTCCGGCGGCGTTGCGGACGCTGTGCGCGGTTGCTTTGGCCTGCTTGCCGAGGCCGACGATGAGGAGGCGCTTGGCGGCGAGTCCCGCGGGGACGTGGAGGAGCAGGGTCTCGTTGGCGGCGGCTTTGAATTCCCCGCTGGCCAAGGCGGCGGACGCGGCGGATTTGATGGCTTCGTCGGTGGTAAGCAGGAGCGGCTCGGGTTTGGCGTCGGGGCCTTTGGCGGTTTGGGTGTCGACGGCGAGGACGGCGAGCAGTTCGGTTTCGATAGTGGGGAGGGCGGAGAACGATAATTCAGTCTTCATGGCTCCTCTATTGTTTCACCCGAGGGGCGGGCGGTGGCAAGATGGGGGCGGCCTATAATCACTCGGACGCTCATTTCGGATTTTGGCTCAATATGTGGGGTGTGCGATGGGGAAGTGGATCGAGAAGCTATATCGGCCCGTCGGATTCATGCTGCTCGGTGCCGTGGCCGGGTCGGGGCTGACGCTGGCGGTCCTGGGGAAAGTGTCCGCGCTTGATATGGTCTGTGGGGCTGTGTGCCTGTTGGGACTTGGGATTGTCGTGGCTAATGGACTGAGGAACAAGGCTGTGTATTATCTCGGTCCTAGTTTGCTCTGTGTGGGCGAAGCGATTGAATTCTGGATGCGCAACGGAAAACTGCTTGACGCGGTTTTCTTCACGATTCTTGCATTGGTTTTTGCGCATTCAGCATGGGCGGAATACGGTAAGCAAAGGAAAAAGCGGTCCGAAGACATCCCGATCCCGGCCTAAAGGCCTCGCTATTGGGGCCTCTTATCAGAGGGTTAAAACCCCTGCACCCTCCGAGGAATCAGATATAACTGTTGTTCTACCGGCCCATTTTGTGTTTGCTGGCGTTTACGGCGGCTCTTGCTTCGCGGTCGCCTTCGCGGCGCTTCTCGGTTTCGCGCTTGTCCCAGTCCTGCTTGCCCTTGGCTACGGCTAGCTCGCATTTGACCCGGCCATTGCGGAAGTAAAGGCGGGTGGGTATGAGCGTATGTCCTTTGATCTGCGTCTTGGAGTGTAGCTTGCGAACTTCTTCGCGATGCAGCAGCAGCTTGCGCGTGCGGGTTGCGTCGTGGTTGGCAATGTTTCCGTGGGAATAAGGGCCGATATGCACGTTGAGCAAAAACGCTTCGCCATCCTTGATGAGGCCGTAGGAGTCTTTAAGGTTGGCCTGACCCTCGCGGATGGACTTGACCTCAGTGCCGCGGAGAGCAACGCCGGCTTCGAACTTTTCGAGCAGGAAGTAGTTGTGGCTGGCCATACGATTGTGCGCGGCATCCCGCTCACCGGAAGCCACGGGATCGCGGGGCTTGACCGGCTTCTGGGGGCCCGCCGAGGCGGGCTGGACGATTACGTGACTGGTTTGACGCGCCATACGGGAGCAAACTCGAGTCTTTATCCTAGCATCGGAATGGGCATAGGAGTGGTTACAAGGAACTACGGGGCGGCTCAGCCTGAAATAGCGGGGCTTTGCTAAAATGGAGCATCGCCGAGGGCGGAAGTCTGCAAGTGGTATTTCAATCAGGAATATTGCCGTGGCCGGCGATGGCAGTCTAGATATGTCCGCTGCGCGAAGCAGACCGCGTATGGCGATTCTCCAATTAGCATTCCTCGAAGCAGAACCGTTGAGTGGTTTTTTGTTGAAGAAAGAACCACCTTGTAAAGATTTGGAAGGGGCACCTGAATTGGAGAACCGCTCGGTGACTCGTGGGAATTCAATGAACATTAGTGTTTTAGTTCAGGGCACTGATGGGTCTGTAGATTCGGGAATTGCGAAAAACAAAAGCAGGTCCTTCGACTCATTGCGTTCGCTCAGGATGGCAGGCAGTTGGCGTGTTGCAGTATGTGCGCTGCTGGTGATGTTGGGGTTGGCGGGCTCGGGATTGCATGCGCAGTCGGCCCGGACGGATTTCAAACGCGGCCAGAATGCCGAGGCGCGCGAGGACTATGACACGGCGGTTGACCTTTACCAGAAGGCCTCGGCAAAGGCTCCCAAGGACATTACCTACCGGACGGCGCTTTACCGGGTGCGGGTATCCGCTTCAGCGGCTCACATGGCCAAGGGCCGCAAACTGCTGCTGGCGGGCGACGAGCAGGGGGCGCTAACGGAGTTTCTGCACGCCTCAGAGATTGACCAGGGCAACGAGGCGGCTACCCAGGAGATTGCACGCATCCGCCAGAAACACGGCGAGGTTACGGCGCAAACGGAGACCAGCCTGGCATCGGATCCCGAGAAGCGGGAAGCGATGGAATCGATGAGCTCGCCGGTGGAATTGAAGCCGCTGTCGAATGAGCCGTTGACGCTGCACATGACGGAAGACGCCAAGACCATTTACCAGGCGATCGGCAAGGCTGCGGGCATTAATGTTCTGTTCGACCCGGACTATACCTCGAAGCGGGTGCAGGTGGACCTGGCCAACATGACCCTGCTGGATGCGTTGCGTGTGGTGGGCACCATGTCCAACACGTTCTGGCGGCCGGTTACCTCGAACACGATTTTTGTTGCGGCGAACACACGGACCAAGCGGCAGGAGCAGGACGAGCAGGCGGTGCAGACGTTCTACCTGAGCAACGCATGGCAGCAGAACGACCTGAATGACGTGCAGACGGCTTTGCGCAACGTGCTGACCGGTCCCAACTTCAAGGTGTTCGCGGTAGCGAGCCAAAACGCGCTTGTGGTGAGGGGAACTCCGGACGAATTGTTGCTGGCGCAGATGCTGGTGGACGATCTGGACAAGGCGCGGGCGGAAGTCGTGGTGGATATCGCCGTGCTGGAAGTGAGCAAGAACTGGGAGCGGACCCTCGGCATTCAATGGCCGAGCAGCGTGGGTGTTGCGATCCAGCCGCCTACGAGCAGCACCAGCAGTACGACCTGCCCTACCGGCAGTACCACCTGCACTCCGTCGACCACGGGCAACACGCCAACGCTTTACAGCCTGGCTCACCTGCAGGCATCGGACTTTGCGGTGACGGTTGGTTCGGCGACGGCCAACCTGCTTCTGACGGATTCGGATACCAAGATTCTGCAGAACCCGCGCATACGGGCCACGGACGGACAGAAGGCGACGATGAAGATCGGCGAGAAGATTCCGATCGCCACCGGGTCATACCAGACGGGCGCGGCCACGGCGGTGGTGAGTTCGCTGGTGAATACGCAGTTCACGTATCAGGATGTGGGCGTGAATATCGAGATGACGCCCACGGTCCACTATGACCATGACGTGACGCTGAAGATCAAGGTTGAAGTCACCACGCAGAGTGGATCGGTGACCATCAGCGGCGTGACCGAGCCCATCATCAGCCAGCGCGTGGTGGACCAGGTGATCCGGCTGCGCGAGGGCGAGGCCAGCATCCTGGGCGGCATTCAGGATAAGCAGGACGCGGTGAGCTGGTCGGGCATTCCGGGATTGAGTTCGATTCCGGGCCTGAAGTACTTGTTCGGCTCCAAGGACCACACCATCTCGGATGACGAGCTGGTGTTCCTGGTGGTGCCGCACATTGTTCGCACGCAATCGCTGGATCGGGCGAATCTGCGCACGGTGGATCTGGGTGTTGGCCAGACCGTCGAATTGCGGCACGTTCCGGTGCAGACCATAATGCAGGAGATTGGCCAGCCTTCCGGCGCGGCTCCCGGTCAAAGCCCTGCTCCTGTGGCTCCTCCAACGCGCCCGGTGCCGGAGCCGCGTTCCTCGCTTGGAACGGTCCCCGGAGAAAGCGCTGTAGCGGCTGCCCCGGCGGCTCTGGCACAAATGCGCGAGTCAGCGGATGCAAACTCCTATGCGGCCAACGCCAACCGGCAGCCAGACGCTGCGAAACCGCCGGGAATCCAGCCCCCTGGACGGCCCATGCCGGTGAATGTGATGCTCAATGCGCCGTCCAATCCTGTTGCGCTGGGAAGCACTTTCCAGGTGCCGGTGGTACTGACGGGGGGTACGGATATTGTTTCAGTGGCGTCGCAGATTCAGTACGATCCTGCGAAGCTTTCGCTGGTGAATGTGAGCGGCGGCGACTTCCTGAGCCGCGGAGGGCAATCGGCGGACCCGATTCACAGCGACCCGGACGGCAAGGGAACCCTGACAGTGAATGCATCTCGGCCACCGGGAGCGGCGGGAGTGAGCGGTGCGGGGGTTGTTTACGTCCTTAGTTTCCAGGCCAAGACGGCGGGACAAAGTTCGTTGGTGCTCACACGGGCAGGCGTGGCGAATGGCACGCATCAGCCGGTGCCGGCGCAGGGATCGCAAGCCAACATTGTGGTGAAATAAGGCCATGGGTGAGTTGCAGGCTAGCTTCGCATTTCGCGGGGATCGGCAGCCGATCCGAAAGCATAGGGTTGGCTCGTCCGCAGGGGAACGGGGGCTGACTCTTGTGGAGCTGATTGTGACAGTCGCCATTCTGTCGATTCTTGCTTCGGCGGCTGTCCCCATCGCGCGCTTCCAGGTGAAGCGAATCAACGAGCGTGAACTGCGGCGCGACCTATGGCAGATGCGCGACGCAATCGACGCGTACAAGGATGCGGCGGACAAACATGCATTCCAGACCAAGGTGGATACGCAGAATTATCCACCTGACCTGGAGACGCTGGTGACTGGGGAAGACGTGATGGGGAAGAAGTTGAAGTTTCTCCGCCGGATACCGGTGGACCCCATGACTGGCAAGGCAGAGTGGGGTTTGCGCTCCATGCAGGACGATCCGACGTCGGACTCCTATGGCGGGCAGAGTGTCTTCGATGTGTATTCGAAATCGCAGGGGACGGCACTGGACGGTACGAAGTATTCGACGTGGTAGCGGGGAAGCGGAGTTAGGTTCGCTTCTCGCGTATTAGCGGAGTGATCAAAGGCAAAAGCATGATGCGCAGGATCAATAGACAAGACGCGGGATTTACGCTGGTGGAACTGATGATTGTGATGGCAATCATCGGCGTGCTGGCGGTAATTGCCGTGCCCAGCTATATCAGCGCGATCCGCCACGCGAGGGAAGCGGTACTGAAAGAGGACCTGCATATCCTGCGGGATGCGATCGATTCCTATACTATGGACAAGCAGAAGGCTCCGCAGTCTCTGGATGATTTGACCCAGGACGGGTACCTGAAAAGTATTCCGGAAGATCCGATGACCCACAGCAAGGACACCTGGGTGACCAAGACAAGCGATGCGATGTACTCGCTGGACCAAACCGACCCCGGCATCGACGACGTTAATTCCGGCTCGACTGAGACACCTCCCGACGGCGGCGAACCCTACAATACCTGGTAAGACCCGAAAGGCGTGGGGAAGACAATGACTGTACGACGTCTGATTAGTCTTTTACTGCTCCTGGTTCCGATGACCGCGGTGTGCGGCTATTGCCAAACGCCGGCCACAGTGACAATCAATATCCGGATGATCGACGCCAAGACAGGCAATCTTATTCCGACTACGGATTTTCTGATTCGGATCGACCATCAGGAAGACCAGCACGGCAACTGGGTAAAGCTGAACGAGGATAACTCGGGGAAACTGACCCTTCCGGCGAATGCTTCGATTGTGGCTGTGGAAGGAAAGTATGCCTCAAGCACCACCTTATATGTGAATTGCGACAGCCTGCGAGACAAGCCCGAGCCGGTCGTACATTGGTATACCATCTCTGAGATTCTTGCCTCGGGTGTGGCGGCGCCGAACGAATGCAGCAAACATACCGCTGTGGCTAAACCGGGCGAATTCGTGTTTTTTGTGAGGCAGCGGAATTGGAAAGAGCAGTATAAAGATTTTCAGTAGGGCCGGGACGTTTCGCCGGACCGCGGAAAGAATACTTGCTTGGCTCCTGATCCCACCGCTCCGTCTGCAATAAGCCTCCCTCCACCGGAATTCACGATCCAGGTTGCCTGTTTCTATGCGGGTATGACTACCTTTGTGGACGCGGCTTCCGGACTGCACGTAGAGCCGAACCTCGGCGGTCAATTGTTCTATGCGGGCGAACTCGATTTGCCTGGGCGCGCGATGGTGGCGGCGGCCAACATTGCGGGGGCAGCCTCGCTTGCGTGCGCATCCGATGCGACCGTGCAGAGACTGGCGGTCCGCGAGGGGGTTGCGGATTTCCTGGTCAACTCGCTCGATGAAGCTCTGCGCATTTTGAAGAACCAGATTCGCAAAGGGGAGACGGGGGCGGTATGCATCGCAGCCGCAGCGGAGACTGTGGAAGCGGAGATGCTGGAACGCGGGGTGCTCCCCAACCTGCTTCGCACCCGCGACGAATCGGGAGAAGATTCGCCGTTTATCAGGCAGGGCGCGCAGCGGATTCCTGCTGCGGTGATGGACGAAAGCCTGTTGATGCTGGCCTGGACTGTGGCAAGCGCACCAGCCCAATGGCTGCCGAGGCTGGACGCAATTGCGATGGATTGTGTCCCCGAACAGAATTGGAAATCGCGGCGCTGGCTGCGCCTTTCCCCTCGCTACCTGGGGCGCCTTGCGAAGGGTGTGCGTATGCTGTTTTGCGACCAGGTTGTAGCTGAAGAGTTCATTCGGCGCGTGCGGGAGCGGGTGGAATGTGGAGAGGTTCCGGTTGCGGTAGAGGTTCAGATGAGCCGTCAGGGCAAGCGCCAGGACTATCGGTTTGCGCTGAGCGGGAACTGAAGGTGTGCTGATTGGGACTGATGCGGTCGGCGATTCCGCTCATCGTGATCGAGATGCAAGAAGCAGGTCCTTCGACTCGCTGCGCTCCCTCCGGATGACAGGGCAAAGTGCTTCACTATTCCCAACCCGCCGGGCCCTACTGCTCGGTGTAGACGTAGTCGTTGAAGAACCAGGCTCCGTCGATGTATGAGTAGAGCCGTGCGTACACCTTTGCCCCGTTTGCGGGCAGGGTGGGTGCGGTGGCGGAAAGCGCCGCGCCTTTGTATGAATAAAGGTCGCTGCCACCGGGCGTAACTGCGCTGAGGTTGAGTTGGTAGAGGGTGGCCGAAGTTGCTGCGCTCCACTGGAAGAGCACATTGGTGGTGCCGAGGATGGTGCTTATTCCCGGCGTGGGCGAGGTGAGGGCCGCCAGCGTGGGCGAACCGCTTTCCGTGTACACGTAGCTGTTCGACTGCCACGTTCCCTTGATTAACGAATAGAGGGTTGCGTAGACGGTTACACCGTTTGCGGGGATGGTGGGAACGGTGGTGGTGAGGGCTGTGCCTTTGTAGGAGTAGAGATCGCCCGCACCCTTCGTAGTGGCGCTGAGGTCGAGCTGGTAGAGGGAGACTCCGCCTCCCGAGGACCACTGGAAGGGCACACTGCTGGTGCCCAGTTTGGTGGTGAGGCCCGGAGTTGGAGACGTGAGCGTGGCTGGAGTGGGTGTGCCGCTTTCTGTGTATTCGTAGGCTTCCGGCTGCCAGACACCTTCGACGTCTGAATAGAGTGTTGCGTAGACGGTTGCGCCGTTCGCGGGCAGGGTGGCCACGGTTACGGATTTGGCCGAGCCTTTGTACAGGTACAGCTCGCTGCCACCGGGTGCAACGGCGCTGAGGTTGAGCTGGTAGAGCGAAACATGGCCTCCGGCGGTCCATTGGAAAGCTACGCTGCTGGTGCCGAGTTTTGTGGCGAGCCCGGGTGTGGGCGATGTGAGAGTGGCGGGAGTGGGCGGTCCGTTCTCGGTGTATTGGTAGTCGTTATATTCCCAGGCTCCGGAGATGTAGGAATAGAGCCTTGCATACACGATCGCGTTGTTTGCAGGCAGAGTGGGGGCAGTGGCGGAAGTCAATGCACCTTTGTAGAGATACAGCTCGCTGTCGCCGGGCGCGACGGCACTGAGGTTGAGCTGGTAGAGGGAGACGCCAATTCCGGCAGTCCACTGGAAGAGAACACTTGTGGTGCCGAGTATGGCGCCGGGCAGGGGCGATGTGAGGGCAGCGGGAGTGGGTGTTCCGTGTTCGGTGTACTGGTAGTCGTTGTATTGCCAGAGGCCGGCGATGTTTGAGTAGAGCCTTGCGTACACTGTGACGCCGAGTCCGGGCAAAGTGGCCGCGGTGGCCGTTGTAGCTGTGCCCTTGTATGAGAACAAGTCACTATCTCCGGCGGCAATGGCGCTGAGGTTGAGCTGATAATCGGTGACCGATGTGCCGGTGGTCCACTGGAAGACTACGCTGGTGGTGCCGAGCACAGTGCCGGTGCCGGGCGTGGGGGACGTGAGGACAGCGGGCACAGCGGAAGTGCCACCAATGATGTAAGTGGCCGAGCTGACTGCACTGGGTGCGGAGTAGCCGGGAACGACGGCGATGGCTTTTACGGTTTCAGAGGATGCGACGGTGATGGAGTTTACATTTCCCTGGCTATTGGGCGGCGTTGGAGTTACCGGGTATGCCTTAGTGGTGCCAGTAACTGGATAAGTGGGCGTGGATCCGTCAGTGGTGTAGTAGATAGCTGCGTAGGGGTAAGTCGCGGTGCTGATGGTGACGGTTTGCGCCGTGGAATAAGACGCGCCCGGCGGAGTGAGGGTGGGTGGAGCGACTACTGAACCCGGCACCGTGACGAGAATCGGCGTGCTGGCAGTCTGGCCGTAGGCGTTGGTGGAGTAAAGCGTATATGTCTGCGTGGCTGTGGGATTGATGGTGACGCTGCCGGTGCCTGCGGCGACGGGACCGATCATGTCGATGTAGTCGTATGAGTCGCCGGTTACTGTGTAGGTGAAGGTGACAGGCGAGCCTGAACTGACGCTGGTTGGGGAGCCCGCGAAGCTGTCGATGACAGGCAGGCTGCCGGTGGGTGCGGTTGCGGAGTCCCAGCCGGGAAATTCGGGAGTCATGGGCATGACATCGAATTCCGAAGATGGAATGCCACCCAGATTGTGGAGGTCCGAGTCGTCCCAGCGAGGATCTGTTGCGCCCTGGATGAAGAGGCTTCCGCCATTGTCTGCGAGGATCATTCCATATTGCTTGAGGGCGGTGAGGATGACCTGGTTTACGGGCGAGTATCCGGAGATGTCGAAGGTGGCCTTTAAACGGATGCGCATACCCATGATGTTGGACACGCCCCACTCAGTGCCCGCGGCATGCGAAGCGGGCTCGACAAAGTAGCCGCCATTGGCATCGTTCTTTGTGTGCTCCATGGTGAAACGGATGGCGTGATTGATGGCGCCGGCAGCAACTTCGTCGTAACGGACCAGGCCGGGAAAGATGGGAAGGCCGGCGGCATCGGCGGAGGTCCATCCCCAGGGGCGCGATTCGTAATTGTGCATGTCCCAGATGGTCTCGCTGGATGCGTTGTACTGGCCGTTGCAGCGATTGGTATTGAAGGTCTCATAGAGAACGCAATTTGTGCGATCGAGCACGAGGACGTGCGCATCGCCCTGATAGGTGTCGGGCCATCCGGTGCAATCGGCAGGCGCGCCCTCAATGGGAGCGGTGGGCGGATAAGGCGCGAGGAGCACATCGCTCTCGCTGGCGTAGTCGATGACGTTGATGGGCACTGAGGGAGTCTGCGTGGAATCGACGATGACGTAGGGGATGCCGCCGTCGTCAACGGAGGAGCCGAAGTTGACGTGCGTGCTGAGGCCAGCGAAACCAGCGGCGGCTACGATAGCGGCTGAGTTGGGATCGGGAGTGAGCGATGCGATGTTTGTGTTCCACGCATTGGTGGAGGGAAAGGGAACGAAGCCGTTGAGGCTTGCTCCGTTGCCGAGAGACATGGCGGAGCAGGTTTGAGCGTGCGCGGAGTTGGCGGCGCACAGGGCGAGGAATGCAATGAGGAAAAGATTGCGAAGGGTCGTTTTTGCGTTTGCTGCAGCGAGAACAGGCGACGGGAAAAGGAACGAATTTCGATTGATCAGCGCGCCTTGAAATGTTGGCAAATTTGAATGATCGCTGTGGGAATAAGAGACGGACATAATTCTCCTCTGGCCAAAACAGCCGCACAACGCTGGTTCAGGGAAAATTCAATTTCCAGTGGTTGGAACATCCGATTCGTGACGATCCTCTGGGTGGGATTTGCATGTATTGTATGCTCGGCTTCCGCTGTCTGGCTGTCAAAAAAGCCGCAGATTGAGGAGTAAATTGATTTGGGGATGTTGGTTTGGCTGGGACTTTCGATCTGCAAGCAGGGGTCAGGCGACGATTGACGCCGGTGCGGCAAAGAGCTTCTTCTCGATGCGCGGCAGGTGGAGGCCGAGCGTGAAGCTGCGCAGCACCATGAACAGGGCCAGCGCGCACCATAGGCCGTGGTTGCCGAATGAGCGTTCGAGCAGCACGGCGAGGCCGAGATAGCCGAGGAAGGCGACCAGCATGGAGTTGCGCAGGTCGTGGCCGCGCGTGGCGCCGATGAAGATGCCGTCGAGTTGGAAGGCCCAGACGGAAACGATGGGCATGGCGATGGCCCAGGGCAGGTAGCGGAGCGCGATGAGGCGGATGGAATCCTGGTCAGTAAAGATGCGGATGAGGGCGGGGCCGGAGACGAGATAGGCGAGCGAGATGAGCAGCGCGACGACGCCCGCGGCAACGGTGGAGGCGCGGAGGACGGCGCGATAGTCAGCGCGGCGTTGGGCGCCAATGGATTCGCCGACGAGGGCTTCGGTTGCGTTGGCGAAGCCGTCGAGGCCGTAGGATGCGATGTTGTGCATGTTGAGAAGCACCGCGTTGGCGGCGAGGACGGCGTCGCCGGCGCGGGCTCCGGAGCGTGTGAACCAGGCGTAGGCGGCGACCAGGCTGAGGGTGCGGAGGAACAAGTCTCGATTGAGCGCGAAGAGATGGCGCAGGCTGGGGCCGTGGATTAGATCCTGCCAGCGGATGGGTTTGGATGGTGCGTTGGGGAGATCATGGCTGCGAGTTAGGATGCCGGATTGGAGCGTGATGATGAGGCCGAGGGCGAGGCCGGCGTAGTCGGCTAGCACAGTGGCGGTGGCGATGCCGGAGACGCCCCAGTGGAGCTTCGCGACGAGATAGAGGGCAACGGCGACGTTGACTACATTGATGGCGGCCTGGATGAATAGAGCCATGCGGGCGCGCTGGCGGCCGAGGAGCGTGCCGAGGATAACGTAATTGGCGAGGGCGGCGGGCGATGACCAGATGCGGATGTGGCAGTAGACTTGCGCGTTCTGCGCTACTTCTGGGCCGGCGCCGAGCAGGTAGATGGAGAGTGCGATGAGAGGGCCGCGCAAGGCTACGACTGCTGCGCCGATGACGAGAGCGGAAAGGAATGCTCGGGCGAAATGGAGGCGGAGGGATTGATGGTCGCGTGCGCCGTAGGCTTGCGCGACGAGGCCGGTGGTGGCCATGCGGAGAAAGCCGAAGGTCCAGAATACGGAGTTGAAGAAGATGCCGCCGATGGCGACACCGCCGAGGGCAGCCGCGCCGGTGAGATGGCCGGAGAGGATGGTGTCCACTGTGGAGAGCAGCGGCTGGGTGAGGTTGGAGAGGATGAGGGGAATCGCCAGGAGGAAGACGCGGCGGTACCAGTAGGCCATTGAGGTGATTGTACCGGGAGAGCGGAGTTGGCGGGGTTAGCGAAGTTAGTCCACGCCTAGGTCGTCAGCAAAAGTAGCGTTCGGAACGATTTCACCTCGAGATACTTGCAACTGATCTTCGATGATGTCAACCAGGCGACGCCACACGTCTTCGTTGGTTGGCTTTGTATTGGATTCTGTGGGTGCGAAATGTTTGTAGTTCAGGCTAAGCACAACGCGAGCTAGTTCACCGGCAGTGTCCGTAGGAAGCTCAGTAGCCAGCCTCGGTTTGGACAGTCGTTCGAAGAGGGACATGCTGGCGGTGGAGAGAGCGATCCAAAGAACGGTCGATCCTATGTACACCGGAACCGACGACCATCCGCGCCACAGAGCTGTCACACAAGCAACGAAGGCAAAAGCGCTGGAGATGAACAAAGCTCGCTTGTGTAGGTCTTGCTTCAAATCGGCGGGAATACGCAAAGCCGGTGTATCCAGACCGACGTGCTCGCGAATGTTCTGCCATTGCGAGCGGCGTGTTTCGTCCGGCAGCAGTGGAGAAAGTCGAGTGGCGGGCCGGATGGAACGGCGTGGAACCTGAAGGCTCTCAACAAGCGCACGGCGGGTGAGGTAAAAGGCCTTACTGGTGAGGCAGCCTGGGGTTACGTCGAGCTTACTTAGGACGAGGTTGTAGAAATCGCCAACCGTTCGGATTTTCTCCGCCTCCTCGTCCAAAATGGAGATCGAGAACTCTTCTTCAGTCCGCAATACTAATTCAACCGAATCCATTCCCATTGACTGCTCCCGTTGTGTACGCACATTTTTCGAGCGCACACAACGAAGGAATCATAATCTACTGCGGGGCGGGGGCGTTGGTGGTTAGGTCCGTTGGTGAGACGGAGGCTAGCACTTCGGGGCCGGGGGTGATGAGGGCCTGAAGCGGGCTTTCGAGGGCCAGGGTCAGGACTTCGTCCATCTGGTCGACGAAGTGCATTTTCATTGCCTTCTTGATGTTGTCTGGCAGCTCGGCGATGTCTTTCTCGTTGGCACGGGGCAGGATGACTTCAAAGATGCCGGCGCGAAGGGCGGCTAGCAGCTTTTCTTTCAAGCCGCCGATGGCGAGAACCTTGCCGCGGAGGGTGATTTCGCCAGTCATTGCGATGTCGCGACGGACGGGGATTTTTGCGAGCGCGCTGGCGAGGGCCGTGGCCATGGTGATGCCGGCAGATGGGCCGTCCTTGGGAATTGCGCCCTCCGGGACGTGCAGGTGGAGGTCGACGTTGCGGTAGAACTCGCGGGTGAGGCCGAGGGCCTGGGCACGGCCGCGAATGTAGCTTAGCGCGGCTTGCGCCGATTCCTGCATGACGTCGCCAAGCTGACCGGTGATGGTGAGCTTGCCTTTGCCGTCGAGGACCTGGACTTCCGTTGTGAGAATGCTGCCGCCGACTTCGGTCCACGCGAGGCCGGTGACGAGGCCGATTTCGCTCTTCTCATGCACTTCAGAGTCGCGATAGCGGGCCACGCCGAGGAACTCGTGGATGTTTTGGGCGGTCAGCTCTTCCCTGTGCTTTGCGCCGCTCTTGACTACCTTGCGTGCGACCTTGCGGCAGAGGTTGCCGATTTCGCGCTCGAGGTTGCGGACACCGGCTTCGCGTGTGTAGTAGCGGATGATCTCGAGAATTGCATCGTCGGTGAAGGCGATGTTCTTTTCGCTGAGGCCGGTTTGCTCGCGCTGCTTTTTGACGAGATACTGGCGGGCAATTTCGAGTTTTTCCTGCTCGGTGTA
>JBEKRU010000026.1:0-57521 GCA_049518435.1 Occallatibacter sp. | reverse complement strand
CAACCAGTTTCCAGGTTCCGGCATCATTGTTGGAGAATGCAAACCGATTCGCGGCCTCGTCGAGTTTCACACCACAAATCTGGCCGAAGCCTGCAGCCTCGTTGTTCATGGAGTGAGCTCGCAAACGTTCGATATAGGAATCGAGCGGGCTCTGCGGTACAACCGGAGGCTTTGGATTCTGGCTGATGGAAAAAGAACTCCCCAGCCCCGCGAAAAGAATCAGGACTAGGATGTTTTTCTTCATCCCTTCCACTCCTCCATCATCTTGCGGAAGTCGTGGAAAAGGTAATGCGAGTCGTGCGGGCCGGGTGCGGCTTCGGGGTGGTATTGGACGCTGAAGAGCGGCAGCGTTTTGTGGCGCAGGCCTTCGAGCGTGTTGTCGTTCAGGTCGATGTGCGTCAGCTCCACTTCGTTGGCGTTGATGGAATCGGGATCGACGGCGAAGTTGTGATTGTGGGCCGTAATTTCAACCTTGCCGGTGGTGTGATTCTTGACCGGGTGGTTGCCGCCGTGGTGGCCGAATTTGAGCTTGTAAGTTTTGCCTCCCAGGGCCAGACCGGTGAGCTGGTGGCCGAGACAGATGCCGAAGACCGGAACGCGGCCGAGGAATTTCTGAATGGCGCGGACAGCATAATCGACAGGCTCTGGATCGCCGGGACCGTTCGACAGAAAGACGCCGTCCGGCTTCAGATCCATCACGTCTTCCGCGCTGGTCTCTGCTGGGACGACTGTGACCCGGCAGCCCTCGCGCGTGAGCATTCTGAGAATGTTGCGCTTGATGCCGAAGTCGTAAGCTACCACATGGTGCGGACGTATTCTGGGGTCCTGGATCAGCGCGGTGGAAAGCAAGGGATCGCCGGATTGATTGAGGCTGTCAGACGAATCGAATTGATAGATTTCCTTCGTCGAGACCACGCGCGCAAGATCGGTCCCGTCCATCTTGCGCATACTGAGCGCTTTCTGAACGAGCGCCTCGGGATCGGAAACATCCGTTGAAATGACGCCGCGCATGACGCCGTGAGTGCGCAGATGGCGAACCAGGGCGCGGGTATCGATTTCCGCGAGTACCGGAACGGAGTAGCGCTCCATGTATTCGTCGGTCACTTGCTCCGAACGCCAGTTGGAACTGACAGTCGAGAACTCGCGCACGATCAGGCCCTCGATATAGGGCTTGGCCGACTCGTTGTCTGCCTGGTTGGTGCCGTAGTTGCCGATCTGGGGGTTGGTTAGAACGACGATCTGGCCGGCATAGGAAGGATCGGTTGCAATTTCCTGATAGCCAGTGAGGGAAGTATTGAAAACGACTTCGCCCTGGCATTCACTTGGGTGCCCATAGCCGAGGCCGCGGAAGATGCGCCCGTCTTCGAGCGCTAAGATTGCCTGCATTGCCTCTCCGAGGAGTGGATTCAATCGATTCTCGAAGACCCGTGCTATCCTCTTTATTATCAGCAATTTAGTTTTATTTGAACTCATTTTGCTGAAGAATTGCAGATGGGCGGCACACACGATTTTTGCTGCGGAACCGATTGCCTCATTAACTATATCAGTCTTTACACGGCACACCGAGAAATGCCCACAACTGGCTGATCCCCAATGGAAACGGTGCAAACGCCGCAAGTCAATCTATATCCGGGAACGGGGGAAAACCCAATACCTCTCCGCCAAAACGCGCTCTTGGGAAGTGGCTGAACGGGTGGCACATGAGGAACGGGGCAAGCGAGACCCCGTGAAACTCGAATTGCAGAAGATTGCAGAATCTGAGGCAGCGAAACGGGCTATTGAGGAGGCCAAACAGACCTCCATGGAAGGGGGCTTCGATCAGTGGCTCACTGGAATGAAGACCGTCGGGGTCGAGTCGATGGCGGCATACCTATGGATGTGGGTATGATTGAGCCAAATCAGTCCACTTGGCTTGGCAGAGGCTGATCTACTTATTTTCCAGACGAGGCGTCTTGATGGCTCACCAGAGCCTGAGCTTTCAGGAGCATAGCGTCGAGCGTTTCGCGAGGGTAAAGCTCTCCACTCAGCACAACGGCTCGAATGAAGCGCGTGTTATGAATGTCGGCGAGCGGATCCGCATCCAGGAGAACCAGATCGGCGATCTTGCCGACTTCGATGGTCCCGCGGCGGTCGAGTTGCCCCATGAATTGAGCGGCGTTGCGCGTGGATGCCTGGAGAGCCGCAAGCGGAGTTAAACCGGCATCGACCAGCAGCGCGAGTTCGTCATGGATGCTGAAGCCGGGAAAACACTCTGGGTTCATGGCGTCTGTACCCGCAAGGATAGGAACACCTGCCCGGTACATGAGCCCGACGATTCTCATGGATTCGTCAAATTCGGCCTTTGTTAATTTGGCCATTGCGGCTCGAGGTTCCGGTGGAAAGTGCCTGTAATATCCGGCATCCCATTTTGCTCGCATGCCTTCACTCAGATACTTCAATCTTGGATCATCCGCGGGTAACGGATCGTCTATCTGCGCATGCAGCAAGGTAAGTGTGGGACATTGCCAGGTCCCGTTTTTCACGAATAGTGCGAAAAGAGCTTGGGCGGTCGCTTCGTCAAAGGACGCAACGGTGCGCATGTTGAGGAGAATGATGTTTCTCCCGGCATCCACCTTTTGGCTCATGGTTGCCTCTGGCTTGCGGAACAACTCCGTGAACCTCTGCAGGTCAGAATCGATTGCTGATTCGTCCCTGGAGCAAGCATCTGCTACGCGCGTCAGATGCTCGATGCTTCTTTGGCCGGCGTTGGATGCCTCTGCTGCAGTTACCAGTTCCGGCACATGTCCTTCAAACGGAATGCCGCGTTTGATAGCCTCGTCGGCGATCGCGAAGTAAACGTTACGAGGCAACCGGCTGTAGACTTTGATGAAGTCCGCGCCGCGCTGTTGCTGCTGATCCACCGCCTGTCGCCCTTGCGCTTCATCCGTGATGACAATGGAATCAGGCCAAACCGGATTTGGACCATCGACGATGGGGCTGCCAAGATATATGGTCGGCGATGGATCCGAGCTAGAAACTTGCCAGGTGCGCCAAGCGCGGGCGTTCGGCGGGCCTGCCATATCGCGCACGCCTACAACTCCGTTGGCGAGAAAAAGAAGATGGCTCCAGGGAGCGCGATCGTCTGAGGCGCCATGCACGTGCATATCCCACAAGCCGGGGATGAGGAACTTGCCGGCGCCGTCGACGATTTGTGCATTTTTCGGAAAATGTGCCGTCTTCGATGGAACGATCGCAACGATGCGATGCTGATTGACGACCACAGTTCTGTCAGGTTGCGCGGCGTGCCCGGTGGCGTCGATCACGGTTACGTGCTGGATCACCAGAGACTGGGACGAGGCATGACAGCAGATGAGGGCGAGGAGTGCGATCACAGGCAGCCCGATGCGCAGCGGACGCTTAGGCGCGGAGCATAGCCGTTCTTGCCTGGGGGTTGGAACCAGACCTTGAATCATTCACTTTGATCCTCGCTGGTCAGTATAGACGTGGTTTTCATCCGTGCACAGACCTACATTTGGTCGATTGAATGGGAATTTCTTCAACCTGGCTCAGAGAAGGAGTTGGCGAGGGCGGCGCGGCTCGATATGAGCCAAGGAATGTATGCGTCAACTTATTTGCGGACACGCGATTGCCTGAGGAATTACAGAACGACAGCTTGCTCCTTAATGAGTGCGGGCATGAGCCATTGGAACAGAACAGTTGCGGCAAATGCTCCAGCAAGCTGCGCTGCGATGAAACCGAGGATGTCGGCTGGGCGAATGCCGGCGAACGTATTGCTCAGAGAGCGGGCCAGCGTGACGGCCGGGTTGGCGAATGATGTGGATGCAGTGAACCAGTAGGCGGCGGTGATGTAAGTACCGACGGCATATGGGACTGCATTAGGCTGCGAACGTGCGCAACCCCAAATCACGGCCATTAATCCGAAAGTTGCGATAAACTCGCTGAACACCTGAGCGGCTCCACTCCTGGCGTGTGTCGAACTCGAGAATAATGTGAGGCCAAACATGAGGTGAGCGGCTGCCACGCCGGAGCAGGCCCCTGCGACCTGCGCGAACAGGTAGGCAGGGACATATCGCCAAGAGATTCCGCCAACGTACGCGTCCGCCAGCGTGACGGCCGGATTGAAGTGTGCCCCCGAGATGGAACCGAATGCGAGGATGAGCGCAACGAGCGCGGCTCCTGTAGCGATGGTGTTAGCAAGCAGCGCCAGTGCGCCATTCCCGCCTGCCAGACGCTCGGCCATGATTCCTGACCCAACGACGGCGGCGAGAAGCAAGAGCGTACCGATGAACTCGGCTGCTAGGCACCGCAAGAGAGTGGGTTTCATGCTTTGCCGATTTTTCTGATCTCATCCTGGATAGCGAACTGCTGGAGCGTGGCCAGCGGGAGCGAAAGGAAGAGACCGATGCGTCGGTCGAGGATTACGAAGGCATCGCGAAATGCGCGGGCGATTTCGTCCGGAGTTCCTTGGATAGCGGCGGGGTCTGAAATGCCCCAATGGGCGGTCATAGGGTGACCAGGCCAATAGGGGCAAACTTCATTTGCGGCGTTATCGCAAACCGTGAAGATGAAGTCGAGATGAGGTGCACTGGGAGCCGCGAATTCGTCCCAGGACTTGCTGCGCAGGCCCTCCACGTTTATGCCCGCGGACTGAAGTTGAGCGAGCGCTTCAAGGCGGGGTGTGCCCGAGGGATGGCTTCCGGCGCTATAAGCCTTGAAGTTACCCTTGCTCCTGTGATTCAGGATCGCCTCGGCCATGATGGAGCGCGCCGAGTTGCCGGTGCAGAGGAAGAGAACTTTGTAGTGTGTGGACATTTGCAATCAGGCCTTCAGCGTAACTGCGGTGGGTGCGCAGCAGCCGGGTTGGCAGCAGGGGGTCTGGGGCTTAGTAGCGCGAATGAAGGCGCTGAGGAACTTGCCCTGGACCTGGCCGGCGATGGCGTCAACGTCAATGCCGGACGCGCCGAGGAATTGGCGCGCGTCTTCCACGTCGTAGACGCGTGTGGGTTCGAAGGAGACGTCGGCGAAACCAGCGACGAAGAGTTTGGATTGGTAGTCCTGCTCGTCAAGGGCGCCGGCGATGCAACCAACCCAGAGCATCATGCTTTGGCGAACGGCGTTTGGCACCGCGCCGCGCACAACGACGTCGGAGACAGCGAAACGGCCCCCGGGTTTGAGGACGCGAAAAGCTTCGCGGAGAACACGTTCCTTGTCCGCCGAGAGGTTGATGACGCAGTTGGAAATGATGACATCGACAGAGTTGTCGGGGAGGGGGATGCTCTCGATTTCGCCCTTGAGGAATTCGACATTGGTCACGCCTGCCTGGCGCTGGTTCTCGCGGGCGAGGGCCAGCATATCGTCGGTCATGTCGAGGCCGTAGGCTTTCCCGGTGGGGCCAACGCGCCGCGCGGAGAGAAGCACATCGATGCCTCCGCCGGAACCGAGATCCAGCACGACTTCCCCGGGTTTGAGCTCGATCAACGCCGTAGGATTACCGCAACCGAGGGAGGCTAGAACCGCCTTCTCTGGGATGAGTCCCTTTTCATCGGCACTGTAAAGGTTCGTTGTGATGGGGTCGCAACAGCGGAGAGTGGGGTCGCAGCAGGCTTGGACACTACTGGATTCGGAGACAGCTCGCGCGGCGCTGCCGTATTTCTCTTTTACCTGGTCTTGAACTTCAGAGGTGGTGGTCATGGACTCCCTTTCGTATGCGTTAAAGCGAATATATCGAGTGCTAGACATATCTGTCAATGCGTATATTATGAATGTATGAGTTCCCGGCCAAAGTCGACCGATCTTGTTCCCCTGTTTGCGGCCCTTGCAGACCGAACACGGCTACGTCTGCTGAATTTGATTGCCGGACGTGAAGTATGCGTCTGCTACCTGGTTGAAATACTGCGGCAAGGGCAGCCGAAGATTTCCAGGCATTTAGCCTATCTTCGCAAGGCGGGGGTGGTGTCGGCACGAAGAGAAGGAAAGTGGATGCACTATCGGATCGATCAGTCGGCAGACGCCTCAACTGCCTCCATGCTCAATGCCGTACTTGAATCCTTCAAATCTGACGAAGAGATGAAGTACGATCTGGCTCGGCTCAGCCGAGCTTGCTGCGCGCCTGAGCGCTTTATCTCGCTCCAAGGGGCGCCAGTCCCTGTCCAATCTGCGAATACCGCAGCTTGAGCAGAGCGCGGATAACGGCCGTAGGTTTTCGTCCTTGATTCCAACGGCTGAGAGCCCCGATCAACACTTTTTCAGCAACCCATGTGGCCGTCGCGTCGAAGTTCGCGAGCCGGCACTTCCGCAACGATCAGTGCGGAGCTGCAATGCTACTGTCGCCAAGTGCCGGTGTTCTAATCAATGAATGGCGACTCTCGAAAACTTCCGTCTCGTAGTCTTTCGCGCAGTCGCGGAACAGCTAAGTTTTCGCAAAGCCGCCGAAGAGCTTTACCTGACGCAGCCGGCAGTGAGCCTACAGATCAAGGCGTTGGAAGAGGACGTTGGCGTTCTACTCTTTGATCGTACTGGATCCCACATTACGCTGACGGCTGCAGGCAAAGTTCTCCTTGACTATTGCGAACAGGTTAAGACACTGCTCGCTCAGACGGAGCATGCCATTGCGGCATTAAGCGGAGAACATTCCGGGGAACTTGCTCTGGGCGCCTCCACCACCATTGCACAGTATGTATTGCCCCGGCTCCTGGGGGAGTTCTGTCGGGAACATCCCCGGGTTCATCCCACCCTGGTCAGCGGCAACACGGAGCACATTGTAGAGGCCGTGGAGAGGCAAAAGATCTCATTGGGGTTCATCGAAGGCCCCGCCCGCAGCCGTGATGTCAAGACAGAGCCTTTTCTTGAGGATGAGTTGGTGCTCATCGCATCCACCGCTCATGAATGGGCTGAGAGGACCTCGGTTTCCTGTTCTGAAGTAGCCTCAATTCCACTGCTGATGCGGGAACGCGGATCAGGCACGCGACATGTCATTGAATTGGCGTTGGAACGGCAGGGTGTCAGGCGGAATTCGATGCACATTGTGATGGAGCTTGATTCGACGGAAGCCATCAAATCTGCTGTAGAAGCGGGCTTGGGCGTTGGATTCGTCTCGCGCTGGGCGATTGCGAAGGACTTAAGGCTTGGCAACACGTTCAAGATTGTTGAGGTGGAAGGGTTGAGTATCAAGCGGGAGTTCCTTGTCGCGAATGCATCCGCTCCCGGGACGCAGGGTTTGGCCATTGAATTCCAGAGATTCGTCACAGCACGTGTAGGCTTGCAGAGTGCATCCGCCAAGTCCACGGGCAGCGGAGCCTTGGGAGCTCATAAGAATCACAAATAGGTCATGATTATTTCTGCTTGGACGGCGCTGCGTTCTTCCGGAACACTCGATGTATGTCCAAGAATCTATTTTTTATCGGTCTGATTATTGCCGCCAGCGGCCTTGTTTCGCCCCCCATTGCGTTGGCCGGCGGTCTTGTCTACGGATTCAGTTTTGTTCATCCGTTTCATCTTGAAGGCAAGCAGTTGTCGAAGTTGCTGCTGCAGGCTTCCGTGGTGGGCCTTGGGTTCGGTATGGATTTGCAGCAGGTTATGCAAGCTGGCCGCTCTGGCTTCCTCTATACCGCAGGAAGCATCAGCATCGCCTTGCTATTGGGCTGGGGACTGGGAAGGCTATTGCGCGTCGGGAGACGAATCTCGTATCTAATCTCGGCGGGAACTGCGATCTGTGGCGGCAGCGCTATTGCTGCGATAGCTCCAATCACCAATGCGAGCCAGGAGGAAATCGCTGTTTCGCTGGGAACAGTTTTTGTTCTGAACTCTGTCGCGTTGCTCACTTTCCCGATAATTGGGGCCGGATTGCATATGACGCAAACGCAGTTCGGCCTGTGGTCGGCGCTGGCGATCCACGATATAAGTTCGGTTGTTGGTGCGACGGCAAAGTATGGAGCGGTGGCACTGGCCGTTGGCACCACCGTCAAGCTGGCCCGCGCTCTATGGATCGTACCGCTTTCAGTTGGAACCGCATTGGCAAATAAGAGCAAGGCGCGCATTCAATGGCCGTGGTTCATTTTCTTCTTCTGTCTTGCAGCGGTCGCGAATACTTACGTTCCCGCTTTCCAGTCCGCGTATCCTGTGCTCAAGCATCTGGGCGTCATCGGCCTAACTGTCACGCTGTATCTGATTGGAACGGGGTTGTCTATGAAGACACTCCGTGAGGTGGGCATTCGCCCGTTTCTTCAGGGTGCTCTTCTCTGGTTATTTGTGGCCTTGGGATCGCTTTCTCTCATCCTCAGCGGCTGGATTCACCTTTAGCCGTCACCAATCCCGCGGCACGTCGCATTCTATTCAACGTTAGTCCGCGACACATCTTTTCTTGCAGTAGGAGCATCAAAACATGAGTACGCAGGTAGGGTTTCGGAATGCTGGCTAAACGATCACTTCTGGGAGTCACGACCAGCGCGGTCGTTTCGCACCTTATCTGTTTTGGCGTCTTATTGTTTGCGTTTCATGCCAAGCTAGCTATTTATAAGTCTTCCGCCGACCCCAGTGTGGCGGGCTCCAAACTCTCGATCGAAAAGAGTTCCTCGGTAGGTAGTTCGACGATCGGCAAACGCGAGCCTACAAAGGCCCAGCACGAATTTCGGTTGCACATCGTCAAGATCCACAGCCTGTATAGATATCCCTTGCACATGCCTGCGAATCACTCCGCCCAAGTTGCGCTGGTGGCGTCTTCCAGGCTTGGCGATCAGGGAACTTCGTATTTCCATCGACCTCCACCAAACCTCTAGTACCTACGCCGTGCGGCGGTGGCTTAGGCCGCAACCCTAGGCACTCGTCCGATTTCGGACGACGCAGCGATCTGACGCGCAGCATGCGCAGGTCATGGAGGATTTTATGTGGAGAATCGAGAACGCTCATTCTGGGTGCGTCGGGGGCCTCCGATGCTTATGAATCGTTTCGAAACTGCCCGTGGTGAGGAATGGGTTCCTCCGGAGTTGGCATCGGTTTTACTTGTTGAAGCCGATCCGGAACTTCGATCATCGCGACAGCTGCTGCTTGGCTCGCTTCAACATCCCGTACTTGCCGTCTCAGGGTATCGAGAGGTTTGCTGTCTGCCACCCGATAGCAACTGCCGCCTTGTCGTGATTGATCTCCACCCAAGCGAACGGGAGGCGCAGCGGATCGCAAATCGCGTTCGAAGGATTTGGCCAGCCGCCAAGATCTTGCTCTTTGGTATACCGTCACAGAACTTTGACGATCCTCTATACGACGACTCTGTCGAGACGGTTTGGAATCCGTCGGTCGTCATCAAAACGGCATTGCGACTTATTGAAGCAACTCAGCCCCTGTCAGCGAGCAAAGATCGGAGGAATTTCGATGCCACCACTTCGAACGAAATCCACAACTCCCGATCGTAGATCGTCGCGCGGGCCTATTTTGACGCTGATCTTTGCCCTTTTTCTCACTGGCCTGATGTATCTGCTGGCGAGAGGCATGATCAGCCATCATTTCTTCTCGGGCGGTCATTAGCGGTTTCGTATGTCAATGCTTATTCCGAGCGAAGCGATATCATGGATTAGGCAACTTGGGCCCAGGTCTGCATATCAAACAACGGCGAGGGTCCAGGGATTCTCTAGAGGACGGAATTGGAAGACGTTTCTCCAACTCGAACTTCGAGACCTAAGGAGTTGTTCTCCTTTTGTGGAGTTCTCTGCGTTTTCCTCGCAATCATGGTTTTTGCGTGGGGGACGAATTACAAGCTGTCGCTTTACAAGGCAGGTCATGAAGCTTCCCCAGCTAAAGTGTGCACTCGCGGAAGCGACGCGGCAAAGAACGCAGTAGACAATGCTGCGGGCGTCCGTACTGTAGCGGACGCAGCTGAGGCACCTCTCAGCATTGTGGTTTTTCGCTCACGTCTCCAAGGACCCGAGAAGTATCCTCTCGATCGGCTGCGCGACGAAGCGATCATCGACCGGACACCCCTCAGTCGCGCTCCGATTCTCTATCTTCGACCACCGCCGGACGAACTCTTCTTTCTCGATTAGCCGCTGGAGATAAGTCACTTCGGCGGATGAGTCTAGACATCCATTCGAAGGAAGGTCTCTGATGCGCAATAAGCGTCTACTCCTGATTGCTGCCGGTCTTTTGGCTGCAATCTTGTTATTGTTTTACTTTTTGCATGCCCATCATCGGGCGGACGCTACCAACGATAGCCAGGCAGCACCTCCGGCCGTTTCGGTTGCCACGGCCCAAACTGGCTTTATCGCGAATCAACTCACCGTCGCCGGAGTTTTCCAGGCATATCAGGAAATCGATGTGCATGGAAAGGTGTCCGGATATATCCGGCACATCTACGTTGATATTGGCGATCGCGTGCGTCAGGGCCAGACGCTCGCCGTGCTTGAAGTTCCGGAGTTGCAAGCTGAGGTAGCTGGAGCGCAGGCGGGTATCACCCAGACCGAGCAAAACATATCCCGCCTGAAGAATGAAGTCTCTCGAGAAGAAGCCACCTACGCAGCCGTGCACGCAAATTACACACGCTTGAAGCAGGCCTCTGACCAACAGCCGGGCCTGGTTGCCGCCCAAGAGCTTGAAGATGCTCTGGCGAAAGACAGATCTGCAGCATCACAAGTCGACGCGGCCAAGTCTGCCGTGGCCGCTGCTCAAGGACAGTTGGGTGTTTCGCGGGCCGAGAACCTAAGGGTCACCAGCATGGAGCAGTACGCAACCATCACGGCTCCCTATAACGGTGTCGTCACCATGCGCTATGCGGACACCGGTTCGCTCATTCCGGCGGGAACTGCGGAGGGTTTGAACCAGGCAGTGGTCAGGCTCGCTCAGAGCGATGTGCTTCGACTACGCATGCCGGTACCGGAACGGGATGTGCCTCTCGTGCACGTCGGATCGCAAGTCACGGTCCATGTTCAGGCCACAGGGCAGCAGTTCCCGGGAACGGTGGTACGTTACGCGCGGGACGTTTCCAACTCGACGAGAACGATGTCGACTGAAGTGGACGTGAATAATCCGGATCTAAAGCTTACTCCGGGAATGTATGCTGATGTGACCTTTAATCTGGAGCAGAAAAACGACGCACTCCTTATTCCCGCAAGCGCAATCATCCAGGGCGATCAACCTTCGGTGATGCTTGTTGACAGCAACAATCGAATCGAGAAGCGACCCATTGTGCTGGGGATCAGCGGTGGAAACTCTCAGGAAGTCACGTCCGGGCTGCAGCCGGGCAACAGGATCATCATCGGCGGCCAGTCCGGCCTGCAGCCTGGCCAGCAAGTTACTCCGCAGCCGGCAAAGAGCGACCTTGAGAACTATCAGCCAACGAACAAGAAGGAGGGCCAATAACCATGTCCTTCTTTGCGATTCGCTACCCATTTTTTATTCTCATGGCCTGCATGATTGTCGTCGTCGTTGGCGTAGCGGCAATCACAAGCATGCCCGTCGATCTATTTCCTCCGGTAAATATTCCTGTTGTTGTGGTGGCCACGTTTTACGCTGGCATGCCGCCTCAGCAGATTGAATCGGACATCACAGACAGCGACGAACGCTTTTTTACGCTCGGCAGCAATATCGACCACATTGAATCGCGCTCGCTGTCGGGCGTTAGCCTCATCAAGGTTTACTTTCAGCCAGGCACCGATCCAACTGCGGCCGTGAGTGGCATCTCAAACCTTGCGATGGCAAACCTGCGCCGCCTGCCTCCGGGCACTCTGCCGCCAGTTGTACTTAGCTTCGACGCAGCTAATCTTCCGGTATGCCTGATTACACTCAAGGGCGCTGGGATGAATCAGACGGAATTGAAAGATGTAGCCCAGTTCAGCGTTCGAAATCAGGTGGCCAACGTTCCAGGCGCATCAGTCCCTCAGCCCTATGGTGGCACGTACCGCCAAATCATGATTTACGTCGATCCCTTGAAGCTGCAAGCTTCGGAACTCGGCATCATGGATGTTGTCCGCGCGGTAAATGACTCGAACCTTATCCTGCCGGCTGGCGACGTCCGAATTGGCCCAAAGGACTACAACATCTACGCTAATAGCCAGGTGCCGACGCCCGACGCCGTAAACAGCATCCCACTCAAGACGGTCGGAAACGCTTCCGTGCTCGTGGGCGATGTTGGACATGCTGTCGATGGCGGCCAGCTCCAGACCAACATCGTGCGCGTCGATGGACAGCACTCCGTCTACATTCCGGTCCTCAAGCAGGGTGGCGATTCAAACACCATCACTATCGTCAACGGCATTCGCAAAGCGACGGCTCATCTCCTTGATATCCCGCAACAGCTTAAGACCGCCGTGGTGTTCGATCAATCTGTCTTCGTTAAAACGGCCATCAAAAACGTCATCAGCGAGGGTGCAATTGGCCTTTGCCTGACCGGCATCATGATCCTTCTGTTTCTCGGCAACGTACGTGCCACAGTGGCTGTCCTCCTGTCGATTCCGATCTCGTGCATCGCCACTTTCCTGGTCCTGAAGATACTCGGTAATTCAATTAACACGATGGTGCTCGGTGGCATGGCGCTCGTGCTATCCCGCCTTATCGACAACTCAGTCGTGGTACTCGAAAACATCTTCCGCCACTTCGAGATGGGTTCGGATCCGGTCAAGGCCTCGCAGGAAGGCGGCAAAGAGGTTCAACTTGCTGTATTGGCGGCCACGTTCAGCACAGCGATTGTCTTCTTTCCTGTGGTCCTGCTCACGGGCGTTAGCAAGTATCTGTTTACGGCACTCGCGCTTGCAGTAGTCATTGCACTCTTTTGCTCTTATGTCGTCGCGATGACCGTGGTGCCGCTGTTCTGCTCTCGTTTTATCAGGCACACCGGGCATGGTAATAAGCATGAATCCGCACAGACCGATGATCCGGTCCCCGAACACATGCGCGGTGGTCACGGACAAACGAACATCTTCGCCAAGGCCGTTTATCACTTCAACCAGGGCTTCGGCTGGCTGCAAGAGCATTACGACCGTTCGATCCACTATTGCCTGGGCAGGCCTGCAGTAGTCATAATCGTCTTTTCCATCTTTGTCGTGCTCAGTTTTGCGCTGGCTCCATTCCTCGGCCGCGCTTATTTTCCTCGTACCGATCCTGGCCAATTCGTCATCAGCGTCAAGGCGCCAACCGGTACTCGCCTTGAGCTGACCGACCAATACATCGCTCGCGTCGAGCAGGATGTACGTGATGTCGTTGCTCCGAAAGACCTCAACATGATCGTTTCGAATATCGGAGTCACGCCCGATCTTTCGGCGATCTATACTTCTAACTCCGGAATGCATACCGGGTTTGTCCAGGTAAGCCTGAATCCAGATCACAGCCTCAGCAGCTTTGACTACATGCAGCGCGTGCGAACCAAACTCGCTGGGGATCTTCCATCCATCCAAACCTACTTTCAGTCCGGAGGCCTGGTCGATTCGATTGTCAATCAGGGGCTCCCCGCACCCTTTGACATCCAGGTCAGCAGCAACGACATGGACGGAGGATATGCCATTGCTCAGCAGCTTGCACAAAAGATGCGAGCGATCCACGGCGTAAGCGATGTTCTTATTCCTCAAGACATCGACTATCCAGGCCTTGCTCTCAACATCGACCGCCAGCAGGCAAGCCTCGAAGGCCTCACCCCGAAAACCATCGTCGACAGTGTCATCACTGCCATGACGTCGAACGGGATGGTTGCTCCGAGTTACTGGATCGATCCAAAAACCGGAAACAACTACATGCTCACTGTGCAGTACCCAGAGACACAGGTACAAACACTGAATGACTTCAAACAAATCCCGCTGCGATCGGCTGACGGCAAGAGCACAACACCACTGGAATCTGTCGCATCTATTAAGTCAATCAACACTCCAACAGAAGTCGATCACTATCAGCTTCGGCGGGTCTTCGATGTCTACGTGATGCCGAAAGCGGAGGACCTTTCCTCGATCAGCAAGGATGTAAATAACATCGTCGCGGGGATGCATCCGCCCCATGGAACGGTTCTGACGGTGCGAGGAACCGTCAACAACATGAACGATTCTTTCAAGTCCTTTGCGATCGGGCTCATCATGTCGATCGTGCTCGTTTTTCTCATCCTTATGGCGCAGTTCGCGTCCTTCGTCGATCCATTCATCATCCTGCTCGCCATTCCGCCCGGCATCTCGGGAGTGATCCTCTTCCTCCTTGTTACCGGCACCACCATCAACATCATGAGCCTCATGGGAGTGCTGATGATGACGGGCATCGTCGTATCGGACAGTATTCTGATCGTCGAGTTCACAGGCCATCTCCGCGAGCAGGGCCTCAAGCTCGAAGAGGCGATCATCACGGCCTGCAAGGTACGGTTGCGACCGATCCTGATGACCACGCTTGCCACTGTGCTCGGGCTCATCCCCATGGCGCTGGCGCTGGAGGCAGGCAGCGAACAGTACGCTCCGCTCGCCCGCGCTATTCTCGGCGGCCTGACGGTATCGGGCATAGTGACGGTCTTCCTCGTACCCAGTGCCTACCTGCTCATCCATCGCCGCATCGAGGCTCGCAGAGAGCACTCAGGCAAAGCATCTTTGGGAGCTACCGTGCAGCCTGGTGAGGTGATCGCATGAGAAGCTGGCCGCTTAGTCTACTGCTCATCGTTCCACTGTTTGCTTTGGCCCAAAGCAGCAATCAGACCAACGTCGCGGAACTCCCCACGGCTCCACAGCCTTCATCGTCCTCGTTGATGCTTGCGACTGCAGGGGCGATTCCTGGGGCATTTCAGCCCCAAGCCGCGCCTCAAAATCAGCGGCAGCCTTTCGTCGATCCCGCAACCGCCGCAATCTCCATCACGCGCACTGATGCGGAGCGCCTCGCTCTCAAGAACAATCCACGTATCACCGCAAGTCATCTCCTCGCGCTGGCCGCCGGGCAAGTCACGCGTGAGACTCGCTCGACTGAACTGCCTCAAGTCTCCGCTGCCATCACCGCAGAAAAAGCGGAAGACGGGAGCCGCATCGGCGCTGAAGGACTCACAGATTCGCGTCTTTACACGCACGCGGGAACCGGCGGTTCGCTCTCGCAGCTCATCACCGACTTTGGTCGCACGCGCGATCTGGTCGCGACCAGCAAACTGCAGCAGAAGGCTCAGGATCAGACCGCACTCGCTACAGAGCAGGATGTCTTGTTAGCAACGGATCAAGCCTTCTACCGTCTGCTGAACGCGCAGTCTCTACTGAACGTAGCGAAGGCAACGGTCGCGGCACGGGGCGACGTACAGAACCTTACCTCCGCACTGACCAAGAGCGCGCTCAAGAGCGATCTCGATCTCAACATTGCCTCCGCCGACCTTTCCCAAGCGCAACTCCTGGAATTAGACGCCGAGAATGGGCTCGCCTCCGCCAGCGCCGCTCTTGCAGCGGTCCTTGCCGCGCCGGCAGACACGGTCTATCTAGCAGTTGAAGACTCTGACGATACCCCGCCGCCTCCTCCCGATAGCTCTGTGACCATCAACGCAAGCGCTCAAGCCCAGCGCCCCGACCTGCAGGCTCTTCGCTCCACCGCCGCGGCTGACAAGAAGTTCGCAACCGCACAACAACTCCAACATCTCCCGACGATTTCCGCATTGGCGACTGGAGGCATCACCCCGGTCGCTCCTGATGGAGTCTTCGTACCGAACTGGTATGCGGCGGCTGGAGTGAACCTGAGCCTCCCGCTTTTCACTGGATTCCGCATCGATGCCCAGGCGAAGGAGGCCCGCCTTCGCCAGGAAGCTGCTGAAAAACAAGCGCAGGATCTTTCTGACAATATCGCTCGGGACGTGCGCGTCGCACTCTTGAACGCACAAACTGCCTTTCGGCGCATTGCCGTTGCGGATCAGTTTCGGAAACAAACCGCTCAAGCGCTCGCACTTGCGCAGACCAGATATAAGCTAGGTCTGAGTTCCATCGTCGAACTCAGCCAGGCACAACTGCAAAGCACTCAGGCGGCTGTCGCGGCGGTCAATGCGCGATACGATTACCTTCTGTCCCTCCGTTCGCTGGATTACGCGCGCGGCCAACTGGCGCCCTAAAACAAGTCGGCTTTTAGGGTGAGACTGGAGAGAAGGCAACACCGGGCAACAGCAGGGACTCGTTAATTCGCGGTAATCAAGATAATGTGAATGATCTTGCGGATCCCGTGCATCCGCGATACGAAATGCACTCGTTGACAGGATCTACATGCCGACGCCCGTTTCAAAGAACGCCGGACAAATCCCCACCTCGCTGGCAAGTCCCGGAGCGGCGCGGTTCTGGCTTGCTGTCTGTTTGATCGGCGCGAGTACTGGTTTGGCAGCTGCGGCACTGACTCGATTGCTTGAAGTCGTCGAGCGCGCGGCGTGGAATGGATCCGGCACAAACATAGTCGAGACCGCACGTCAGGCAAGCGCATTAAGACACATCGCAGTTCTGCTCGCTGCCGGTATTCTGACCGGCGTCGGGCAGGCTCTCCTCAAACACGTATCGAGCGGGAACGGAATTGATACGACCGAGGCGATCTGGTTTTACGCGGGACGCATGCCGGCGCTAAGGACTCTTGGTAGCGCCTTGTTGTCAATCTTTGCCGTAGGTATGGGGGCATCGATGGGCCGTGAAGGTGCGCCCAAACAGGCTGGAGCAGTCTTCGCCAATCTCTTCGCGGACGCCGAGACTCTTTCCGATGAACAACGCCGTTTGCTTGTCGCTTGTGGCGCTGGTGCCGGCATGGCAGCGGCCTATGGCGTTCCACTCGGTGGTGCATTATTTGCACTGGAAGTGATGCGCGGGAAACTGGCCTTGCGCTTTGTTTTGCCAGCGCTCTTTGCCTCGCTGATTGCGACTGGAGTTTCCTGGGTCGCGCTGCCCGACGCACCAACCTATATCATTCCATCGTTCTCGCTTTCGGTTTCAGTGATCCTGTGGGTGATCGTCGCCGCTCCCATCTTTGCTTTCGCAGCCATCCTTTATGTGCGGCTCATTCGCTGGGCAGACAGGAACAAGCCCCACGGGTGGCAGCGATTCATCGCACCCGCGGTCGCTCTCGGGCTCCTTGGAGTGGTCTCTATTTGGTTTCCTGAAATACTCGGCAATGGCAAGGACCTTTCCCAGCTACTTTTTACCGATCAAGTTGGAATACGACTTGTAATGGTCCTTCTGTTCTTGAAGCCGCTCGCCACCATCGCTTGTATGCGAAGCGGCGTGCCTGGTGGCCTGTTTACGCCTTCACTGACATTCGGCGCTCTGCTTGGCGCGGCGTTGGGTCACGCTTGGAGCGAGCTCTGGCCGGGTACGCCTATTGGATTCTTCGCGCTGCTCGGCGCGGGCGCGATTCTGGCCGCTACTACCCAAGGTCCAATCTCTACCGTCGTCCTGCTCATGGAACTCACCGGCAGAGACCGGTCATTCATTTTGCCATTGATTTTGATCGCCGGAATATCGACACTGATCTCCCGCTCAATTGAGCAGCGCTCCATCTATGACGCGCGCTTGAGCGACGAGCAAATAGCGCTTAGACAAAAGATGCGTGAAGAAGAACCAAACCCGATTGGCGTATCGCAATAGGCGTCCTTCCCGGCGTCGTGACAATCGAGGAATGGCTTGGCCGGAAAATCGAGCGACCTCAGAATCAGTCATCGCCGAGCAACAAAGTACACTCCGCAAGCTCTCGTCTTTCGCTGAAGAGTTCGACCAAGGGTTCGACGGGCGGCTTAACCGGTGCCTTGATCATGGGGAGGAAAGTTGCATCCAGCGCGAGGCAGAACAAGCTCTGGCGAATCGCCAGCCTGATCAGGCTCGGCGTGACCAGGCCCAGGCGGCGCCCAAACAGTTCATCGGCGGCTGCAATCAGATTGAAATCCAGCGTGGGCGGCACAAACGGATCATGCAGAAGCTTCACGAACTGCAGGCACTGATTGCAGGTCGGTTGCCAGATTGATGAAGGCCACAATGTATGTGGATCGGTCTCGGGCATGTACCCGTGGCCGATTCATTTTGCAGAAGAATTGCAGAACCGATTGGCTGGTTTATCCATTTCATCAATTTCTAAGGTTGTTTAAGTCTTTTAGATTCTGTAATTATTTGATTCTATGAAACCAAAAAACGAATCCGATCGATTCTAGTACCTGCGGTGCGGCAGACGCTCGCGTTTCGCTCGCACGGGCGCTGTTGTTTTCCTAACTATTTGGCAAGGTATTAACGAACCACTCCCGCATCGCGCGCTGGCCAGTAGACAAAGACGGCTTTGCCGTAAATCAGGCCGCGCTCAACCGGGCCGAATTCGCGGCTGTCCGATGAGATGGAACGGTGGTCGCCCATCATAAAATAGGAGCCATCGGGAACTATCATCTCCGGAAGAGATCGGCTGTCCCGGTATTCCTGCGGCACATAATTCTCGGATAGGCGAATGCCGTTAACCCAGACAATTCCATGGTCGATCTCGAGCCGGTCGCCGGGGAGTGCGATGACTCGCTTGATGTAACTCTTCTCCGGGTCGCGGGGATAGTGGAATACCACCACGTCGCCGCGTTCGATGGACGAGATGTGATAGACGAACTTGTTGATGAAGAGCCGGTCGCGATCTTCGAGCCGCGGCAACATGCTGGTGCCTTCGACGCGAACCGGCTGGTAGAGGAAGGTAATAATCAGCACGGATGCGAAAGCTGAAATCAGCAGGTCGCGGACCCACAACCAGATTCCGCCGGTGCTGTTGACCGGTGGAGGCGCCTGGGTGGAATCCGGTTGCCCACTCGAAATTGGCAATTCATCGGCGGCAAGGTTCGTTACTGGGGAAGTCTCGTCTGGAGCCGTTTGCATCTCTCTTCTAGATTACTCGCAACCGAGGCCTCCGGGCGGGCAGAGTACACGCGCGCGGTCTGGCTTGTTGAGTGGTTTAGGCTGGTTGGACGCAGGAACCAGAGTAGGTGCGGCACCGCTCAGGTTGGCATCTTCCAGCATGAGCGGCCGCTGCAAGACCATTTCCACCTGGGTCCCGGTCTCGATATTCACGTCTGCGCCTCGGGTAAACAACGAAACGAGCCCAACCGCGGCCAGTCCAGCGCCGATGCCGGCGACTCCACCGGCAATCGGATGTCCGCTCGCCAGACCGCCGATGGAACCAACAGTTCCACCGGTTGGGATCGCAATTTCCGCGGTCTTGCCGGCGTTCCGTCCCTTGTCCGCATCCTGCTCGATGGTTCCCTCGCCGTCGTCCTTGACGGACTGCTTTCTTGCTCCGGGCAGACTGTTTACAAGGCCAGGGACCTCGACGACGGTGCCATTGGGGAAGATGATCGACGTAAAGTGCATGTCGAGTTGTGCCCTGCCCTTCACGTGTCCGGCGCGCTCTACGCGATCAACCACTCCCTGAACGTAGACTCCGGAGGGAATCATCACCTTGTTTCCGACAACAACGGGAAAAGTCGAAGCGAGGTAAACCCCATCGCCTGCCTTGGCGCTCTTGGTGTTGATGCCGCTGCGCAGCTGAAGCAAGATTTTCGTTCCCGCAGGGACGGTGTAGGTCTTTTTTGCAGGCGCCGGTTGCGGAGCATCAGCGGGTTGGGCTTGCGCCGAACCCGGCTCCTGGGTTGCTGTCGATGTTCCCGCCGAATCCGAAGCATTTGCTTGCGGCGTCAAGAGATTCGCCGCGGACGCGGAGGCGGCATTCGCCAGGACCAGCGAAATTGCAGCCGCAAAACCTATTTTGAACACACGCATACTTACCTCCGCGTAGCGGTCTAGTGCGATAGACGAGGCGGCCGCATCCAAGGATAGCGCCAATCGTGTGTCCGATTGAAATATCGTTCCGAAAAATTGCGGATCTGGCTGTGTTCGGTGGGAAGGAATTCGCGTTAGGATGCAAATCAGTGATGAAGCTGGAAACCATCTCGTCCGGGAACGCCGCTCAGGGTTACACAGGCAGGTTCGCCTCAGTAGTCGGCGTGCTGAACGACGCAATCGCCGCTCACGCCTTCCCGGGCTGCGCTTTTGGTGTCCTGGCGGGTGGGGAGATCGTCCTTCAGGGCGCGCTGGGACGCTTTACCTATGAAGAGAATGCGCAAGCCGTCACGCCTGAGACTGTCTACGACGTGGCCAGCCTGACAAAAGTGGTGTCGACCACGGCCGCGGCCATGCTGCTTTATCAACGGGGCTTGCTTGATCTCGATGCGCCAGTCGGTGAGTTCCTGCCGGGCTTTGTGGTGGGCCGGCCTGCAGGTGACCTTGCGCGCCATGTGAAGCTGCGTCACCTGCTGGCGCACAATTCAGGGCTGCCGGGGTACGTGGAGTTCTTTCGCACCCTGGCTACCCCGGCGGCGCTGTTCCGTGCCTGTCTTGAATTGCCGCTGGAAGCTGAACCTGGCGCACGATCCGAGTATTCCGATCCGGGGTACATTCTGCTGGGCAAGGCGTTGGAGGTTTGTACGCGCGAGTACCTGGCGACCTGGACGCGTAGGGAAATCTTCGAGCCCCTTGGGCTCAAATCGACAGGATTCTGTCCGCCGCCTGCTCTGCGATCGGCAATTCCTCCAACAGAGGAAGATACCGGTTTGCGCCATCGCCGGATTCAGGGTGAAGTTCAGGACGAAAACGCGTGGCTGCTGAAAGGCGCCGCTGGCCACGCGGGGCTGTTTTCCAATGTGCCGGACCTGCTGCGCTTCGCCGCCGAGATTCTCAAGGCATCGTCTGAGAAGGCCGCGGCATCAGAGCATTCGGGCTTGTTCGATGGGGAGACATTGAAGATGTTCGCGGAGCGGCAGAGCTCGGAAGGCAGTTCGAGGGCGCTCGGGTGGGATACGCCGTCGGAGAAATCGTCTGCCGGGAAACACTTCTCGCCGCGATCGATCGGCCACTTGGGATACAGCGGCTGCTCGATCTGGATCGACCTGGATTCTGAGATTGCAGTTGTGTTGCTGACCAACCGGACATGGCCGGACAGAAAGTCGCAGTTGATTCGGGAAGTGAGGCCGGTTTTTCACGATGCCGTTCGGGAGGCATTTCGGGTCCCCTCTTAATCGCTTTGATTCGTGGTTTTCGGCTGGCGAGAATTCTCTCTGGAGTTGGACAGTTTCCAGATACAATCAGTAATTGGGGACATACGCATGCTTATCAGCTCAACGATTCAGGAGACGGCCGGCGCCCAAGCACACGATACCAAAAAAAGCCAGGCTGCACTGCTTCAGGACTTGACCACCGAGAGCCAGAACGAGGCATCTCAGGGGTTCGACACAAAATCGGCGCTCGATATCGCGCGCATCATCAACCACGAGGATGCGAAGATTGCCGCAGCAGTCAAGAAGGCCATTCCGGAGATCGCGCAAGTGATTGACCAGGTGGCCCGCAGCCTGCGCGACGGCGGCCGCCTCATTTACGTGGGCGCAGGATCGAGCGGCCGCATTGCTGCGCTGGATTCATCGGAGTGCCCGCCAACCTATTCGACGTCGCCGGGGCAGGTGCAGTACATCATGGCCGGTGGGCCCAAAGCGCTGGCTTCGGCGGTTGAGGTAAACGAGGACTCGGAGGAGCTTGGACAGCGGGACATTGCTCGCCGCCGTCCCACCCGCAAGGATGTAGTGATCGGGCTATCCGCTTCGGGTCGCACCCCCTATGTTGTTGCTGCGGTTGCTTATGCCCGCGCCCGCGGTGCGCACACAGCGGCTGTTACGTGCAACCATGACACTCCTCTGGCCGGCGCGGCGGACATCGCTATTGTTGCGGAAGTGGGAGCCGAAGTAATTTCCGGTTCCACACGCATGAAGGCTGGCTCGGCGCAGAAGATGGTGCTGAATATGATCACCACCGGAGCCATGACCCGCCTGGGTTATGTGTACGAAAACCTGATGGTCAACGTGCACATGCAGAATTCAAAGTTGGTGGAGCGCGGCATCCGTATCTTGATGAGCGCCTGCAAGATTGACCGCCCCACCGCAGTTGAGACCATCAAGAGCGCTGGCCGCAGCGTGCCGGTCGCCCTGGTGATGCTGAAGGCCAAGGTTGACAAGCCGGAAGCGGTTCGGCGGCTCGCCAAGTCGGACGGCAACGTGCGGCTGGCGATTGAGGATAATGTGCTGGAACTCTGATCTGATCAGACCCTCGGAATCCTAGTTTTATTGCCGCTCAAGACCCATCTTGAGCGGCTTACTTATTTCCACTCCCTCGCGGATTTACACTAGAAGCCTAGGAGTCCCTGCAAATTCATGGATAAGTTTGTCATCCGCGGCGGCAATCCGCTAATCGGGACCGTCCGCATCTCCGGCGCCAAGAACTCTGCGCTGCCCTGCATGGCGGCTGCGATTCTGACCGAAGACGAGGTCACGCTCGAGAACATTCCCCAGGTGCGGGACATCGAAACCGAACGGCGTTTGCTGGCTTCGATGGGCGCAGAGGTCGAACTGGGATACGGGCGTGCTCAGCATCGCACCACCATCAGTTGCCGCACCCTGTCGGATCCGGTCGCCAAATACGAGATTGTGAAGACGATGCGCGCCAGCTCGCTGGTTCTTGGGCCTCTGGTGGCTCGGGCGGGAATTGCCCGCGTGGCTATGCCGGGAGGTTGCGCCATCGGAGGCCGACCGATCGATCTGCATATAAAGGGTCTGGAGATGATGGGCGCAACCATTACACAGGAGCACGGCTATCTGGAAGCGCGAGCGGATCGCCTTCGAGGTGCGCACCTTGTTTTTGACAAGATAACTGTCACAGGGACGGAAGATCTTCTGATGGCCGCCGTGCTGGCCGACGGGGAAACCCTGATGGAAAACTGCGCCCGCGAGCCGGAAGTGACCGACCTGTCTGCCCTGCTGACCGCGATGGGCGCAAAGATTGAAGGCGCGGGGACATCGACGATTCGCGTGCAGGGCGTGAGCCGGTTGCATGGCGCACGCTACCGGATTAACCCCGACCGGATTGAGGCGGGGACCTTCCTGGTGGCTGGAGCCATCACGTCCGGCGATTTGATTGTGGCCAACTGCAACACCGATCACCTGAGAGCGGTGATTGCAAAACTGGAGGAGGCCGGGGCGCGGATCAACATTCTCGGTCCCGACACAGTCCGCGTCCGGGCCGATGGACCGCTTCGCGCAGCCGATGTTTCAACGGAAGAATATCCAGGATTCCCGACCGACATGCAGGCGCAATACATGGCACTGGCGACTCAGGCGGATGGCGTGAGCACGATTAAGGAAAACATCTTCGAGAATCGCTTCATGCATGTTCAGGAACTGGTCCGGATGGGCGCCAACATCAAGGTGGAGGGCAGCGTGGCCACAGTTCGAGGCGCGGCGAAGCTTTCGGCGGCGGCTGTTATGTGCTCTGACCTTCGGGCTTCCGCGTCACTGGTGCTGGCGGCGCTGGTAGCGGACGGCGAATCCATTCTGGACAGGGTTTATCACATGGATCGCGGCTACGAACGCTTCGAGGAAAAGTTGAGAGGCGTGGGCGCACAGATCCGGCGGTTGGGCAACATCTTCAATCCGAGAGAAGGAGAATCGGCCGCGGACTGATCGAAAGGCTGGTGGAATTGCCTAACGCCAGCTTACAGCCAGGTGCCAGCGCAAGTGTCTTTGTGCTGTTTTCTCGAGCACATGCTGGTACTCTCGCAACTCGGTGAGAACCGGTTGCGTCTCCGAGCCAAGCGCAGCCGGTGATTCGAGAAGGTATCGGATGAGGGCGCGCACTGTTTGCAGCCCATCGGAGGCGCTAAACCATTGTGGCTCAGGAAGATTTCGAGCCCAATCCGGATCGCCGGCACCCTGCTCCAGCAGCAACGCCATCGAATTCTCGTCGGCCGAAAAGAACTCAAGCAGAGGCGAAACCTTCAGCTGCTCAGCCAGCTTTTCCAGTGCATCTTCATTGCGTGCAAGAGCGTGACCGTTGACAAAAATGTCGAATCCGGGATCTTCTCCTGCCACGACGATGTACATGCTGGCGGCCATCACTTTGAGCTTAAAGCAAAGCTTGTGAATTGCCGATAGAAACTCATCGGAAGTAATATGATCGATCACCGGGTAGTATTAGAGAGGGGCAGTCGCACCAACCCAAACGCAAGTTATTTTCGTGCTACAAAACGGTTATAGACTTGTCTGCCAGAAGGCCGATACTTGATAGGTGGGCTTTTGCTGTGAGGTGAGCCTGGTGAATTGGAGTGAACTCCCGGATCTGACGGCCGTTGCCCTGTTGGCTGGCGCCTTCGCGTCGGTTTCACGGCGCAGTCCTACGCGCGTCTCGGGAGTCTGGCTTACCGGTTGGCTGATGATCGTTGCGCATTTTGCTGCTTTTCTTTTCCTGGGAATGCCGGGCATCTGGGGAACACTTGCCACGGTCATTGGACTTTCCGCGCTGGTTTGGGCCGGACTCCTGTTCATGTGGGCGACCGTCCCCTACCGGGGCCAGCAATCCAGCCGCTGGATGCTGGCAGTGCTGGTTGTGTCGAATACCCTCTACATCACCGTACTCGACGTTATCCCAGAATCCGGGTGGCCATTGGATATCGCCGCGGTCCTGCTTGGCCTGGCGCCTCTGCTGGTCACACTTTCAGTGGTAAAGAAATTCAATCACAGTTTGCGCTGGCTCCTGGTCAGCCTTTATGCGGGACTTTCGCTTTTCGCCCTACTTGTGCAGCACCGCGCCGGCAATGGCGCCGACCTGGCCATGAATGCCGTGATTTTCACTGTCTACTTTAGTTGTTGCATCCATTTTCTCTTTGGCTATCGAAGTGGAACAGCGGGCGCGTTCATCACCATCGCCGGATTCCTGGCCTGGTCAGCTGTATTCGTCGTTGCGCCGATTATGCAGGCGTTTTTCAGTGGAGTTCATGTCGAGAGCGAGGTCTGGAATCTACCAAAATATGTTGTAGCAGTCGGAATGATCCTGCTGCTGCTTGAGGAGCAAATCGAAAACAACCGGCATCTGGCGCTTCATGATTACCTGACAGGACTCCCCAATCGACGGCTTTTTCAGGACCGTTTGGCCAGCGCACTGGAGCGCGCGCGGCGGACCGAGACGCAGACCGCGCTGCTGGTTCTCGACCTGAATCGCTTCAAAGAGGTCAATGACACGCAAGGCCATCACGTTGGCGACCTTCTGTTGCAGCAGGTAGCCGTGAGGTTTTCGGGGCGTGTTCGGCGTTCAGATACTGTGGCGCGGACGGGCGGCGACGAGTTTTCGATCATTCTGGAAGAGCCCATCAACCGCGAACAGGCCGAATTCGTCGGCGACTCGCTGCGGCAACTGCTGAATGAACCGATTCAATTGGATGGAGGACACTTCGCCCAGATAGGGGCAAGCGTGGGCGTCGCGGTTTTCCCGGAAGACGCGCATGATCCCGAGTCCTTGTTCATTGCGGCGGATCAGCGAATGTACAGTTCGAAACGTGATCCTCGGGAGCCCGGGGTTGTCGAAGTGATCACTACGCAGATTGTTCAGCCGCCTCCGAGAATTCGCCCGCTCACTGATCCTGCTTTTCGGGGCGCCGATTGATCACCTGAATTTGAGACCGGTTCGGTCGCGATATCATTTCAGCACTGACACCAGAAAGGCCCGGACAGATTGTCCGGGCCTTTCTGGTGTCTGCATATGCTCAGGCTCTTAGCCCTGGCTTCCGCTGGCGCCAGGTCCGCGGCCACCACCACTTCCACCACCCGGACGGCGGCGGCGACGGCGGCGATTGTTGTTATTCGCATTCGCGGGAGGACGGCCTGCGCCGACTGCTTGCCCCACGGGGACTGGTGCGCCATCGACACGGTTGAAGTTCGGCTCGGTTTCCTCATCGAACTCCTCCCCACCCTCTTCGTCAAAATCGTCGCCACCCTCAATGAGGATTGTGCTTTGGTTGGATTTCGGTTGACGTTCATCGAATTCGTTGCGGGGCGCCGTGCTTCTTGGGCCGGGTGCGACGGGCGCAGCAGAATGAACAGGCGCGGAAGGTGCGTCAAATCCGTCCGGTGCATCCTCTGTTTCGACGGGCGACGATTGGGCCAGCTTTGCCTTCTGTTCCTTGATCAACGCCTTGCGGCTGAGCTTGATGCGATTGCCTTCAATGGCCAGTACCTTGACCATGACTTGATCGCCTTCACGCAGTTCGTCCTTCACTTCCTTCACGCGGTGTTCCGCAATTTCGGAAATGTGGAGAAGGCCGTCAGTGCCGGGGAAAAGCTCGACGAACGCGCCGAACTCCGCCAGGCGAACTACCTTGCCCAGATAAACCTTGCCAATCTCAGGCACAGCGGTGATGTTGCCGATGATCTCGAGCGCCTTCTTGAGACCTTCTGCATCCGACGAGGCAACGCTGACGCGGCCTGTGTCGTCGACATCGATCTTGGCGCCAGTCTGCTCAATGATGCCGCGGATGGTTGCGCCACCCTTGCCAATCAGATCGCGGATTTTGTCGGTCGGGATCATGACGGTTTCAATACGCGGGGCATAAGCCGAACGCTCGGTGCGTGGTCCGTCAAGGATGGCGTCCATCTTGTCCAGCAGGAAGAGACGGCCCGCCTTGGCCTGGGCCATGGCTTGCTCGAGGATCTGACGGGTGAGGCCGCCGATCTTGATGTCCATCTGCAGAGCGGTAATGCCTTTGCGGGTTCCGGCCACCTTGAAGTCCATGTCGCCGTAGTGGTCTTCCGCGCCGGCGATGTCAGTAAGGATGGCGTAGTCATCGCCTTCCTTCACCAATCCCATGGCCACACCGGCCACAGAGCCCTTCAACGAGATACCCGCATCGTAAAGCGCCAGGCTGGCGCCGCAGACTGAGGCCATCGAAGAAGAACCATTCGACTCGAGAATATCCGAGACGATACGAATAGTGTAAGGCGACTCTTCCGCCGAAGGAAGTACCGCGGAAATGGCCCGCTCGGCGAGTGCGCCGTGGCCAATCTCGCGACGGCCTGTGCCGGTCATACGTCCTGTTTCACCAACGCTGAACGGCGGGAAGTTGTAGTGAAGCATGAAGGGTTTCTTCTTCTCGCCTTCATAGCTTTCCAACCGCTGTCCGTCATCCTGGGTACCGAGGGTTGCGGTCACCAGGGCCTGGGTTTCACCGCGCGTGAAGAGCGCTGAGCCGTGTACGCGAGGCAGAACCTTGGTCTCGATGGTGATTTCGCGAATCTCGTCGAAAGCGCGACGGTCGGGACGAATGCGATCCTTGGTGACCTGCTCGCGGAAGGTGCGTTCTCGGAGCAACTCATAATATGTAGAGAGCTTCTTCTTAGCGCCTGGATCGTCCGCGGGCAACTCGGCGGCGAGCTCATCCTTGATCTTCTTAACGAGCGCGTAGCTGTCGGTCTTGGCATACTTCTTGGTGTCGAGAGCATCCTTCACCTTGTCGCCGATCTTGGCCTTCAACTCTTCGTAGTAGGCTTCGTCGGTGGTTGGTGCGGTGAACGCCCGCTTGGGCTTGCCGGCTACGGCAACCAACTCGTCGATGGCGGCAACAATCTTCTTGATCTCCGCGTGCGCAAACTCGATGGCCGCCAGGATGACTTCTTCCGTCTCCTCCTTGGCGCCTGATTCAATCATCACGATGCCGTCTTTGTGGCCGACGACCATGATGTTGACCGTGGTTTCAGCGCGCTCGGCGTAGGTGGGATTGATGACGAACTCCCCATTCACACGGCCCACTCGAACGGCGCCGACAGTGGCGCTGAACGGGATGTCGGAGAGAGCGAGCGCGGCAGCGGCGGCGTTGATGCCAACCACGTCAGGATCGTTTTCCTTGTCGGCGGAGAAGACCAGCGCGATGACCTGGGTCTCATTGCGGAAGCCATCAGGGAAAAGCGGGCGGATGGGGCGGTCGATCTGGCGGCAGGTGAGCACTTCCTTCTCGCTGGGCCGGCCTTCCCGCTTGATAAAGCCGCCGGGAATGCGTCCACCAGCGTAGGTGTACTCGCGGTAATCCACGGTCAGGGGGAAGAAATCGATGCCTTCCCGGGGATCGGGGGAGGCTACGGCAGTTGCCAGAACCACGGTTTCGCCCGTGGTAACCAGCGCTGCGCCAGAGGCTTGCTTGGCCATGCGGCCGGTCTCAAAGACCAACCGCTTGCCGCCGGCAAGCTCGACGGATACTTCATGTTTAGACATAGAGTCCTCGTTTCGTTTTTTTCGCTTGGGAAACCTGTAAAGGGAAGACGCCGAAAGGCGTTGAAAGACTGGCGAATGCAGAGCGCAGAAAAAGCGCAGAACGAATTCTGCGCGCGGGAGAGAGGTCTCCAGTTCTGCTTTTCGGGGTGCATGCCCGGGGCGTGCACAGCCGATAGCTGTGCGCAGCCCCTGGCAGCGGTTGAAGTTCGCCAGGTACACCATGGCCCCAGGCTCTTGGTAGAACGGGGGCCGTGACCAATGATCGGTCTGAGCGCTTCCGTGTCAAAGTCGGCTTTCTGGGTATGCTTTCCGATTACTTGCGGATTCCAAGTTTGCCGATAACGTCGCGATAGCGATCCGTATCATGGGCTTTCAGGTAATCCAGCAGTCGGCGGCGCTTGCTGACCAGCATCAACAGTCCACGGCGAGAAGCGTGATCCTTCTTGTGCGTTTTAAAATGCTCGGTCAGTTCAGCAACACGCGCACTCAGAATTGCGATCTGGACCTCAGGTGAACCGGTGTCCGAATCATGGGTGCGGAAGCTTTCGATCAGGGTAGTTTTCTTAGCAGTCGCCAGCACGGCGGTATTACTCCTCTTGTCTTCGTAGATCCACTCTCAAGTGTCTATTGTGAGATTACCATGAACGGCCGTGTCAGTGCCATCTCCACCAACCCGTGTACCTGTTCTCACGGATATTGTCTCGCCAGGTCCTCCCTACGGCTCCGCTTCTAGCCAGTAGTTGGCTCGGGCAACAATTCGAGCGCCGTAATCCTGTACCGTTCGTACCTTGATGGTATGCAAGCCAAGGGATGGGTTAGAGGGGCTAAAACTGATCAAATACCGATTGCGGGTATCCTTGGCAGCCTGCAATACCCGCTCTTCAAAACCCTTGTCCCCGGTGAACGTGGTGTATTCCCCGCCGCTCATTTGCGCAACCTCTTTGGATACATTCTTCTTAAATGCCTGAATTAGCATGATCAACGGCGACATCATGTTCATGGTGCGGTTGTCGCCGTTGTCCTTCAAGTCGTGGAGCAGTTCAGCGCGCGCGGGCGAAAACGACACACTCAATACCAGCACGTCGGAGCGGCCAATTTTCTCGATCAATTGCGCGGGCTTGGTGTGCTTGCTGCCATGGTCGCGTTCTTCAGTAATCATCAGCAGGACGCGGCGATATTCTTTGGGCTGATCTTCGAGCAGATCGACGGCATAGCTGACGGTGTCGAGAATTGCGTCTCCCCCGTCACCCGGCTCCATACGCTTGAGTGCCTGGTTCAGAGCCTCCCCGGAGTGGCTGTAATCGCGAATCAGATGCGGTGTTGAATCGAAGCCCACGAGTGCTGCCTGGCTGCGCCCATCGGACAGGAACATGTCGAGCAGCGGACCCAGCTTCGCCACCTTGTCAAACTCAAGCGCGCTCACGCCCCCCTCTTCGACAGCCACCACCAGTGCAACCGGAGCCGTATCCATCTCCTCCTGCACGCGTATCTTCTGTGGGACTCCGTTGTCCTCGAGAACGAAGTCATCCGGTCTGAGTCCGTAAACGATCCCGTTGTGGGGCTTTTCTACCAAAGTAGGCACCAGCACTTCCCGAGAGGTGACGCGGAGCGTTGGAGCGTCGGGGTGGGCGCTGGGCAGTGGCAGGGGCGGTTCGGCGGGGGGTAATTGCTGCGCCATGGCGGTGGCGGCGAGACATACAAAAAACAAAGCACAAACCAGATGGGTTGGTCCGAATCTCATGCCTAAAGACTCTCCAACATCGATGATAAGGGAAGCCGTAGAAATCACCTTTGTTCGTCCGGTTGGAGAAGAGCTCTGGATCAGATTCGCTTGTGGACCTCCCGGTCAAGGCGGCCCGTCCAGAGAAGAAAACTCAAGAGCTCCCAACGAGAGCTCCAGACAAAACTCATAATCTTTCTGGCGGTAAGTGTTTCAGCCTTCTGACCGGAATACGTCTCAACGCGCCATCGCAGGTATTCACTCCGCCAGGGAGTGAGGCGATTGCCGCGGGTTGCATTCCACACAAAACGAATGGGAGCGAACAAAGCATTTCCCTCCGCTCCGAGTATAGACGGATCGACATCCGTGGAGACTATTGCAGCTTGCTGAACAGACTATTGGATGGAGAGTCAATTTGCGCGATCACGTCTTCCAGCGCCGTCTGCTGCGTTTCAGAAAGTGACAGCTGCGTAGAGACCGTCGCCACATCCGCTTGCATCAGGTTCGTCTGCGCAGTGGTCAGCTGGGTCTGCTGGCTGCTTACCGCGTCCGATGCCGCGCCGAGCTGCGTGATTGATCCATCAATAACTACCCGCTGCTGGGATACGTAATTCAATGCCGTTCCCAGAGCCTGCGTGTCGCTAACGGCTTGAGTGGTATTTACGGTGCCGCTGGAATAATCGGCAACCAGGTTGTTGAGAGCGCCAAAGACGCTGTTCGTGCCCGCACCGGAAAAGATCTGATTGCCCGGCACATTCAATTGGATCTTCTGACCGTCAGGTGTTTCAAGATAGTTGACATCGTTGTCCCCGTTGTAACTAGTTGTGGCCGGTGAGGTCGCATTTGAGGTTGTGAATGGAGGCGTGGAGGTCTGTCCGCCGGCAAAGATGTACTGGCCCTGGTAGCTGGTATTGGCCAGCGATTGCACTTCGTCGAGTATGCCGGAGATCTGATTCCCAACAGATTGAACGTCACTTGCATTCATGGTTCCGTTGTTCGCGCTGGTGGCTAGAGAAACTGCCTGTGTCAGCTGGGAAACAACCGAGCCCAACGTCGAGTCAGCGACCTGCAACTGGCTGGAAACCATGCTCGATGATTGGGTAAACGAATCGTCCTGCTGAATCTGATTCAGCAGAAGAACATTCTCTCCGGCTGCCACCGGGTTCTGGCTCAGGGAAGTGATGCTCACGCCGCTCGATAACTCGGACGTCAATTGCTGTTCGCTCGATTGACTTTGATCGAGCGCAGCTACAAGGTTCGACGAATAACTTGGATCCACCCGCATCGCTTCCCTTCCTTCAAATGGCACGCATCTTGAATCCGTCGTTCTTATGCCATCTCCATATATGCCTATGTCTCATTTACATCTCAGGAGACTGCTGTTTCCGTCCCGAGGTTCAGGGCGGATTCGATGACGGTATTCAGCATCGTGAACACTTGCGAAGCCGCCTGGTAGCTGCTTTCCAACGTGGACATCGCAGCAGCTTCGTCGTTGAGATTGACTTGAGATAGCGCGTTGTTCTGCGTTTGCAGTTGAGTCACCGACGCGTTTTGTGCCGTATTCTCGGCTTGTACGCCTGAGACGGTCGCGCCCAGGGTCGAAACAAAGTTTGAAAAGAAGCCTGTAGGAGTTTGTCCATTACTCACACCCACCGACCCATTCTGGCTTCCACCCGATTGCAATGAGGCCCCGGCGGTCTGCGTGATGCTCCCCGTACCGTTGGCGGAATAGAGATCCCAGCTAAGGTTCAGGGGAGACGCGCCATCGGAAAGCCCGGTGAATGTTATGCCGCTCACATTCGCCGCGGGGCTCACCAGATTGCCACTTGCATTAAAAGTCAAGGTTCCTTTTGCATTCGATGCAGCTGGATCCGCGATGACGCTGCCCGCCGTTCCCGTGGCTCCGGAGATTGTCAATACCCCCCCGGTGTTCGAAACGATCACACCGGTTATCTGGGCCAAAGCAATTTGTGAGTCGAGCGCCGCCACGTAGCCGGTGCCCGGTGGTCCAGCAGTGCCAACTGCTTCACCCGCGGTCACTGGGGGTGCAGTGATCGTCGCAGTCCCGCCGCCTGCCACGTTCCCGGTAATGGTCAGATTGGTTCCGGGGTTCACCGTCTCTCCGGCGCCAAAGCTGTAACTTACCGAACCGGGAACAGTCGTGTTCGCAGTCAGAACGTCCGGTACCGAGATGCTGTAATCCCACGTGTTACTACCCATGTTCGTGTAGGTCACTGTTGAGTTATAGCTGTTACCCAACGAGTCGTAAACCTGCAGGTTACTGGTCGCGGATGGAGACGATGTATTGAGGTTCTGGGTCAAACTAAATGAAGTAGTCGCAATCGGCTGCATCAACGATTCACCGGCCAGCTTCGCCATCGCTACGGCATTCGAATTATCGCCAGTTCCCATTCCGGCGCCTGCCGCGGCAATCTGGCTGGGGTCGGTCATCAATACCTTCATAGCCAGCGCACTGCCCGCTACTTGATTCGGTTCATTGAATATGTAAAGGGGGTTCGCGGAGGTACCCGTGTTCCCGTCGAGATCGGTGCCCGAATTGTTCAGTTGATTAACAGATGTCGATATGCCGTTCGCAAGCTGGTCAAGGGAACTCAGCGCAGTGGGAATGTCCTGATCGCGAGCTGTGAGGTAGCCTCCCAGTTCGCCGCCGCCTGACGTCAACTGCGAGGTAACGTCCGTCGTGCCGACAAAAAAGTGCGTGACTCCGTTCACGGATCCGGTGGTCAATTGGAAGCTCGAATTCTCTGAAACCAGCAATTGGCCAGAGGTTGTAGTTATGGAAAGCCCGTTGTTTTCCGTCTTCACTTGGTTGATCCCGATCAACTGAGAAAGCTGGCTCAGATCCTCCTCACGCTGGTCCTCCAGCGTGCCGGCGTCTTTGTCGGGCGAAGTGGACTGAATTTCCTGGTTGAGTTGCGCAATCGAGGATGTAAGCGCGTTCACCTGGCTTGGGACACCGGATGCTTCCTGATCCAGGGCCGATCGCTGCGTGCTGAGACTGGCTGCCGCATTGGAAATGTCACCTGCCAGCACCGAGGCCGAAGACAGCACGTCTTCGCGCAGGGAGGTATTGGTGGGCTCTGACTCCAGAGAAGTGAAAGAACTGAAAAAGCTGGTAAGGTCGTTGCCAATGTCTCCCGCTGTTGAACTGGTCGAACCCGAATCCGGCGTGAACAGGGCCTGGACGCTGTCAAGCGCCGTCAGGCGGGTACTTGAAGCCGATGCCATTTGCTGCTGTTGGTCGAGCCGGGCGGAAAGAACACTGTCCCGCATCGAGGCGGCGCCTGTCTCTGTGACTCCGTCTCCATACTGAACCCCGTTGATCTGAACCGGATCGTTTTCCTGCCAGTTGGGGCTTTGTTCCGTGTAACCCGGAGTGCTGGCATTGGCCACGTTATTGGCCACAATGCTCAACGCTGACTGGTCGGCATTCAATGCACCGGAAATCAGATCGAATGCGGAACTAATGGTTCCCATTGCTGCTCTCCGCACCCGTCCAGTGACGATTTTGCTCTCCGCCATATTCAAGACGCCCGGCCCGCAACTCCTGGAGCCGTTTCATCACAGCTAGATTGGCCCGCGTGGCTTCCATGACTCGAGCAAATACCGCCATTTCTTCGGCTGCCTCTCGAGCCTGGCGAGCAATGTCCGCACGATCCGCCAAACCGCCAGGCGTCAGACCGCGGTTGAGCGCCTGGCAGCAGAGCGCAAGTTCTTCCAGCCGCCTCGTATCCAGACGGGCCAGCGCGTGCGACGCCTCCCACACCAATTCCTTCAGTTCCGGGTGAGCTATGCGCGTGAATCCCACGCTCGCCGGCCTCTCTTGCTTCATTGCTCCACTGCCCTTTCCGCGTTCCATAGTCTCGTCCGGCGGCCCCGGAATCTTCTGTTCGATCAGCGATCGCCGCCTAACATGGCATCCACCATCTTTGACGCCACTGCCGAAGGCGGGACATTGTAGGTTCCCGCAGCCAAGGCCGCCTGAACAGAAGCAACCTTGTCCGTGCGAATACCACCGTCGGCCGCGCTCAGAGAGACTTCGCTTCCCGCGCTGCTGAAGGTCGCACTGTCACTTCCCATTCCACTTGTCCCGGTTGCCGATGTTCCAGCACTGGCATGCGGTGCCGACGTGACGGGCGGAGTTACTCCCAAAAGCGATTTCAATCCATCCAAACTGCTTCGAATGTCCATGCGCATTGCTCCTTAAAGAGTCTATCGGCGGCTTTGTTAATCACTGTAGTCATTCAGAGGATCTCATCTCAGTACTTTCTGTGCAGAGTTCCGGCTTCCGGTACCGAAACAGACTTGTTACCAGAATGGGAGAGTTCCTTCAGAACACTGTTCGCAATTCCAAACCCTCCCTGCTCACTCAATGCCCTACCCAGAGCTTCGGTTGCAAACGCGCCCAGCGCCCCGGCAGAGCCGTCGCAATTGCTGGAATCATCACTATCCTCGCCCGTTAGGGAACTTCCGCGAGTCAACGGCTTCATGAGCTCCTGCATCATCTGCGCTTCAAACTCATGAGCCGCCCGCACCAGTTTGGGCTGCGGCGCAATGATGCTTCCCGTCCCCGGTTCGGTGGCCGATACAGTGGTCATTGAGTTCCTCCCCGTATATTCCCTCGCATCACAAGACCTCCAGGTCGGCCTCCAATGCGCCCGCCTCTTTCATAGCCTGCAGGATGGAGATCACATCCCGTGCCCCCGCTCCTGTTCGCTGCAATTCCTTGACCAGATCCTCAACAGTCGCCCCCTGTTTTAAATCAATCTGATTCACCGGTTTGTCCTGAGCCTGCACAGAAGTTTGCTGAACAACCTGGGTCGATCCCGCCGATCCGGGATTGGGTTGCGACACCAGCGATTCGCTGATCACGTTCACGGAGAGGCCGCCATGCAAGATCGAAACCGGCTGCAAACGCACGGTACCCCCTATAACCACGGTTCCGGTCCGTTCATTCACCACCACCCGGGCCCTGGGAAATACGTCCACTTCGACCGCCTCAACCTGGTCAAGCAGCGCTGCCATATCTTCTCCGGGGGCAGTCGCAACCTCAACCCTGCGGCTGTCCACAGCGTGCGCGCGTGTCCCGGTCAGGGCACGATTGATGGCGGCGGCCATCCGCTCCGCGGTGTGGAAATCCGCGTCGTTCAGCACCACGTTGACAATGTGCATTTGTGTCAGGTCGAAAGGTACAGCCCGCTCCACCAGCGCGCCGCCGGGAATCCGCGCCGTGGTGGGGTGATTGAGCTGCTTGCTGTTGCCTCCCGAAGTCGCCATGTAGCCGCCCAGCACCAATGCTCCCTGAGCCTGTGCGTAGATCTGTCCGTCGGGCCCGTAGAGGGGGGTCATCAGGAGAATCCCGCCTTCAAGCGTTCGTGCATCTCCGGCCGAAGAGACAGTAATGTCCATCTTGTAGCCGGGCCGGCTGAACGGGGGTAGCGTCGCCACCACGAAAACCGCCGCCATGTTCTTGACCTGCATGTTGCTGGCACTGTTGGCCCCTGTCTGCGGCACGGTGATGCCCATGCGTTCGAGAGCCGAGATCAGGGTTTGCGCGGGAAACACCGTTTGCGAACTGTCGCCGGTGCCGTGCAGTCCCACCACCAGCCCGTATCCAACGAGTTGGTTATCGCGAATCCCCTCGATCGTGGCTACGTCCTTGATGCGCGCCAGTTGCGGCGCCGACTCGGCGTGAACCAGCACTGTCATCAGCAGCGCAAGCGCCAGCGCATGACAGGAAATGGAAATTCGCAGACTCATCGTCTTCTTCCGCTTCTCCGGAATGAGCGTTCGTTTTCGCATTGTTTATCCCTATTCCGCATTCCCTATGCCCTGGCCCTGTTCCTAAAAAATCAATACTCTCTCCAGGAAGCGGACCAGCGGATTTTGACGGTAAGTGGAGTCATTGACGATGCCCTTGCCGGTCACTTCCAGTTCGAGATCGGTCATGGCTGTCGAAAGCACCTGGTTCTGTGAGCTCACATCCTCTGGGCGCACCAGGCCGCGCAGCTTGATCAACTGCGTCTGTTGCGAAAACGTCAACTGGCGCGTGGCCTGCACCACCAGCATCCCGTTTGGAAGCACATCCACCACTTCGCCGCCGAATGTGGTCGCCAGGCTGGAGTTCGTTGTGCTCTGCCCTTGCGCAGTCAGCCCGGAACTCGCGGTCATGCCGATCAGATTCTGCATTGCGTTGGAGGCTTTGAGGGCGCCGAAAAGCGAAGTGATGGCGGAGTTCGCATTCGAGGCCCTGGAATTCTTGACCTGCCCGTCCGTAGAGGCAGCAAGGCTCTCCGTCACCACAATTGAGACCACGTCATGCAGCCGCGCCGCCTTGGCATCCGTGCCAAATCGCACCAGGCGTCCCTCCGGACTCCAAATCGAACCCGGCGTCTTGACCTCTGCTGCCTGCTGCGCATGGACGCGCTGAATGTAGGCCGCGAGCGCCGCCTCGGGAGGCGTCGGCTTGGCTCCGGGAAGAAGCGGGATGTGCTTCGCGCCGGACGCGCCCAGGTCGACCGGTTTCAGGAATGCGCATAGCAACGCCGCACAACCCAGAGCGGCAAGTTTTTTCCACCGGATCGGTTTCATGGCCGGCCTTCCTGCTCCTCATCCTCGAGCGCCACCCGTCCCGGTCCAGCCGCGAGCGCGCGTACCACACGACCGCCCACGAGCAAACGTACCCTGACCCTTTCGCCAGCCGCAGCGGGATTAAGCGCGATTGCATCGAGCCGCCCATCAACCACCGGGGAATGCTCCTCCAGGATCACTTTTTCTCCCGTATGGATCACCGGCGGAACTGCGACCCGGGCACCCGGCCCACTTGCCTTGGATTGCGAATTCCGGCCGCAGGCTGTGTCAGTTCGCACCAGGCGGCCTGGTTCCCCGGGATGCAGCGGATTCACCAGAAGCAGCCAGCAAACTCCACTGTTAGGATCTTCTATTTCCCGAACCATCGAAGTGCCGGGGAGGGTCTGGTTGGCTGCCCGCGATTTCAGAGATTCGCGTGGGCCCGAATTCCCATCGGCCGACTGAGCGAAAGCTACGGGCAGAATTCCAGCGGCCGTCACCGTCGCTCCAAGTACCATCGCACGCATTGCTTTCATCCCGCCCCCTCCCTCCTCTCAAAACCTTCATCCGGAACCTGTTGATTAATGAGTCATGTTATTGACTTGTGAGTACATATCGTCCGCGGCCTTGATCACCTTGGAATTCGACTCGTAGGCTCTCTGCGCAAGCACCATTTGTACGAACATGGTGACCACATCCACGTTTGAGTTCTCCAGATAGCCCTGCTGCAGTGTTCCCATTCCCTCGGTTCCGCCAGGATTCCCTGTGACCGGGTTGCCGGAATTCAGCGTCGTCGCAAGCAGGTTAGAGCCCATACTCTCAAGTCCTCCGGGATTGGGAAAGGTTGCCAGTTGCAGTTGGCCCAACTGCGAAGGGTTGGTCTGTCCGGGCAGGGTCGCGTTCACCACACCGTACTGGGTGATGGTGACCGCCGTCGCATTCGCGGGGATAGTAATTGTGGGGATGACCGGGTCGCCGTCGGTGGTACAGAGGGTTCCCTGGCTGTTCAGTTGAAACTGCCCGGCGCGGGTGTAGGCAATGCTCCCATCGGGCCTCTGCACCTGGAAGAACCCGCTACCTTCGATGGCCACATCCAGTGGATTGGAGGTCTGGTTCATCGAGCCCTGGGTCATGATCACCTCAGTGGCCGCCGATTTGGTTCCCAGCCCCACCTGCAGCCCCGCTGAAACCGTGGATTGGCTCTGCGCCGCTCCCGGAGTCACCAGGTTCTGATAGACCATGTCCTGGAACTCCAGGCGCAACTGGCGAAACCCCGTAGTGGATGAATTGGCGAGGTTGTTGGCAATCGTGTCCAGATTCAGTTCCTGCGCGCTCATCCCGCTTGCCGCTGTGTAGAGGGCTCGAATCATTACGGCTCCTTTTCAGTCTCCAGTTTTCAGTGGTCAGTCGTCAGTGACTGCGTTTTGAAAACCAGTTTCGTGTTTCCTGTCCAGAATCGGTCCGGCTTGATTCTGATCGCTGACAACTGATCTCAGACAACTAGACCCTTGGCAGATCTTCCGTCGCAAACTTGTTGAACTCGGTGTGAAACACGGTGAGCGCCTTCTGCATCATCTCCGCCTCGCGCTGGATCAGCATCAGGTTCAGTGAACCCGGTATCGAGCCTTGGTTGGCGGATTCGATTGCGCCCTGGCGTACGGTCGCGTTTTTCGAAAGGGACACAACGGTTTCATCGGGAACCACGTACCGGCTTGCGCCTTCCGCGGTCAACTGTGTTCCGGGAGGAAAGGTGAACACTCCGACGGTCGCAACGATGCCACCTGCAACCGAGAGTGCGCCATTGGCGCCAATCGAGACTTCGCCCGGCGGAACTGCAATCGTCAGTCCGCCAGTCGATAGCACCGGCTCGCCTGCAGCGGTGACAAGTTGTCCAGTAGGGGAGCGGTGAAAACCGCCGTCGCGCGTATAACGAAGACCATTCGAGGTTTGGACGCGAAAGAATCCCTCGCCCTCTACGGCCAGATCCAGAGGATTGCCGGTCTGCTGAAGCGCACCCTGCCCGAGGTTGAGCCTGTCCCCGCCAAGAAGTCCAAAGTTATTGACTGTGCGGCCCAGTTGGGAATCCGCAGCCTCGGGTCCCATAAGAACAGAACGGAAAAACTCCTGTTCAGAGCGGTAACCCGGGGTCTGTGAATTTGCCAGATTGGTGGCGGCAATATCCAGCGCCTGCGTGCGCGCAATCAATCCCGTCATCGCCGCGTAATATCCGCTGTCCATGTCTGCATCTCCCGTCGGAAACGGAAGATGCAGATACGGGACCGGAACGGGAGAGCGCGGATTAAAGAAAATTAGGATTGGGGACAACCGCGCTGCCCGGAGGCTTATTGCAGGCCATCGCAGACAATGGTGACTTCAAAGCCGGCATCCTCGAACTGGTAGTCGTGATGGAGCTGAAACTCGGGGGCCTGCACATGCAGGTTGTAGTCGCGACCGGTTATGACAGCGGGAACCGACAGACCGCAATTGGCCGCCAGATCGGGGACCTTCCCTTTCCAGGCGCCGGCCAGCATATTGCATATCTCGCCGATCCCATCTTTGACGACGTCGTCTATTTCCTCAAATTCCATGCCCGTCATATGCGCCGCGATCTTCCTCGCAGCCGTGCTCCCGCATTTGAAGACACACGCTCCGCTCAAGGCACCCCCGAACCCCACCACGGCGGTCACCGACTCCGCCTCCTTGGCATGCGGTGTGGCGGCACGCTCGCAATGCACCCCGAGCATCATCTGAAAAACCTCGTCCACACTCCCATCCAGATTCCGCGGATCGGAGACCAGTTGCAAAGATTCCCGCAAAGTGACCGCCATCGTCTGCTCCATTTCTTTAACCTTGCCTCCCCGCGCTCGCGCGATAGCGGCAAACCGGACACCATTCAAGAGCACGTTGATCCTTTCCAGGTCACGCCGCATTCACCAACGGCAGTACCCGTTCCTTAACCTGTTCGGCTGTAAACGGCTTACGGATGTATCCGCGCGCCCCGGCCTGAATGGCCTGCTTCACATGTTCTTCGCTCGACTCAGTCGTAATCATCACCACCGGGACGCCGACAGCCAGGTTCTGCGCCCGAATCTGACGCAAAAACTCCAACCCATCCATCGACGGCATGTTGATGTCGGAAAGAATCAGGTCGACATCCTTGACCTTCAGCAGTTCCAGCGCATCGGTGCCGCTGCCTGCCTCATGTACCACGGCAAGGTTCAGACCCGCCTGACGCAGCGACCTCTCAACGATCTTGCGCATCACCGAGGAATCATCCACAATCAGAGCTCGAATTTCACTCATGCCAGTCCTCCACTTTTGAATTCATCGGCCGAGCACTGGTTTCCATGAGGGACAAAGCATCTTCTTTCCCGACTATCCGATCTCAGTTCGCACCAACGGACGCGATCAGGTCATGAACGGGAGCGCCTCCACTGACGGCTTTGCTGCCCGAATTCAGCCACATCCTCATCCACAGACAGTCGTGGGCTCGCACCAGGCGCGCGTTCACTGGCCGCACGCGCTCGATCGCCTTCGTGAGCGCCTGCACCAGGGCCGGCTCCCCGCCAGGCTCGATCAACTCCGCTGGGGGAAATTTTGCGCTCAACATGCGTGCATGCGCTTGACGGAACAAAGACCCCTGCACCAGGCCGGACTCCACCCGCAACCCCGTAATCCGCTCGATGGCCAGGGCCAGCACCGGATCGAGGCGGTCTTCAAATCCAAGGTAGAGCAACTTGCGAGCCGCGACCCGCAAGGGCACCGCGCCAAAAGCATCGACAAAAAGCCGGGGCACCAGGCTTGTCAATGCACTTGCATCGTGCAATTCAAAGGGCAGCACAGGGCAACTCCACTGCAGCCCCAGGGCTCTGGTGACCAATTGCTCCCGGACGCCCTGCTGGCAGATCAGCCAGTGGCCCAGGCGACCCGCACCGGCTGCTTTTTGTGCGTCCAGCGCCTGCCGCAACTGGCCGGAGGTAATCCAGCCCTGCTCGAGCATGACCAACCCCAGCGGAATTCTGTGGCGATGGATCTCGGGAGCTCTGCCGCGGCCGTTCAATTCGCGGCGCACCGCGATAGCCACGCGGGCCGCCGTGCACCCGGGAGAGCAGCTCCAGCCCTCTTCAAAAACCGGCGCCGAGCGGCTTCGCAATAGGTGGAGCCATCCGGATCGGCAGCCCGGATTGGCGCAGGTCTCGAACAATCCCGTGCGAGCCACACGAGTTTCAGGGTTGTCAGATCCGGCAACCAGGGCCGGATCCGAATCCCCAAACCCTCGATTGTTCACCGGGCCCCCGGCCGCGGCCCGAATACTCCCGGATTTCAGAATAGGCATCGTATGCTCTCCAGCCGCTTCCTGGGCGCGGCCACCTCCGTTACGCGCAGGCCAAAGTTTCCATTGACCAGTACGACTTCCCCACGCGCCACAATCCTGTCCCCCACAATCAGATCCACAGGGTCAGAAACATGGCGGTCAAGTTGCACTACGTCCCCTGGACCCAGGTCGAGGATCTCCCCCAGCGGCATCTCACGGCAGCCGAACCGCAGCGTGGCCTCGAGTTCCACATCGAGAAGCAGTTCCATGCCCGCGTTGACGGCTGCTTCCGGTGTTGAAGCCGGCGTGACAGAGGCCGGTGCGGATTTCCTCTCTGGCTCCTGCCTCACGGCCGGCCCCGGGGACGGCTGGGACCGGGGGCGAATCTCGTCCCGCACCAGAATGGTCCACGCGCGGTCGCCGGACTTCAATTCGAAGGCGCGCGAGACCTTGCTCTCCCCTGGCGTTTCGACAAAACCCTCAATGCGGCACTTAGTTCCGGTTTTCGCCAGCAGTTCCCCCACCGCGGCATCGGCAACCTCACGCAACAACTCGGCCCAGCCGGCCTTCTGATCCACCCCTTCGCCTACCAGGGGGACATCCAGGATCTTTGCGTCGAGAACCACCGCGAATCGCCCCTCCTGATCTCCGGAAAGGGTCGCAACAAATCCGAACGACCCTTCGGCCATCGGCCTGGGGATCGAATCAACCAATTGGGGTTCCCCGGCCAGAGCCTGGGAAAAAAGTGCTTCTGCGACGCCTGTCCAGCATTCCAGATACGTTTTCATGACGTCACCTCGCTTATCGGCCGTCCCATCCGCGCCGCACGATGGGGACCCTGCCGGATGGCTTGCGCCTGAGAAAGCGGCTGGCCGCCGACCTGCCAGATCGGCGGGGTATTGGCAGGTATGTCGAGGCGAAGAATCGAGCCCGGCTCAAGGTTCTCGAGCGCGCTGGCTGTAAGGCGAACTGAAGGCAGCTGCAGAGTGCCGCCAAAACAAATCCGCCGCGCCATGGCTTCCATGCGCGCCCGGATTTCGCCGGCGTGGCGCCGCCGGCCGACACGGTCCGATGTCAGGCGGCGCAAAATGGTGTTGGCGACCACGGCCGGGAAGGCAAGGTTGAGCAGGCCAGAAGTATGGGGCATGCGAATCTCGAAGCTCAGACACAGGGTCTTCTCGTTTACCGACATGATGCGGGCCACCTGGGTCTGCATCTGGCGGCGCTCAAAATTGAAGCTGAGCCCCACCGGCTGCCAGGCAACGGTCAGTTCGCGGCAGATGATGTCCACCAGGCTGGCCACGATGGCTTCCTCAATATCCGTGATCTCCCTGAGCGCCCCCTCCCTGCCCTCCCCACCCAGTAGCAGATCGATGACCGGGGGAGCCAGCGCCAGGTCCAGCTGCAGAACCGAGAGTGCCCCCAGGGGTTCCAGGCGTACCGATGCCACATAGCTCACCTCAGGAATCCGCAGAACAAACTCGTTGAACTGTATCTGCTCGGCAGAAACCAGATTGACCTGGAAGCGGGTGCGCAGCCACGCCGACAGATTATGCGTCAGGTTGCGGGCAAACAGGTCGTTCAGCATGCTGATGGCGCGAAGCTGCTCGGTAGAGATCTGGCCCGCGGAAGAGAAATTGTACGGGACCACCTTCGGGCGGCTCCCCGTTCGCTGAGCATCCGGCTCGGCAGTCTGCGCGGCTTCGAAAAGGGCGTCGATTTCGTCCTGCTTAAGTGTCTTTTCCATCAGCCCCTACTCTTTTCCTTTGCGTCGTTTTTGCGTCCCCTCGGACTGTTGAAGGCCCCTCGCGCGACCAGATCCTTGAGCGTGGCACGCAGATGGACCACTGCCGAGGCGTGCACCTGCGAGATCCGTGACTCGACCACCCCCAGCGCCAGCCCGATCTCGCGCATGGTCATCTCCTCGTAGTAATAGAGCGTCATCACCAGCCGCTCCCGGTCGGGAAGATTTTGGATAGCATCGGTCAAACGCCCTTCAAGCTCGCCTCGCAGACAGCGGAACAGCGGGTCCTCCTCGGGACGGCCAGGAACATAGGCAAGCTCCTCTTCCCCTGAGTCCTCATTCCGCTCCATATGCAGGGTGCCCACTTCCAACCCTTTCAAATCGCCAAGGAGCAGCTGATAGTCGTCAAGGCCAATCCCCATCTCCGTCGCCACTTCGCCTTCTCCCGGAGCGCGCCCCAACCGTGCCGTTACCTGCCGAATGGCCTCTTCGACGGCGCGGCCTTTGCGGCGCAACTCCCGCGGACTCCAGTCCAGGGTGCGCAGGCTGTCGAGAATCGCCCCCCGGATGCGAAACTGCGCGTAACTTCGGAATTGCACCTTCTTGGCAGGGTCGAACTTGGCGAATGCGTCCATGAGCCCCACCACTCCCGCCGAGACAAGATCTTCAATGTCCACGTGCTGGGGCAGCCGCTCGTGGATGCGGCGGGCCAGAAACCGGACGATGGGTAGATGTTCGAGCAGCACCCGCTCCTGCTCTCCGCTGAGCACGGCCATTGCCGAGACAGCAGGTGGATATCCACCTGCTCTCGGGTTGTTCCGCGATTCTCTCTGCACACTTGCCGCACTCGCTGCTTCCAATCCCATCGGTCCCCCTTCAGCGCACTGTTCCCACCGGGCGCAACCGGATTTCTGGCGGAATCTCACCGGCTGCCACCACCGGCAGACGGGGCAGGACCGGCTCCAGCCAACGCTTGACGTGGTAGCGAGCCGGACTAGGGCAAAGAAGCACCGGAAGGGCCGCAGCGGAGTTGGCGCCGATGAGTTGTTTCAAAGAATCGGTCAGGCGCCGGATCAGCGGGGTTCCCGCGCTTCCTGTCGAAGACAACAGACGCACTCCGGTTTCCGGGGCCAGCGTGGTTAGAATCTCCTCTTCGAGCGCCGGATCGAGAAGCAGGACGGGAAGCTGGCCTCCGGCGTCGAGCAGCGGGCGGACCAGTCTTCGGCCCAGCGCCTGACGCGCCGCTTCGACCAGAGCCACAAGGCTTTTATTGATTGGCGCGGTTTCAAGCAGAGACTCGAGAACGGCGCCAAGATCGCGAATCGAAACCCGCTCGCGCAGAAGCTGTTCGAAAACATGCCCCACTTCTCCAAGCGACAACAGCTTCGGGGTCAGTTCCTCAATCAGTTTGGGATGGCTGTCGTTCAGCGAATCGAGGAGCCGCTTGGTCTCCGACCGGCCCAGCAGTTCCCAGGCATGCTGGCGAATCAGTTCGCCTAGGTGGGTGGTGATCACGGTAACCGAATCCACCACCGAGTAACCGGCAGCGGCGGCCTGATCCTCGAGGGCGGGCGCGATCCAGATGGCGGGCACTCCAAAAGCAGGCTCGCGCGCCTCCTTGCCCGGCAGAGGTCGCCGGTGCGGATCGGAAGAGACGGCCAGCAGCAGCGATCCCTCTGTCTGCCAGCGGCCTATCTCCATGCCGCGCAAGGAGAACAGATATTCGCGCGGTTTCAATCGCAGGTTGTCGGATATATGAACCGGGGGAACAAGAAAGCCCATCTCCGAAGAGAGATGGCGGCGCAGCGAGCGGACCCGGCTTAAAAGCTGGCCGCCCTGCTTCTCATCAACCAGCGGGATCAGCTGAAACCCGATCTCGAGAGTCAATTCCTCGAGGCGCAACAGGTTGGCCAGATCCGCGCTCTGCACTTGATCCGCTTTCTTCTTTTCTCCTGTCACGAGCTCGGCCGGGGCTGGCGCCGGAGGATGGGCAGCGGTGCTGCGCGCCCCCCAGAAGAGCGCCGCCGCGACGGACAGAAAGGCGAACTTCGGCAGACCGGGAATCAGGCACATGGAAGCCGAAACCAGGCTGGCCAGATAGAGAGTGGTGGGCTTGGCCAGTAATTGCTGGCGAATCTCGCCGCCCAGCAATCCGGCCGAATTGGCGCGCGTCAGCGTGATGCCGCCGGCGATCGACACCAGCAGCGACGGGATCAGAGTCACGAGCCCGTCGCCGACCGTCAGCACGGTGTAGGTGCGCGCCGCCTCGCCCAACTCGATGCCCTGCTGCAAGGTGCCAATCAGAAGGCCGGCAACGATGTTGATGGCGGTGATCAGGATCGTGGCCAGCGAATCCCGCTGGTTGAAGCGTGCCGCTCCGTCCATCGCTCCATAGAACTCCGCCTCGCGCGCAATCGCCTGGCGCCGCCGCCTTGCTTCGGCCTCGTCGATCAGCCCCGCGTTCATGTCGGCATCGATGGCCATCTGTTTGCCGGGAAGCGCATCGAGAGTGAACCGTGCAGTCACCTCTGCGGTGCGCACCGCGCCGTGCGAAACCACCAGAAACTGGATCGCTATGAGGGCCAGGAAGAGGACAAAACCTACCACGTAATTGCCGCCGACCACAAATTGCCCGAACGCCTCGATGACCTTGCCGGCAGCAGCGGTTCCTTCCGATCCATGCAGCAGGATGCGGCGGCTGGAGGCAATATTCAGCGCCAGGCGGAACAGAGTCAGGAGCAGCAGGAGGGTGGGGAAAACGCTCAGCTCCACTGCTCTTCGGACTTGCACCGCGGAAAGAAAAACGATGATGGAGGCGGACATCGAGATCGCCAGCAGAAAGTCCAGCGCCCACGATGGCAGCGGCACCAGCATCACGAAGACCACACTGATCGCGGCCAGGGGCAGCACGACCTCGCGCAACCGTTGCAGAATGGAAAGTCCGGCAAGAGAACTTGCGGGCAGGGCTGTGGTGCTCACTGTCGACCTCCTTGGAAGGGTTGAGCATGACCGTTGGGCGGGCCTTGAGACTTTCCTTTGTCCCGAGCGGCGGCCTGGCGCGCGCGGCGTTCGCGCAACTCAGCCTCAACGCGCTGGCGATAGAGCCAGGCCAGAATGGCGGCTACGGCCGCATAAAGCTCAACAGGAATTGACTGGCCCACCTCGACCGATCGATAGAGCGAGCGCGCAAGCGGAGGATTCTCGATGATGGGAACGCCCGCCCAGCGAGCCTCGGCCTTGATTTCCTCGGCCAGCAGATTGCGGCCCTTGGCGACGACCTTCGGCGCTTCCATGGTGCCAAAGTCGAAGCCGAGCGCGACCGCATAATGAGTGGGATTGGTAAACACCACGGCGGCCTTTGAGACGTCGGCTTTCACCCGGCGCTTGCGCATCTGCCGCTGCAGATTCCGGATTCGGCCCTTTATCTGCGGGTTGCCCTCGGTCTGCTTCATCTCGTCCCGCATGTCCTGCTTGCTCATCTTCAGCCGGGACTCGCGGCTCTGCCACTCGACCAGGTAATCAATTCCCGACCAGGCGAAAAGCAGCCAGGCTGCGGCCAGCAGCAAGCCGTAAACATCGGAACCCAGCATGTTCAGCCGCGAAACAGAAAACGGGGGAAGGATCAGTTGGCGGGCAATGCGCTGCACCGCAAAGACGGCAAGAAAGCCAGCGGGAACCAGCGATTTCGCGAGCCTCGTTGCGGCGCGGAGCGAAAACAGATTACTGATATTGCTGACCGGATTGATGCGGTCGAACTTGAAACCCACGGCCCCGGCAAAGAAGTTGATTCCTCCGGTCTGCATGATGCCCATGCCCAGTGCTGAAACCGCCACAGCCGCCATAACCATCCCGCACGGACCAAGAACGATCAACGCCAGCCGGCGCAGGGCGTACATCGTGGGCAGAATCTGCGCAGGCTCCCAGTGAGCTGGCGCGCCCAGGTCAAGAAAGCCGGTAAACGTGCTGCGCCATGCCGTCAGAACGTGTTCGCCGAAAGCTCCCAGCACCATCACGCCCGCCAAAGTTCCTGCGGCAGCCGAAAGTTCGCGGCTGTGCAGTACATCTCCTTCCTTGCGAGCCTGGTCGCGACGATGCTGCGTAGCCTGTTCAGTGCGGTCTCCAGGCATCGGCTATCCTCCCAGTCCCATGCCCGCAGCGGAGCCAAAGCCGTGGCCGCCCTGGGTAATCAATCGCTCAGCCATGTCCAGCAATCCCGCGAAGCGCGACTCGATGAAACGCGGCCAAAGGGCAAGAGAGCCGGTCAGAAGGGCAAACCCCGTCAGGGTTTTGAGCGGCACCGTAAGGTTCATTACCGGCAACTGCGGGCTGAGCTTGCCGAGCAGAGATACGGCAACTTCCACCAGCATGGTTGCCGCGAGCAAGGGGGCAGCCAGCTCGACTGCCGCCAGAAAGATGCCCACGGCCGCGCGCACAATCGCCAACGCGGTATCCGGAAGCAGCACATAGCTGCCCAGCGGAACCGCATGGAAGCTGCGCACCATTGAAGCCAGCAGAATCCGGTCGAGGCCCGCCGTGATCAGAACCAGTGTCCCCATCAGCTGAAAAAGATCGCCGAGCAGCGGGGTCTGAATGTTGGAGGTAGGGTCCAGCAGATTGACCATGGAGAAGCTGAACTGCACCCCGGCAATCTGGCCGGCGAAAAGAAGAACCTCATTGAGAAGCGTGAGAGTAAGGCCATAGACCAGGCCCACGGCAAGTTCACCCAGCAGGGCGGGTGCCGTAATAGAAGTGTGGGCGTTGGGGAGCGACGCCACCAGCGGAGCCAGCAACCAGGCCACCGACAACACAAAGACTGCCTTGGTGCGCATCATAAGGGCCGTTGAAGAGAAAAAGGGAGCAAATGCCACCATGCCGCTGACGCGCACCAGGACAAGCGTCATGGCGCTCAGGAAGTTCTCCCAATCGAGTTCGGTTCCTTGCGGCAAATCGGATCCTTTCGTCTTTGCTAGCCCAGATAACGGTGCAGATCTGTCAGCAGAAGCACCGTGTAAGCGGCCATCCGGCCCAGGAACCACGGCATGCCCACCAGGAGAATGAAGGCGATCGCGGCCAGACGCGGGACGCTGGTCAGCGATTGCTCCTGGAGGCTGGTCAGGGTCTGGAGAAGGCTCAGAAGGAAGCTCAGCAGCGCGGCGGCAATCAGCACCGGCGCGGCCAGAATCATGGTTTCCTTCATCAGTTGGCGCATCAGCTCAGCAACCAGATCGGGCGTCATCCAATCCTCCTCAGAAGCTCTTCAACAACGAACTGGCCAGAAGATTCCAGCCATCGATCATCACAAACAGCAGGATTTTCAAAGGCGTGGAGATGACTACCGGAGGTAACTGAAACATGCCGATTGAAGTAGTGATTGAGGCCGTAACCATGTCGATCAGCAGGAAGGGTAGAAACAGAACCGCGCCAATCGAGAAGCCAGCCTTCAATTCCGAGAGAATGTAGGCGGGAATCACGGCCCTCATGGGCAGGTCGTCCGGAGTCTGCGGTCGGGGAATCTGGCCCGCCGCGGCAAACAGGGCGAGGTCCTTCTCGCGGGCGTAGTGGAGCAGAAAATGCTTCACGGGCCGGGCTCCCAGGTCGATTGCCTCCCAACCTGTAACCTGGCCGGCGCGGTACGGTTCCACTGCCTGTTGATCCACCTGGGTCAGCACCGGCGTCATCAGAAACCAGGTCATCATCAGCGCCAGCCCCATCAGGGTGGGATTCGAAGGTGCGGTTTGTGTGCCGAGAGCCTGCCGAAGGAAATGAAAGACCACCAGCAGACGCACCAGCGGCGTCATCGCCATCAGGATGGCAGGAAGCAGCGTCAACAGTGTGAGAACGAAGAGAATCGTCCACGGAGTCGAATCCGCGGGATGAAACCGCGCGTTAAGATCCGGCAATAAGGGCGCAGATGCGGCTGCCGCGGCATGCGCGGTCCAGATGGCTACCATGACACCCTCGCTGAAGGAACCGGACTGGAACGGGCGTAGCGGATCGAATCCCCGGAAAGCGACTTTGCGTCGAGGGGGTAGAACACGGGAGACCCTTCCGTCGAAGTCGCGACCAAAAAACGACGGCCCTCGGCTTCAACCAGCGCCAGCGATTGCTTTGGTGCGAGGGCAATCCGCTCGATCAGTGCCAGACGTGGCCGCGGCCGGCCCGAGCCGCGCAGCCGTTCCAGAACCCACCCGCCCAGTCCGGCTGCCGTTGCCTTTGATCCTCCCGAGTTTTGCTTGTTTTGCTCCATGTTCCCTTTCGCCCCGCCAATTGTCGCGCCATTCCCGAAAAATCAACCTGGATGCTCAGGCCAGCCGGGTTAGCCGCACCGCCAGATGCGAGTCCACGACTTCAAACTCGCTCCAGGCCAGTTGCACCTCGCCGGCAGACAGCGGCATGTCTTCGTCGTGGGCCCATTGCGTCTCAATTACCTGTCCCGAACCAAGGGTCAGCAAATGGCGTACCCTGAACTCCCTCACCGGCACCGAAACTTCAAGCTCCACCGGCAACCGCGATACCGGCAGACCAAGGGGAATCAAATCCTCGTCATCGGGCTGCGATGGGATCAGTGCGTTTTCCGCTGGTGCATCCGTCGCGCCGGGCAATGAAGGCTGGTGCGCCGCCTGTTGCGATGCTGCCTGTGCCGGCATGGAATGTCCGTTTCCCATTTGCTGAGGAATCTTGCATAAAAATGACCAGAAAGGAGACAGAAAGATTGGAATGGCTTAAGAAATGCGGCCATGGAAACTCTCCGTTTCACCTCCTGCTACCGGAAAGCAACAACGCTGATACACTGAGGATTGACACCCAAGCACGGCAGCGCCGCCCTGAACCGGTCGCCGTTCGTATCAAATCGAGGTCGAATCCTATGTCGAAAGATCATGAAATCAGAAGCTTTACCGGAACCAGCCTTCGCCTGAAAATCGGTCTCGCAGAAATGCTCAAGGGCGGCGTCATCATGGATGTGATGAACGTAGAACAGGCCCGCATTGCGGAGGAGGCAGGTGCCACCTCAGTGATGGCCCTGGAACGCGTTCCAGCGATGATCCGCGCCGAGGGAGGCGTGGCCCGCATGGCCAAACCCTCGCTGATCAAGCAGATCATTCAGGCGGTGTCCATTCCCGTCATGGCCAAGGCTCGCATCGGCCACTTTGCCGAGGCGCAGATTCTGCAGGAGTTGGGCGTCGACTTTATCGATGAAAGCGAGGTCCTCACCCCGGCCGATGAAGCGCATCATATCGACAAGCACGCCTTCACCACTCCTTTTGTGTGCGGCGCGCGCAACCTGGGCGAGGCCCTACGGCGCATCGCCGAAGGCGCAGCCATGATTCGCACCAAGGGCGAGGCTGGGACCGGCGATGTCGTCCATGCCGTGCAGCATATGCGCCAGATCACCAGCGAAATGCGCGCTCTGACCGTGCTCTCCGAGCAGGAACTCTACAAGGCAGCCAAGGATCACCAGGCTCCCTACGAGCTGGTCCGCATGGTGGCGGCAACCGGCAAGCTACCAGTGCCCAATTTCTCCGCGGGCGGGATCGCTACTCCGGCCGACGCCGCACTGATGATGCAGCTTGGCGCTGAGGCCATCTTCGTCGGCTCGGGCATCTTCATGAAGGAGCGGGCTACGCCGCTTGATGTCGAGAACAACCCCAAGGAACGCGAAGAGGCCGTCTCGCGCGCCAAAGCCATTGTCATGGCGACGACCCACTTCAATGATCCCAAGATTCTGGCCGAGGTCGCCGAGCAGGTCACAGGGACCATGAAGGGACTGGCCGCTGCCGCGATCGAGGAATCGCAGCTGCTCCAAACCCGCGGCTGGTAATCACCTGCTGTGGGGTGGACGCTCTCTATTCGCTAGCACTGGCATGATTGCTCATTCCATGCCGAGATAGATGGCGCGACGGTCAGGAGCACGGCATCGCTTTTGGGACTGTTATTGGGAGAGCCTGGATTTGTCTGAGGAAAACACGTTGCCGCACATCGGCGTTCTGGCAATCCAGGGCGACTATGCAGCGCATGCTGATGCGCTGGCTGAATCGGGTGCGGAGCCCGTCGAGGTGCGCAAACCCGACCAACTCGCCAGCCTGGACGGCCTGATTCTGCCTGGCGGCGAGTCGACCACCATCCTTCGTTTTCTTGAGAAGCACAATTTCTTCGAGGATTTAAAGAGTTTCTGCGAGATGAAACCGGTCTTCGGAACCTGCGCCGGAGCCATTCTGCTTGCGCGGGAGGTCCGGAACCCCGCTCAGCGGAGCCTGGGTATCCTGAACGCCGCTGTAGAACGCAACGCGTATGGACGGCAGATAGACTCAACGATCCTGACCGCACAGACGGCGCTCGAAGGCGGTCCACTGGAGATGGTTTTCATCCGCGCCCCGCGGATTCTGGAGACCGGCTCCGAAGTCGAAGTGCTTGCTTTGCGCGATAGCTATCCGGTGCTGGTCCGGCAGGGCTTGACAATGGCAGCAACGTTTCATCCCGAACTCAGCTCCGACCGCAGGGTGCATCGCCTTTTTGTGAAGGTGGTGAACGAAGCGCGCCCCCCTATAAACAGGCCCTAAACCTCTGGATCCGTCCGCTTCTTGAGGGTCAACGAGAAAAATTTGGGCCATCCCCTTCGAAACTCTGTGCGTCCAAGCCTGTGTGAGAGTAATCTCATTCCCACAGAGGCCCTGATGCCGTCCATTTTTACTCCCAGTCCCGCGGAGATTGAGCGTCGAGATCCCGGAATCGGCGGAAAACCGCCTGTGGACCTGCGCCCAACCGGCGGGGGCGGCGGGGGCGACGACGATTGGAAGAATCATCGGCGGGGTCCGCGCGAACTTCTCCACAAGGTGCGTCTGTTTGTCTTTCTGTTTCTCTCGGTAGACATGATCTTCTTTGGGGTGCTGGTTGTGGTGTTTTATGCCCGCCAGGCCGGCATGCAGTTGAATGCACATACCCACGAACTGGTTGGCGACTGGCGGCCGGTCGATCTGCCCCCCATCCTCTACCTGAATACCGCGGCATTGCTCCTGAGCAGCCTGACCGTGGAATGGGCACGGCGCAGCATTTTCCGGGAAATCGATGTGCTCGAGGAGTGGTTGGGGCTAGGCCGTCCAGCGCTCCGGCGTGCAATTCCCTGGGTTGCCGCAACTCTGGTATTCGGCTGCTTGTTTCTCGTAGGACAAGGGTTGGCGTGGCGCCAGTTAACCGCGCAGGGATTCGCTTTCGATCGGCATGCGACGCCGGCAAGTTATTTCTTCTACATGATTACAGGCCTGCATGCTGCCCATCTGATGGTCGGGCTGGCCGGGCTAGTCTTTTGCCTCGTCGCTCTCGGCTGGCTTCCCCGTGTGGAGTTCCGTCAGGTAGCACTCGACACCGCTGCATGGTTCTGGCACGCGATGGGGATAGCCTGGCTGGTGTTGTGGGGAGTGATGACCCTCGGCCAGTGACTAGGAAATCACGTAGAAATAGGTGATTTCGCTTCCGGCCCTAGTTCGCTCGCAAACGCAGGAACGATCGGCAGCGATCCGCGAAGGTCGGCGCCTCAGGGCACTCGAAATACACTTGGCGGTTGAGCGACATCAGCAATTGCACCGCCATGACCCGGCCGTCGCGCGCTGACAAGGCGCCACCTTCATGAACATACTCGTCGGTCAGGTATTCGATGGCATGGCCAAGGATCTCAAGAGCGTGACCGGCTTCAGGAGTAATGCGCCGCCGCCGGTTGGTGACAACACGTGGAATGACGTTGGCGGGAGAAACGCAATCAGACCCCATATGAGCGGGAATGAAAAGACCGGTCGATGTTGTAGCTGCCATGGAATTCATCCTCAACCTGTTCTTCGGCCGTGCGGAGCGAAAGTTTCAGATAACGAAGGTACTATGTCCCGTTAGTGAACACCGGATTATTGCGTCCAAATTCGGGAAAATGATGTGACGACGCTCACTCAAATAACATTTCGCGTTCGCTAATCGCGAAATCCGGCTACCCTACCCTTTGCCCGGCCCGCTTCTCATTCCACATCAATAGATTGTTAAAGTGAGGAAAAGGTCCATACCCGCAGACAAATATTTCGCCGGGATTTTTGCGGGCGCTGAGCAATCCAACACATCCAGACATCCGCCCCGCCACTCTTTGTGCTCCGCCTTGACGGGATGAGCCTGAAAACCTAAGCTCAAACCAGCATCTCTTCGATCGGAATCTGTTCGCGGTTCCGGCCGTACGGGTGAAATCTTCGGACTTGTTCGGACGGGGCAGCGATGATTCCTTACGACTGGCAGTATCTCCCGCTGTTGCTGCAGATTCTGGCCGCTTTTGGCATGTGCGCGGGAATGGTCGCCGGATCCTTTTTCATCGGACGCCACCGTAACTCAAAAACCAAGCTTGCCGCCTACGAGTGCGGAATCGAAGCTGTCGGGGATGCCCGCAGGCGATTCAGCGTTCGCTTCTACATGGTCGCAGTCCTGTTCATTCTCTTCGACGTGGAAGCGGTTTTCATGATGCCCTGGGCGGTGGTTTATCGCAAGCTCCCCGAACTGGCCCACGTCGGCCGCTACTTTGGTTTTTGGGAAATGCTGGTCTACCTCGGCTTTGTGGCCGTGGGACTTTACTACATTGTGCGCAAAGGCATCCTGAACTGGAGCCAGGACAAGGCGGATTTATAGCATGGTCGAGAAACCCACAATCCTGGGCAAGGCAGCCGTCGTGGAAGCCATGCCGGAGCATCCGGCCGTCAAAGCCATCCTCGCCTGGAAACCAGATGCCCTGATCGACGCAAAATTCGACCGCAATGAGCTGACTCTGACCATCGCAGCCGAAGAGATTCGCGCCGCTGCCGCGACAATGCAGGCCGCAGGCTACAACTTCATGGACGACCTTACCGCAGTCGACTGGTTCCCTTCCTCGCCGCGGTTTCAGGTCAGCTACCATCTCCTGTCGCACACTTTTAAGGAATACATCCGTCTCCGCGTGCTGCTGGACGATGCCAACCCCTCGGTCGCATCCATCACGCCTGTGTGGCCGTCCGCCAACTACTACGAACGCGAAGTCTTCGACCTATTCGGCATTCGTTTTGAAGGCCACGTGAATCTGCGTCGCATCATGATGCCGGACGAATGGGTGGGACATCCTTTACGCAAGGACTATCCGGTGGAGGGGTACCGCTAGATGACGGAACAGATCGGCACACCCATCCTGGAAGCCCCATTGGCCGAAGGCGCCAAAGATCAGCACATGGTTATCAACATGGGGCCGCAGCACCCTGCGACCCACGGCGTGCTGCGCCTTGTGCTGGAGATCGATGGCGAGATTATCGTTCGCCTTTACCCCGAAGTCGGCTACCTGCACACGGGCATTGAGAAGACCTGCGAAGCCAAGTTCTACCAGCAGGTGGTGCCGCTGACAGACCGCATCAATTATCTCGACCCTCTGTCCAATAATCTTTGTTATTGCCTCGCTGTCGAAAAACTCCTCGGCCTTGAAGCTCCTGAGAAAGCCAAATGGCTGCGCGTTCTGCTGGTCGAGTTGAGCCGCCTCAATTCGCACCTCATCTGGCTCGGCACGCACGCCATGGACATTGGCGCTCTCACCGTCTTTCTCTACACCTTCCGCGAACGCGAAGATATTCTCCGGCTCTTCGAAGCCGTGGCCGGCCAGCGGATGATGACCAGCTACTTCCGCATTGGCGGGCTGTCGATGGAGCCACCACTCGACTTTCTTGACCGCGTCCAGGCCTTTATCAATACCTTCCCAGAGAAGATTGATGAGTACGCCAACCTGCTCACCGGCAACCCCATCTTCCGCAATCGCCTCATGGGCGTTGGTTATCTCTCCGCAGCCGATGCCATTGCGTTAGGCGTCACCGGTCCTCCGATGCGCGCGTCTGGTGTCGATTTTGACCTGCGCCGCGACATGCCTTACTCCGGCTACGAGAAGTTCAAGTTCAACGTGCCCATCTCCACCGGTGGCGACTGCTGGGCGCGCTATGAAGTCCGGCTCATTGAAATGCGCGAGAGCGTCAAGATCATCCAGCAGGCCCTGGACGGCATGCCCGAAGGCCCGGTCAAGGCCGACGCGCCCAAGATCGTGCTGCCCGACCGCGAAAAGATGAAGACCCAGATGGAGGCGCTGATCCATCACTTCAAAATAGTCACCGAGGGATTTGAAGTCCCGGCCGGCGAGGTCTATCAGGGCATCGAAGCGGGACACGGCCAGACCGGTTACTACGTAGTTTCCGACGGCACGGCCAAGCCTTATCGTGTACACATGCGCTATCCGTCGTTCGCCACCCTGCAGGCGCTTGAAACCATGTGCCAGGGCCGCATGCTGGCCGACGTGGTAGCCATCATCGGTTCAATTGACATCGTATTGGGAGAGATCGACAGATAACGTCGGAGGTATTCATGGTTGATTACGCAAAACTCGTAGGGGAAGAGAAAGCGCGCCAGGATTCAACTCTCTCATCAGCAGAAATCCAGAAAACACGCGACACCGAACTGGTCGCACTTTTTCGAGATGTAGAAACTGCTTTGGGTGAAGAAGTGAGCAAAGCCAACGAAGAGCTGGGCAAGACCGGCTCTCCAACCATCAGCGGTCCATTCCGGCCGGTTATCGGGGAAGAAAGAATCGAACTCGCGTTGGGCCTCGTTGATCCGGTTTGCCGGTTGACAATTCAAAGCACCACAACTCATCTCGCATTATCAAGAATCGTTGTCGAACTCTTCGGTGAAGCGGGGACCACCATCGGGCGTACGGAATATGTGACCGAGGATGAGGTATTACCCTTGAAGTTACACAAATCTCTAGTCGAAGGATTTCCAGACCGAGACGCCGAAACTACTCCTTTGGCGATCGCTCAGGAAATTGTGCCGGGAATCATTCGTGGCCAATTTGCGTAAGCTGGATTTGCGTAAAATGGAAGGCCAGGTCCATGTCGAACTATGGGTGTCGCTCGCTTCCCTGCTCCGCAGTTACACCGCGGCTCATGGATTGAACGGCAACCGCCAGGCAACGGTAGAGTTGGGTCAGGACAAGATTCTGGTACGGCACGGTGACGATTGGCTGGATTTAACGCGCAGCGGATCGATGGTAATTTGGCTGCGCGAAGACGGAAGGACTGGAACATTGGAGTTGACGGAAGCGGGAACATTACGTAGCGATATCGGTGAGGAAGAGATGGATATGGCAGCCGAAGCATGGGCCAGGGAGCTGATGATATGAGCCCAAAAGAAACGAGCCCGGACACTTTGAGCCTGTTTTCTCCCGCCCTGGCCGCGCGTTTTGATGCCCTGGTCCAGAAATACCCGCTCAAGCGTTCCGCCCTCGTGCCCATGTTGCTTTACGCCCAGGACGAAATCGGCTACCTTTCCGACGCGGTCATCGCTGAAGTGGCCGAGCGCATCGGCATCACCCAACTGGACGTGCGCGACGTAGCCAGCTACTACTCCATGCTTCGCTTCAAACCCGCCGGCAAATTCAACGTGCAGGTCTGCACGAATATTAGCTGCATGCTACGCGGCGGCTACGACGTCTACGAACGTTTCCAGGAAGAGCTGGGCATCGGCCACAAGGGTGTTACGGCCGATGGCGTCTTTTCGCTTGAGGAAGTCGAGTGCATCGGCGTCTGCTGCTGGGCGCCGGCCATCCAGGTCAACTACGACTTTCACGACGAACTGAGTCCCGAACACGTCCCCGGCATCATCGCCGGATATCGCGGAAAGTCAACAACCGAAGGGACGGGAAACCATGCCTAGACTCGTCTCCCATCCCGATGAAGTGAAGATCGTCACCCGCCGCTTTGGCATGGGCGCGGCACAGATTGACCGCTATGTCGAGCTCGGCGGATATGAGGCTGCTAAGAAGTGCCTTGCGCAAGGTCCGGACTGGGTCATCACCGAGATGAAGGCCTCGAACCTCCGGGGGCGCGGCGGCGCTGGCTTTCCCACGGGTCTTAAATGGTCCTTCGTTCCCAAGCAAAACCCCAAGCCCAAATATGTCCTCGTCAATGGCGATGAAAGCGAGCCCGGAACCTGCAAGGATCACCTGATATTCCTGCACGATCCTCATGCAGTGATTGAAGGTACCATCATCGCCGGCCTCGCCATCGGCGCCAAGGTCGGATTCATCTACCTCCGTGGCGAGTATCGCTACCTTCTCGAGATTATGGAGAAGGCCGTTGCCGACGCTTACTCCAAGGGCTTCCTCGGCAAGAACATATTCGGCTCCGACACTGAATTTCAGGTCATCACGCAGTCCGGCGCAGGCGCCTATGAAGTGGGCGAAGAGTCGGCGCTGATGGAGTCGCTCGAAGGCAAGCGCGGAATCCCCCGCATCAAGCCACCGTTCCCTGCTGTCGTAGGTCTGTACGGCGGTCCCACTGTCATCAACAACGCTGAGACCATCGCCACCGTGCCCCACGTAATCGAAATGGGTGCGGCAGCCTATGCGGCCGTCGGCTCGGAGCGCAACGGGGGAACGCGCCTCTTCGGTCTCAGCGGTCACATCGAGCGGCCCGGCGTCTACGAGCTGCCCATGGGCTACAACCTCAAAAAGATGATCTACGAGGTCGGCGGCGGCATCCGTGGTGGACGCACATTGAAAGCCGTGGTACCCGGCGGATCATCAACTCCGGTGCTGCTGCCATCGGAGATTGAAACCTTGGGGATGGACTTCGACCAGGTGGGCAAAGCCGGCTCTATGCTCGGTTCAGGCGGCGTCGTTGTCATTGATGATCAGACCTGCATCGTCGAATTCGCCCTACGCACCATCAGCTTCTATCAGCACGAGAGTTGCGGCTGGTGCATTCCCTGCCGTGAAGGAACCGACTGGCTGAAAAAATCGCTCACTCGCTTCCATGCCGGTTTCGGGGTAGCCAAGGACATCGACAACATTCAATATCTCGCGGAAAACATGATGGGCCGCACCTTCTGCCCGCTCGGCGACGCAGCCGCCATGCCCACGCTGGGCTTCGTGAAAAAATTCCGCAAAGAATTTGAAGACCACCTGAACGGCAAGCCTTGCCCGTTCGCAAAGCATGTGGAGTTGGCAGTAATTTAGGGGGCGAAACGGGAAGAGACATAGGTGCTCGAATGAATAAGTCAAACGAAATCGAGGAGATGATGCGCACGGGCAAAGTGGTC
>JBEKRU010000025.1:0-68549 GCA_049518435.1 Occallatibacter sp. | reverse complement strand
CGACTACATAGAAAAGAATGCGAAAGGCAGCAAGTAGCCCTTGTCCAATCCGTCCCGCAGAGTCGTAATCACCGGACTCGGTCTGGTGTGCGGTGTAGGTAACACCGCGCCCGAAGTATGGCGGCAGCTATTGGCTGGCGCCAGTGGAATGGCTCCCATTCAGGGATTCGACACCACTGGCTTCCCCGTCACTTTTGCCGCCGAGGTGAAGAACTTTGACCCGCTGAACTTCCTGGAAAAAAAAGAGTCGCGCAAGATGGGCAGGTTCATTCATTTTGCCTTTGCCGCCACACAGGAAGCTATAGCCCAATCTGGACTCCAGATCACCCCGGAGATTGCTGACCGCGTTGGAGTTTTCATCGGCTCCGGAATTGGGGGGTTCGAGATCATTGAGCGCGAGCACTCCAACCTGCTCAACGGCGGCCCGCGCAAGATTTCGCCGTTCTTCATTCCGGCGGTGATTGTGAACATGGCGGCAGGCAATATCAGCATCCGCTATGGCGCCAAGGGACCCATTTCAGCCACAGCTACGGCCTGCGCCACCAGCGCCAATTCCATCGGCGACTCGGCACGAATGATCATGCATGGGGACGCGGACGTGATGATTGCGGGGGGCGCTGAGGCGTCGGTGACGGCGTTGTCGGTGGGCGGATTTGCAGCGATGCGTGCGCTCTCAACGCGGAACAATGAACCGACTCTCGCCAGCCGCCCTTTTGATAAGGATCGCGACGGCTTTGTGATCGGCGAGGGCGCGGGCATTCTCATCCTTGAGGAGCTGGAGTTCGCCAAGGCCCGCGGCGCAAAAATCCTGGCAGAAATCATCGGTTACGGGATGAGCGCGGACGCTTATCACATGACCGGCATTGCGCCGGAGGGCCAGGGCGCCCAGCGGGCCATGAGGGCCGCGCTGCAGGACGCCGCCATTGCTCCGGAAGAGGTGGGGTATGTGAACGCACATGCTACTTCGACACCTGCGGGCGATGGGAACGAGTCCCGCGCCATTGAGCTGGTTTTCGGCGAACACGCCCTGAGCCACAAACTCAAGGTGAGCGGCACCAAATCCATGACAGGGCATCTGCTTGGTGGCGCCGGCGGGCTCGAGGCCGGCATCTCTGTGCTTGCGCTGGTGAATCAGCAGATTCCGCCCACCATCAATCTGGATAACGTGGATCCTGAGTGCCGGCTGGACTACGTGCCCAATCGCGCCATCGACTTGAGCTTCGACGTTGCGCTGTCCAATTCCTTCGGCTTCGGCGGCATCAATGCCACACTGGTGATGCGGCGGTGGACGGAGTAGCGGACAATTTCAAGGCGAAAAGCGAGTGGCGCGAATCTCATTGAGGTTCGCGCCACTTGCTTTTCGGGATATTTCCGATTCCGCAACTCTGGAATCTTCAGCTGCTGATTGCTGCGACCCCTGCGCCGATGAGGACAAAGAGCGCCCACCATCCGAAGACCGCGATGTACCCGGAAGTGCGTTTGACTCCGGCAACGATCGCGATGCCGATCCCGAGCACGATCGCCATCCAAATTGATACAACATCCAATGAGCTTGCCAGAGAGTAGACCACCTTGTTTGTTTCAGCCACGGGCAGGAATGAGGCTACATTGGTTGGCGCAAAGTTTTTGATGTTAAACGACTCGGGCGCCATACCCGCGAATATGACGACTACTCCGAGGAGGGTCTTTACAATTGACGGAAGATACGCATACATCCATACCGCAAAGACGCTGCCGTACTTGGCTTTGCCACCAAAGACGAAATTGATGGTTCCCCAAAGTCCCAATGAGCCGACCGCGGTAATAGCCAGCACGAAAAGCGGATTGGCGATGAAGATGCCCTCAGTGACGTAGAGCGAGATTTTTTCAGTCATCGCGCGCTGCTCTGGAGGCGCCTGCGCCAATCTCTCTTGTGTTTTTGGATCCTGGTTCATCTGGTTATCCACGACCTGTTGCATGCCGATTTTGAAAGTGATTGCGGCAAACAGGATGTAGCCAACCACGGCAAGGATCACAAACGGCAGCCACCAACTCTTGTTTCCCCGTTTGATGTCTTCGAATGTCTTCGACGGCGCTGCGAACGTATTCGCGACGCGCTGCCACTGGCTGAGCCCCGGAACCACGGGGACCGGTTCAACCACAGTTTGAACTCCCAGATCGCTCATCACTCCGCCTCTCAAATGCCATTTCGTGGCCAGACATGCCTGCTTGCATAGTTGACTGAATTCCGGCCCACGCGGTTTCGTCTGTTCAAGGATGATTATGTTGTAGCGATGCCGTAGTTCCGGGCAACGCCGGAAAAGAATTGCGTTTGCCCGAGATTGTACCCTTGAACGCCGTTAGTTTTGCAATCAATTTACGAGAAGGAATGCCGTTGTCGCGAAATCGACGACATTAAAGGCCTTTAGCGGCGATTTCAACGGGCGGATTCGTACGGCGCTGGCGGGGTTTGCGGGTGACGGCCGGGGCGGGAGGCGCATAGCTTTTGTAGACCGTGATGTGAAAGCAGCTTTGCTGGAACTCCTCTTCCACATCAATCTTGCCGGCCTCTTCGAGCGCCAGAAGGTGAGCGCGCATCCAGCCGATTTCGTCCCGGCTCAGCGGGCTCTTGGCAATGTCGATGGTCGCCCCGGTCAGATGGGGGCTCACAATATCGCCCTCGGCCGCGGCCGCGTTCCCGTTGATTCCCATCAACCGCTTCTGATACGCGACGGTCCGCACGGCGGAGCTGACCTCCAGCGGGCGATGAAACTGGGCGGCGTGGCTCTTCGCCAGGTCGGCTAGAAAGCGTGCGGTCCAGGGTCGGCAGTAGCGATGATTGGCGGGCAGGTCTCCGTTGATTGTCAGAGCCAGAGAGACCGGAACAGGCACCAACATTTTTCGCGCTATGCGGTCCGCCAGGTCGTCTTCGTCCTCGATCCGCTCCAGGCCTTCCGCCTCGGTTCTTTCGTTTTGCCGCTCAAGAGAGGCGTGCGACCCTTTGAGAGGAGGTGGCATGACTCCGCGTCTGAAATGCAACGAAGCGGTTACTGCGTCCGGCTGCAGGTCAGCGATGTTTGGTTCTTCGGCTGGTACTGGGGGTTCTGGTTCAGTGGTTGCGGAATCGGCTGCGGGGCCTTGATATTCAAAAGGCGGGGCCTGCGCAGTGGTTGGAAGCGCGTTCGCCTCTTCGTCGATAGCCTGGGCCGTCTCTGGGACGGAATCGGGAACTGGGTTTGGACCGATCAGGACTGGACTTCTTAAGCTCCGCGAAGGGGTCCTCTTCACGATTGAGGAAGCCTGCGCCAATCGGGGCGGGGAGAAAGCTTGCCTCGATCGGGCTTCCCTGCTCTGCCGGGAAGTTCCGTACATCCGCGGCACGGGATTTGCCCTTCCAGCCCGATAGGCCGGATACGTGTGCAGACGTGCCTGTCGATGGGTAGCGGCCGCCGGGATTGGATGCCGGGCTAGATCGCGCCGAATCTTGAGGCCGGCTGCGCGACCGACTTCTTCCGGTGTCGCACGATGCGCCCTGGTTTGGGATGTAGCATGGTGCGCCTTGGTTTGTGCGCTTTTAGGGGTCGCTTTCGCAGAGGCGGTTCTGTGCGATTTCACCTGGGAGGCAGGCAAACCGTTGGCTGAAGTTACCGAGAGTGCAGCCAGCACAAAGAGAGCGATTATGATCCGCGACATAAGGAGTGTGCGGAGAATCCAGAGCTTCTCTAGTGTAGGACGATCCTTCACCAATTCCGAGTACCTATACGGATTCGCCTTTGTCTGATAACTGGAACCCGGCTTGGCGTAAATAGTTTCGGGGGGCGAAGAAGATATTGGTGCCCGTGTCCTGAATAGGAGGTTCTCAAAGAAACCAGGGAAGCCGAGAACCGTCTGAGGAGCGTGGGTTCTTCATCCCTCAATTCTTCGGGCGGGATGATGACTGCCGTAGCGATCTCATCGCCGGTCTCCGCACTCAAGAGACCGCAAGCCATTTCCTATGCGGCGACATCGAAGCGCTGAATCTTGGGGCGCTTTTTGTGGGATGCTTGCCAAATGTCGTAGCCTGCCTGCAGATCGTACCAAAAACTGGCGTGGGTTCCAAGCGCATCAGACAGGCGCAACGACATGTCCGCCGATATGCCCGCAGCGCCGTTGAGAATGCGCGAAAGCGTGGTGCGCGAGACGTGCAGGCGCCTGGCGGCGGTGGTGACGTCGATATCTCCAAGGTATTCGCGGAGTACCTTGCCCGGATGAGGCGGGTTGAACATTTGGGTCATGATGTCAGCCCCCGTGATAGTCCTGGTAGTCAACGAGAATTGCGTCTTCTCCGTCGAATTTGAAAGTGAGCCGCCAGTTGCCATTGACCTGAACGGACCAGTGACCTTTCAGATCGCCTTTCAGGCGATGCAAGCGCCATCCTGGCGTGTCCAAGTCGGCGGACGATTTTGCCGCATCTAGGGCGTAAAGCTGCACGGAGAGCTTTGCGGCATGAGCAGGTTGGATGCCCGCTTTACTTCCGGTCTTGAAGAATTTCTCAATCCCGGCATGCCGGAAGCTCTTGATCACGTGTTAAGTGTAGCGCATCACGCACATCCTGTCGAGGGGCGTTATCCTGGTCAAAAGAGAAACCCCAGGTCTTAGAAGCGAGGCCTGGGGAATCCGGCAATCAACTGTTTTATCGCCTAGGTTCCCCATTTTATGTACTGGGGCGCCACAAGCAAGCCTATTGCAGCAACGTTGGTTCGTCTTCCTTCAGTTCCTCGGGGGGAATAATGACTGCCGCGGCGATTTTGTCGTCGGCTTCAAGGTTGAGCAGGCGAACGCCCTGCGTGGCTCTTCCGGCAGCCCGGATGGTCTTGGTGTCGATGCGGATGATTTTGCCGAACTGGCTGATCGCCATCAGTTCGCTGGATTCGTTGACCAACAAGATGGAGCTTGTTTTGCCGACCTTGGGGGTGGCCTTGAGGTTGGTAACTCCCTGGGCTCCGCGGGCGGTTATACGGTATTCATCAACATCGGTGCGCTTGCCAAAGCCATTCTCAGTAACCGTGAGAATTAGCTGCTGCGTGACGCAAAGCTTGTCGTCGAGACTCTTAATGGCCTTGTAGGCATTGTCGATTGCCTTTTCGGCCGCGCTGACGACAGCGGAGTCAACCAGCTTGTTTCGGTAGTCTTCTCTCGCCTTGGTGAGGGCCGCCTGGGCTTCCGTATAGGCATTGCGCAATGCGGAGAGCTTCTCGGTGAGTCCGAGCCGTGCGGCGCACTCGTCGCGTTCTGTTTCGCGTATCGCGTCGGAGCTGGTGATTGCCGCGCCGATAAGGTAGTCACCCTTCTTGAGCGAAATACCCCGGTTGCCGGCGGCATTGCGACCCATCGGGCGCAGGCCGATGCCACTTCGGTCGGCGTCATACTCCTCTTCGAAGCGGATGGCCATGCCGTCGCGGGTGGCAAGGAAGATGGTCTGCTTACCGTTGGTGAGACCGGCCGAGACCAGATCGTCGTCCTTGTCGATGGCGATGGCGATAATCCCGCGGGCCATGACATTGGAGAAGTCCTTCAGCGGCGTTTTCTTGACCGTTCCATTGCGGGTGGCAAAGAAGATGAACTTGCCCTCTTCTTCCAGATCGCGAATCGGAAGAATGGCACGCACATTCTCTCCGGGCTGCAAATCCAGCAGGCTTTGCATCGATTTGCCTTTGCCTGCGGCGCTGACGTCGGGAATCTCGTAAACCTTGAGCCAGTAGACGCGGCCGGTGTTGGTGAAGCAGAGCAGGTATGCATGCGTGGAATCGATAATGAGCTGCGAGACGAAATCTTCCTCGCGCGTCTTCATGCCAGTGCGGCCCGTGCCACCGCGACGTTGCTGGCGATAGATGCTGATCGGCGTGCGCTTCAGGTAGCCCTGGTGGCTCACCGTTACGGCAACCTGCTCGTCGGCAATCAGGTCCTCAAGTTGCAGTTCAGCGCTTTCATCGACGATCTGAGTGCGCCTTGCGTCGCCATACTTGTCGCGAACTTCTTCAAGTTCTTTCACGATCACCGCGCGGAGCTTCTTGTCGCTGGCCAGGATCGATTCGTATTCGGCAATTTCTTCGCGTTTCTGCCGCAACTCGTTCAGCAATTCGTCGATCGAAAGCTGTGTCAACCTGTAGAGCTGCAACTCAAGAATCGCATCGATCTGCCTGAGCGTCAGTCCCTTCTCTTCCTGCGGCAGGCGCTCACGATCCAGCGTAATGACGATCTGCGTGCCCTTGCCCCATGCATATAGATTTTCGCGAGCCTCAACCCTCGAACCCGACCCACGAATAATCCGGATCACCTGGTCCAGGTTGTCGAGCGCAATCTTGTAGCCTTCAAGAACGTGCTCGCGCTCGCGCGCTTTGCGCAGGAGATACGCCGTCCGGCGCTGCACAACGTCGACGCGATGATCGATGAAGCATCGAATCGCTTGATCGAGACCGAGTTCCCGTGGCTGCCCATTGAGCACCGCGAGGAAGATCATGGAGAAGCTCTCCTGCATCTGCGTGTGCTTGTAAAGCTGGTTCAGGACAATCTCGGGTTGAGAGCCGCGCTTGAGCTCAATCACCACCCGCATGCCGTCACGGTCGCTCTCATCGCGCACATCGCTGATGTCGTCGATAATCTTTTCGTTCACCAGTTCCGCAACGCGCTCCACCAGCTTTGACTTGTTCACCTGGTAGGGAATTTCGGTGACAATGATCGCCTGTTTTTCCTTGGTAAGGTTCTCGACGGAAACCTTGGCGCGCATCATGAAGCGGCCGCGGCCGGTTTTGTATGCCTGCGGGATGCCGGACTTGCCGTAGAGGAAGCCGCCGGTTGGGAAGTCCGGTCCCTGCACGTGCTTCAGGACTTCGGCAAGTCCCGCGTTTGGATCCTTGACCAATTCAATGGCTGCGTTCACGACTTCCGTGAGATTGTGCGGAGGAATGTTGGTCGCCATGCCCACGGCGATTCCGTTGGACCCGTTCACAATCAGGGTCGGAATCCGCGTGGGCAGCACGGTGGGCTCGTCGGTGGTTTCATCGAAGTTGGAGGTCATATCGACCGTCTCCATATCGATGTCCGCCATCATCTCTTCGGCAATGCGCTCCATGCGGCACTCGGTGTAACGGTAGGCCGCAGGCGGATCGCCATCCACCGAACCGAAGTTTCCCTGTCCATCAACCAGGGGATAGCGCAGGCTCCATGGCTGCGCCATGCGCACCAAAGCGTCATACACTGACGAGTCGCCGTGGGGATGGTACTTCTTGAGGCACTCGCCGACCACGCCGGCGCATTTGGAGTAGCGCTTGTTGTGCTGCAGGCCTTCGCGGTCCATCGCAGTCAGGATGCGCCGGTGCACCGGCTTCAATCCGTCCCTTGCATCAGGCAGTGCGCGCCCAATGATCACCGACATGGAATACGCCAGGTACGACCGGCGCATCTCCTCTTCGATGTTCATGGATGTAAATGTCGTGCCGCCATTCGGCGGCGTGGCCCCTTCAAGAGGGAGCTGCGGATTCTGATCGTCTGCCATAGGGGTTTTCGGACCCGCTCAAATGCGGCAAAAAGGCTCCGGAAAAAGCGGGGCCGGACTTTGCGGGCTTCCCTTTTATTTTACGCTTTGAAAGGCCGAATCAGCAAGGCGGGAGAAGATAAATAAGTCCTTATATTAGTTTAAGTTATAGCCCTCTTTTGCCATACCCTCGAAAGCTCGAGGGGGCTTACGCAGCTCGGCGCGTTTTGGTTTTGGATTTTGCGCCGTTTCCAGTTCTCTTCTTCGCTTTTGCTGATCCATCATCCAGGCCCAATGACGCCAAAATCACAGGCGGCTGGTCGGGAAATTCAACGACCATCGAGAGTCTGCCACCCACGCCCTCCACATAACTCCGCAGCGTCGAGATATAGAGGTCTGTGCGCTTTTCGATCCTGGAAACTCCCTCCTGTCCGATCTTGAGTTTCTTCGACAGACGGGCTTGGGTGAGCTTGCGGAGACGGCGCAGTTCACGCAAGTTGATCTCCGCGCCGATTTCCTGCGCGCGTTGCAGAATGTGGGTGCGCCGCTCTTCCGGCATTTCATCGAGAATTTGGTCCAGTGTAACCGGCATTCCTATTTCCTCTTCCTCGAACGAAGCACCTTAAGATGCTGATCGAACCTTGCATCTGCAAACGCGAATTAAATCACGATAAAACGCTCGTTGTGGAACTCCACCCTTGTTTCCAGCTATCAGCAAAATGGCCCTGCGCTCTGGATCAAATGCAAAGGCAACGCGCCAGACGCCTCCATCGGCTTCAAAGCGCAACTCCTTCATATTGGCGTGGCGCGAACCCTTCAAGGTATCAACCTGCGGGCGTCCAAGGATCGGACCTTTCTCCCGAAGGACCACTGCCAAGGCGACCAATTCGTTCTGGACAGGAAGTGCCAATCCACTGTATTCCGAAAGGAAGTCATCATGGACGATGACCTCCCAGTGTTCTTCCATCTTGGGAGCAATCATATTTCTCCTTAGCTACTGGCCCTGCTCCCGGTCAGGCCGACCTACTCATCAAACATTACCACATTATGCCTTGGAATGCCTAATGTTTTAGGGTGCATATTTTCCCTTGGCAGGAATTGGCTGCATCGCCACGAGAAGCCCCTAAAGCAATCCGGGCAAACTCAGCACGCACAACACCGCCTGCAAAAGCAGGATCGATGCCCCTGCAGCGATGGCCAGGCGTGGACGCGGCCCTTCGTACGCATCGGCAAACACGCCGCCGATGAATGTAAGCAGAAAGGGAAGCGCCCAGAGCCACGGGGCCCCGGGGACGCCGGTCATTACAGTCATCATTAATGCGAGCGCACAGAGAAGGGGGGCGGTGTTGCCGAAGTAGCGGGACCGCCGCAGGCCCAGGTAGAGCACGAAAGCAGCGGCGGAGGCCACGGTGATTCCGGCATTTCCCAGGGTCGAAAAGAATCGCCGTGCGGGGTCGAGAGAGAGCCAGAGAAACCCGGCTGACGAACGGAAGACATAGCTGAAGGCATCCGGCGAAAACCCATAGCAGACGAACAGCAGCACTAACGCGCCGGCCACGGACGCCAGCACCACGGGCAGCGTCTGGCTGCGGCGCCCTTCAGCCACCCACAGCATCGCCGTAAGCCCCAGCAGAGCCACCAGGGGGAGCGCTGCGATGTGCGACGCAGCGGCGATGCCGAAGATGACCGTCAGTAGCACAATGCGGGGACGCCATTTTCGCCGTGGACCCTGCATGGCATGCGCAACTCCGATGCATGTATAGACGCCACCGTAGACGCCCAATGCCGCCAGCATCTCCGGGTTGGGCGCAACGCAGGCGCGCAGAACAGCCGGAGAAAAGCAATAAAGCCCCAGTGCCGTGTAGCCACCCAGGTTGCCGTAGAGGCGCCGGGTGACCCACCATAAACCGCCGCCAAGAACGCAGCCTGCGAGGAGGAACGGGAGCCGCAACAGCAACAGGACGTAAGGGAGCTGGTGGCGCAGTTCCCATGTGCTTAGACCGGAAGCGCCTGAACCGCTTGCCGGCTGCTGAAATACACGATCTTCGGGCTTACGAAACAGGTCGAGGCCGCGCTGAGCGAGGACGTTGAGGGTGAGGGGCAGTCCAGCGAGCCGGTATGCCAGAATCCCGTCGTGAATGTTTCCGCATGTGGTGTAATAGCCTGCCAGCGCAGAGGGGCTCTCCCAGGTCTCACGCCCGCATCGCGCATATTGGTAGTCCCGGTCTGTGAGCGTTTGATGGCCGATAAGCCAAAACCCCTGGATCAGAAAAAGAGACAGGAAGCCTGCCGCTATGCGCTGCGGTAGATTGAATCGGAAGCGGCGAATTCTGCCAAAGCGAAGGGTCATTACGTTCAAAGGAGCTGCTTTCAGTCTAAACGGCTGAAATCAGTGTCGTCTCAGGCCGCGCCTGGTTCCGTTTGCCTCAAAAAGAACAGCGGGACCTGCCTTGACGACAGGTCCCGCTGGTTGATGTTTCAGTTTTATAGGGGCCTAGAAGCGAACCATGATCGATCCCAGGGTTGTGGTTTGGTTGGTCCGCAGATCAGGCCACCAGAGTGCTCTCTGGTCGCCGGGCGCGGTGTAGCCGTTGGACAGGTTCATATTCTGGCAGTTTGCAATTGCCAGAGACTGCCCTGGGACAGCAACACCCGTGTTGGTGTTGGTGGAGACGTATCCGTAGCCGGAGTCGCCGCCAGCTGCGCACTGATAGTCTGCCGGGTTGCCATTGTTGCCGCCAGGAGGCGTCACGCCGCCACGGCCAGACCAGTAGGGAACACCTGAATACCGGTACGCTTCTTCAAGCCGGAAGGTGATGAACTGCGACGGCATGCGTCGCCCGCGTTCTCAGTAAAGTACGGGGTGCCGGTGGTTGCGGTTGCGCCGTTGATTGAGGGCAACAGGGTGAGGTAACGGCCGGGGTTGTTCATCTGGCCGCCGCCGAGGGTGATGGCGTGACGGTCATGATCGAACCAGACACGCGTGTAGGCCATCCAGCCGATGAACATCTGCTTCGGCCTTCCGTCTTTGCTGCTGTGGCAATTGACGCCGCCGTTGTATGTCGAGCCAGTTCCCATTTCCGGCGAGAGACCCGCAGAACTGCGTGTCGTCTGTCCGGTAACTGCATAGCTGGCAGGACCACCGCCATATTCGCAACCTGCATCGCCGGTGAGCGTCATAGCCCATTTGTCCACGAAATTCTTTGGGTTGTCGTATATCTTCCACTGGCCGCTGTAATCGGCGTGTACGCGCGAGCGTCCCGGGAAGCCGGCATCGTCTTCACCCAGGCCGTAATCGTTGAAGTTGAAGTCGAATTTGCCATTTGGACGCCACATAATCTGGCCACCCAGGCCGCCGTGGCCGTTGTACCGGCCATACGACTGCCAGCCATTGATGATCCACGGTTCGATCTTCAGCTTGTCCGTCACAAAGTATTGAATGCGCAAGCCGTTAAAGAACCACGGAGTATTTGATGAAACGTATGACGGCTGGTAAGCCCAGTTATCGAAGTTGTAGTAGCTGAAGAGGCCTACGTAGGAGACGAAGATACCGGCATCAACGTTCAGACCGTGTCCCACATCCCAGTGATAGCCGCCCCAGGCTTCAGAGAAGTACTTGTAGGCGTCCTTCAGATCCCACTGGCCGCGATTGTAGCTGGCGTCGTTGCGGACTGTTGCCTGCGAGAAGAGGCCGTTCATGGTCAGGATGCGGCCGCGCGTGTTCTGGATACGGATGTCACCGCCGAAGCTTGCCTGCTCAAGCTGGAATTCTTCCGCGCGATACATTTCGGTCGAGCCGACCATGGTGTCGTCCTCGGGGTGGTTGTAGTCGAGGATGTAGTTGGCATCGAAGCGAATTTCCGGCGTGAAGTACTTGGTGCTCATCGGGCTGTCGGTGTTGTGACCGCCGTCGTTCGTCCACGTCCAGTCAGCGAAGGCCCAGGGAGCGGATTTGGTTGTGATTTCCGCCGTGATCTCCGGCGGCGGCGGCGCAGCGGCAGCCGGTGGCGGAGTTGCAGCCTGTCCCACTCCGAGCGGTGCGTCCCCGGAGTCGTCGCCTCCTTCTGCGTTTCGCAATGCGTTCGCATCTTTCTCGGCGGATGCGGCTTCACTGCGGGTTTTGAGCTCGGCTTCGAGTTGCGCAATGCGCGCCTTCATCTCGGTGAGCTCTTTGATCACCATGTCAGTACTCGCGGGCACGGCGACAGATCCAGCAGGCGAAGTCGTGGTTGTTGCCGCGGCCGTTCCTGTTGCTGTAGCTGCCGGGGCAGCTTCCGCCGCATCGCTTGCCGGGGCGCTCGAACCTGTCTCCGATCCGGTGACTTCAGGAAACTCCACTCGTGCGGTTTCTATTTGGTTAGCTGGTGTCGCTGGCTGCTGCGCCAATGCGGTCAATGGCGCGAGCCCGAAACAAACAAGCGCCACGGCGGGGACGGCCTTCCAGGGATTCCTTCTCATTCAGCCTCTCACTTTCACTCAAAATGTTGAATCAGGGTATGAATAACCTCCGGAGATAGCCAGCAGGAGATAGGGTTTTCCTCTGCTGCAACCCAGGCATGTCGGTCTAGCCATGATTTTTGTGTTGACTACAATGACTTCGAAGAATCTGGACCTGGTTGTCTGTCCAGACACACTTCTCCCGAGCCCTCAAAAGAACAGTTTTTGAAGGTCGCTAGTATTCGCCCTGGTTATGGAGCGGCTACTATGATTTCTTTACAAATTAGGGGGGAGGCCGTAAAGATCCTATGTGTGTTTTCAAGAAAGTCATGAGTAACTCGTGAAGAAAATGTAAAAGAGAACGAGGCTAGCTCAGGGATGGGATTCGCTGTTTGGAGGGAATGGAAGATCACAGGCTTACAGTTTCACAGGAAATGTGTTTCTGTGTGAATTTCTCTCGTAAACTATTGATTCTAAACTATACTTTGGGCTTCACAGATTCACAGCTCCCAAAAGGGGTGGGGGCATCAATTCCGTCGCGATTGGGATGATTTTCGTTAGCCGATTCGGTTTCTTTATGACGGATTTGGCTTGCTTAGGCGTTGGTGATAATGGACGTAGTTTTCACCTATTTCAATTGTGCGCCGGTGGAGGAATATTCTCTGCAAATCTGCACAATGGAGAGCTGTGCAAGTTGAGGGTTTTGGATCGATCCGGCGAACCTTACCGGAGGCGTGCTGCAAACGCAGGAAAGCCGCCCCGAAGGGCGGCATTCGAGGCTTGGTGCCTGGCTGATTCCTAGTTGAAGATCGCTCCCACGGTCACGTCGGAGTTGTCCACCGCGGGATTGCCGGTATCCCCGAGAATAATCACGCATGTGTTTGGGCCGCCAGTGGAAATGGCCTGTTGCGGCGCGCAATTATAGGACCATCCGCCGAATGTGCCCGTCGCGCCTGGGGGCTGGCTCGCAGTCAAGGTAACGGAAGTACCGATGGGATAGGTCGCCGTGCAAACTGAGCCCGTGGTGTTCCCTTCAAGGGCCCAACCAGGTCCGCAATGGAGCACGTCTTGCTGTTTCGTAGCGGATGGAGCCGTCACGATCCAATTGGTGGTATTCAGGCCTTCGTTATAGACCGTCAGCGTCACCAACAGTCCATCTGCCTGCGAACCCGGATAGCAAGAACCGCCGCCGTTAGTACCGGGAGGTTGAAGCGGGCAGTTGAATGTTGCCGTGGCGGTTTGGATGGATTGATCCTGCGGGTCAGTGTATTCGGCGATGATGGTGGCGCTTCCGCTCGCATAGGCAGTAACTACCCCACCGGGAGCCCCCGGATTTGTGGCGGACGAGTCTGTGCTGACAGGGAAATAGTTCGGCGCGGAGGAGAGCCAGACAACCGAATTTGTCAAATCCTTGGTGTAAGGAGCGCTCGAGAAGGTTCCGATCGCCAGGAAATTACCGGTATCCTGCAAGTTGCCAACGGTAATCGAAGCCGGAATGATCTGCAATGAAAGCAAAGGTTCAGGTGCGGCCGTTGCTGTGATTGTGACAGTCGATGTTGCCACCACCACAGAGCCATCCGGGTTGTTCCATTGGGCGGTGATGGTGCTGGCGCCTGGGCTCACTCCAACAACAAGCCCGTTGTTCGATGCATTGCAGATTTGGGTAGCCGGAGGAGTTGCGATCGGGGAACCGTTGTCGCAAACTGAGGCAATCGCTGGGGCGCTGGAACTCCACGTGATGTATCCCCCTGATGTCGAACTTGGGGTCGTCACGTTTGTTTCATTCTCGGTAAGTCCCGTTGTTCCACTCGTGCCAATCGCAATCAACTGGCCCTGTCCTGCCGATGCCGACAGGCTCTCACTGCCTGGAATAATGGAGAGCGCAGTGACCGGTTCCGTTGTCCCACTGAGCACCGAAAAGCTTGCAGTGCCCGTCGCCACGGTGCCGTCGGTGTTCGCATAGACCGCCGATATGATGGTAGTTCCTACGCCTACCGCCGTAACGATGCCGGTTTGCTTGATAGTGGCAACAGAACTGCTACCCGTGGCCCAGGTAAGAGTTCCAGATCCGGTGGGCAGACTTACCGTGGTCCCCGCGGCGGTGGTTCCAATCGCAATAAACTGGGCCTGATCATTCGGCGCTGAAACCGCCTGAGTCCCCGGAATGATGGCAATCGACGTCACGTCCGAAGTTGTGGGTGAAGTGGTAGTGCTTACCGTTACTGTTACCGCGGAAGAACTAGTGAGGGTTCCCGTAAAGCCACCGATGGATGCCGTGATATTTACGGTGCCTGCTCCGACTGCGGTGACAAGGCCCGCGGAACTGACCGTTGCGATCTGGCTTGACCCTGTGCTCCACGTCACCAGGTTAGTCACATCCTCGGTTGAGGAGGGATGACTCCCGTGCCCGACTGTTCCGGTAGCCGTAAGTTGCGCAAAGGCGCCGGCGCCTGTGAGAGTCACAGTTGCGGGCGAAACGCTGATCGAATCCAACTGAGTCGAACTGCCACAACCGATGAATGGCACTACAAGACAGATCAAGAACAGTGTGCCCAGGCGAATACGATCGAACATCGTTGGTCTCCTCGCGTTCCCAGCCCGCTGGCTCAGACCGTTCCCGTGATCCAGCTTTCCAGCATTTGCTTCGCGTTTTGGTATGTAGGGATGCCTCAAAAGCATATCGTCGCGGAATGCGCGTGTCAATGCAATGTTAACTATGTCGTCAAGCTTGCGCACCCATGTCATTACCAGCAAATTGCCAGCAATCAGTTGGTTTTACATGAGCCTTCAGGCTATCATCCTCTCCATGATTCAGGGAGTGCTATCCCCCATAAGTGCTATGCCCCTGGAAAGGTTGGCACTTTTCAGGGATTTTCGCGCGCAGCCCTACAACTACTACAGCTTACGACGCTGGAAATACAGGTTTGGACAATAGTTACCACCAAGGAACATCGTTTAATGGCCGGATATCATGACCAGCAAAGCTTCAGGTAGCATCCCTCTAATTTGGGGATGACTCTCTGACTTTCCAAGTGCCCGAGCGAGAGAGTTTACCGAGAAAGCGATGCCAAGGCATTGAACCGCCTTGGATTCAGCCTGTATCCTTCCCACAGCATGGCCATAGCCCGCGACAACTCTCCTGAAAGATTGGTGAGCGCTTCCCGCGCTGACGAAGAGCAGGGTTTTGAGCTCAAACTCCGACCAAGGTGGCTCGGCGAGTTCATTGGCCAGTCCAAGGCCAAGGAACAGCTCGCCATCGCGCTTGAAGCCGCCAAGTCGCGCGGCGAGGCTCTCGATCATGTATTGCTGTTCGGTCCTCCCGGATTGGGCAAGACGACGCTCGCCACCATCATCGCCAATGAACTCGACGTGGGTTTCCAGCAGACCTCCGGGCCGGCACTGCAGATTCAGGGTGACCTGACGGCCATCCTGACCAATCTGCGCGAGCGACAAGTGCTCTTCCTGGACGAAATCCACCGCATGCAGCCGGTGCTGGAAGAGAAGCTCTACACGGCGCTTGAGGATTACAAGCTGGACATCATTATTGGCCAGGGGCCGGCGGCGCGTACCCATGTAATGGAGATTCGCCCCTTCACGTTCATCGGCGCCACGACACGGCCTGGGCTGCTGTCGTCTCCTTTGCGCTCACGGTTCGGCATTCTTCTGCGCCTGGAGTTCTATTCAGAAGAAGATTTGCGCTTCATCGTTACCCGTTCCGCTGAAGTGATGCAGGTTCCAATCGACCAGGACGGCGCGGCTGAGATTGCGCTTCGCTCCCGCGGCACGCCCCGCATTGCCAATCGGCTGCTGCGCCGGGTTCGCGATTATGCCCAGGTTCGCGGCTCGGGTGTGATCGACCGCCCAACGGCGAATGCGGCGCTGACCATGCTGGAAGTGGACGCTCACGGCTTCGATGAGATTGACCGCAAGCTCCTGCTTACCATCATCCAAAAATATGACGGAGGCCCAGTGGGCCTGGGCACACTGGCAGCCACTCTTGCAGAAGAAGAGGACGCCCTTGAGGAGGTGTACGAGCCTTTCCTCATCCAGATCGGCTTTCTCGATCGCACGCCACGAGGCCGCGTGGCGACACGCCTTGCTTACGAGCACTTTGGCCTTTCGATCCCCGGGCGGCAGGCACCGTTGTTCTAGATCGCCATCATCCTAATCTGAGGAGATATTTCCATGTCACTCACTGAATCGACCATGCTGGAACTGGGCACACTGGCCCCCGAATTTGAACTCACCGATGTTGTGACCGGCAACGAAGTGTCGCTTGACCACTCCGACGGCGAAAAGGCGCTGCTGGTGATGTTCATTTGCGCCCACTGCCCATATGTGAAGCACATCAATACAGGCCTGGCCGCGCTGGGCAGGGACTACACTGGAAAGCCGATTGCGATGGTGGCGATCAGCAGTAATGATGCGACGACTCATCATAGCGACAGCCCACAGGGACTGAAGGAGCAGGCTGAGCTCTTTGGATTCAACTTCCCTTATCTCTACGATGAGTCGCAAGACGTGGCCCGCGCATACAAGGCCGCCTGCACGCCGGACTTCTTCCTCTTCAACGGCGAATTCAAGCTGGTATATCGTGGCCAGTTCGACGCGAGCCGTCCGGGTAATGGGATCCCCGTCACGGGCAAGGATCTGCGCACGGCCATTGATTTGGTGCTTGCAGGGGAACCGGTTCCCACGGAGCAGCACGCTTCGATTGGTTGCAACATCAAATGGAAGGCATAAAGCAGGGAATAGGGAATAACCACTCCGGCGACGAGGCAATCGACCAATGCACTCACCCGGCAAACTGGCCGTCGAAGCCGCACCGTTGTCTTCGGACGATCGTCTTGCCGCGGTAGGAGAATCCGCACAGCGCAAAGCCGCTCTGCGCCTGATTCCCATTATTGGGATCGGCTACGGACTGGCTTACATGGATCGCGTCAACATCAGTTATGCGTCGCTGCAGATGAACCAGGATCTGCATTTCAGCGCATCAGTCTATGGCTTCGGAGCCGGGCTGTTCTTTATCGGCTACGCGCTGTGCGAAGTGCCATCGAACCTGCTGCTGTTGCGCTTTGGCGCACGACGGTGGCTGGCGCGGATCATGTTGACGTGGGGAGTGCTGGCAGCGTCAATGATGTTCGTTCGGAATCCGCTGGAATTCAATGTGCTGCGATTCTTTCTGGGAGTCGCGGAGGCGGGGTTCTTTCCCGGAGTGATCTACTACCTCACGCTGTGGTTTCCGGCGCGCATGCGAGCACGCGCTGTGAGCCGTTTCTATATCGCCCTGCCTCTGAGTTCGACCGTGATGGGCTCACTTGCCGGTTGGCTTTTGGGGCTTCGCGGTGTGTTCGGCCTGGCCGGCTGGCAGTGGCTCTTTTTGGCGGAGGGCCTGCCTGCGGTGTTATTCAGTGCGGTGATGATCAAGATGCTGCCGGATGGGCCTGCGAACGCCGACTGGCTTACGACTGAAGAGAAGCTATGGCTGCAAGGCCAACTGGAAGCGGACAGCGACAAAGCGCACCTGGGCCACAGTGCCAGTGTGCGCGCGGCCGTGCTTTCACCCAAGGTGTGGGTCGCCGGGTTGTTCTTCTTTTGCGCGCTTACGACCAGTTATGGATACGGATTCTTTGCTCCGGCTATCCTGCAGCGGGCGACAGGCTGGAGCGTGGGAAATGTCGGATACCTGCTTGCCGGCTTCGGAGTCGCCGGAGCGGTGGCGATGCTGGTGAACGGCGCACACTCTGATCGGAGCGGCGAACGGGCTTGGCACATCATAGTGCCTTGCATGGTGATGGCGCTGGGCTACCTGGTCGCGAGCTACGCTCACTTGCCGTGGGTTGTGGTCGCGGCATTGGGAGCAAGTTCGATCGCGTTCCATTCGCTGCAGGGGCCGGCGCTTTCGGTTCCCACACAGTTTCTTGCCGGGCGCGCCGCGGCCGCGGGAGTAGCCGCCATGAACACCATCACGATGTTCAGCGGATTTGTCGGTCCCTATTGGATGGGACTGATGAAGGACGCGACGGGGAGCGATCAGGCTGGACTTCGCGGGCTCGTGCTTCCCTGCCTGGGCGCGACCTGCGCGATGTATGGGTTGACGCAAAGCTTGAAGAGACGGCCGCAGAAGCTCCAATCGTAGATTGGTTCCTGTCTCCTTCTTTCCGGTTCATCCCTTCATTCCCGCCTTTCATCCGTCATCCGGACCCTTGGTCGGAAAGCGTGCGACTGTGTGTCGTGGACGTTCTATCTTCCATGAAGCAAGACACTCTGGAAAGGGAGCGGCCCATGCCTGAACTCGTCAGCGTTGAAGCAGTCACCCGAAGATTCCCACTCGACCATAATTTCGTGAGCGCCCTCGATCATGTCAGCCTTCAGGTGGCCTCCGGGGAGTTCCTCGCAATTGCCGGACCAAGTGGCAGCGGCAAATCCACTCTCCTCAACCTGATTGGCTGCATCGACAAACCCACCAGCGGCCGCATCCTCATCGACGGTGTTGATACTTCGAAGCTGAATTCAACACGGCTGACCGCGCTCCGGCGCGAGAAGATCGGCTTCGTCTTTCAGACCTTCAATCTGATCCCCGTGTTCACGGCAGCGGAGAATGTGGAATTTCCATTGCTGGTTCAGGGGATTCCCGCGAAGGAGCGCCGCACTCGGGTTGCCGCTGCGCTTGAGAGCGTTGGTCTTTCGGCGCGCGCTAACCATCGGCCGGACCTGCTTTCCGGGGGCGAACGTCAACGGGTGGCAGTGGCGCGCGCGATTGTCCATCGTCCTGCTCTGGTGCTGGCGGATGAACCCACGGCGAATCTGGATACGCGCAATGCGACACAGTTAATTGACTTGATGCATGACCTCAATCGACGGCTTGGACTCACGTTCATCTTCTCGACCCACGACCAGCGCCTGCTGGAACACACGGACCGCATTGTCCGCCTGACTGATGGACAGGTGGTTTCCGACACTCTTACTTCCGGAACGTTGTCGACCGAAGTTCCTTTCGCCCAACCCGCATTGCAAGGAGTCAGCCATGGGCAAGTTTCTGCTCTTAGCCTTTAGGAACGTTTTTCGCAATCGCCGCCGCACTGTGATGACGCTGATGATGGTGGGCGGCGGTGTTGCCGGCCTGCTGCTGGTGGGTGGCTTCTTTGCCCGCATGTTCTGGGGATTGCGCGAAAGCACCATCAACGACGGCCTCGGCCATCTGCAGATCTTTACCGCGGAGCACTTTAACCGCGAAGAGAAGCACGTGCTCGACACGGGAATCGACAACTGGCGCCAGGTCGCGGCCGGCATCTCGACGGGCGGCCACGTGCGCGGTGTTGCGCCACGGATCGAGTTCAACGGGATGCTTTCGAATGGGGTTAAGTCCGGGGTCTTCATGGGCAGCGCCGTCGACCCAGTTGCTGAGCAGACCCTTGGTTTCACTGCGCGACTTGCTTCTGGAAGAGATCTCGACTCGAAGCCAGGCGGGGAGATAGAGGCGCTTGTTGGAGCGGGCGTCGCGAGATCGATGAACGTGAAGCCGGGCGACGGACTTACCATTCTTGCTGTCACGTCCGACGGCGCGCTGAATGGAATCGACGTACAGGTTGTCGGAGTGGTTAATACAGGATTCAAGGAGATGGATGATCGCTATCTGCGGATCACACTGCCATCCGCGCAGCGATTGCTGCAGAGCGATCGCGTAACCAACCTGGTGGTGGGACTGGATAACACGGATAATACGGATTTGGTAGCCGCGCAGTTAGCTCCGCGCCTGCAGGGACTGCCGCAACAGTTAGTACTAAAGAAATGGATCGATCTGGCGGCCTATTACAAGCAGGTTCGCTCCTTGTTCAGCACTATCTTTGTCTTTCTCGGAGTTATTGTCTTCTTCATGGTGCTCATGTCGAGCGTGAACACGCTGCTGATGGCCATGTTTGAGCGGACTCGCGAAATTGGGACCATGCTGGCCATGGGTACGCCGCGGTCGTGGATCATGGCGCTCTTCGTCCTGGAAGCTACGCTGCTGGGGATTCTTGGAGCGGCGGCGGGCGTGGTGGGCGGGAATCTTCTTGGAGTCATTTTGAACCACTCCGGGATTCACCTTCCGCCGCCGCCGGGAACCACGGTGCCCATGAATTTCCGCGTGATGCATGTTCCCAGCTTGATGGTCGGCTCCTCGATTCTGGTTATTGTTTCGCTCGCGCTCGCTTCCATTCTTCCGGCGATCCGCGCATCGCGGCTGCAGATTGCGGAGGCACTGGCTCATGTCTAACATCAACTGCGTACTCAGAACATTCCTGCTTATTCTTCTCGCCGGCTTCCTGATCACCTGTGCGGTGGTATGCCACGCGGCGACGCCCGATGCCGATGCACTCCTCAAACATGCGGACACGTTTCGCAATGGCTGGTCTTCCTACGTGCTGCATGTGAAGATCACAAACTTTGAGGGCGATAAGTCAGATGAAGTGAAGCTCTATGAGGTCTCGCAGAAAGGCACAGAGAAAACCTACGTCGAATTCATGAGTCCGCGTGAAAAGGGTCAGCACCTGCTGATGCTGGGTGACGATATGTGGGTCTATCTGCCCGACACGAGCCGTCCCATCCGCATTACTCCTCTCGAGCGCCTTTCCGGCGACGCATCGAACGGCGATATAGCCCGCACAAACTACGCTGCCGATTACACGCCCGTCTTTGTCCGCACAGAACCAGTGGGTGCGGAACAATGTAACGTTCTTGAGTTGACTGCCAAGCGCAAGGGCGCTACGTATCAGCGCATACTGTTCTGGGTGCGCGTGGAGGACGCTCGACCCGTGAAGGCCGAGTTTTATCTCACATCCGGCAAGCACATCAAGTCTGCCACTTTCGACGAGTATGCTTCTGTCGGAGGAAAGATGCAGCTTCGCAGGATGACACTCTATGACGAGATCCGCCATAGCTCGCACAGCGTGCTGGAGTATTCCGGAATAGCCCCGCGTGAGTTGGCGGATAAGCTTTTCTACCAGGGCCGCACTGATAGATTCTGAACAGCATTTCAAAAACCATCCTTAAGGTGAAAGAGGAGCATCGAAATGACAATTACCGGTTTGAACTTCAAGAGAATTGCCGGCTATACAGTGTTTTGCTCTGTCCTGCTGGCGCTCTCCGTTGGATACATCCAGGCGCAGGCGCCCGCCTCGCCCGCACCAGTACCCGCACCTGCACCCGCAGTCGCCAAGGCCACGCTCATCATTCACCTGACGGGTTTTCGGAGTGCGAAAGGAAAAGTGAACATCGCTCTGTTCCGCGACGGGAAGGGATTCCCAATGGACTCAGCCAGCGCAGTTGAATCGCAGAGGTTGGAAATCGATCCGAAGACTCTGAGCGCCACAGCAGTCTTCGCGGAGCTGCCGCAGGGAGGGTACGCTGTCGCAGTGCTGCACGATGAGAATCTGACGGGAAAGATGGAATACGACGCGTCGGGGATTCCATTGACAGGCTACGGGATTTCCAACAATCCGGATACAACCCAGGGTCCGCCTACTCCGGAATCGGCGATGGTCAGTGTGAACCAGCCCGAAACGAAGATCGAAATCAAGCTTGTGTATTGGCAATGAAAGCTGATTGATGGTCGACTCGGGTCATCCCAGGTCTCGCATTCAGGCCTGGGAGACGCATAACTCCCAAAAGGATATTGCCAGTGATTAACGGGGCTTCGCGAACATCTTATGAAATTGCTACAGCCATTTCCGGCGCTCATTTTGCTCGCGGCCTCGATGGCGGCCGCCGGGCAAGACTCGACGCCGCAGGACGCGGTTCCCGTCGCGCCGAATCATGACTTTCGCTACACGCTGCGCGTGATTGACGACGCCACGTTTTATAGCGATCTGATTCCGCCGCTGCCTGCGGGGGCAAGCCAGGTGCTTACCGATCCATCTGTCACGTTGTTTCAAAATCAGTTACTGCTGGAACCATCCTTCACACTGCGATATCAGTCGCGATGGACGCTAGCGTCGAGCGTGGTCGCTCTCGCCGACAGCCATGGCGGACTTTCGGCAGGGGACTTCGATGCGCCTGCGGGGAACCCGGCGGTATCCGCGCTTGATGCATCTCTTGTTCCTTACACGGGAACCTATACGCAACTGAGGGTGAAGGAAACCTACGCGGGTCTTTCGGCTGGAGACTTTGACTTCATGGCCGGGCGTCGCATTGTGCGATGGGGCACGGGATATGCATTCACAGCGACTGGCGTGCTTGATCCGCCCCGGGATCCGACCAATCCAACGGATCGCCTGAATCTGTATGAAGGGCGCGACATGGTGAAGGCCGACCTGGTGAGCGGACCTAATGCTTTCACGCTGGCGTGGTCGACTGCAGCGCTGGCCCCGGCTTCGGCCAACCTGCATGACACCACAGCCTTCCGGTATAACGTACTGGTGCATGGCTTCGACACTTCGCTGATTGCCGGCAATGATCGCGGCGGCGATGCATTCGGCGGGCTCACTTTCACGCGCGTGCTGGGGGAAGCATGGGAGATCCACGGGGAAGCGGCCTGGCGCGAGCACGAGGCAATTCTTCTGGGAGCGAAGTTCACAACAACCTCCGGCATTACGTTCATCGGTGAGTTCTTCACTCCACCTAACATCCCGTACTATCAGGACGTGACCATCTATCCACTTGCCGGACGCCAACACTATGCGTTCTTTACCGCGTATAAGAATCGCCTGCGCGAGTTACCGGGGTGGAAGCAATGGGATCTGTCCGCTGCCGCGGTTTCCAACCTCAACGACCGCAGTTACACCGCCGTCTTTGATACGAATCGACGATTCGGCAATCACTTCTCATCTTATGTGCACATGGAGATTCCCGTTGGCAGCGCCAAGTCCGAGTATGGTTCAACGCCTTATTCCGCGGCCACATCGGTGGGGGTTCGCTTCCAGCTATGAACAACAAAGTGTGCCCCACGCCTTCAAGCATCGCTGACGATCGGCAGTCCACATCGAACGGTGTCGCGTCCTTGATCGTCAGGTCGATAGGGACCATCCTTGCTGTCACGCTCCTTATCTTTCTTATCTTCTTATCTACCCGTCAAATTCGGTTCTCCAGGATGGGCGGCCAGATTGTCGCCATGTTTGTCTACTCTTCGTTTATAGGCATTCCATGCATCGTTGTGCTCAACTGGGTTTCTCATCGATTCAACGAGAAGTACCCCCGCGCGATAATCGCAGTCCATGCTTTGCTACTGGTCAGCCTGGCCACCACGGGCACGCTTGCCGGGGATTTGGTGTTGCGAATTGTCGGCTTCGTTCCCCGTGGTGGGTACTGGGCGGAATTCCAATGGACTTTGCCATTCAGCGTGGTCATTTCGCTCATATTTGGCTTGAGCATCACCTCCTTCGAGACGATGCGTTACAAGCTGCAGGCCGCAAGGCTCGAGTTACGGACGAAGCAAGTGGAACAGGAACGCGCTTACAAGCTTCTGGCCGAGGCTCAGCTTTCATCGCTCGAATCGCGGATCCATCCGCACTTTCTATTCAATACGCTTAACTCGATTGCTGCTCTTATTCCATCCGACCCGGTGCGTGCGGAAGATACGGTCAGCAAGCTCGCCAGCTTGTTGCGCTTCTCGCTGAATGCCAATCAGAGTGGGCTGGTTCCGCTGAGCCAGGAACTCAAGATCGTCCGCGACTATCTGGAAATCGAGAAGACGCGCTTTGGTGCGCGTCTGCGCTATGACATCTCGGCGCCGGATTCACTTATGTCTGTGAAAGTTCCGCCGCTCGCGCTCCAATCGCTGGTTGAAAACGTTGTGAAGCATGTGGTTTCAAAACGCACGGAGGGCGCGATGATACAGGTTACTGGCACGATTGAGTCCGACCGCATCCACCTTGAAGTTGTTGACGACGGTCCCGGCTTTAAGCTCGACGCTATCTCTTCCGACCATGGATTGGGCAACTTGATTGCGCGGCTTGAGCTGCTTTTCGGCCCTCGGGGGCAGCTTGATGTGAGCCGCAGAAATGAAAAGACAGCCGTCCGATTGTCTTTCCCCGCATAATTGGAAGTGCGCATGGAAGCTGCCCCGATTTCCGCTTATCTCGTGGATGATGAATCTCTCGCCATCGAGCGGCTTGCACGGCTTCTTGCGAGTTTCGATTCGATTCGCATTGTTGGGAGCGCCACCGATTCCGCTCAGGCGCTCGCATATCTCAACAAAGAGTCAACCGATCCTGTCGACGTGCTGTTTCTTGATATTCAGATGCCTGGCATGACCGGATTCGATTTGTTGGTGCGTCTGAAAGAGCAGCCATTCGTCATCTTCACCACGGCGTATGACGAGTTTGCGCTTCAGGCCTTCGAGGTGAACTCGATCGATTACCTTGTGAAGCCGATCGAAACCGAACAGCTTGCCCGCGCGTTAAAGAAACTGGGCCGGCTTCGTCCGGTTCCCAAGCCTGATTGGCAGCTCGATTCAGCCCAAGTTCTGCAGCAACTTGCCGCATCGCTCCAGGCTCCGCAGCAGGAATACCCACGGCGCATCGCCTCCCGGATTGGCGAGCGGATATCGTTTCTTGATCTAGATGAAGTAACTCATTTTATTGCTCAGGACAAACTCACTTATGCTGTAGTCAATGGTCATCGTCACTGCGTCGATCAGACGATTGTGGAGCTCGAGCGCAGGCTGGATCCAGCGCGCTTCCTGCGCATCCACCGTTCGGCACTGGTGAATGTGGACTGGATCCAGGAGATCAACTCATGGTTTGCCGGCAAGGTGATTCTCTCCCTGAAGGATCCTCAACACACGCAGATTCCTGTGGCGCGGGATCGCGTCCGTTTATTGAAGTCCAGCCTCGGGATCTAGAAAGCTTCCACCATTCGCGGCTCGATGCAGTATCCTCATAACCGGCGTGAAGTTGACGCCGAAATTGCGCTCTAGAAATGCGCATTCCAGAGGTTGCTCATAATGGTCCGTTCGCTTTGCAGGCTTGTTCTATCCGGAGTTTTCGCCATGTTCACCTTCGCCACGGGACTATCCGGAGCCGCAGCTCAGCAGCTTGGAATCTTCGAGAATCATCAGGATGTGGGGACCGTGCTGCACCCCGGCTCCGCTCAATTCGACGCCGCAAAGGGTGTATACACAATCGCCGGCAGCGGCGAGAACATGTGGTTCGGGATTGACGATTTTCACTACGCGTGGAAGAAGGTCTCGGGAGACGTCGCATTGGCGGCGGATATCGCGTTTGTCGGAAGCGGCGGCAACCCGCATCGCAAAGCGGTGCTCATGATTCGGCAGACGCTCGATGGACCTTCGACTTCCGTGGACGTTGCCGTTCACGGCAGCGGGCTTACGTCGCTGCAATTCCGCGACATTGCGGGCGCGAATACGCACGAGGTTGAGTCCAATGTGTCTGCTCCAAAAACTGTGCGCATTGAGAAACGCGGCGAGTTCATCTATGCATTCGTTTCCGGGAAAGACGGAAAGCTGCAGCCTGCCGGCGCATCGACGAAACTCGCGCTCGCAGGCGATTTCTACATCGGCATTGGCGTGTGCGCGCATGACAAGGATGTGGTTGAGAAGGCCATGTTCACGAACGTCAGCTTTGAGCAGCTAAAGCCAGCTACAGGAAAGATGACGTTGATCAGCTCGCTTGAAACTGTGACCATCGCTTCTACCGATCGCCACGTGGAATACGTGGCCGCCGCGCATTTTGAGGCACCCAACTGGTCGCGCGACGGCAAGTTTCTGATCTTCAACCAGGATGGAAGGCTGCATCGCCTGGGCTTTGACGGCAGCGAGCCCACGCTCATTCCTACCGCTCCGCAAGTTCATTGCAATAACGATCACGGCATCTCGCCGGACGGGCAGTTCCTGGCCATCAGCGATCAGACCACCGAGGATCGGAAGTCTCGCGTGTATATCGTGCCGATCACTGGTGGCACGCCGCGGCAGATTACACCGAATGCGCCGTCGTACTGGCACGGCTGGTCGCCTGACGGCAAGACGCTGGCATTCACCGGTGAGCGCAATGGGAATTTCGATATCTATTCCGTCCCTGCGGCCGGCGGCGAAGAAACGCGGCTTACCACGGCGGAGGGACTCGACGATGGACCGGAGTACTCGCCTGACGGCGCATGGATTTACTTCAACTCTGAGCGCACCGGGCACATGCAGATTTGGCGCATGAAGGCGGATGGCTCCGAGCAGGAGCAGGTCATCGCCGAAGAGAGCAACGACTGGTTTCCGCACATCTCGCCCGACGGGCAGTGGATGGTTTACCTGGCTTACGAGAAGGGCGTGACAGGGCACCCGGGAGGAAAGGATGTTGAGCTCCGTCTCATGTCGATGAAAGACAAGAGCATCAAACTGCTGGCGAAGCTCTTCGGCGGGCAAGGGACCATCAACGTGCCTTCGTGGTCGCCGGACAGTTTGAAGCTCGCATTTGTGAGTTATGAGCAGTTACCGGAGCAAAGTTTGAACCTGAAGTAGAGTGGTTTCACAAGATCTCGCCAAGGGGAAGAAACAGGTGCAGCAGAATCTCCCGCTCGGTTAGAAGGCCAGGTGCAGAGCCCCTTCAGCCCAGATCACCGCATTGCCAAAACACCTCACTAATTCTTCCTGATTAAGGCCATAGGACTGTGCGATGGCATCGCACCGCGACCAGTCTCCGAGCTCATAGCATTCCGCCCACATCAGCAAGCTGCCTTCCAGGGTCAAAGCTCCCCCCAGCGCTTCTCGAATCTTGTCGCGCAATGGCAAATCCGGCGCCAGCTCCGTCATGGAAATCTCAAGCATTGCCGGAAGCATACTGAACATTCCCAACAGATATTGTTCTGTTGGGTCCAATGCGCAAAGCCCTGACGCCAGTTCGCAGAAGCGACCGCGGACAAAGGCCATGCGCAGAATTTCCGGAGGTCGATTGGCATTCAACTCGCTACCAATGGCCACCGTCGCGATGCGGCGGAACGCATCTTCGCCTACCTGCACGAGTGCAGCCTCAATGGAGCGAATCTCCGCACGAATCGCGCAGATTGGAGAGTTGACGAGGCGCAGGAGCCGGTAGGCCAGCGAGGCATCTCGTTTGACGAGGTCGCCTACCCGCTTCAAGTCCATGGGCTCATGCTTCAACAGCTCCATGAGCTGAATATGAAAGAGCCGATTGGCTGGAATCCTTCGGCCCTTGATGAGAACGGGGCGGCAAAAGTAGTAACCCTGAAAGTAGGTGAATCCTTCTTTGCATGCCTGCTGATACTCTTGCTGCGACTCAACCTTTTCCGCAATCATGGCCACAGCCGCATTTTTCAGATGCTTGCGCAACTGCTCGCGCGCCGGCGCGTCCAGCAGCATGAAGTCGATCTTGATATAGTCTGCCAGTTCCACGAGGGGGGCCCAGTTCGGACTCCAGATGAAGTCATCGAGCGCAAGACGGAACCCGGTTTCTTTGAGCTTGATGCATGCGGAGATCACTTCCGGGGTGGGATCGACTGTCTCAAGGATTTCAAGTACGGTCATGCTGGGGGGAAGAATATCCACGAGGCGCTCGGTCAGCGATTCGGCGGTGCAATTGACGAACGCAGGTAATCCGCCTGTCAGCTTGTCGAACCCGAAAAGCATTGAGTTATCCAGCATGGTCCGCGTGGCGAAGTTGCCGTCGCCGCGGAAGACTGCCTCTGGACCTGCCCGGAACAGCAATTCGTAGCCGTGTACCCGCCCACGCAAATCCAGAATGGGCTGGCGGGCCACGTAGCGGAGTCCGCCTGGCGCGTCAGGTTGCGTCACTTCAGAGTTGCTGACTGCCAAAACCTTGGATGCCATGCGAACCTACCCGATTCTTCTATCGGCAGGCATCCCGCTTTTCTACAGAAAATCTCAATCCTGGCGGCAATTTTGCACCAATTTTAAAAAAGCAGGCTTCAACCGCCCATGAACATACCGCCGTTTACATCCAGTACATGCCCGGTGATGTATCCGGCCGCCTCGGATGCGAGGAATGCTACTGACTGCGCAATTTCCAGGTCCGTCCCCGCCCGGCCAAGCGGGATCTGCGCCATCATGGCGGACCGCTGCTTCTCGTCCAGCACGGCCGTCATCGGCGTCTCAATGTATCCGGGGGCGACCGCGTTCACCGTAATGCCCCGCGAAGCCACTTCTCGCGCGAGAGACCGCGTGAGTCCGAGTAGTCCAGCCTTCGAAGCCGCATAGTTCACTTGTCCCGCCTGCCCGGTGCGCCCTACCACGCTGGATATGTTGATAATGCGCCCCCAGCGGTTCTTCAGCATGGGCCGCAGGAAAGCCTGCGTCAGCAGAAAGGCCCCGGTGAGGTTGGTGCCAAGCACATCGTCCCAGTCAGCGCGCTTCATGGCCATCATGAGGCCGTCGCGCGTAATCCCGGCATTGTTAACCAGGATCTCCACCTTCCCAAAGCGCTCAAGGATTGCCTTGGCGCCGGACTTGATGGAGTCCTCGCTGGCAACATCCAGAGCAAATGCCGTGGCTTGGCCGCCCGCTGCTTCAATCTCCGCAACCGCATCGGCAAGTTTCGATTCATTCCGCGCCGCAAGCACCACGGTCGCGCCGGCCCGTGCAAGCTCCAGGGCGCAAGCTCGCCCAATCCCCTGGCTGGCCCCCGAAACAAGCGCAATTCTTCCCTGCAAGCTCGTCATTTCTCTCTCTTTCCGAATTTGTCCAATCAGAACGAAGTTCGGCCGACGTCCGAACCTAGAGCGCCAGCCCCTTCAGATACGCCCGGAATTGCGGTCCAAGATCGCTCCGGTTGAGCGCAAACTCGACCGTTGCCTGCAGCATGCCGAACTTATCGCCAGCATCGAAGCGCTTCCCCTCAAACGTATATCCGTAAACCTTCTCCTCTTTCAAGAGCGCCTTGATTCCGTCCGTTAACTGGATTTCGCCACCGGCTCCGGGTTGGGTCTCCTCCAGCAGCGTAAAAATGCGCGGCGTCAGCACATACCGGCCGATGATGGCCTGCTTTGACGGAGCCTCTTCGAATTTGGGCTTCTCCACCATCCCGGTGCAGTTGTAGATGCGCTCGTTTGCAGTATCCTGTTCGCCGGCCAGCACCCCATAAGCGCTGATTCCGGGACCCTCAATTGTCATTGTGGCCAGCACTGATCCGCCTTTTTCATTGAAGACGTCGATCATCTGCTTCAGGCAAGGCACGTCGGCCTCAATCACGTCATCAGGCAAGATGACGGCAAACGGCTCGTCCCCCACGAGGTCCTTGGCGCAAAGCACCGCATGGCCCAGTCCCAGCGGCTGCTTCTGGCGCACATAGCTGATCCGTGCCAGATCGGCCACGCCCTGCGATACCGCGAGCAATTCGTGCTTGCCGCGGCTTCTTAGAGTCGCGTCCAACTCGAAGCTATGGTCGAAATGATCTTCCATCGCGCTTTTGCCGCGGCCGGTGACAATGATGATGTGCTCGATTCCCGACGCGATGGCCTCTTCGACGCCGTATTGGATGATCGGCTTGTCGACCAGGGCCAGCATCTCTTTGGGAATTACCTTGGTGGCCGGCAGGAAACGGGTTCCAAGGCCACCCGCGGGGAATACTGCCTTCCGAACTGGTTTGCTCATTCCGCTTGCCTTTCTACGCTCGAAACCTACAGATTAAGTGGTTCTCTGGAATCATTCATAAGGATACCCGGCTGATTTGGTTCCGACCCTGTCTCTTAAGTGGGACTAGTGTTAAGGCCCTACTTTTCGTTTACAGCGTCGGCGAATTATCTCCTAACAAAGCTTCCCGAACAATCTTCACGGGAGGAAAGCCCTGCTTCAGAAAGTTATCGTGGAATTGCTGCAGTGAGAAAGCCGGACCTTGTTTCCGTTTCAAATCCTCGCGGAGCTTCATAATTTCGAGTTTGCCCAGCGTGTAATAGAGATATGTGGGATCCCCGGTGCCGCGTTTGGTCTCGACAACAGCAGTTTCTTTCGATTGGTAGCCTTCCTTTTGGAAGAACTCTTCTGCCTGTTCCATGGTCATCTTCCCCGTGTGCATTTCGATGCCGACGATGAAGCGCGCGTTGCGCAGCAATGCATCCTGCAGTTGGCCAAGGCGCAGGAATTTTGATTCGCGTTCGTCTTTTGCCCCGGCGCCTGGTTGTCCGTAGCCTTCGTCAAGCATCATCTGCTCGGTGTAATGCGCCCAACCTTCCACATCGGTATTGGCGCCGAGCAACTTGCGCACACGGCTTGGCGCCTGGGGCAACCAGAGGAACTGAACATAGTGGCCGGGATAGGCCTCGTGCACGGCGGTTGAAATGACCGTGCCCACGTTGAATGAATGCATGAAGCCTTCGACTTCGGCGGGCGTCATTTTCGGGTCGGGCAGGGTGACGTTGAAGTAGGCCTCGGTGGCATGGGTCTCGTATGGGCCGGGAGTATCCATGCTGGCAAAGGTGGTGGCGCGCATGAAGGGCGGAGTTTCTTCCACGATGGGACGGACATCCGAGGGGATGGTGACGATGTGATGGGCGCGGATGAAGCTGACGAGGCCGTCAAATGTGGCGCGGAAGGCATCGAGAAGGTGATCGGGCGCGGGGTGGTTCTGGCCGAGTTCCTGCACAACGTCGGCGGGCGACTTGGTGGGCTCAAGTTCGCTGGCGACTTGCTTGAAGTGGGCCTGGTTCTTGCGTATATCGGCCCAGGCAATTTCGAGCAGCTTGTCGAGGGGAATGTCTACCATTTCGTCGTACTGGAGCTTCTTTGAGAAGGCGTCTGCGCCGATGCGGAAGTCGCCGTTTGAACGGGACAGGAGGTCGGTCTTGAGCCAGTCGAGATAGCTGGTGAGGGCGGCGATGACTGCGGAATTCGACTTCGCAAATTCGGATTTGACTGCGGGATCCTGGGCGTCGGCAAAGGCGAGGGGGACGTCGTGCTGGAAGAAGGTGATGATGTCCGGTAGCTGCTCGATGGCGATCTTCGTATACACGAGCGGCGGATTCTTCAGGTTCAAGCGCGCCTCGGCGAGAAGCGTGGGCATCTGCTTTTCGCGGGATACCAGAGAACGCAGGCGGTCATCCGGTGAAGCAAACTTGCGCTCCATCAGCGTGAAGGCACCGTTGGCGCAGGTGCTTGAGTAGTTATCAGCGTTCTTTTCCCAGGGGCGGATCGTTTCGAGGGTCAGGAGGGTCGAGCGGATGTTACCCAGCACGATTTCTCGATCGCTGCGCGGGACAAAATCGGCGGGCGATTGGTCGGGGTGAATGGCCTCGATCCGATTTTGAAAATCCTTTAGTTGCGCGATCTCCGCGTCGATCGTCTTTCGCGAGTAATCCTCCAGCTGCCCGTCGTACTGGTGATATCCGACGAGGGTGCCGCTGGTCGGCGCATAAGGGAAATAGACCTTGTCGAAGTAGTCATCGGAAACCTTCTCGAATTGCTGCTTCCAAGTCTCGCTCGCAGCCTGCGCAATTATTGCGGAAGACATACAAACTCCAATCGCAATCGCCGTAATCAGTTTCTTCATATTGCCTTTCATCTGCGGGATATCAGTTTATGCATGCACCGGCACGGGCGCCAATTTCGCAAGCACTTCATGAATCTCAAGTAAGACCTCATCCGGACGCGTGGCACTCAAAGGATATTTCAGCAGGCCCTGCGGCGTGAACTGCGCGCCGCGTTTTGCATTCTTTGCAACCAACCGCATCAGGTGTTGCGGGTCAACCGCTGCATTCTCCATAAATCGAATTTGCAACTCGCCGCGTTTGCGATCGATCTGCGCAATGCCCATGCGCTCGCACTCCAGGCGTATCAAGCCCGCTTCTAGAAGATAGACGGTTGCATCGGGCGGCGCGCCGTAGCGGTCTTCCATCTCAGCGCGGACTTCAGAGACCGCAGCTTCACTGTTTGCTCCAGCGATTTTCTTATAGAGTCGCAGGCGTTGATTTTCCTCGGGCACATAACTCTCGTCGATACGCAACGACAACCCCAGGTTGAGTTGCGTAACCGGCCGCTCCTCGCTGCTTTCGCCCTTCATCTCCTTGACCGCAGCTTCAAGCATGGACGTGTATAACTCGAAGCCAACCGCCTCAATGTGACCGCTTTGTTCGCCGCCCAGCATGTTTCCGGCGCCACGTAACTCGAGGTCGAGCGCGGCTATCTTAAATCCTGCACCAAGATCGGAAAATTCCTTGAGAGCCGCGAGCCTTCTGCGGGCTATCTCGGTGAGTTCCTGCTCCGGGGGAATGAGTAAGTACGCATAGGCGCGGCGGTTTGAGCGGCCGACGCGTCCGCGCAACTGATATAACTCGCTGAGCCCGTGACGGTCGGCGCGGTTGATGAGCATGGTGTTCGCGAGGGGAATATCGAGGCCGTTTTCTATGATGGTTGTGGCTACCAGTACGTCATACTCATGGCGCATGAAGGCGAGCATGACTCGCTCCAGTTCGGTTTCGCCCATTTGGCCGTGACCTACGACGACGCGCGCGGCGGGAACAAGTTCCTGAATGCGCGCAGCAATTTCGTAAATGGACTCGACACGATTGTGGACGAAGTAAACCTGGCCGCCGCGCTCGAGTTCGACCTCCACGGCGGAGCGGACAATCTTCTCGTCGAACTTGGCGACCACGGTTTGAATCGCCATGCGGTCTTTGGGCGGGGTCTCGATGACGCTCATGTCGCGCAGGCCAACGAGGGACATGTGCAGCGTGCGGGGGATGGGCGTGGCGCTCATAGCGAGCACGTCAATTTCCTTCCGCATCTGCTTCAGGCGTTCCTTGTGTTTCACGCCGAAGCGCTGCTCCTCATCGACGACCAGGAGGCCGAGATCCTGAAACTTGATGTCTTTGGAAAGCAGGCGATGCGTGCCGATGAGGATGTCGATCTTGCCGGTTTCGACACGGGCTACAATGTCCTTCTGCTCCTTCGCGGTGCGGAAGCGCGAGATCATTTCGATGTTGATGGGGAACTGCGAGAACCGCTTCTTGAACGTCTCAAAATGCTGAAAGCTGAGAATGGTAGTGGGCGTGAGAACCGCAACCTGCTTGCCGTCCTGCACCGCTTTGAACGCCGCCCGCATTGCGACTTCAGTCTTTCCGTAGCCGACGTCGCCGCAGAGCAGGCGGTCCATGGGAGTGGTGGATTCCATGTCGTACTTGATGGCGCGGATGGCGGATAACTGGTCATCGGTCTCGTTGTAGTCGAAGGAGTCTTCAAACTCTTTTTGAAATTCGTTATCTTTTGAGAATGCGACTCCCTGGGCGGTGGTGCGCTCGGCGTATAACTTCAATAACTCGCCGGCCATATCCTGCATGGCTTTGCGGACGCGCGCCTTGGTCTTGGTCCATTGCTGCGAGCCCAGCCTGTTGAGGACGGGCGCGGGGCCTGCGTCGGTGGAACGGTACTTCTGAATCAGATCGAGCCGAGTGAGCGGCACATAGAGCTTGGCCTGCTCGGCGAACTCGAGGATCATGAACTCGACGGAGAGGCCGTCCTGAACAATCTCCTTGAGCCCCTGATATTGCGCGATGCCGTGCTCCACGTGCACCACGTAATCGCCGATGGTGAGATCGCGAAAATCGGAAACAAAGGCAGCGGTCTTGGAACGCTTTGGCTCGGGCCGCGCGGTTACATCCGCATCGTCAGAAAGGTCGTTGGCGCCGAAGATAATAAGGTTCGCATCGGCGAAGCTGACGCCTGCGGCGAGTGCGGTTCGGACAATCACCGGCACACGCAAATCGCCCGCCAGATAGCTGCCTTCATCGAGCACTGTTTCGCCAGGATGCGGGTTGCGGCTGCCGAGGCGGTAAGGGATCTGATACTCGCGGAGCATGGTGGCAAGCCGCTCCACATCGCCTTGATGCGCGGCGGAGAGGACGATGCGCGTTTCGGCCTCTATCAGCTTCTTCAACTGCTCTGTCAGCGCGGGAATAGAGCCGTGGAACCTGGCCGTTGGACGCGTGTTCAGCTCAATCTCGCCGAGGGTGGTGTCCTCGTCCAGGATGTCGACGACACCGAGTTGATCGAGATCCAGGCCCATGTGCGATTCAAGCCGGGCCTGCAGCACTTCCGGACGAAGATAGATGTCTTCGGGGCGGATGAGCGAGCCCATGGCCGACCGCTCATGCCGCTGCTCAACCTTGTTCCACCAGCGATCAATCTGGTTGCGCACCATAGCCGGCTCTTCCATGAAAAGCACGCACTTTGGCATCAAGGTCAGCAGAGACTTTTCCGCGCCGGCGACCGCGGAGAAGAACTCCCATCCAGGAAAGACGCTGACTCCGCCTGCAGCCGCCATTTCGATGGCCATTTCTTCATCGTCGTCCGTGGTGGGGCCCTCGACACGCCTGCGGTTGAGGCGCCCGTGTACAGCTGCGAGAAGTTGTTCCGTCACCGGAGTTTCGGTTAGCGGAAGCAACTGCGTTTCATCCAATCCTGACTGCGAACGCTGCGTTTCGGGATCAAATTTGCGAATGGTTTCAATTTCGTCGCCGAAGAACTCGATGCGCACGGGCCGGTCGGACTCTGGTGAGTACACGTCCAGAATTCCGCCGCGGCGCGTGAACTGGCCCGGCATCTCCACGAGGTCCATCTGCGTGTAGCCGACCGAGGCCAGGTGTCCGGTGAGCACTTCTACATCCACTTCCTCGCCGCGCTTTAGCGTGACTGCGAGACCAGCATAATAGTCGCGATCGAAGAGCTTGAGAGCAGCGCTTTCGACCGGGGCAATCAGGATGGACACAGCGCCGGTAGCCAGCTTCCACAACGCGGCGGCGCGCTGCTCCTGCACATCCGGATGGGGAGACAGGTTCTCGAAAGGGAGGACATCATGGGCCGGGAGCCGGATAACGGTAGAGGGGTCGACCGCGCCGGTGAGTTCGCATCCGGCCTTGAGCATTGGCTCCAAGGCCTCGGCGGCTCGATTGTCGGCAACCACAACGATGACCAGCTGCTTGGCGGCCCGCGCCATGAGCGGCACGTAAAGCGCCCGTGCTGTCGCGGTGAGGCCGGAGACACGCCTCCGCCCCGCACCAAGGCTTAAGTGCCTTCGTACGCGATCAAAGCCAGAAGAGTGCTCCAGCTCCGCAAAAATCTCGCGGACAAACGGGAGAATCATGAAGTCTTAGTTTAGCAGCGGGGGCGTGGCTCAGCTACCAGCGGCCGACGGTCACCACCCGCTGCCTTTATTCGCCGCCGGGGTGGTCGACGTACACCTGCTGCGGAGCCGTGACGTCCAACCCGATTCCCTCCACTTTCAGCTTCAGGGTTTCCACCGCGGGCTTGTGGTCAAGGCGTGCCTTAAACTCGATCCCGTACTGATTGTCCAGCCGCTTCATCACATCTTCGAAATACGGTTGGAAAGAGACCGGGTTCCCGGATCCCGACCAATAGCTGATGCCGCCTGTTGCCTGGGTCAACTCGGAGAGCAGGCTTTGGCCGCCATCCGTGGTCGAGTCTTCTCCGCCGGATCCGGTATGCCAGTAAATTGAGAAGACCACCAATCCCGCTTTCACGGAATCTTTCACGGCTGCTTCCATGTACGGATCTTCCGGATCGAAGCGCCGGTTTTCAGGGTCAACGCCATCGCTCAACAACACCACCTCGCGCCGGGCCCGACGGTCCCGCGAAGGCCAGTTCTGGGCCAGATCGGAGATGCTGAAGTATGGATTCGTGGTGGGGCCGGCCGGCAAATGCAGTTCGCTCGACGCCTGTTTATGGTCGGTCGACAGCGGTCCTGCCATAACCGTCCGGCCATTTTGCATGTAGCCCACGGCTACCTTGGTATCCGGACCCAGGTTCTGAATAAAGTGCGCGATTTCATCGAGTTGTCTGCCAATATTGCGCGCACCGCTGTCAAGCAGGACCACAAGTTCCAGCGAATCGTTTGCGCCTTTGAACGGCTGCCAGCCCGTCAGGGCGGAGTCTTTCCCGTTCACCTTTACGCTCACATCCTGAGGAGGAACGGTTGGAGCCACTTCGTTGTGTTTGGCAAGAATCGTGATCACGGCCTGACCCTGCCCGCCGGCCTTCTCATCCTGAGCGAACCCGTTTACCGTCAGCAAAAGCGCGGCGACAATCATCCATGGCGCAAATACAGTTTTTCCCATTCGACTTTTTCCCTTCAAGGCTCCGCCGAGGTCGCAGTCTGACGCCGGACTTGCGATCAGCAGCGTCATTCGATTAGACGCCTCAAAGGGGTGGCCGGTCTTGCCTTTGTTATGGATGAGCAGGTTGACGACTTCTATCACTCATCACCTAGATCCTTGGCGAACGAATAGAAGAAGTCCAGCGATTTCCAATAAGAATCTACCGGCAGCCGCTCATCGCGTCCGTGCGCGCGCTCGTCGTCCCGCTCCAGGGCGATTGCCGAGTAGCCGTAACAAGGGATGCCGGCCTGCGCAAAATAGATGGAGTCGCTGGCGCCGTTCTCCATCACCGGCGTAACCGTGATGCCGGGCCAGATGGTTTGTGTCAGGCGTGTCAGGGGCTCAAAGACCTCCTTGATCGGCGCAGGGGGCACCATGGCTTTCCTGTCTGTCGCGGACTCGGAAACATGGCCGGAGTCGGACACCCACTTTACCGATAGATTGTCATCGCCAAAGATGCTTATCAATTGGTGGCGAATCTCTTCCGGGGAGTGGCCGGGAAAGATGCGGCAATTGACATTGGCCTGGGCTGTCTGCGGCAAGGCATTATTTGCGTGCCCGGCGATGAGGCGCGTGGCAACGCACGTAGTGCGGAAGTTGGAGTTGAAGCTTGGCTCGGCGCTCAACCGCGCAGCCGCAACCAGATCCGGAGGCGTGGCCAGAACCGCCTTGATATCCGCGCCCATCTGCCCGGTCTCCTGCGCGGCCAGGTTGGTGAAGTAGGTGCGCGTCACCTCGTTCATCTCGAAGGGGAACTGGTAGACGGAGAGCTTGGTCAAAGCCGCGGTCAGCTCGTAGATTGCGTTATCCGGGCGGGGCAGCGAGCTATGGCCTCCGCGGTTGGTGGCCGTCACCTGGAAATCGGAATAGACCTTCTCCGTAGCTTCCACATCCGCCACAACGGCGCGGCCATGGTCGAGTTCGATGCCGCCCGCGTCGGGATTGATGACATACGCGGCATCCACCAGGTCGCGATGCTCCTTCACCAACCATTCCGCGCCGTTGAATTTGCCGCCTTCCTCGTCTGCCGTGAGCGCGAGAATCAGGTCGCGCTTTGGCTTGTACCCCTCCTTGTGCAGGCGCAGGAACGTGGCCACCAGCGCGGCGTCGGAGTTCTTCATGTCCTGCGTGCCGCGGCCGTAGTAGTAGCCGTCCTTCTCGACAAACTGAAAGGGATCGGTGGACCAGTCGGAGCGCAGCGCTTCGACCACATCCATGTGGCAGAGAAAGAGGACAGGCTTCTCGCTAGGCGTTCCCGAAGCTCTGAAGCGGACGACGAGATTTTGTTTTCGCGGGTCAGGACCGAGCAGGTGCACGTCGTCGGCCGCAAAGCCCGCATCCAGAAAGCGCTTCTGCATCGCCGTGGTCGCGGTGGTCACATTGCCCAGCGGTGTGTCGGTGGTGTTGATCTCAATCAGTTCTTTGAAGAGGTCCAGCGCCAGCGCACGATCTTCAGGGGATGCTTTGGGTAACGGACTTTCGGCAGATGCGGCTGAAGCTGCGACGGCAAATCCAAGTACAAGCAAAAGCACAGTGGGTTGAAAAAGAGGGAAGACGTGGTTTAGACGCATGTGCGGATTGTAAAGCCCCGCTGCGGCGGATTCGGCATGGAAAATGGAACGCGCGTTTGCACCCCGGCGTGAATCGATTTATCTTGATCCACGAGCACAATCGAGGTTCAAAAATGTCTTCCAGGTTCGCTGCCGCCCTTCTCACCGCCTTCACCGTTGCCGCCCCAGTCTCTACGATCATCGCCCAGGTGCCGGACAAGCCTCTGACCCGGCCCAGGATTACCGGCATCTCCCACATTGCCGTTTATACGTCTGATCCTGCGGCCACAGATCACTACTACCGCGAAATTATTGGAGCCGTGAAACTGCCTGATCCTGAAAGCCCCAAAGGCGTAAAATACGCTCTGAGCGCCACGCAGTTTATTGAAGTACTGCCGCTGCCCGCCGATGCGGGGATCAACCGGCTGGACCACACGGCGTGGAATACCGAAGACGCTGAAAGGCTACGCCGCTACCTCGGATCGAAGGCATGGAAAGTGCCTGGCCAGGTGACACGGGGCGCCGATGGGAGCCGCTGGTTCGCGGTGCAGGACCCGGAAGGAAACAAAGTGGAATTCGTCCAGCCTGCCGCCGAGTTGAAGCCTCTGGACGCTCCGCTGGCCATTGGGCACCACATCATTCACGTCGGTTTCATGGTGCATAGCCGCGCCGTCGAGGACACGTTCTATCGCGATCTGCTGGGATTCAAGCCGTACTGGTTTGGCGGCATGGTAGAGACCAGAACCGACTGGGTGAGCCAGCAGGCGCCGGACAGCCACGACTGGCTGGAGTACATGTTGACCTATGGAAGCACGCCGGTGGGAGCGAGCACAGGCATTCCGACCGGCATGTCGCAGCATGATCTTGGGGTGCTGGATCACCTGTCGATCGGCGAGGACTCGGTTGTGGCGGCTTATAAAACGCTGGGGGACGGGGACCGGCTCGGCGGCAAGCACGATGCGCACACGCAGATTGGCAAGGATGGGAAGGGGCAGTTCAATCTGTACGACCCCGACGGGATTCGGCTGGAGCTGATGAACTTCCATGCCAGCGAGAAGCCATGCTGCTCGCCGTTTACGGCGGACGATCCGGCGGAGTAAGGCGATCCTCTCAACATCTGCCGACGTTGAGAGAGCGAGCGCTTCTATTTGTCCAACCATGGGCGGCCGGCCGATTACTGCGGGGCATTCAAACCGCCAATGCCATCAGTGCGCGTCCCAGCTTTGTGGAACATTCACATACGAACGATCAAGTTCGTCGACCGACGCGCAACCCAGGAGTCTTAAAGTGCGGTCGAGGTCGGCGCGCAGAATTTCGATGGCGCGATTGACCCCGGCTTCTCCGGCGGCGGCGAGGCCATAAGCGTAGGCACGCCCGCAGAGTACGGCGCGGGCTCCGAGGCAAAGGGCCTTGACGATGTCGGTACCGCGGCGAATGCCTCCGTCCATGAAGACTTCGGTTTGCCCGTGGACCGCCTTCACGACCTCAGGCAACACGCGCAAAGAAGCGGGAACGCAATCGAGTTGGCGGCCGCCATGATTGGAGACAGAAATGGCTGCCGCGCCTTCATCGACGGCGCGGCGCGCATCGTCTGCGGTCAGGACACCTTTGACGACGATGGGCCCGCGCCACAGTTCGCGAATCCAGCCGAGGTCGCTCCAGGTCACGGTAGACTCAGCGAGGGCTGCGGCGACATCGATGAGTGGCATGGGACCTTTGCCCGGCACAACGACGTTGGGCAGAGCGGGCACGCCGCCATCGAACAGAAAACTCGCGAGCCAACCCGGGCGCGAGAGAATCTGCGGAAGATACGGAAGTTTTTCGAAAGGACCGCCGCTTACGAGTTCCTTCATTCCGTTGCGGAAATCGCGCTCGCGGATCCCGGAAACGGGGGTATCGATGGTCACAACGAGCGCGGAAAACCCGGCGACGCGGGCGCGTTCAATCGCGGCCTCCGCGGCACCCCGGCCACCCATTAGATACAGCTGATAGAACACGGGGCCCGTCGAGGCGGCCTTCACATCTTCGAGTCTGTGCCCCGATATGGTGGAGAGAATGTAGGCGGTGCCTGCGTTGCCGGCGGCGCGAGCTGCACCCACTTCGCCCACTGGGTGCATGAGTCGGCTATAGCCAACAGGAGCCAGCAGGAAGGGGAGAGCGAGATCGAAACCGAGAACCCGGGTGCGAAATCCGCAATTGGCAAATGCGACCGCATGGCGAGGGCGGAAGGTGACGTCGTCATAGACGCGGCAATTTTCGCGGAGGGTAACCTCGCCTTCGGCTCCGCCATCCAGGTAATCGAAGACGGATTTGGGCACCCGGCGCTCGGCGATGGCTCGGAAATCTGCGATGCTCACCACGCGCGGAGAGGCGACGGAACGGGAAGATCGAGTCATTTCTCTTACACCAAGGTAGGAAGTTTGTTAATCGGGGCAAGACTTCGAATCACAAATGATGCGCCGAGATGCTGATTCGTTTAAGTTGGTAGTGCTTCTGCCAGGATCAAAATACAAGATTGTCAGCACTCGACTAATTGAACCCGAGCCGGACCGAAGTTTAATGCTCCCACTCCAAGATTTATATCAGGCCCGACGGCAGCTGTTGACCAAAGGTAGTCATTTCCCAATTGTCGAAAACTCATCCAGAATCCCCGCAAGGTAATCGCATGATGACAAATGCTGCCCAGGGTCGCAAGCACTGTTTGGGTTCGGCTGGGTCGCGCTAGAATTTAGCTATGCCCGCAGCTTTGGCCCCTTCCGTCTTGAGTAAGTACGAGCCCGTCATCGGCCTCGAGGTCCACGTTCAGCTCCTCACTGAAACCAAGGCCTTCTGCGGCTGCGCGAACCACTTCGGCTCGGCTCCGAATACAAATATCTGCCCGGTGTGTCTTGGATTGCCCGGCGCGCTTCCGGTGCTGAACGCGAAGGCTCTGGAGTTTGCGACGCTTGCATCGTTAGCTATCGGCTGCGAGGTGCGGGAGCGGTCGATCTTCGCGCGTAAGAACTACTTCTATCCCGACCTGCCGAAGGGCTACCAGATTTCGCAGTACGACAAGCCGCTGGCCGAGCACGGATTTATCGAAGTGCCGACGGCGGATGGCGGATCGAAAACCGGGGTCCCCGGCGACAGGTCTTCGTCGCTGGGGTGGAAACGCATCGGCATTACGCGGTTGCACATGGAAGAAGACGCGGGCAAGAGTATCCACGATGGCTTCGCGGACTCGGCCACGCGCACGTATCTTGACCTGAACCGCTGCGGGACGCCGCTGGTGGAGATCGTCTCCGAACCGGATATTCGCACTGCGGACGAGGCGTTTGAATACCTGACGCGGCTGAAAGAAATTCTGCTGTATACCCGGGTTTCGGATTGCAACATGGAAGAAGGTTCACTGCGTTGCGACGCCAATGTCAGTGTTCGCCTGAAAGGCGCACCGCAGTTCGGGACCAAGGCCGAAGTGAAAAACGTAAACAGCTTCCGCTTTGTGCGCGCTGCCATTGAATACGAGATTGAGCGGCAGGTGGAGGTGCTTGAATCCGGCGGACACGTGATTCAGGAGAGCCGGCTGTGGAACGCAGCGGAGGGGCGAACCTACTCCATGCGGTCGAAGGAGCAGGCGCACGACTACCGCTATTTTCCCGAGCCGGATTTGCCGCCGCTGATCGTATCGCCCGAATATCTTGAACGCAAGAGAGCGGAGCTTCCGGAACTGCCGGAAGCACGCCGCGCACGGATGATTGCGGAGTATGAGCTGAACCCGAAGGACGCGGCGACGCTGACGTCATCGCGGGAATTTGCCGACCGGTTCGAGGCGGCGGCGCGGACGGCGCGGAGCCCCCGCCGCGTGGCCAATCTGCTGCTGAGCGAGGTGGGAGGAAGGCTGAATGCGCTGGGCCTCGAGCAGGAGCAATCGCCGGTCTCGATGGCGGGGATTGTGCTGGCCGCCGATCTGCTGGACGAAGGCAAGATCAGCTCAAAGCAACTGAAACAGCTATTCGATACGGCCTTTGAGAAGGGGGAAGACTTCCCCGCCGTTTACGAGCGCGAGAAACCTGAGCAGATCACCGACGCCTCGGCGCTTGAAACCATGATCGACGAAGTCATCGCCGCCAACCCGAAACAGGTTGAGCAGTATCGCGCGGGAAAGACGACGTTGGTGGGGTTTTTTGTGGGTCAGGTAATGAGGGCCTCAAAAGGGCAGGCCAACCCCGCTTTGCTGAATGAGCTGGTGACAAAGAAGCTGGACGGCTAAACCGGCAATCCGTTGGGCGCAAGCCCACTACAAATCTCGCGAGTAGTTGGTTTCAGAAGGAACTTCTCGCCTGGACCGTTCGTAGAGTGCATCAGGCTTCACGTCCGATTTCCCAACAGGAGATGGCCCGATGACGAACCATAAAGCGAGCGCAATCTTTCTGGTCCTGATTGCCGGCGCCCTTTCTTCCGGTTTATCGGGCTGCCGGCATTCCGGACACTCAAATGACTTCTTCAGTGCCGACGCGGACGATCAGGGCAGGTCCGGCGCGGTCAGGATTGCCAGGATGGGCGGCGAGATCGATGTGAAGGAAGCTCCGCACGGAGCCGACCTCTCGACCATGGGCGGTAATATTCATGTGGGCGACGTGGCTGAATTCGCCAAGGTCAAATCGATGGGTGGTGTCATTACAATCGACCACGCCACGGGGCCTTTGGACGCCGCGACCATGGGCGGCGACATCAACATTGCCCACGCGGAAGGCGCGATCAAGGCTTCGACCATGGGCGGAGAGATAAGGGCGCGCATGGTTGGGACCTCCACTGAGGAGCGCGATGTGGAGCTGACCTCGCATGGAGGCACGGTGACGCTGACGGTGCCCAAGGATTTTCCGATGGACGTCAGGATTACGCTTGCCTACACCAGGAACGCGCCCAGAACGTATGAGATTATCGACCACATCGGGCTCGAACAGCGCGAGACCGATGACTGGGACAACTCGTTTGGCAGCCCGCGCAAGTACATTCGCGCCAAGGGCAAAGTGGGCACCGGCTTAAATCATGTGGTAATCAACACCGTGAACGGCGACGTCATTCTGAAGCAGGAATAGCGGAACGTCTACTTCAATTTCAGCTCCTGCACGAACTCTTTGCGAGTATCCCAGGAGCTGACCGTTTTGACGGGACTCTTTTTGCCGTCCTTTTCCGCCCACAGCTCATGATCTTGCGCCATATTCACCTGCGTGAATCGGTAATTCCCTTGCGCGTCGGAGGTGAAGCTGCGGATGTTCTTGCTTTTCAGATCCTTGAGAAAGACCGTAGCGCCGGGCAACGAAGCTGAATTCGCATCCACCACGACCCCGCTGACCACCCGCATTCCCAGATTCTGCGCCCGTGCCTCCTGAATCCCCACCCCTCCACCATGCGAACCAACCGGCAACCCGCCGGCAGCCATAAAAGCAAAAAGCACCCCAGCAACCGCACCCGCGCGGCTACGGCGATTCCACAATCTTCCCCCGGAAGGGCTACGCCAAGTGGCTTTTTCCTTGCCCGCGCCCCCGCTGACAGGCGGGCACCCACTGGTTGGTACGAGGGGTGGAAGCCAAAGCCACCCTGCACTCCTCCAATAGGGGCAGGTAAATCGTGGAACGGCTCTAAAGTTCACTCTTCCTCCTCGTCTTCCGCAAATGGTTCGTCTTCGTCATCAATCAGGTCGCCGTCTACCCGCGCCAATTCGAGCGGCTCAACAGCAACCACTTCGTACTCGAATCCGCACTCCTCGCAGGTAACTTTGTCGCCTTCTTCCACTTCGTCCAATTCGATATCTAATCCATTGTCGCATTCAGGGCAGTTCGTCATGGCAGGCTCCTCACTTCTTATGGCAATTCGTATTTCAGTATGGCAATACGTTGCGGCATAACATCGCTATTCTTGGGGAGAAACCGCCCTCAGGTCAAGCGGTCACCCCTTCGGCCTCGACTGGCGCGGCCGCCTGGTGAGGAAACAGTGCGAATTTCCCGAATTGATACGGGTCCCTGGCATGCCGCGGCGGCATCACGGTCACGATTCCCACGATGGATTAGACTGTGTGCGACTGCGCATGGCCATCGTGCGCCGTCAACTCCGTTCCCGCCATCTATTCAGGAGTCCTCCATGCGCACGCGCATCCTGCTTTTGATTGCCGTTTCTGTATCCGCGGTTGCACAACAGTCAGCTCCCGTGAGCCAGGTATCTCAAACCGGCCAGGTGACGGGGCACGTGGTCTGTGGAGATACCAACCAGCCGGCCCGGTTCGCAACCGTGCAGCTCATCGGCGAGCATCCGGCTGGCGCAACCGTCTTCGATTACGGCGGGCTGGCAAAGGAGGCCGACCCCGAGAAAGCCATCGGCAAAGCCATGGCCGCGGTGATGAAGGGCGGAAATTCGAACCTCTCCGCTGTTACCGCACTGGACGGCGCATTCTCGATGGACAAAGTTCCTCCGGGAATCTATTGGGTCGTTGGGCAGTTCCCCGGTTACTTGTCGCCGCTGAGCCAACTCTCGATGACGGAGCGGTCCCAAGCCACGGCCGATGCTTTCAAAACCGTTCAATCTTCCGCTGAAAAGATCGAGGTCCAACCCAATGTGTCGGTCAAGGTGGATATCCGGCTGGAGCGCGGCGCCTCGATCAGCGGCACGGTTCGTTATGACGACGGCAGTCCTGCTCCGGGTGTCAACCCCATGCTGATGAACTTGGACAAGGACGGCAAATGGAAGGATCTTGGCTCGGTCTCCGCGACTCCCGTAAGCAGCGACGATGAGGGCCGCTATCGCCTCTACGGGCTGCTGCCCGGGAAGTATGCTGTCAAGGCCTCTTTGCCAACGACGCAGATCGCCGTCGGCCTGGGAGCGATGCCCTCAATTCACTCCAGCATGGGGGACATGCTGATGGTGTACTCGGGAGGCGCTCTGCACGAGAAAGACGTCAAGCCGGTGGAGGTCGGGTCTGGAGACGATGTGGGCGGGGTTGACGTCGTGTTTCCAATTGACAACCTGCATACGATCTCAGGATCTGTGGTGGCCAAAACCGATAGCCACGCTGTCAATGCCGGGTGGGTATCGCTGGAAGACTCGGACACAAAAACCCAGGTTCGTGGTACAGAAATCGAACAGGACGGCAGCTTTCGCCTGAATTACGTCCTTGAAGGCCAGTACATTCTGAAAGTCGGAGGGGCGGCGGATACGGAAAAGTCTGGCGACGATGCCTCCGGCAGCTTTCCCGCATTTATGGTGCACAACAAAACGCTGAAGGGGTACGGCCCTGTCGAAATGGCGATCACGCTGAAGAACGACTCCACTGGCCTTGTTCTTCAGGTTCCGGACATCTCCGCGACTCCGTCGCAGAGCCCTGCCGCTGTTCCTTCCACGGCTGCACCGTAACCACGCTGCCACTCGGCCGTGGTCGTTTGGGCAGATTCACCACTGCGCCCAGTCTCCGCGCAGAAGGACCCACGCTGCCAGGAGCAGGTTGCTGGTGGCGTGAGCCACGACCGCATCGCCGATACGTCCTTTCCACTTCAGCACGGCGGCATATGCCAGGCCGGCGACCAAACCGACCATCCACTGCCGGCCATGGAACAGACCGAAGACAAGCGAGGATATCCCTATCGACACGAGGGTAAGGCTGGAGAAGGGAATGGCAGCAAACTCACGATTGATCAAGCGCCGGGCCAGATAGCCGCGAAACGCCAGTTCTTCCGCGATGGGCACTGTCACTGCGGCGGCGGCAATTCGAAATGCGATCCAGGTGAAGCGGCTTATGGGCGCGAGCGCGGCAAGCGAAGCGCCCAATGTGCTGTCCGATGGCGACTTTGACCACCAGGTCCAGCCAATCCACACCAGGAAGACGCCTGTTCCGGTGCAAGGCGCAAGCCAGCCAAATCGCCAGTTGAGCTTCTTCAACTCATCCCGGCTGAACCAGATGGCGATAGCCGCCGCAACAAAGCGCAAGGGATAAAGCCACTCGAAATATCCCGAGGCCGCCTTGGACACAAACGAAGCCGCGAGAATGGCAAGGAACGGGATGAGATATGCGCCGGTAGCCGGCGACTCGCCCGTCAGTTCCCTTTCGTTTTCCGGAATTGCTGCGCTCTGTCCCATCGCTGGCCCACTCTCGAAACCGTCGCCGCCGTCCGGATATCTCCGGACCCAGGCGATTTTTCGAGTGGCCATCGAGAAGCCGAGCGCAACCGCGGTGAACGCGATCCAGCCCGCTTGCGAGTGAAAGCCCACCATGGCCACATCCGGAGCGCCTGCGTTCCCAATGAGGATCAGCGAGATGATTCGCGCTACATTCAGCAGCCACACAACCACCAGAGCACAGGGAACCAGCAGCAGCGCGTGCGGGAACCGGCTCTCTTTCCGGAAGTAGGAGAGCCACACAATGGTGAATACCAGCACCAGTCCAAGCCCTTCCATCCCCGAGCACTCTTTCGCGATGTAGACCAGGAACCGCGGAGTGCCAAGGGTGAAGGTTGCCGGATCGACGATGAGGTCAGGCAAAAGGAGGCGCAGCACCGAGTAAGCGGAACGAAAGGTGAGCGTCTGCAGAGCCCCGATTATCCCTGTGCTGGATGCATCCCAAAGCGCCTGGGACGGATACCGCAGTCCCCACGCCAATGCCCCGGCAAGGGAGGCATAAAGCCACAAGGGGCTGGTGTTGCGCAGCATGGAGAACCAGGCACGGAGGGGAAGGCAGGCGAGAGCCAGCAGCGCAATTCCCGACAGAAGCGTAGCGCGTGCGGCAAACTGCCCTGCAGCGGAATCCAAGACAGGACCGTATCCATGCAGTGCCGCGAAATTGCCAAGACAAATCGCAAGGATGCAGACGAAATGTGCGCCCAAGAGCCAGGCGCGGAACGGCTGTTCTTCTCGATCCGCTTTCAACCTGGAATAGCCAAGCCCCACGAACACTGCATAGGAAACAATGCCGAAGGAAGCCACCGGGCCCAGAAGCGGCGCCGCATGAGGAATGACGGCCACCAGAATGCAGCTGACCGTCAATACCGCAGCGAACAGATAGAGGCGATCCAGAAGATGGCTAGGCGGGTTCAAAGGTGTCCTGACTTTGAGACTATCTTCGCAGGCAGGACACCGTCTAGATATGCGTTTGACACCTGCGCCGTTACTTGCGTCTCCGTGCCCGCAACACCACAAGCGCCCCGCCGAGAAGCGAAATGCCGGCCACAGCCAAACCCGGATCCACCTCGGGAGCCGACTTTGAGCAAGCAGAAGGGCCGCCGTCTTTACAAGGGGGGAGCGGCGCCGCATTTGCTGCAGCGCTTGCCCCGAATACCACGATTAAGGTCAAAACTATGTATTTCATAAGGTTTTTCATTTTTTGCTCCAGTCTCTGAACTGTTAATCACTTTCTCCGCTGCCTCCAGCTACTTGCGGAAACGAGAGCGCACGACGACCAGGGTTCCGGCGAGAAGCGAAATTCCCGCAATGGCGAGGCTCGGATCTACTTCCGGAGCCGGTTGAGGCGTGCAGAGTGCTGCGCGATCGGTTCCACATTCACCCGCATACGCCGCTGTGCTTGCACCGCCTGCTACTACCGCAGTTAAGAATGCGTATTTAATAAGATTTCTCATTTTGTAAGGCTCCATTTTCCGGGTTGATAATCGCATTCTGGCCGAGGACAGGAAGATCTCGGCCAGAACGTGTTCGGGGGTTGTGTTCTTGACTGACTCCGGCTACTTGCGGAAACGCGAGCGCACGACTGCCAGCGTCCCAGCGAGAAACGAGATTCCCGCCAGGGCGAGGCTCGGATCGACTTCCGGGGCCGGCTTACCCGGCTGTGGCGGCGGTGGTCCGTGCTGCGGTGGCGGAGGCGGTGGGGGCGGTGGTCCACCATGTCCTGCAAAAGCCGCCGTGCTTGCCACGAGAGCAACGACCAAGGTCAAAACTGCAAATCTTAGATGATTTCTCAGATCCATGATCTCCTTTTCTGATTTTCACGTCGATTTCAAAACACCCGTGATTACAGGGTGTACAGACGATCTTTCCAACTGGGTCGACCTTGGAAAGAGAACCATCCTTCGATGTTGATTGCGGCGATGCCTTTGAGGTCCTGATGTTCAATGTTGCAAGCGATCAAATCCAACCTGATTCCGTCTGCTGATGCCGACGCAGTTGGCCGGAAGGGGCGGAGGACGCGCGGGTTCAAAATTGAACAAGCGGGGAATTTGACTTCGACAAACTACACCGGTTTACCGAATTCCTTGCAAGCATCCGGCCAAGGCACCGTTTGTAGTTTTCTTATAGTACGGGGATGCAGAGGGTTCCTATTGCCCATTTGGTCACACAAGTTTGGGTATTAGGTAATGAAGCGATGTGACCCTGGTAATTCAGTACCGAAACCCTCCAGCGAGCTACGCACGGTTCGGCCACTCCGGCGACGAATCGCATGACACTCCGGCGCATTCCAACGTATACCCGGAGCAGGACTATAACCTAGTCCCGATCCTACCCGATTTCCTAATCCGCATTTCGCGGCATCATGCGACGGCTGATTCTCGCCAACATATTCGCCTATTTCGCGTTACTGCTAACTGAAGCACTGTGGCGGCCCGCTGCGGAATGGCTTATCGATATCTTTAGCCTTCTGGCCGAGAATGGGCTTTCTCCGCCAGAATGCGATCAGGAAATGCGTTCTCTCCTGCCTCCGGCTACTTGCGGAAACGGGAGCGCACGACTACCAGTGTTCCCGCGAGAAGCGAAATTCCCGCAATGGCAAAACTGGGATCGACTTCGGGAGCCGGCTCGCTTTTCATCGGTGGCAGTTGTGTTTTTTGTAGCGGTATCGGTCCCGTTCCCGGTGGCGGAGCGGCCTTGGCAACAGCTGCCGTGCTTACCCCGAACGCAAAGACAAAGGTCCAAACTGCAAACTTCAAATGCTTTCTCAAATCCATAATCTTCCTTTCCGGTTCTCGCGGCGATATCAAAAAACTCGCGAACACAGGGTGTTCATACGAGCTTTCCGAATTGCCTGGCCTGAATAAGAGAACCATCCTTCGATGCTTGTTGGCATGCCTTTGAGGTCCGAATGTTCCATGTTTCAAGCCCTCAGACGCAACCTGATTCCGTCTGCTGATCCCGGCCAAGTGGCTGGAGGGAGCGGAGGACTCGCGAGTTCAAAATTGAATAAAATTGAACAAGCGCGGAACCTGACTTCGGCAAAAGCTAAACCGGTTTACCTAACCATTTACAAGCATTCGGTCATAGCACCGTTTGCATTGTTTTTTGATCGTACAGGGATGCATAGGGTTCCTATCGCGTACTTGGTCACATGGGTCCGGATATCAGGTAATGAGTCGACGTGACTTTAGTAATTCAGTACCGGAGCGTCCAGGGATCTACGCGCGGATCGAACACTCCGGCCACGAACCGCATGACACGCGGCGCATCCAACGTATACCCTGAGGAAGACGATGCCCAGGTCCGGAGCCAGCCCGATTTCCTTCCCTGCATTTCGCGGTACTACGCGACGGCTGATTCTCGCCAACCTATTCGCCTACTTCGCGTTACTGCTGACGGGAGCGCTCTCCCAATCCGCTGCGGAATGGCTTATCGATGTCTTTGGCTTTCTCCCCGGCGCATTTTTACATGGCGCACTCTGGCAGCCCCTCACCTACAGCTTTATCCACCACGGTATTCTGGGCACCGCACTCGAACTGCTTTCGCTTTGGTTCCTGGCAGGATTCCTTGAGCAAATGCACAGCCCGAGTTGGGTGGCCGGCCTCTACGCAGCCTCCGTCCTCGGCACCGCGATCGCCGCCACGGCTATCTTTGGAGTCAGCAGCACGCTTGGTTTTTCGCTTCCACTGATCCCTCTCTACGGGTGCTTTGGCGGAATATTCGGCCTGGTGGTTACCTTCGGCGTTCTTTATGGGGACATGGAGTTCATGCTCTTCCCACTTCCCATCGGCATCAAGGCTCGCTACATGGCCGTCGTCTACGCTCTCATCGCGGTCGCCATGCTCTTCGGCGAACAACGCATGTACGCCTTTGCGCAGCTTGGCGGTGCCCTGGCCGGAATGCTCTTCATCCGGTTCGCTCCACGCCGCGGCATTTCCTTTGGGTTCAGCGAGCAGTGGTACGGGCTTCGTAACCGCTACTATCGCTGGAAGCGCCGCCGCGCGGCAAGGAAGTTCGAGGTCTACATGCGGTCACAAGGTAGAACGGTTCGCTTTGACGGCAGCGGCAAACAGATTGACGAAGACCCCAACGACAAGAAGCGCTGGAACTAGAACCAGCTTTCGTTTTATTCTGTAAACGAGGGGCTGTGATGACGGGGTGCCAGACCCTCCGCTCTGAGCGCAAGTCGCGTCTCAATCAATAAGGGGTCATCGGCGACAGGTCTTCCCGCCGGTGTAAAATCGTAATAACTTGAATTCACAACTTCTTTTATTGGCACCTGCGCAGGTGCTGCGCCTTGGCGGAAGACTCGAGGCGCAATGACGATCATCAACAGGCGCAGGATGCTACAAATGACGGCGTTGTCTGCCGGCTGCGCTGTCGCGCCATTTGGTTTCGCCCGTCCGGTCCAGGCCTGGGCTCCATCCAGCGAAGACGAGGTGTTTCTGGACGATCTGGAACGGCAAGCCTGCTTGTATTTCTGGGAGCAAGGCAGCCCAACCACCGGCCAGATTCTCGACCGCGCCCGCAACGATCTGACCGGCGCGCGCGATCGTCGTCGCATGGCCAGCATCGCCGCCACCGGCTTCGGCCTCACCGCGCTTACGATTGCCGATCGCCGTGGCTACATTCCTCACGCGGAGATTGTCGAGCGGGTGCGGACCACGCTGGATTGGCACCTGAACTCGCTGCCGGAGGTGCATGGTTTCTTCTTTCACTTCACGGACATTGAGACCGGAAAACGCTGGGCACGGTGCGAACTTTCCCCCATCGACACATCCATTCTGCTATGCGGGATTCTTACCGCACGCGCATGGTTTGACGATGCGCAAATCCGGTCCCTGGCACAGCAGATCTATGAGCGTGTGGACTGGCCGTGGATGCTGAACGGCGGCGCGGCGTTCGCCATGGGATGGCATCCGGAGACCGGCTTTATCCCTTCTCGTTGGGATCATTATTGCGAGCTGATGATGATTTATCTGCTCGCCATCGGCTCGCCGACCCATCCGGTTTCACCAGAAGCCTGGAAGAGCTTTGAGCGGCCGGTTCAGCGCTACGCAGGCCTCGAATACATAAGCGGGGAAGATCCAATTTTTGTGCATCAGTACTCGCACGCGTGGTTTGATTTTCGCGGCAAGCGGGACGCGTATGCGAATTACTTTGAAAACTCCGTCATTGCAACGCGGGCGCACAAGGCGTTTTGTCTCTCGATGCCCAATTGGTACAACGAGGACTATTGGGGCATTACCGCCTCAGACTCGGTTCGCGGTTATACGGTGTGGGGCGGGCCGCCTTCGCGCGGCATGATTGACGGAACTGTTGTTCCCTGCGCGCCGGCGGGTTCGTTGGCGTTTCTGCCTGCGGAATGCCTCGCCGTTCTCCGCGCCATGCGCGCAAAATCGGGGGGGCAAGCCTGGGGCCGCTACGGCTTCGTGGATGCCTTTCACCCCGCCGCCAACTGGTACAACCCCGACGTGCTGGGAATCGATCTGGGAATCTCTGTTTTGATGGCTGAGAACCTGCGCACCGGCCAGGTTTGGAACACCTTCATGCGCAATCCTGAAATCGCGCGCTCAATGCAGCTCGCCGGATTTCGCCCTGACAGCGCGGTGTGAACTGTTGCAGCGGCATGCGGGATGAACGAAGCGGATGAACAGGATAGAATCCTCTCTGGAATGACCACTCGAATCGCCTTTCTCTTTCCCGGACAGGGATCGCAATCCGTCGGCATGGGCCGCAGCCTCGCTGAAGCCTTTCCCGTAGCCGCCGAGACCTTTGCCGAAGCCGATGAGGCCCTTGGCTCCTCACTTGCCAAGCTCATCTTTGATGGCGCCGAAGAAGACCTGAAGCTGACGGAAAATACGCAGCCGGCCATTCTCACCGTCAGCGTCGCCGCCGCGCGCGTCCTGGCCCAGCATGGCGTTCATCCCACCTTCGCGGCCGGGCATTCACTCGGCGAGTGGTCGGCGCACGTGACCGCGGGAACCATCAGCTTTGTTGACGCCATACGTGCCGTCAAAGCGCGCGGGCGCGCGATGCAGTTGGCCGTCCCGGCGGGACAGGGCGCCATGGCCGCCGTGCTCGGATTGGATGCGGCACAGGTGACCGAGGCGTGCAGTGAGGCAGAGGCCGAAACTGGCCTGACCGTGGCCGCCGCGAATCTCAACTCTCCGAACCAGACCGTGATCTCCGGCGCACTGGCGGCGGTCGAAAGAGCTTCGGCCCTGGCCAAGGCAAAGGGAGCCCGGCGCGCGGTCATGCTGCCGGTCAGTGCTCCGTTTCACTGCGCGCTGATGCAGCCCGCACAGGAAGAGGTCGCGCAGGTCCTCGGTGCGGTGGATCTGGCTGATCCACGCATTCCGGTCGCTGCCAATGTGACGGGAGGTATGGTGACCACATCCGACGCCGCCCGCGACGCGCTGATCCGCCAGGTCACCGGGGCAGTTCGCTGGGTAGACTGCATGCAATTGCTGATCGGTTCCGGCGCGGATGTCTTTATTGAAGTTGGTCCTGGGAAGGTTCTGTGCGGACTCTTGCGGCAGATCGACGGAAGTCAGAAGACGTTCAACGTGGAAGACCCGGCCAGCCTGGAAGCCACATTGGCCGCGCTGGCAATCCATTAGATTTGGGAGAAGCCAAACCAGCGCAACCCCTTCGAGAACCTCTCTAACTAATCTTTGGAGCCTTCGCTTCCTCGGCCAACCGCTCCGAATACCTTTGCGCGCTGACAGAGTGTTCGTGAGCCGTCTTGCTTAGCTCATGAGCTGTCAGATGGTCTTCCTTACCGTGGGCGGAGGCAGCGGCAACATGAGCATGGGCTGCCAGGTTGTGCAGTTCCGCTGCTCGATCGTGTGTGCTCTGGGGCATTGTGTTCTCCTTGACTCTTCTGATGCCAACCATCTCCAGGCGACCATCCAAGAGTTGGCAATCTCTGAAAAATCATACGGAGCAGCCCGCCGCCAAACCCGCCAAACTACTGATTTCTCTACCTTCGCAGCCCTATGGCCCTAGATACAGCTCCACGCCGGGCGGCGAAAAATTCAGCTGATGTGTTTTTGGATCGTAATCCAGATTCAGCGCCCCGCTCTTGCGTCCATTGATGAGCGTTGCGACCAGGAGGACGTTGCCATACATGCGCGCGGCAACGATCTTGTGGGTCTGGATATTGCCATACTCGTTATCCGGGCTCGACGAGCTCCAATCACCCTGGAATCGCGAAAACGGATATACCCCGTGCTGTGCCGGATGCTGCTGCCAGTCCTTGTCGTGGGTCCAGATTCCGTAGGCTTTTGGCAGATCGTTCTTTTCCACTGCAGCCAGGAACCCGTTCACCGTCGATCGCCCCATGAGATGGCTGTTCCAGTTCCACGGCCAATCGACGGGCCTGCCTGCCACCAGCCACCAGGCCACAAACAGCACCACAAGCAAACCACCTGAGCTAAACAGGATGAGCTGGTTGCGCTTATAGCGCGCTTCGTCAAACTTGGGAGCGTCGAGCAAAGTCATTGCAAAGTCCCTCGGTGAGGTAGTTCGTAGTTCTTAGTTCAGAGTTCTTAGTTCGTAGTGCTGGTCACTTCACTGCTTGGTTAGACACCGGCGACGCGGGTTCAGTTCCCAAGGTTAGCACCCGGCCGCCATTCCGCCGGCGAAACTGCGAACTAAGAACTCAGAACTAAGAACTGTTTTCATTCCCTGCTGTAAATCGTCCGCTTCTTTTCTTCGTGCCGCTCGAGGCCCAGTTCAATCAGCCGCGTCAGCAACTCGGTATACGGCAGGCCGGTTGCTTCCCACAACTTCGGATACATGCTGATCTGGGTGAACCCCGGCATGGTATTTACCTCATTCAGGTAGATGCGCTTTTTGCCATCCGGCTCCATCAGGAAATCCACGCGCGCCAGGCCGGACAGGTCGCACGCCCGGAACGCCGCCACCGCCATCTCTCGAATCCGCTTCGTCTCCGCACGGGTCAACTTTGCCGGAATCACCGGCACCGAGCCCTCAGAGAGGTATTTCGCCCCGTAGTCGTAAAACTCCTTGCCGGGGACAATCTCGCCGACCACGGTGGCATTGGGGTCGTCGTTGCCCAGTACCGCGACTTCCAACTCGCGCGCCTTGGCCGTTTTGCCGCCGACTCCCTGTTCCACAATCAGTTTCCGATCATACTTTGCCGCCTCGGTGAGCGCCGGCCCCAGTTCCTTCCGGTCATGCGCCTTGCTGATTCCAACCGAGGACCCCAGATTAGCCGGCTTCACAAACACGGGGTATTTCAACGCCGCCTCTACGCTGGCAATGGCCTTGCGCGGCGTCTTCTCCCACTCTGCCCGCAGCAGGGTGACGTGCTTGACGATCGGCAGCCGCGCGTTGGCGAACAGGCGCTTCATCACGTCCTTATCCATTCCAGCCGCGGAGCCCAGTACCCCCGAGCCGACGTAAGCAATTCCCGCCAATTCAAACAGCCCCTGGATGGTGCCATCCTCGCCAAACGTTCCGTGGAGCACAGGAAACACCACGTCGAGATTCGCTGCAGCCGGCCGGGTGACCCCTGCAGTCAGAGCGGCCCCTCTACCGGCAGGCTCCGGCGCCAGCAGCGTCGGAATCCCTTCCTGCAGCAGCTTCGCCCCTGGGGTCGTGTCCGGATCGCCTGCCCGCAGCCGCCGGGCGATGCTGCTCTGGTCACCTTGCAGTAGGTTCTGCGCATCCCCGGCCGCCAGCCAGTGACCATCTTTGGTGATCCCGATGGGGACCACGTCGAATTTCTTCCGATCGATCGCCTTCAATACCGAAGCAGCCGATAGCAGCGAAACTTCATGCTCGCCGCTTCGCCCGCCAAACAGAATTCCCACCCGCAGTTTTTTTGCCATTTCCTATCAGATTCCCGCTTTCGTAAAGCCAATAAAGGTCTAATTCAGTGTAGAACCCCTCACAGGATCTTCTTCCCAAACGCCGAGCAAGCCAGTTCCACGGCCAGGTCCGCCGTCCGATTATGCTCGTCGATCACCGGGTTCACTTCAACAATTTCAAAGCTGAGCAGACGGCCATGATCGGCGATGATCTCCATAGCCAAATGCGCTTCGCGATAGGTCGCCCCGCCGCGCACCGGCGTGCCCACTCCCGGCGCGTCTTCCGGGTCAATCCAGTCCATATCCAGGGACACGTGATACCCCGCCGTTCCTCGACCCGCAGCCCGCAGCGCCTCTTCCATCACTGTGCGCATCCCGCGTTCGTCGATATCGCGCATGGTGTAGACCTCCGCAACACCGGCCCGGCGAATGTTCTCCCGCTCCGCCGCATCGATATCCCGCACCCCGATCAGGACGGTGTTCTCCGCAGCGATTTTGGGTGAGTAGCCAAAAATGTTCCCCAGCAGTTCCGGTCCCAATCCCAGCAGTGCGGCCAGCGGCATCCCGTGCACGTTCCCCGAAGGGGAAGTCTCAGGCGTATTGATGTCGGAATGCGCGTCGATCCAGATGACGCCGACCTTCTGCCCCCGGCGGCGATAAAAATGCGCCACTCCCGAGACCGACCCTGCGGCCAGCGAGTGGTCCCCGCCCAGAACCAGCGGCGTCATTCCCTCCTCCAGCGTTTTCACCACGGCCTCCGCGGTGCGCGTGCAGGTTTCTGCAATCTCCGTCAGGTAGCGGGCGCTTTTGTCGCCGGAATTGCGGGTTTCGGCAATCTCAACACGGATGTTGCCGCCGTCGGTCACCTGGTGCCCCAGTGCCTCGAGGCGCGCCTCCAGGCCAGCGACACGCATCGCGGAAGGACCCATGTCCACCCCACGGCGGCTGGCGCCCATGTCCAGTGGAACCCCGATCACGCGAATGCTGCGCGTCGGCAGCGTCTGGGTTCCGCTGTGCGGAATCATTGGAATCTCTCCAGAATCTTCAGCTCTCACGTGCATGTTTGGGTCTCCACCCAGCTTGCCTTCCATTCGTCGAGTCGTGTTGACGTTCCAAAGCGGATTCGAAAATTGGATGAACGGCAGGCCAACCTCTTTTTGTAATCAGCCAGGACTCCTTCGCCTGTGCCAAAAGCGCTATTAGATCAGATTCATGTGAGAGTAAGATGGGAACGCACATTTCACGCACTTTACGGTGTACTCAGGCTGGGTGGCTGTTTGAGTTTAACTAATTGACTCAAATGGACCTTTTGGCCGATAGATCAATTCAGGGATTCCATGTCGCAACACTGCAAGGCACGATCTGTCGCGATGAGATGCCGGATTCCCGCATCCGCGGGCGTTCGAGCAGCAATCATCGCCCTTGTCGCACTGTTTTGTTGGGCTTCGGTGGTTGCGGCGGAGAAGCCGCTCGGCACCCTCCAGCAGATTCATGCCCTTACCAACGCCGATGCCGCGCAGCACCTTCCCGTGACGTTTGAAGCCACCGTCACCTATTACCGCAGCTATGAGGGGACTCTCTTCGTCCAGGATGGAAACGCAGGTATCTATATTCAGCCGTCCATGGTGTATACCCTCGTCCCCGGCGACCGAATCCTCATCCGTGGAACAACGGAGCCAAGCTTCCGCCCCTTCATCAAAGGCGCAACCATCACCCTTCTCCATCACGGTACGGTCCCCAAAGCGAGCCCCGCCACATTCGACGAGTTGATACGCGCCCAGTTCGACTGCATGCTGGTTTCCGTCCATGCCAGGGTTCGCGCCGCCGACCGGGTCTACAGCTCCGATGTGCGCAGTACTGTCCTGCAGATGGTCACCGGCGGAGGCACAATCGACGCCGTCGTGGACAGCGATGACACCAGCCGGCTCGAAGGTCTACTGGACGCCGAGATTGAGATTACTGGGGCAGTATCGGGAAAATTCGATGGCAAGATGCAGCAGACGGGGATCGTTATTCACGTCTCTTCATTCGACAATATCAAGGTCCTTCAGCGTGCGGGCGCCAGCCCATTGTCCCTTCCCGTCACGCCGATGGACCGCATCCTGGACGGCTACCACGTCCAGGTGCTTTCGCAGAGAATCAGGGTCCATGGAACCGTCACCTATTACCAGCCAGGTTCGGCAATCGTGTTGCAAGACGGAGCAAAGAGTCTTTGGATCCAGACCCGCAGCATCGCCCCTGTCCAGGTTGGCGACCTGGCGGACGTAACCGGCTTCCCGGGGCTCCATGACGGATTTCTGACGCTCACCAATGGCGCAATCGAGGATAGCCACACGCGGGCCCCCGTCACTCCTGAACCGGCAACCTGGCGCCAGCTGGCAACAAGCAAAAATGTCTTCGATCTGGTTTCGATCGAAGGTAAGGTGGCCGGCGAAGTTCGGGAGGCATCGCAGGACGAGTATGTCCTGGAATCCGACGGTCAAATGTTTTCCGCAATTTACAGGCATCCGCCGGTGGTGGCGCCCGGTCGCATCGCGCCGCAGCCATTGAAGCAGATCCGGCTCGGGTCCACAATTCGCGTCAGCGGCATTTGCATGCTTGACGATTCGAACCCGTTCAATGCGCAGGTGCCATTCACGATCCTTATGCGCTCGCCGGATGACGTTACGGTGATCGCCGAGCCATCCTGGCTCAACACATCAAACCTCATCCGCATTGTCAGCGTGCTCCTGATCGTGGTCCTGGCGTCGGTCTTCTGGGGAGTAACCCTGAACAGCAAAGTGCGCCGCCAGACGGCGGCCCTGTCAATAGGCATTGAGGCCCAGGCCGACCTGGAGAGGCGAATGGCTCAACTCGAGCAGCGGCGCAGCAACATCCTCGAGGACATCAACGGATCAAAACCCCTTGCCGAAATTCTCGAGGCCATCACCGCATTGGTATCGTTCCGCCTGGATGGCGCTGGCTGCTGGTGCGAAATCACGGATGGCGCGCGATTAGGCCATTCACCCACTGCACCGGAAACCCTGCGCGTCGTAAGAGAGTCGATTCCCGCGCGCACCGGTCCACCCCTCGGCACACTCTTTGTCGGCTTCCCTCCGGGGTCCGTTGCGGACGATGCGGAGCTTGCGGCGCTCGGCGTCGGAGCTCGCCTGGCCACCCTGGCGATCGAGACACGCCGCCTTTACACCGATCTGCGCCACCGCTCGGAATTCGACCTGCTCACCGACATCCACAATCGTTTCTCGCTGGAAAAGCATATCGACGCCCTCATTGAGGAGGCGCGCGAGAAAGCGGGCATCTTCGGCCTCGTTTACATCGACCTGGATGAGTTCAAGCAGGTCAACGACCTCTATGGCCACCGTGTGGGAGACCTGTACCTTCAGGAGGTGGCCGCCCGCATGAAGCGCCAGCTTCGCGCCCACGACATGCTGGCTCGCCTGGGCGGCGATGAATTTGCCGCGGTGGTGGCCATAGTCCGGAGCCGGGCGGTTGTGGAAGAAGTCTCCGTTCGGCTGGAAAGATGCTTCGACGATCCGTTTACGGTGGACGGATACACGCTGCATGGTTCGGCGAGCGTTGGACTTGCCATTTATCCCGAGGATGGCGCCACCCGCGACAGCCTGATCAGCGCCTCCGATGCCGCCATGTATGTTGCAAAGCACACCAAACGCGCGGCAGGGACACGGGCCGGGGGCCTTCCCACTGGCCTCGTTCCCAAGGACCTGGCCTGACAGAATTCATCCAGGCGCGATTCTCCCTCCCTGATACTTCGCGCCCAACTTCAGGCCTTCTGACCGCACCGTTGGTCAATTCAAAGCAGACCCCGAGCGACGAAGGAATTACGCTAATTCGTATACTGCTTATCAAATAGCCGAACTTTGCCGATAATAGACAACGCGACCCGGCCCATCGACACAAGGCTGGCCAGGATTTCAGGATGAATGAACCGATCTTCACATTCGGCCTGTTCCGCAGAGCGGTTTGCTCGCTCACGGCGACGCTGGCATTGGTTACAGTGGCCGGGGCGGCGCCGGCTGCCCCACTCACCAGCCTCCACACCATCCACGCCTTGTCGAATGCCGAAGCAAGCCAGGGCTTTTCCGTGGACTTCGAAGCCACAGTTGGTTATTGCCGGGGGTACGAGAATCTTCTGTTTGTTCAGGATGGAAGCGACGCCATCTTTGTGCGGCCGCCTACAGGCACGCAATTGTCGCCTGGAGATCGCATCCTGGTTCAGGGAATCACGCGGGCAAGTTTCAGACCCCTGATCGTCGGCAACCGTTTAACCCTGCTTCGTCACGGTGCTCCCCCCAAATCCCTGCCAGCCACCTTTGACCAGTTGATTCGTGCCGAGGATGACTCCTTGATCGTCACTGTGCATGCATTTGTTCGCGCAGTGGATCTTGTGGTGGCCGGTGCGGGCAATGCCCCGATCGTCAGCTCACGCCTCCAGTTGGTGACAGAGGGCGGCCACTTCGAGGCGAATCTCGATAGCCACGACCCGGACGCATTGAAGGGCCTTCTCGACGCCGAGGTTGAAATCACCGGGGCAGCAGCTGGGAAATTCGACGATAAAATGCAGCAGACCGGGATCGTACTCTACGTTCCCTCCCTGACGAACATTCACGTTCTCAAGCGATCGAGCACCGGCCCATGGTCCCTGCCCGTCACTCCAATGGACCAGATTCTTGCCGTCTATCATGAAAACGATCTCACCCCCAGGGTGCGGGTTCATGGAACCATCACTTATTACCAGCCCGGGTCAGCCATTGTGCTTCAGGATGGCGCCAAAAGCATGTGGATTGCAGTCCACACACATGAACCCCTGCAGATTGGCGACCTGGCTGACGCGACCGGATTTCCGGAGTCCCACGAACGGCTGCTGACTCTGACCGATGGCGAAATTCTGGACAGCCACCTCTTCCGTCCCATTGCCCCGCAACCGGCTACCTGGCATCAGTTGGGCTTCTGGAGCAGCAACTCGCCTGACGGTCACATGTACGATCTGGTCTCCATTGAGGGCACGGTGGTTACCAAGATTCGGGAAGCCTCGCAGGACGAGTACGTGCTGGCCACCGACGATCGCCTGTTTACCGCAATCTACCGTCACCCGCCCGCCTCCGCCGCGGTACCGCCCATGCGGGACATTCCACTTGGCTCAACAGTGCGCGTAGCCGGCATTTGCGTAATTGTGGATGCAAATACGGTGAACCCTGGTGAAGAAGTCCCATTCAACATATTGCTGCGCAATTTCGACGATATTGCCGTCCTTGCCAACCCTTCGCTGCTCACTGTGCGCAACCTCGGCATTCTCGTCGGACTTTTGCTGTTCGTTCTGCTGGCCGTGGGCACAAGAGCATGGTTCGTAGAGCGCAGTGCACGGCAACACACTGCCACATCCGCCTACATCGAGCGGAGGCGCGGCCGCATCCTTGAAGACATCAACGGCGCCCGTCCCCTCACCGAAATCGTCGAACAGATCACGGAACTGGTCTCCTTCCGCCTCAAAGGCGCTCCGTGCTGGTGCCAGATTGCCGGAGGCGCGCGGCTCGGAAACTTCCCGAAAGATCTCTCCCGCATGCGCGTGGTCCGCCAGGAAATTCCCGCCCGTTCCGGTCCCGCCCTTGGCGAAGTCTTTGCCGCCTTCGATCCTTTGACCAGGCCCCGCACTGTCGAATCCGAGTCTCTCGCCTCAGCAGTGGGGCTCGCCGCCCTGGCGATTGAAACGCGCCGACTCTACTCCGACCTTATCCGTCGCTCAGAGTTTGATCTGCTCACAGACATCCATAACCGCTTCTCCCTTGACAAGCGCATGGATGCGCAGATCGAACAAGCCTACCAGGAAGGCGGCATCTTCGGACTTATCTATATCGACCTCGATAACTTCAAGAAGGTCAATGATCTGCTGGGACACAGGATCGGAGACCTGTATCTGCAGCAAGTGGCCATTCGCATGAAACGACAGCTTCGTTCGGTCGATATGCTGGCGCGCCTCGGCGGCGATGAATTCGCCGTTCTGGTTCCACTGGTGCACACCCGCGCCGATGTCAATGAGATTGCCTTGCGTCTTGAGCGCTGCTTCGATGAACCACTTCCAGTGGAAGGCGTCACCCTCCATCCGGCGGCCAGCGTCGGTTTGGCCCTCTACCCTGAGGACGCCACCACAAAGGATGGCCTGTTGAGTGCCGCCGACGATGCCATGTACGCGGCCAAGAACAGCAAACGCCGCATTCGGGAGATGCTGGACCAAGCCGCACATGCGCAATCCCGGCCCTGAAGATTTGGCCTGCATTCTCTGGCTTCTCCACACTCCACGCTCTCGAGACCAAAGATTGTTCCCTTCGATGCATACTTCACGCAGCAAAGTGGATAAGCTATGGCAATGCGGGTGATAGGGGCCGCTCATTTGCCGATAGGGAAGAACGGGACCAGACTATTTGACGCCCGCTTGGTCGGGAACGAAGGATGACCAAACCGATCTTCACGTTCGCCATTGTCTTGAGAGCGGTTTTCATGCTCACGGCGATGCCGGCAATTGTGACATTGGCCGGGCAAGCGCCAGCCGTCCCGCTCACCACCCTCCATGCCATCCATGCGCTGACGAGCGCCGAAGCCGCCAAAGGGCTTCCTGTCTCCTTCCGGGGAACGGTGACCTCCTATAACAAGGACGACGGAAACCTGTTTGTACAGGACGGAACCGAAGCCATCTTTGTGAAGGGCCCGGTCAACGGGAAGATGATCCTGGGGGACCTTGTGCTCGTTCAGGGTACAACGATGGGCGACTTTCGCCCCGATGCACGCAGCAACAACGTGACCGTGCTCAGCCACGGCGATTTACCCAAACCCGTTCCCACCACCTTCGACGATCTCATACGCTTTCGGTACGACTGCCTTATGGTCAGCGTCAACGGAGTGGTGCGTGCAGTAGACGTAGGAATGAATAGCCCGGTCGATACAAGTCGAATACAGTTGCTAACCGAAGGCGGCTATATGGAACTCCTTATCAGCGGCGGAGACGACTCCAGCCTGAAGAAACTGCTCGATGCGGAGATCGAGGTCATCGGGGTTGAGGCGGGAAGGATGGATGGAAAGAATCAACCGACTGGGGTCCAGCTCTACGTACCGTCCATCGCCAGTATCAAGCTGCTGAAGCGCGCAGGCGCCGATCCCTGGTCAATTCCGATCACGCCCATGGGCGACATCATCGGCAGTTATCATGTGCGCGATCTCACCGGCAGGGTCCGTGTACATGGGACCATTACCTACTACCAGCCGGGTTCGGCCCTTGCAATGCAGGACGGCCCCAAGAGCATCTGGATTACGTCGCGCACTCGCATCCCCATGGCAATCGGCGATGTTGCCGATGCAATCGGATTTCCCGACGTACACGATGGCTTCCTGGCCTTGACGCGCGCAGAAATCAACGACACCGGGGTCCATGCCCCTATTCCACCCCAGCCATCTACCTGGACGAAGCTCACCTCAAGCACCCAACTCTTCGATCTGGTCTCCATCGAGGGCCAGGTCGTCACGGAAGTTGAAGATGGTTCCCAGGACGAGTATGTTCTGCGTGCGGACGACAAGCTCTTTGCCGCGATCATTCGCACTGGCGTTCGGACGGATGGTCCCCCCATGAAGCGTGTGCCGCTGGGCTCCAAAGTCCGTGTCACCGGCATCTGCATACTCTCTGATTCCAACCCGTTCGATGGGAAAGTTCCGTTCAATATCCTCCTGCGCTCCTTTGACGACATAGCCGTGATCGCCAGCCCCCCACTGCTCAGCGTGCGCAACCTGGGCATCCTGGTCGGGCTTCTGCTGTTTGGGTTTCTGGCGGTCGGCACAAGAGCCTGGCTCGTTGAGCATAGAGCCCGGCAAAATACCGCCGCATCCGCCTACATCGAGCGCCGGCGCGGACGCATCCTTGAGGACATCAATGGTTCGCGTCCGTTGGCCGAAATCATTGAACAGATCACCGAACTCGTCTCCTTCAAGCTCAAAGGCGGCCCCTGCTGGTGCCAGATCGCCGATGGCGCGCGGATCGGAAACTGCCCGAAAGATCTCTCCGGCATGCGCGTGGTCCGCCAGGAAATCCCCGCCCGTTCCGGTCCCGCGCTTGGCGAAGTCTTTGCCGCCTTCGATCCTTTGACCAGGCCCCGTACCATCGAAACCGAGTCCCTCGCCGTCGCCGTCGGGCTTGCCGCTCTGGCCATTGAAACGCGCCGGCTCTACTCCGATCTGGTCCACCGCTCCGAGTTCGACCTGCTCACCGACATCCAGAACCGCTTCTCCCTCGACAACCGCCTCGATGCACAGATCGAAGAAGCCTGCCAGCAGGGCAGCATCTTCGGACTGATCTATATCGATCTCGATGACTTTAAGAAGGTGAACGACCAATTCGGACATCGGATTGGAGACCTTTACCTGCAGGAAATGGCGCTTCGCATGAAGCGACAGCTCCGTTCCGTCGATACGCTCGCCCGCCTTGGCGGTGATGAATTTGCGGTTCTGGTTCCGGTCGTCCGCAGCCGCGCCGACGTCGAGGAAATTGCTCTGCGCCTTGAGCGCTGCTTCGACGACCCGCTTGCAGTAGAAGGCGACACCCTCCATCCGGCGGCCAGTGTGGGTTTCGCACTTTACCCTGATGATGCCACAACCAAGGATGGCCTCCTGAGCGCCGCTGACGATGCCATGTATAAAACAAAAAACATAAAACGCGATCTCGCACAAACGCCGGCCAGCGACCGGAATTCGGCTCCCGAGGCTAAAGTTTGAGCATGAGGATGAGCAAAACGGAGAGGCCCAGCTTTCGCCGGGCCCCTGTCTGATCACTGACAATTGACAACTGTTCTTATTCCGCGGCCATCTCCTCGGCTTCGCCTTCCTGGCGCATAAGCTCCAGTTCGCGCTCCGCCGCTTCGATCTCCGCGGTGACTTCCTGCTGCACACGCGCTGCTGCTTCTTCGAGTTCCGGAGAGAGCTGCACGTTGCGGTAGTATTCAAGGCCCGTGCCCGCGGGAATCAAGCGTCCCACGATCACGTTCTCCTTCAATCCGCGCAGGTTATCAATCGCGCCGTTGATGCTGGCTTCGGTAAGAACGCGGGTCGTCTCCTGGAAGCTGGCAGCCGAAATAAAGCTGTCGGTGGAGAGCGATGCCTTGGTGATGCCCAGCAGGAGCGGACGTCCGATGGAAGGACGGCCACCGAGAGCGAGCACCCGCTCGTTCTCTTCGCGGAAGCGGAAGCGGTCAACCTGCTGTTCGAGCAGGAAGTTGGTGTCGCCCACTTCATCGATCCTGACCCAGCGCAGCATCTGGCGAACAATCACTTCGATGTGCTTGTCGCTGATGGCCACGCCCTGCAGACGATAGACTTCCTGGATTTCGTTCACCAGGTAGCCCTGCAGTTCCTTTTCGCCCAGCACGGCAAGAATGTCGTGCGGGTTCAGAGGACCGTCCATCAGCGGATCGCCTGCACGCAGACGCTCGCCTTCCTGGACATTGACGTGAATGCCACGCGGTACCGAGTATTCCTTCTCGTCGCCGTTATCCGCAGTCACGTAGATTTTGCGCTGTCCCTTGGCAACTTCACCAAAGCGAACCACGCCGTCGATCTCGCTGATGATGGCCGTCTCACGCGGTTTGCGCGCTTCGAACAGCTCCACCACACGGGGCAGACCGCCTGTGATGTCCTTCGTGCGTGTGGACTCTTTCGGGATTTTTGCGAGCACGTCGCCTGGTCCCACTTCGTCGCCATCCTGAACCATAAGGTGAGCGCCGCGGGGCAACAGATAACGCTTGGTTCCCTTGGCATTCTTGATGACAAACGCCGGCTGCCGCTTTTCGTCAGGAGCATCAGCAACCACCCAACGCGAGAGGCCGGTAACTTCATCGACTTCTTCGTTGAGCGTGATGCCTTCCTGCAGATCCTTGAATGTAACAGCGCCGCCGATTTCAGTGAGAATGGCGTACGTGTACGGATCCCACTCGGCCAACTGCTCGCCAAGCTTTACGTGCTGGCCGTCCTTCACCTTCAGGCGCGCGCCATAGACAACCTGGTAGCGCTCCTTCTCACGGCCGCGCTCGTCGATGACCGCAATCGAACCTGAGCGGTTCATGGAAACCAGTGCGCCGTCCTTGCTCTCGACGGTGTTGAGGTTGATGAAACGAACGAAGCCATTGTTCTTGGCATCGAGGCGCGACTTGTCCTGCACACGGCTAGCCGTGCCGCCGACGTGGAAGGTACGCATGGTCAACTGCGTGCCCGGCTCGCCGATGGACTGTGCCGCGATAACGCCGCAGGTTTCACCGAGCTCGACCATCCGGCCGGAACCCAGGTTACGTCCGTAGCAGAGAGCGCAAACACCGCGCCGGGATTCGCAAGTAAGCACCGAGCGAATCTTCACCTTTTCAACGCCCGCGCCCTGAATAGCGGAAGCGCTGTCTTCATCGATGCCCTGGTTCACATCGACCACGATGTTGCCGTCGTAGTCCTTGATCCGCTCGAGGGTGACGCGGCCAATGATGCGGTCGCGCAGCGGCTCGATGATTTCGCCGGATTCAACGATCGCGCCGACGTAGATGCCTTCCACCGTGCCGCAATCGTACTCGGTGACGATGACGTCCTGTGCCACATCGACGAGGCGGCGGGTCAGGTAGCCCGAGTCAGCCGTCTTCAGCGCCGTGTCGGCCAGGCCCTTACGTGCGCCGTGCGTCGAGATGAAGTATTCCAGCACGGTCAGTCCTTCACGGAAGTTTGCCGTGATGGGCGTTTCAATAACCTCACCGGAAGGCTTGGCCATCAATCCGCGCATACCCGAGAGCTGACGAATCTGCTGCTTCGATCCACGAGCACCGGAGTCAGCCATGATGTAGATCGGGTTGAAGGCGCCTTCGTCGTCCGCGCGCTTCATGTTCCCGAACATCTCGTCGGCAACCTTATCGGTAACCGCCGACCACATCTGGATCACCTTGTTCGAACGCTCGCCGTTCGTGATTGCGCCGTCCATGTACTGCTTCTGGACTTCGATCACCTTCTTGTCGGCATCGTCGACCGTGGTGTATTTGCTGGCAGGAATCACCATGTCGTCAAGCCCAACCGACAGGCCGGACTTCGTCGCGTAATTGAATCCAAGCGACTTGATGCGGTCCAGCATGCCCACCGTAACTTCAAGGCCCAGGTTCTGGTTGCAATAATTCACCAGCTGCCCAATGCCCTTCTTCTTCAGCAATCCGTTGACGAACGGCATGCCTGCGGGAAGTGCGTCGTTCAGAATCACACGTCCCACCGTCGTCGAGATGTATTCCTTGTTGAAGTCGACCGGCTCAGTGTGCGTCAGATCCTGGTCGTCATAGGCAGTGGTCATGTCGAGAACCTTGCCCGTGTAGCGCAAACGAATCGGTGAAAGTGTCTCCACTTCCTTCGCTTCGAGCGCCATCAGGATCTCTTCCGTGTTCGCGAACACGCGGCCTTCGCCCTTGCCACCCTTCTTGGCCTTGGTCAGGTAATAGAGTCCGAGCACCATGTCCTGGGTAGGGACAGTGATAGGTTGGCCGCTGGCGGGCGAAAGAATGTTGTGCGACGCGAGCATCAGCACACTTGCTTCAATCTGCGCCTCAGGCGACAGCGGAATGTGCACTGCCATCTGATCGCCGTCGAAGTCGGCGTTGAACGCCGTGCAAACCAGCGGGTGAATCTTGATCGCCTTGCCTTCAACCAGCACCGGCTCGAACGCCTGGATGCCAAGGCGGTGAAGCGTAGGTGCGCGGTTCAGCAGCACGGGGTGGTCCTTGATGACCTCTTCAAGGATGTCCCACACCACGGCTTCCTGCATCTCGACCATCTCCTTGGCTTGCTTGATGGTGGTGCAGTGGCCCGTCTGCTCCAGGCGATGATAGATAAACGGCTTGAAGAGCTCGAGCGCCATCTTCTTGGGAAGTCCGCACTGGTGCAGCTTCAGGTCCGGACCGACAACGATCACGGAACGGCCAGAGTAGTCTACGCGCTTGCCGAGCAGGTTCTGACGGAAACGGCCCTGCTTGCCCTTCAACGTATCGGAGAGCGACTTCAACGGGCGGTTGTTCGCGCCACGCAGCACGCGGCCACGGCGACCGTTGTCGAACAGCGCGTCCACGGCTTCCTGCAGCATGCGCTTTTCGTTGCGCACAATCACTTCAGGCGCGTGTAGATCCATCAGCTTCTTCAACCGGTTGTTGCGGTTGATGACACGGCGATAAAGATCGTTCAGATCGGATGTCGCGAAGCGTCCACCATCCAGCGGCACCAGCGGGCGCAGCTCAGGTGGGATCACGGGCAGCACATCCAGGATCATCCACTGCGGCTTGTTCGAGCTCTTGCGGAAAGCCTCCACAACCTTCAGGCGCTTTGCGTACTTGATCTTCTTCTGCGCAGACGTTTCCGTCTTCATGCGCTCGCGCAGCTCGACGCCGAGTTCTTCGATCTGGACGCGCTTCAGCAGTTCCTTGATCGCTTCGGCGCCCATCATGGCCTTGAAGCCCGAGGGACGGAACTGCTGATCGAGTTCGCGGAACTTGGCTTCGTCCTTGATGATTTCGCGTTCCTTCACCGGCGCGTCGCCCGGATCAACCACGACGTAGGACTCGAAATAGAGAATGCTCTCAAGGTCGCGCAGCGAGATGTCGAGCAGGTGGCCGATGCGCGACGGGAGGCCCTTGAAGAACCACACGTGCGAGCACGGCGACGCGAGTTCGATGTGCCCCATGCGTTCGCGGCGCACCTTGCTCACCGTCACTTCCACGCCGCACTTGTCGCAGATCACGCCGCGGTGCTTCATGCGCTTGTACTTGCCGCACAAACATTCCCAATCGGTAACCGGTCCAAAGATGCGCGCGCAGAACAAGCCGTCGCGCTCCGGCTTGAAGGTACGATAGTTGATGGTCTCCGGCTTCGTTACCTCGCCATGCGACCAACTGCGAATCTTCTCTGGCGATGCCAGCATGATGCGGATTGCGTCAAAGTCGGTGATGGGGCTGGTAAGCTCAAACGGGTTTGAACGGAACATTGGGCCTCTCCTTGGCGGGCCTTTCGGCGCCGGCCTCGGTTTTCCCGGGATTTTTTAAGGATCCTTCCTTCCCGGGAAGCGGTGTTTGCCGCTCTCAAGAAGGATCCGCAAAACAGTGGTCAGAGATCAGTTGTCAGTTTTCAGTTCGACTTCGCCAAACTGATCACTGACAACTGACAACTGATAACTTGCCTCAATCGGCTACTGCCGCCAGGTCCGGCGTGGGGAGCTTCTTAATCAGATCCGCACGCTTGATCAATTCCACGTCCAGGCACAACGACTGCAATTCGCGAATCAGCACGTTGAACGATTCAGGAACGCCCGGTTCAATCGCCGCTTCGCCCTTCACGATGGCCTCGTAGATCTTCGTACGGCCATACACGTCGTCCGATTTCGCCGTCAGCAACTCCTGCAGGATGTAAGCAGCACCATAAGCTTCCAGTGCCCACACTTCCATTTCGCCGAAACGCTGTCCGCCGAATTGCGCCTTGCCGCCCAGGGGCTGCTGCGTGATCAGCGAATACGGTCCGATCGACCGAGCGTGAATCTTGTCGTCGACCAGGTGCGACAGCTTGAGCATGTAGATATAGCCCACCGTTACCGGCTGCTCGAACTGCTCGCCCGTCATGCCGTCGAAGAGCGCAGTCTTGCCTGAGGAAGGCAAGCCGGCCGAAGCCAGCAGCGCCTTGATCTCGCTCTCCTGCGCGCCGTCGAACACCGCGGTTCCGAACCAGATGCCACGCTTCATGCCTGCGCCCACGCGCAACAGCATCTCGTCATCCAGCTCAAGCAACTGCCGCAGTGTCGCAGTGCCTTCGAACTCTTTCTTCATCAGTTCGCGCACATACGCCACATCGGTGTTTTCCTTGATCAACGCCGCAATCTTCGCGCCCAGTGCATGTGCAGCCCAGCCAAGGTGCGTCTCAAGAATCTGACCGACGTTCATACGGGAAGGTACGCCGAGGGGATTCAAAACAATCTCCACC
>JBEKRU010000024.1:0-59864 GCA_049518435.1 Occallatibacter sp. | reverse complement strand
ATCCCCAAGTACCAGCCCTTCCGCCTCGCCGGCATCTTCCACTCCGGCTTCTACCAGTACGACATGCAGATGGGCTTCCTCAGCCTCGCCGACGCGCAAACCCTCTTCGACGAGCCCGACCTCCTCTCCGTCATCAGCTTCAAAATTGACGACCCCGATCGCGCTCCCGAAGTCGCCCGCGCACTCGAGCAGGCCGCCGGCCCCGGATTCATGACCACCAACTGGATGGAGCAGAATCGCGAACTCTTCCGCGCCCTCAAAGAGGAGCAGGTCGTCACCTTCATCATCATCACGTTGATCGTTATCGTCGCCGCGCTCAACATCCTCATCGCCCTCACCATGATGGTCATGGAGAAGACCCGCGACATCGCCGTCATGATGAGCTACGGCGTCGAACCCGCGCAGATCCGCCGCATCTTCCTCCTCCAGGGCTTCCTCATCAGCATCATCGGCACCGCCATCGGCATCGCTCTCGGATACGCCGGCGCATGGGCCGGCGGCCACTATCACTTCATCAAGCTTTCCGCCTCTGTCTACTCCATCGACACGCTGCCCTTCGCCCCGCGCCCCATCGATGCAGTCATAGTCTCCGTAGTCTCCATCGGCATCTCGCTGCTTGCCACGCTCTATCCCTCATCGACAGCAGCCCGCGTCCTTCCCGCCGAAGCCCTCCGCTACGAGTAATCGACACACGGAGAGTCATCCTCGTATCCGCACGAAAACGGGTGAGTATCAGCACCAAAGCGAACAAGTATGAACACCAAAGCGAACAAGTATGAACACCAAAGCGAACAAGTATGAACACGAAAGCGAACAAGTGTGAACACGAAAGCGGACGAGTGTGAACACGAAAGCAGACGCGTATGAGCACAGAAACGGGTGCCCCACCTTCGCCGCGGCTCTATCGCGGTTAAGGTGGGATAGCTCCATCTATCTATAGCTTCTTATAGCCCTTTACAAACTCCTGTAATCCAGAACAAGCGAAGCGCGCCGAAGGATCTGCTTCTTATAGCTTCTTGCGGCCACTTATGGTTCCTTATAACTATCCGCCGTCCACCGCGCCGGCAAAATGTGTTCACATCCTGTTAACCTTGGAGGCGAACACTAGTTATGCACTGCGAACCGTGCGTTCGCAAATAAACTCAGGTCCCTTGCCAACTTCCCCCATGCAAAAATCCCCATTCCTATTTCTGATCGCATTCGCCCTCGCCGCATATCTCCCTGTCGATGCCCAGCCCGCAAACGATCCATGCCCCCGCCCCGCACCCGGCAGCATCGTCCCCGAACCTGCTGACCTCCGCAGCATCAATGGCGTCCTGAATGCCGAACTCACCGTCCACAACGCGCCAGACACCAACGGTTCCCTTCGCTTCTGTTACACCGACGCCGAAGGCCACGAGTCACCCAATCTTCGCGTCAGTCCCGGCGACTTAGTGATCCTTCATCTGAAGAATGACCTAACCAACCTTGCCCCGGAGACCGCACCGCCAGCCCATCCGCACTCCCACCAGGACACCAAAACCAGTGACCCATGCGCCAGCAGCACCATGACTCCCGTCTCCACCAACCTTCACTTTCACGGCCTCACCATTCCACCCGTCTGCCATCAGGACGAAGTCCTGAAAACCTCCATCCAGCCCGGCGATCCTCCCTTCGAATACCGGTTCCGCATCCCCGCGGACGAGCCACCCGGCCTCTACTGGTATCACCCGCATATCCACGGCTACAGCAAGGTTCCCATCCTCGGAGGCGCATCCGGCGCACTCATCGTCGAAGGCATCGAGCGCGCCAAGCGAGCAGCAGCGGGACTCCCCGAGCGCGTCTTCATCATTCGCGATCAGGACCTGCTCAATCCCAACGCCCAGCCCGCCAAATCCGAGCCCGTGGTACCCAAATTCCTCATCGATCGCGACGGAGACGCGGCCAACAACGGTACTGGCTTCGGTAAACCCGCCAAAGACCTGTCCATCAACTACGTGCCCGTTCCCTACCCCGACTACCCTCCTGCAACCATCCAGATGAAACCCGGTGAACGCCAACTCTGGCGCATACTCAACGCTTCCGCCATCACCTATCTGAACCTTGCCGTCTTGATCAATCGCTCGCCCCAACCATTGCAGCTCGTTGCCATGGATGGAGTGCCCATGAGTCACGGCGACCCCACCGGCGAATCCGTCGACCCCCAAACACATCTCGGCGTACCTCCCGGTGCGCGCGTCGAGTTCATTCTCACCGGCCCACCCGAAGGCCAGTCCGGATTGCTCGTGACGCGAACCGTGGATACAGGGCCGGGCGGCGAAAATGATCCCAACCGCGCCCTTGCCGTCATCGTCCCTTCGCCCTCTGCGCCAGAACCGCGCTCCAGCCTGCAAACTTCACCTGAGCCGCTTCCGCCATCGAACAAGGCATGGCTCGGAGACGTGCCATCGGTGCGTGTGCGGCGGCTTTACTTCTCTGAGAAGCTGGCCGTGCCCAACGACCCCACCAGCGCCATCGAGTTTTACCTCACTGTCGATGGACAAGAGCCGAAAATGTTCGATATGAATTCGGATACCCCGAATATCGTGGCGCAGCAGGGCACTGTAGAGGACTGGATCATCGAAAATCGGTCGAGTGAACTACATGCGTTTCACATTCATCAATTGCATTTCCTGCTACTCGATTACGATGGACGGCCTGTGAACGAAAACTTTGTTCGCGATACGGTAAACGTTCCGTATTACAACGGCCACACGCTGGCCTTTCCCAGCGTTCGCGTTCGAATGGATTTCCGCGACCCGAATACTCTAGGAACGTTCGTCTATCACTGTCATCTGCTCGAACATGAAGACAAAGGAATGATGGGTTCCATCCGGGTAGATCCTGGTCCGCAAAGGCAATAGGTCCAGGTTCATGCCATTCGAGCGTCAGATGCAGGAGTAAAGCTATAAGTTGGCCTTCTTCGCGAGCAATTAACATTTAACTTCGAAAGTAGGTCAGCGATGCATAGCTGCTACGCTATGTTGGCTGATTGTGACCAACTCATTACAATTTGATTTCGAAATGATCAATTCCATTTTTATGGTGAGCGCAAGTTACCAGATTTTAAAACTCCTCTAACTTACTCATGTAACCTTTCGGGGCTACCATGGTCCCCATCTAAGGTCAAAAGTCCGACCTTTCCCCGGAGGAATTGAATGACTCTCAAGAAGTTTGCAGTCACAGTGATGCGCGCTGTCCGGACGGCTCTTGTTTCCGTCGCGACATTTCAGCTCGCAATTGGCAACGGATTCGCTGCCGGTCAACCTGAAAACCCATCCCGCGATAGCGATACAAGCACACCCATCAAGCACGTGATCGTCATCATCGGCGAGAATCGAAGCTTCGACCACGTCTTCGCTACCTATGTGCCTAAAAACCCGCAAGAAAAGGTCCACAACCTTCTATCAGAAGGCATTGTGAAAGCCGATGGGACACCCGGCAAGAACTTCGCAAAGGCCGCGCAAAAGGCAGCCACCGATCAGCAACCCGACGCATTCCTCCTCAGCCCCGACAAATCCACTTTTCCCGGCGATGTCCTGCCTGCCCCTCTGGTCGGTGGTCCTGCAGATTCCTACGTCACCGGCGACAGCCTGACTCTTGCACAGCAGTCTGAAAACGGCCTCACACCCGAAGGATACAATTTCCTCATCTCCGGGGGCACTGGCCAAACCGGCGGCACTCCCGATCAGCGCATCACCAACGTGGATTCACTCCCTACCGGGCCATTCCAGTTGACCAATGGCAAGACCTTCACCGACAACTCTTATTCGGCCAGCCCGGTTCACCGCTTCTACCAGATGTGGCAGCAGCTCGATTGCAGCGTTGCGAATGCCACTCAGGACAATCCTTCAGGCTGCGATGCCCAACTGTTTCCCTGGGTCGAAGTTACTGTCGGCGCCGGTACCAACGGCGTAACCCAGCCCGCGGACTTCAGCACAGAGTATTCTCCCACTGCAGTTACCACCGGCGAAGGTTCAACCTCGATGGGCTTCTATAACGTTCAGAAAGGGGATGCAGCTTACTTTAAGTATCTTGCTGACACCTTTGCCATGAGCGATAACTTCCACCAATCGGTAAACGGTGGCACAGGCGCCAACCACATCATGTTCGGCCACGCCGATGCCATCTGGTTCAGCGACGGAAACGGTCATCCCGCTACGCCGCCCGAGAATGTCACCGTGTACAAGAACACTCTCAATGCCGGCGTGGTCAACGAAATTGAGAATCCCAATCCTGCTAAAAACACCAACAACTGGTATTCCGAAGATGGTTATGGTGGCGGCGGTTACGGCTCTGCCGTATACGGCGGTGGATCCTACACCAACTGCGCTGACAAAACACAGCCCGGTGTCGCTCCCATTCTGGACTACCTCAAGTCGCTGCCCGGGAAGGTCGACTCGCGTTGCGAAGCAGGCCACTATTACCTGCTGAATAACTACAACCCCGGCTACTTCGGCAACGGCAAAAACGCCTACACCGACAACAACGTCGCTAACACTCCGTTCACCATTCCGCCGTCCTCGGTTCCCAGCATAGGCGACTCGTTGATCACGGCCAAAATCTCCTGGAAGTACTACGGCGATCAGTGGAACAACTACGTTCCCGATCCCTATCAGCTCAACTACGGTGCAATCGGCGCCAAGACCGATGAATATTGCACCATCTGCAATCCCTTCCAATACGACACTTCCATCATGGCCAACCCATCAGTCCGCGCGGCCCACATCCAGGACACGGCGAATCTTTACGATGACATCAAAGACGGCACATTGCCCGCGGTCTCAATCGTGAAGCCAAGCGGATTGGTCGATGGGCACCCGGCTTCGTCCAAGCTGGATCTGTTCGAGTCCTTCGTGAAGAAAATCGTGGATGAGGTTCAGGCGAATCCAAAGCTCTGGGCAACCACTGCGATCTTTATTACCGAAGATGAAGGCGGCGGCTACTACGACTCAGGCTATGTTCAGCCGCTCGATTACTTCGGCGACGGCACACGCATTCCTCTGATCCTGGTATCTCCGTATGCGCGGCCAGGTCATATCGCCCACGATTACGCCGACCACGTTTCGCTTGACAAGTTCATTGAAGCCAACTGGGGTCTCCCGGCCATTACCGATCGCAGCCGCGATAATTTCCCCAACCCCATCGCAACGCCCGACAACCCCTACGTGCCGGTCAATTCGCCGGCCCTCGACGATCTATTCAGCCTGTTCGATTTCCACAACCATCGCTAACCAGAAGTGCTCGCAATGCGAAGCCGGAGTTGGTTCACCAACTCCGGCTTCTTCATGCACGCTCTCCTGATTTCGCCGGAAGTTCGCGACCTGCGTCGTAGGCCAAAGCCGTGGAGCCAAATTGACAATGTGACACATTTTGTGTCACATTTGACGAACCATGCAGACCATCACCCTCCGCCAGCTCCGTGATACCAAGCAAGTCAAGGAATGGCTCCGGGCCGGAGTCCACATTGAGGTTCGAGAGCGCGGAGAAGTCATTGGAGACCTCGTCCCTCGTACGCCGCCTTCTGCCCCCCCGGCCCTCCCCGATTTTGCGGCTCGCCGCCGTCGCATTTTTGGCGACTACGTATTCCCCGAGAACATCGTCGTTGAGGCCCGCAAGGACAGCCGGTATTGATCGTCTACGCTGATTCAAGCTTTCTGGTCTCCAGCTATACGGCAGACGCGCACTCCAACGAGGCCGACAACAGGAGGGCTCTGTCGCCGACCATTCTCATTACTCCGTTCGTGAGGGCAGAACTGTGCACCGCTCTGCACTTGCAGGTATTTCAAAAGCGCGTTTCACTCGCTCAGGCGAACAGTGCTTGGCAGGATTTCGAGCAGGACGGCAACAACGGCACTCTCACGCGAATCGACTTCCCCCTTGCCGCCCTGCCCCGTACGGTAGACCTCGCAAAGCGCTTCGCACCCACCCTCAGCGTCCGCACCCTGGACTCACTCCACGTCGCCTGCGCAATGGAGCTGAAAGCGCAAAAATTCTGGACCTTCGACGACCGCCAGGCTCGCCTCGCCGAAGCCGTCGGCCTCGACACCACCGCCTGACCTTCACCCTGTTCACTGCAATCTGTAATCTGTCATCTGCAATCTGTCATCTGTCACCTGTAATCTGTAATCTGCCCTCACTGCGGCGTAATAATCCCGCCCAGCGCATGTCTTCGCGGCAGCACAATCCCGCGATGATCCACTTCCGCCGGCACGCCCGCGGACTCAAGTCCAGGCAGCGCTTCCCGTTCAACCAGCGCACCGCCGCACGCCGGACACCAGTCCGCCACCGTCTCCGGCGCCAGCACCGCTTGGCAATGACTGCAAACAGTCTCCATCCCCCAAGACTAACCGCAATTGCGCAGAAAGCAAAAAATCAAAATAAACATTGCATTATCAATAAGTTAATCCACGCATTCCATGCAAAATTAGTGCGTTTTTCGAAACACCCCCCAGTTTGAAACAAACTCCGGCCTAGAAATGGGTAGTTCCACACAAACAAAACACGTGTTTCCTCACCTTCTGAGGTTTGTTTTTGAAAGAAACCTAACCTCAAAGGGTGATGTTCCGGCCGGTTTGCTCACCTCATAGGCAGACTTTTACCCTATGGATCAAACCATTGCAGGGAACATTTAAACCCCTCCAAAGTACACTCAAATCATGCATCCTCCTGTGCGCCTGGTGGCCATCGACATGGACGGAACCCTCCTGCCCACCTTCGCGCAAGCCCTCACCCCGCGCACCGCAAAGGCCCTCAAAGCCGCGCAGGCAGCGGGGATCGTCGTTGCCATCGCCACCGGCCGCCGCACCAACTACACCGTCCCTCTCCTTGAAAACCTCGGCCTGCAAGCGGATACACCCCTCATCACGTCTAATGGTGCAGTCACCCGCACGCTTGGTGGCGAATCCATCGACCGCTGCCAGTTGCAAGCCCGCGTAGCCCGCGGCCTCTGCACCCTGAGAGAGTTTGGCGCAGTCGTCTTTACCTTCGATCGTCCAGGACGCGGAGAGTTGGTGCTTGAAAACATGGAACTTACGCATGGCAACATCTCCTTGTGGGTAGAAGCCAATCGCAACGCAATCGAAGTAATCAGCCCGCTCGAGAGCGCACTTCCCGACGGCGAAGACCCCATTCAGGGCATGGTCACAGGCAGCTTAGCCATGATGCGCAAAGCCGAACTTGCCCTAAAATCCAGCCAGTGGAGCGTTCACTGCGAATGCGTCCGCACCGAATATCCCGCGCGCGACCTGTCCATCCTCGACCTCTTGCCGCCCGGCGTCTCCAAAGGCTGGGCGCTTGAGCGCCTCGCCACCCGACTCGGCATTGATCGCAAAGAAACCATGGCCATCGGCGACAACTGGAACGATGTCAACATGCTGGAGTGGGCAGGCCAGGCCATCATGATGGGCAATGCCGCCCTCGAATTGCGTACCATGGCCAAAATGCGCGGTTGGAAGCAAGCTCCCCCCAACGACCAGGACGGCGTAGCTCAAGTGCTCGAAGCAGCCATAACAAAAGCCAAGGCAACCCGACTAATTGCACTTAATTAGAAAGATCTTGATAGCATTGAACAGTCGAACCTTCAAAATGCGCGGAAAACTTCAAATCACGATAGCGTCACTGGCATTCCTGGCCGGCAGCGCGCCCTCAGCACACGCAGCGGAGAGCATCACCCTCCGCAACGGCTTCGCTATGCAATGCCACCATCACATCCAGGTCGATGGCCGCGTCCGCCTCTTTCTCACCGCAGGCGAAGACAACTACATCGAATTCGCTCCCGAAGAAATCACCGCCGTTGCCTCCATCGCAGACCCGCTCCCTTTTCCCGAATCCGTACCGCAGACCGAATCCCCCTCTCCTCGCTTCGCGCACAACCCTGCTGCCCCTCTCTCGTCTGCCGATCTTCATGAGATCCTCGCCAAGGCCGGCACCGCACACAATGTAGACGAGGACCTGCTTGCCAGCGTCGTCAAGGCGGAAAGCGGCGGCAAAGTCCGCGCCGTCAGCCGCACTGGCGCACGCGGCCTCATGCAACTCATGCCCGGCACCGCCAATGAACTCGGCGTTGCAGACAGCTTTCAGCCGGAGCAGAACGTGCGCGGCGGTACCGCCTATCTCGACGCGCTGCTCACCCGCTACCACGACAACATGGCCCTCGCTCTCGCGGCCTACAACGCCGGCCCGCTCGCCGTCGATCGCTATCACGGCATTCCGCCGTACCGCGAAACCCAGGCCTACGTTGCACGTGTGATTCACGAATTCAACCGCCGCGTGCTCGCCCGCGAAGCGCAGGCCAAGCGTGCTATGGCTTCAGCATCCGCCCCCCAGGCAAACGCATCCCGCTAACCCCCTCTTTAAAATCAAGACGAAAGAAATGCCGTCAGAACTCCGGCATTCCACTAAAATGCTGAAGAAAGCAATCCAAGGAGTTTGTCTGTGCCATCCAGTGAAAACCGCCGTTCCGTCAGCGATGCAGCAGCGCGCCAGCTAGCCAACACAACTAAAACCGCTCCCCAACTTGCAGCCATTACGCCCCGCTGGCTGGTTCAGCTGCTCTCCTGGGTTCCGGTCGAGTCCGGTACCTACCGCGTGAACTCCGTCAAGAAGGAGCAGGTCACCGAGGTTGTTTGCGGCTCGCGCGATGAGCGCAAGCTTCCTGAGACTTTTGTCGACTACGTTGAGAAGCCGCGCGAATACACGCTCAGTGCCATCTCAACCATCGTTGACGTGCACACGCGCGTATCCGATCTCTACAGTCATCCCCACGACCAGATCCGCGAGCAGCTCCGCCTCACAGTCGAGAAGGTGAAGGAGCGCCAGGAGTTCGAGCTCATTAACAACGCCGACTACGGCCTGCTCAAGAATGCCGCACCCGAGTTCCGCATCAGTCCCCGCAAGGCCGCTCCCACGCCCGACGATCTTGACGAACTGCTCTCCAAAGTCTGGAAAGAGCCTGCGTTCTTCCTCGCCCACCCCCGCGCCATTGCCGCCTTTGGCCGCGAGTGCACCCGCCGCGGCGTTCCGCCTCCTACCATCACGCTCTTCGGTTCCTCATTCCTTACCTGGCGAGGCGTTCCGCTCGTCCCTTCCGACAAGCTCACGGTCGACGATGCCGGCAAGACAAACATCCTTCTCCTCCGCACCGGAGAAAAGCGTCAGGGCGTAGTCGGCCTCTTCCAGCCTGGACTTCCCGGCGAGCAGACCCCCGGCCTTTCCGTCCGCTTCATGGGCATCGACCGCAGCTCCATCGCGTCTTACCTCGTCTCGCTCTACTGCTCCGCTGCCGTGCTGACAGAGGACGCTCTGGGCGTGCTCGAGAATGTTGAGGTCGGCCACTACCATGAGTACAAGTGATCCCGTAATCCAGCTGGATGAGGCAGCGGTCGCGGCAGCAAGGCAGGCAGTAGGCGCCGCGCTGCCTGACGTTGCCGCGCTCACCCAGATGGCCAACGCCTTCTTCCGCGCGCTCCCCGGCCAGGACGTCCCGGCAATCCCTCTGGGTGGCCCGGGTCTTGCCCCTGAGACCTGGGGCTCGCCAGCTGCGCCCACATCGGGATTCCCCACACCGACCGTTGCCGGTCCCATCCCCGCGCCTGTGCCCATGTCCACATCCGTTCCCAGCTTCCCGTCCACCTTGCCGGAGTTGGGCATCCCTGCGCCGTCCATGCCATCCATCCCCTCCGTAGACAAGCTGCCCAGTGAAGCCGATCTGACCCGCTTTGCATCTCCTGACGCATACGGCTCAACCATCCCCACGGGCCTCCCGATTGAGGCGTCGTCCGTCGGTGTCAGCCCCACCCTTTCGCCCTACAGCGCGCCATTCCCTGCCGGCTATTCCACGGCGACGCAAAGCGTCAACGCTCCGGGCGCTCCAGCTTTCGCTTCTCCAAATTCAAGCCTTCCCGGCCCCGGCATTCCCTCGCAGCCCTCGCCCGCATTCGCTCAGTCGCCCTTCAGCCTGCCGCTCCCTGAGTTCGGCCTTCCATTCCCGAATTACGAAGCAGCCCTGCCCTCCATCCCCACGCTGCCCGCCCTGCCCAACGACGAGCAGGCGCAATCCGCCTTGACTTCAGCATCGTCCTTTTACTTCCTCGATCAAGCCGGCGCCCTGTCGCAGCCAATCGAAACGGCCCCTCAAGGCCACACGCATTATGAGCCCGCGTCCACCACCGCGCTCGCCCCGAATCTCACTCAGGACCTCGGCCTCAAGCGCGGCCTCTTCGACGTGGCTTCCATCCGCCGCGATTTCCCCATCCTCTATGAGAAGGTCAACGGCCATCCCCTTATCTGGCTCGACAATGCGGCCACCACGCAAAAGCCGCAGGCTGTCATCGACCGCCTCTCCTGGTTCTACGAGCACGAAAACTCCAACATCCATCGCGCCGCGCACGAGCTTGCGGCCCGCGCCACCGATGCATATGAGGACGCGCGCAACAAGGTCGCTCACTTCCTCAAGGCTCCCAGTTCGAAGGAAATCGTGTTCGTCCGCGGCGCAACGGAGGCCATCAATCTGGTCGCCCAAAGCTGGGGGCGCCGCTTCATTAGTAAAGACGACGAAATCGTGATCAGTTGGATCGAGCACCACGCCAACATCGTTCCCTGGCAAATGCTCGCTCAGGAAAAGGGTGCCCGTCTCCGCGTCATCCCCGTCGACAACGACGGCCAGATCCTGCTTGATGAGTACGAGAAGCTGCTCAACGCCCGCACTAAACTCGTCTCCTTCACCCAGGTCTCCAACGCCCTAGGCACCATCACACCCGTTAATGCCATGGTCCAGATGGCCCATCGCTACGGCGCCAAAGTCCTCGTCGATGGAGCACAGGCGGTCTCCCACATGCCTATTGATGTCCAGGAGCAGGATTGCGACTTCTTTGTCTTTTCCGGTCACAAGGTCTTCGCGCCCACCGGAATCGGCGTTCTCTATGGCAAGCAGGATGTGCTGGCCGACATGCCACCCTGGCAGGGCGGTGGCAACATGATTGCCGACGTCACTTTCGAGAAGACCATCTATCAGGCCCCGCCCTTCCGCTTTGAAGCAGGCACCGGCAATATCGCGGATGCCGTCGGTCTAGGCGCGGCCATCGCTTACGTCGAGCAGATCGGTATGGAAAACATTGCGCGCTGGGAGCACGAGCTGCTCATCTACGCCACCCGGGAGCTCAACAAGATTCCCGGCCTGCACATCATCGGCACGGCAAAAGAAAAAGCCGGCGTCCTGTCCTTCGTTCTCGACGGTTATCGCACCGGAGAAGTCGGCGCGGCGCTCAACAAGGAAGGGATTGCTGTCCGCTCCGGTCACCACTGCGCGCAACCTGCACTCCGCCGTTTCGGCCAGGAAACCAGCGTCCGCCCCTCGCTGGCCCTCTACAACAACTACGAAGACATCGACGCCATGATCGCCGCGCTGCGCCGCCTGCGGTAACGGAGGAAGCAAGACCCCACACCTGCCCACAGTCGGCAGCAGCCGCAATGCACAGTAGTGACTCTAGCGGAAAAGATGCGGAACAAACCGGCTGGTATTGGTTGTCACCATTCCTGAAGACTCGCGAATTCCCATGCCCGCCGGCTCCCCGTCAATCAGCCAACTTCCGACAACCGCGGTGTTGTCGCCTTCCACTGCGAGCGAAGCCAGCTTCTGAAACACAACCTTCTCCGCTTCGGATTTGGACTTTGACTCTTCGCCTCCGCCTTCCTCAGGCACCCAGTTCCGGAAGACCGTAACGCCGGCTCCTTCACGCCCAAACAGCGGCTTACGCACGTAATCTTTCATGCTCCTCGGTCCATCCAGATACGCTGGCAACAACAGTTCGTGGTTCGGATTCAGCTCCCACAAAATTGCCAGCAGAGCCTTGTTCGACCACATCATCTTCCAGATAGGCTCTATCCAGTTCACTGCGCCAATCGACTCCAAAGCATGCGTTCCGAACCGCTCGCCCAGCAGCCACTCCCAAGGGTAAAGCTTGAAAAAACTTTCGATCGGTCGCCGCTCCAGGTCCACAAAGCGCGCCTTCGCATCCTCCCATCCCACCGAGTGCATTGAAATCGCCGCCGTGCTGTGCCCCGCCTGCTGTGCCGTATCCCGCAGGTAGTTGATCGTCATCACGTCTTCATCGCTACCGTCATGACCGAAGTAGACCGGTTGCTTGAGATACGGAATCAAATCCTTCCACTTGGCCACCAGCTTCTCATGCAGCGAGTTGAACTGATCCATCTTGGGGAAGCACTCCTCCAGCCAATACCACTGGATCACTGCGGCTTCAACCAACCCCGTCGGCGTATCGGCGTTATATTCCAGCAGCTTGATCTGCCGCCCGTCGTAAGCAAAGTCCAACCGCCCATACAGCGCCGGCGGCTCAGAGTTCCATGTCTCGCGGATGCGCGCCGCTGCCGCGGCTGGAATGCTCATCTCTTCCAAACGATTGTTGTCCAGGATATGATCCCCCGCGGCCAGAACCAATTTCTGGATCTCGGCTGTCGCCGCTTCCAGCCGATCAACCTCACCGGCCGAAAACTCCCAGTAAGCTGACTCGTCCCAGTAAGGCGTTCCATCCTCGAGCGTGTGACACGTAAGCCCGTGGCGCGCCACTGCCTCCTGCCAATTGTGCCGTGGAGTAATCGAGTGCCGGCGCATTACTCTCCCCCGCTTCCGTGTCCGCCTTCGCCACCCTCGCCGTGGCCGAAGCCGCCGCGCGATACACCTGCGTCGTCCGGAGAACTGCTGGCCCCCACTACCGCATCGCCAATATGGCCTCCCGAAGAGCCGCCATAAACATAGCTGTATCCCGTAGCCTGGTTCCGGCAGTAGCTCTCCGGAGCTAGATGTCCAGTTGAGTCCACACAATGGTGCGGCGGCGGTTCGCATCCGGTTGTAGACAAAGCCAGCGCCGCCAGCAGAGTAATTGGTACTTCCTTGGATTTGCGCATTGAACTGCAACCATGCTCACCCTTTGCTCTGACGATTGCAAGTCCACACCCTTGCAATGCCCGGAGCAACCATTGCCAGTCAACAACAATGAACTCATGGGGCCCATTCACCTCATCTTCATCCAATCCGCCGGCACACTTATCGAACCATCGCTGCTCAAGGCAATTAAACTATCGAGAGACCTGTGACCCGATCGGAGAGTTCTTGAAAAAGAAACAATTGATCCTGGCTTTTGTCGTGATCCTTGCGATCGCGGCGCTGCTCTATTGGGGACGCAATAGGATTCACTTCGACTTCGGCGTCTTCCGTTCCCAACTGGCCATGGCTAACTGGCGCAATATTGGCATCGGTCTCGGCTGCATCTACCTCGGCTACATCATTCGCGCCGTTCGCTGGGCGCTGCTCATGAAGCGCAGCAAGAAGGTGCCCCTGTTTTCGCTGCTGGGCACCCAGGTCATCGGCTTTACCGCAATCGCACTCATCGGCCGCGTTGCAGACCTGGTCCGTCCCTACCTCGTGGCAAAGCGCACCGGTCTCGAACTCAGCACCCAGATTGCCGTCTACATCGTTGAACGCCTCTTCGATGCCGGTTCCATGGCCCTCATCTTCTCCTCCGTCATTCTGCTCGCGCCCGCTGGTTCCCTTCCCCATCCTGAAATCGTCAGAAAGGCGGGCTACTGGGGTCTCGCCCTCACTGTCTGTGGCGCGCTGTTTCTCGTTGCCGTCCGACTCGTGGGCGGACTTGTTGCCAGCTTTTTCGAACGCGCTTTCGGCCTCATATCCAAAAATCTTGGCACTGCCGCTGGACATAAAATCCGCACCTTCCAGTCCGGTCTCGATACCATGCGCTCCTTCGCCGAGTTCGGTGCCGTCGCCAGCCTGTCTCTCGTCATGTGGCTGCTCATATCCCTGGCCTACCTGGAGACGGCCCGAGCCTTTACAGCCAGCCCGCAGTTAGCTTCCATGACCCTCGGCAAGTGCATGTTACTGTTGGCAGCAAGCGGTGGCGCCAGCGTCCTCCAGCTGCCCGTACTCGGCTGGTTCACGCAGATCGCCGCCGTTGCCGCGACTCTGGCCGGCCTCGGCGCCGCGCCGGAGGCAGCCACAGCCTGTGCAGCCACCCTGCTGCTCGTCACCTTCCTCAGCATCGCGCCAGTAGGCCTCGTCTGGGCGCGCTTCGAACACGTCAGCATCCGCAAGATCGCCTCGGAAAGCGAGCACGCAGGCGAGAAACTGGGCGGAGAATAACTGTGGCAGGCAGCAGAAAAACTTGCGCAGCCATCCTTTGCAACCGGTAACAGCAGCAGCTTCAGCGGACCCGCAATCATCCCCACCGCTTTTCCCGTATCAAAACGGAGCTGAATTCGAAAATCCCTTATATAGTGAAAGGTGAAATACCCATGAGCGACTCAGAATACATTGCCGTGAAGGAAGTGGCCCCCCAGCCCCCCAGCCCCAACGGCCGGGCCGTCGCAATCTCCTCGTCGTCATCTGAAGGATCCATTTCGCCCACCCGGGATCAGGCCGAAGAATACCTGCAGCGTGCTGCGTACGCGACAAGTGGCGCGCCTCCATCCGTCGTCGGGCCGCGCAAGCTGCCTCCGCCACCCAGTCAGCAACGCACCGGAATGGAACGCGCCGCAGGCATACTCCGCATGGCATTGCCGTTTGTACAGCGAATGCTGCCTCTGCTGGACGGAAACATCGATGCTGCCGCTCCCAATGCGCATGCCCCGCAAGCGCCAAGAACTCCCCCGCAACCGCCAGTCAACATCGTTCCCCTTCAGGAAGGCCTCGCAGACCTCCGCGTCCAGCAGCGTGCCCTTCGTGACCAGGTCGTGGAGCAGAACACCTCCCTGAAACGTGTTGAAGACCAGCTGCAGGCAGTCCGCGAAGCCACCGACCGCAATACCCTGGAGCAACAGGAATTGCTCGGCGACCTCAAGTCCGTGGGCAACAAGGTCAATGTTTTTGCCTTCATCGCCCTGGCTCTTCTCGGCGTCTCCGTCATCCTCAATGTCGTGCTTTACCTCCAGATTCGCCACATCATCCCGTAGTTCGAGCGACCCCGCCTCACTGTCCCACCCAGCCACAATTGATCACGACTAAGGGTAAAAATAACCCTTTAAGCGGGCTCTTTGATTTTATGAATTTATTTGTTCGCTATATGAATATGAGTTTGCTCTTCGCTGCATCCATTTATGAACTAAGTGACGGCTGATATTGCCAGTCGTATTTCCGTAGGGCTACTATTCGGCATAGTTCACCGGGGTCTGCGTCCAAAGTCCCGGTCTCATGCACTCTATGCAGTTGTTCCCAAGTTCACAGAGTTCCACCAACGAGCGACGCTTACCGGCGCGCGCACACGGAGTGTCTCGTCATGGCGTGGTATGCCTACTGCATCGGTGAAAAACAAGCATTCCCAGAATTAGCCCGTCATCGCAAACCTGTTCCGATGGAATCCACCCTCGGAGTGAGCGGCAACCAGGTCTTCCTCTACCCCGCATGCGACCTCGCTGTCGTCGTCAGCGAACACAACCCCGCAGAAACCCTCAACCAGAAATCCGGCGTGGATCATGCCCGGGTCATCGCCGACTGTTTCCAGCATTCCACCGTGCTGCCCTTCCGCTTTGGGACCGTCTTCAGCGACGACGAGAGCCTCCGCAAGTCCATCCGCTCCAATCAGCGCCAGTTCCTTGGCAACATCGAAAAGCTGAGAGGCAAAACCGAAATGCACCTCAAGATCCTTGTCGACGACTGTTGCGCCAAGGAAATCGAGCGGCAATTCCCTGCCGAAAGCGTAGGCCGCGGATATCTCAGCAATTTACGTGAGAATGCGACCCGCACCCGCGAGCGTCAAACCCGCGCCCGTGCTGTCAGCTTTCAAATGCACCGCCTCTTCCTGCCCCTGGATGAAGAAGTCAGCTGCCGTCTCACCGAAAGTGGAAAGATGGTGCTGGACATCGCTCACCTCATCGAGCGCAAGCATGTGGAACGCTACCAGAACAAGTTCACCACCACCAGCCTCATGATGCGCGAGTGCCAGATGCAGGTTTCCGGCCCGTGGCCGCCGTATCACTTCGTCCACCGCCTAACCCGCGGCGCCCATGCCCAAACGGCAACCACGGCTTCTGCTCCGACGGTCGCGCCCACAGTTCAAATGCCCGAACCGGCACTTGCCTGAGGCAATCAGCTTCCGCACAGAATCAAAGAGCCCCGGCGATCGCCGGGGCTCTTTGATTCTGTGCTGCAACCAATCCTAACTTTCGGTCACGCGCTTCCGCCGCGAAAGCACATACGACTTGCGCCGGTCCTTTGACGCGTGGTCGATCTTCTTCCAGAATCCGACAAAGTAATCCACCGCGGAGATAATCGAAACCAGCACCGTGAAATAGATACCGGCTATGGCTATCCACTTCACCGGAATGATCAGCACGCCAAATTGCCACTGCGTCCAGTGATGCGCCAGGATGGCGGAGACAATGGCCACAATCTGCGTAACCGTCTTCAGCTTGCCCAGGTCGCTCGCCTCAATCGTAAAGCCTTCCGACGAAGCGATGGACCGCAGTCCCGAAACCAGAAATTCCCGACCGATGATGACTACGGCAATCCACACCTTCACCACTTGGGGGTTGTAGGCCACCAGGGCTATCAACGCACCTGTCACCATGATCTTGTCGGCGATCGGGTCCAGCAACATGCCCATGGTCGTAATCTGGCTCCGTTTGCGCGCCAGGTAGCCGTCGAGGCCGTCGGTGATCGACGCCAGCACAAACAGCACGGATGCCGCAACCTCCTGCTCCCCGTTGCTCCCCTGCCACGGAAAATGCGCCGACAGTATCCACAGAAGCAGAGGGATCATGACGATCCGGCTCATCGTGATGGAGTTAGGCAGATTCACTCGATCTCCCGCACCTTTCGCTGCTCTCCGCCTTGTCCGAATTGCAGAAACCGCTCCTGCCGCATGGATGCCGAAGTCATAGAGCCCCACCCGCCGGGACAACGCCGGCTACCACTACTATAACCGTGTTCACATGGCATTCTCCGAATTGCCCAAGAAGGGCCGCCCGCAATGAAGCGATGCAAATGCCGCGGATCTCTCTGTCAAGGAGAGCGGAAAGCCGGGCTAAAAGACGGCGAGAACCTGGTCTTGCGATAACACCAGCCTGGTTGCCTAAGAAGAGGCAAGCGCAAAGATACTATTGACCCTGATGAGTCCAGATTGAAAGAATGCATCAGAAGCGACGCCGGGGAACCAAACCAAATCGTTTCCCAATCCCCAAAGCCTTTCCCGATGATCGTCGAATGGCGAGCGCGATGAATCAGCAGGAAGCGAAGTGTCCGTATCATCCGGAATCGGCGGAACCGCCTCTGGCGGACGCGCCGGGCCCACCGTTGGTCAAAGGCTGGCCTTTGCTGGGAAGCACTTTTCAGTTCCTGAGCGACACGCCGGGGGTTTTAAATCGCGCGTACCGGAAATATGGGCCCGTTTTCAGGCTCCGCGCACTCTGGATCAAATACACCGTGATCGGCGGGAAAGAAGCAAAGCTCTTCATGGAGCAGGGGCTACCGAACCGGTATCTTTCGCGAGAAAAAATCTTTCACACGGTCGGAATGGAACTGGGCACGAACGATTTCATGATGAGCGTGTCAGGCCCAACGCATCTCCGGTTGCGGCGGCTGTTGGGACTGGGCTACTCGCGCGAGGCGGCCTCCGCTTTCGTACCGGATTTTGTCGAGGTCGTCGCGGATGAGGTGCGTAAGTGGCGGCCTGGGAGCGTTCTTGCGGTAATGGACACGATCAACCACATCGCCTTCGAGCAGTATTCAAGGGCTATGTGCGGGCACTCGCTGCGACAGCATTTTCCAGAAGCGATGACCACCATCGAAACCAATATGAACGTCGGCGCGCGCGTCTGGCCGTTCGTGGCGTTCAAAAACCCGTGGTATCGCAAATCCCGAAATAAGATCGTCGGCCTGATCTCGGACATGGTGCATGAGGCTGCGAACCAGGCTGCGGTTCCGGGTTCCAAAAAGACGATCATCGACACACTGCTCAGCGTGCGCGACAAAGAGGGCGTTCCGCTGCGGCATGACCAGGTGGTGTGCTATGCGATGTATGGGTGCGCGGGAAGCGTTGCTTACATGGCGCGGCTCATCGGATTCATGCTCTACCAGATTCTGATCGATCCCGAACTGAAGCGCATTCTAACGGAGGAAGCGGACCGCGCATTCTCTGAGGGAATCCGCGATGCCTCGGACGTGCGCAGAATGGGACTGATGTGCGCGGTCTACCACGAAACCCTGCGTTTCCACCCGGTTTCGCAAGGCATGCCTTATCACACCGATCACGCCTTCGTGTTCCAGGGGAAGAAAGTGGATGCCGGGGACATTACGGTTCTCTCGCAGGTCCCCATGAGTTTCTCAGAGCAGCACTTCACCGATCCCATGCGTTTCGATCACACGCGCATGATGAGCCCACGCAACGAACATCGCAATGGGGGCGGCTTCCATCCTTTCGGCATGGGTGATCGGACGTGCACGGCCATGGGTCTGACAGAGTTGATGGCGGTGACCATGGTCGCGACAATTCTCCACGAGTGCGACCTGGAGATGACGCCGGCCGGCTATCGATTGAAGCTGAGAGTGCTCCCGTTGCCTGCGCCGGACAATGGATTCCGCATCAAGGTCAAGCCTCGCAAAGTCCAGGCGCGCGAGACAATGCTTAGCGAGGCCGCTCCCTCTGAGGAGGATATTAACGCTGCCTTTCCGGGGTATGACAACCCGTCCGTCGCCGCGAATCTGGAAACCGCGCAGAGCCGGACTTTTCAGCAGGGCGAGATCATTATCCGGCAGGGCGATACGGCCACGGCGTTCTATATCGTCGAGCGCGGCACGGTGTCCGTGAGCAAGGACGGCAAGGTCGTTGCGCGGCTTGAGCCCGGTCATTATTTTGGCGAAATCGGACTACTGCATGGCGTGCCCAGAACGGCAACGGTCGTCGCTGAGAGCCCGACGGTTCAGGTGTTGGAATTGTCTCGCGAGCGGTTTCTCGATTTGGTGGAGAATTCCGATTTGATCGCCGGCGAGATGGCCGCGATCGCGCGCAAGCGAACCGCTCACAATATTCTGCGCAATGCTCTACCGGGAATTTCCGCCGACGCGCTCGAGCGGCTCTTTCCGGAGTTTTCGGCGGAGAGCCTGGAGCCCGGCACAACCGTGATCCATGAAGGAGACGCCGCGGATCGCTTCTATGTAATTGCCGAGGGCATTGCCGTCGTTACGCGGCGTGCCGATGGCCGCTCCAAGGAACTCGCGCGGCTCGGGCCCGGAGAATACTTTGGCGAGATGGGTATGATTACTGCTCAGCCGCGCAATGCCACGGTGAGAATTTCCGATGAAGGTCCGGCGGTTCTGCTCAGCACAGACCGCAAAGGTTTCCTGGCAGCGTTCCATGCCGGAGCGTCAGGGGACCTGGCCCAGACGATGATTACGCGCGCGGCGCTCCTCAAGTAAGAGCGGCCAGCGTCGATCAGGAGTTCCTCTCCTTGATGTCCTTATCGAAGAAGCGGAACAGGACCTTGCGGATGTCCAGGAACAGTTTCACGCCCACCAGGAACTGGTAAGGAGTCCACCGCAGGACTTCGAGCACCGCGTGCCAGATACCAATTGTTGGGGCGCCCGTTACCAAATGCAATCCCACCAGGCCGAACCCCAGCGAAAGAGTGGTCACCGAGAAGGTAAGGCAGCCGCGGAGAAATATCGAGATCGCCATCGATGCTTTATCCACCAGATTCGTGAACTGAAACGGCGGCGAATCCAGCCAGCGCTGAGCAAGATAAGTGGTTCGATTAACCATGTCCTCCAGCTGCTCGATCATCAAGTAGCTTTCGTTGCTCGGTCCCTTGAAGAGGAATTTAAGCACCTGCTTATGCACGCGTTTGCGAGCGCGCTTACCCGCGGCGTTGTTGTAAACCCGATGTTCCTTATAAGCGTTGACCTCTGGATACAGGCGCGCAGCGATGGTCTCGTACAACAGAGTCGACCGAATCATCTTGAGGGTATTCAGATTCAGCGGAATGTTATATTCCCGCGCCAGGGTCAGGAATCGAATCCAGATCTTGGCAGAAGTCCGTTCCCACCATTCCGTGTGCTTGCTCTTGAAGGCATATAGATCCTGCCAGAAGATGCCTTCCACGCGTTTGGAAAATTCGTCGACATCGATCGGAGGAAGAGGCTCAAGGATCGCCAGCGCGGCCTGCACCATGCGGCCGATGTCCGCTGTGTCGTGGTAATGCGAAAGCTGCTTCCAGTTGTTGCGCTCCTTGGTTGTGTAGGCGCCCGATGAGCCGAAGTCGATGAAGACCAGCTCACTATTGCGCCGTATGACTACGTTGGAGGGATGCGGGTCCGCGTGAAAGAGAACGTTCTCGAAAACACCGAACTGGTTGGTGCGCAGCAGCCTCTTGGCCACCAGTTCGGGATGAATTCCTTCAGCCCTCAACAGCTCAAGTGCCCGCGTGTCATTCTTCTCGACCGCCGCGATCATCTCGCGCATCCAGATGCCGGAGACGAACTCCGACACCATAATGTCCTGCGACGATAGCTCGAAGTAGATGCGTGGGGCATCGATATGCTTCATGTGCTCCCGCACGCCGGCGCGGAACAGTTCGGTGTAGCGCGCTTCCTTCCTGAAATCCAACTCCTCCATCAGCATGCTGCGGAATTCGTATACGAAATTCCGCGACAATCCGGGACGAATGATGGTGAAGAATTCGAGGAACTGAAGTACGGCCGCGAGCGCATTGCAATCCGCGACAAACTTCTCCCCGATGCCGGGCCTGCGGACTTTAACGGCAACGCGGTCGCCGTTCTTAAGGAACGCCTGAAACACGCAAGCCACGGAAGCGGATCCGATAGGAACGGGATCGAAGGCGCCGAAAACCTCAAGCAACGGCTTCCCCATAACCGTTTCAATTCGGTCGATTGCGTACTTGGTAGGGAACGTGGGCATGCGGTCGAGCATTTTGGCCAATTCGACCGTGTATTCGTAGGGCAGCAGATCGATGCGCATCGCCATCTGCTGGCCCACTTTGACGGCGCTCCCGCCGATTCGCTCGATGGCTTCGCGCAGGCGCACTGCTCTGCGTTCAATGGTGTCCTGGCCCATGAGCTTGTCCCAGAAGATAGCGAAAGCCCAGCGCAACGCCGCGAAACCATAAATCATCAACCGGGAGTAAGTCTGGAACGTATTCGCGGTCCAGTTGAGCGACCGCATCATCGCCGGCGAAACTTGCGGCAGAATGTCGCCCTGCAGATTTTTGCGAACGTCGGTCGGAAGCAGTCCCGGCGGTTGCTTGAAAGTCAGAGTAGACGGATCAATTCCCGGTTCAAAATTGGTTTGGCTCTTCGGCTGAGCCGACCCGTTTCTCCTGCGTGCGAGTGCACGCAGAGCCGCCAGGCGGATGCGCTCAACGCGGCCCGGGTCCAGCCTGCTTTCACGGGATGGGTCGGGCCTGCGCGGCGGAGGGGGAACAAAACCGTTCGGCACGGAGTCAGGTGGAAGCGGAGCATTCTCCGCCCCGGATTTGATCTCCTCTGACTCGCTTTTATTCAGGCCATCCCACGTAAGGTGCTCCGGGGACCCGTCGCGCGTCATGGCTGGCCTCCGGGCGAATGAGCTCCCGATCTGCGCGCATTTAGCGTAACGGAGGCGGCGTTAATAATCTCACCGTTTCGCGGACCTGCTTCGAGCCTGGCCCACGATTCACGTTCTTGACAAAATCGTATGGCGCCTCGCCCGCTATGCGCATTCCCTTGCTGAGTGCTTTCGTCCAATTTTCGATTCCATCCCGGAGTGCCCCGTCGCGCTTCTTGCGCGCGGAATTGTCGCTGCGTTCACTATATTCCTTGAAGGTGCGCGCGACGCCCTTGCTCACCGTCTCAAGAGACCGCGTCACACCACGCTCAATATGCTGGACTGTACCCAGCCCGAAGCTGTAGCGGAGCTTCTTCTTCTTTCTTCCTCTCACTTTTTTTACCCGGACGCTCTCCTGCAGAATCACCGTGGGAGGAGTTGCGTGGGCTGAGGCTGCTACAGGTTCCGCAACCTTGATCTCTGTTTTGCTCTGGGTCATAAAAACCTCACAATGAGAATGGCAGGAACCCGGTCTTGCGCCGGACCCTGCGTTCGTAAATGATCACAACAGGCGTCAGCACCTTGCCTTCCACTTCTGCGCCCAGGTTGTTGCGAACCGCCTCAACAGCGGCGGCAACCTCTTCCATGAGTTCGCCTTCGCCCTTTTTCAGTTCGCGGATAAGTTTCCTTCTCGTTTTGCCCAGGTCCAGCACCACGGGTGGAAGCTCGGTCCCGGAAACATGGGCCGCCGGCACTGTTTCTGTCAACGTCGTTTCTGTTGTTGTTTTTGTCATGATGTTCTTATTTCTCCTGTCGTATGAAAGAACCGTCCCTGCGAAATCAGGCTACCATTGCGCGCACAGGTCTGCGCTTATCCGCCCGGATGGCGAGCTCTGTCCAGATAGAACTTCCGTATTCCAGTGCCGAGAGAACCAGGATAATCTTTGGAGCGATGCCCATAACAACCAGGATCACCATGAATGTCGCGGCAAGTGTTCGCGTGAAGTTATCGAACCGGAACAAAGTCGTGTTCTCCACGTAGGAATTCTGAATTGCCTTGATGCCCACCACGAATGAAAGTACCCCGGCGATCCTAACCCAGAAATCATGGGTGTCCGTTATTCTGGCCAGCGCCATTAATGCGTCGGGGAACAGCCCCATCACCACTCCCGCAGCAGCCAGATAAGCCCCATACACGACAATGCTCACACGAGCCCTGCTCATAATCCGTGCCTCACGATCCAACGGTGCCAAGCCATGTCAACCCTCCGATGAACAGAAGGATCACCCACTGAAACGCCTTGATCAGCTGCCTCGGCGAGAAGTGGCTGATAAAAAAACATACAAGAATCTGCGCAAACCACTCCAGCGCGATGGCTCTGGCCAGCACAACACGCTGCGGGTCGGAATACCAGTCCGTGAAGTAGAACAGGTAATCCATGATGGCAGTTCCCACGATGTTGATCGTGAAGAAGTGCCAGAGCATGCGGTAGGCCTTCAGCATCTGGAGGGCGTCGCCGAATGGCGTGGAAGGGAAGCCTTCCACCTTCAATTTGGGATAGATCCAGTGCTCCATTGTGTAGCAATGGAGAGCCAGACCACCCGTGGCGACAATTCCCCCCGCTAGAAACGCACCTCTTATCAATTCGACTCTCCTGCCTGATCGGCGTTGATTATTCGTTCCCGTTTAATTGGCGCGCTCAGCCCTTATATTCCTTGTAAACCCAATTTCCCTTGTGGATCCTGATGACCCGGGCATGTTTGTCCCAGCCCTCGTCGTACAACCACTGCTCCAGAGTCTTCAGCTGCAGCTCCGGATAACGGCGGCGAAGCTCCGGTACGTCCGCGTCGTAGCCGCCGTGATTGAGCCAGCGAAAAAGCTTATAGACATCCTTGCCCATCCCCAGGTAAGTCATCCACCCCGGCAGTGCGAAGAACCTGACTTTCCTTCTCGTCACTCGGCTGAATATCTTGGCGTGCTCAACGTTGGTCAGAGAGCTTCCCGCAATCGAGAGTTCCATCCCGATAAACTCTTCGGGACGTGAAAAAGCCAACTCCACGAAACCGCCAATGTCCGACGCCGCGATCATCTGATAAGGCACGTCTTTTTTGATGGCCGAGGTCAGCAATCCGTGCAGGATACCCAGGTGAAAGACGTGATAGTAATAATCCTCGAAGAAGGACACAGGTCGGAGAATCGTGTAGGGAATGCCCAGTTCGCGAATATGCTTCTCCACCTGCACCTTGCGCATCGGAATGTTCACGCCCGGGTTTTTTGGCGCGCCCGCGACGGAGTTGTAGACAAGATGCTTGGTACCCGCCTTTTTCGCCGCATCGGCAATGTTCTTGCCTTGCATGACCTCGCGTTCCGCGCCCACCGAACCATCCTGAACGCTGAACACCCCATAGGCGCCTACCAATGCCGCATCCAGCGATGCCGGATCTTCCAGATCGCCCTTTGCAACCTCTACGCCTCTCTTCGCGAGTTCCAGCGCCCCGTGACTCTGAGGTTTGCGAGTCAACGCCCGCACCTTCCATCCCTTTTCGAGCAACCGGGACACAACCGCTCCTCCCTGATTACCCAAGGCTCCGCAGACGAGAATGGTCTTTGTGCTATTCGGTGAGTTTTCCATTATTTTGCGGGGACGCTTTGAACGTCTCCCTTATACTCTCCTTCCATATCGTTCAGCAAGCCAATTCGACGGCGGTATTCCGAACCGTCGTCAAGAGGTTTTACCTCTGACATCACCTTCATATACTCAATGATGGCCATACGTTCTTTGGGACTGAGATAAGGCCCGATCACGCCTGGGGTGCCTTTCGGGGCATTGCGGAATTCATGGCCCAGATTCGAGTTTCCAGCAACGTTGCGGTCGAATCCGAAATGGCCGGAGAATGCCTCCCGCACGCTGTTTGCCGCCGCCTGCAGATACGTGCGCTTGGTATCAAATTCGAACCCCCCCTCGAACTTTTCAGTGCGGTAGCCTACCTTGACGGGGTCGAACTCTTCACTGCCCGTCCAGAAGGTTGACGACCGCTCGCTCGCCGGGCTCATCACTTCATAGAGGTTCGGAATCGCCCCGTTGTGCATATACGGCGGCGTGGCCCAGTAACCGGTCAACGGCCTTGCTGGATAAGCCAGGGGAGCGCGAAAATCGTTCTTCCGAAATCCAACAACCGCGAGACGGTCTTCAGGAGCAATATGCTGATGATCCAGCTCGCGCGCCATGATTTCAGTCGTAGTAACTGCCAGCGCTTCTCCGACACCGACTTTGTCTCTACCCCCAAACTTCTCCTTCAACACTCCGGTGTAGACCTGGCGGCCGTTGAAATTCACCGCATCCAAAGGATCGGTGCCGATCACATTCAGCTTGTACATCGGTAACTGAAAATACCGTTTTCCGTTTTCGTTGGTGTTGATCTGACCAACCGCAGCGTGGCAACGCGCACAGAGTCCCTTGTGCTGCGTATTGGGATTCGGACAGGGTTGATAATCCGTCGAAACTTCCGGGCACCATTGTTCCTCGGCCGGTGTCAGAGCATTGTCGAAGACCTTTTCTTCATAAAGGTAGCGGCCCAGTTCGACCATCGCCGGGTCGACCTTCCCCAGAATATCCTCAGGCCATTTGGGAGCTTTCATCACCGAAATCAATGTCTCCATCCAAAACATATTCTTGATCGGGATGGAAGAATGGAAGCGTTGCGTGGGGTCGGGGTTGGCGAGGTCAACTGCGGAATTCACACCCCACGATTCCGTAACATTGCGCCCCAGCGGTTGGCCGATTGCCGCAACGCTTTGCACCCAGTCGAAATCATGTGTATACCAAAGCGGCGGAATCAGGACAGGAGCATTGGATACAAGTACATTGCGTGGATCCAGAGGGCCGAACTGCCCGTTTGCGCCTCTTCCAAGCGCATCCATCCGGCCATAGCCTTCTTCGGTGGGATAGGTGTTTTTGATACCCGCCACGATTCCCCCGACGATGGAAGGCCCATGCAGAAACTCATCGAGCTCGTGTTTGATCTTTTCCTTTTCCTCGGGAGTACTCGGTCGGTTCTCGAATGCGATCACCTTATTCGCAAAACGATCAAACATGCCGGGTGAATACCGCGTCACCAGAAGGAGGTTGGCCAGCGTCGTGTTGAACACCGTGAAGTTCCAGCGTCCTCTGCCGCCATCGATGATAAAGCTCTTGCCCTGGTAATTGATCTGAGCAACGTGGCACGCGGCGCATGTATAGGTCACCCATTTCGTGTGGAGGGCCGATCCAGCCGGGCATGGAGGCGCACCGCATCCGAGATTTCGAAGGTGATCATCACTGATCGTCTGTATAGTGACCCCGACAGGTAGGTGGTCATGGTTGAATTTTGAAGAGTCGGGGACCAGGTCGTATCGTACGAGATTCTCTTCGTTGGCGAAGGGCTCGTGGTTACCCAATTCCGGACGTTCAAGCGCCATAAACCAGCTATAAGGAATGATCAGAGAGCCTTGCGAGGTCTGGTAATACTTCTCGCGTTGATCCGGAGTCCAGCCCTGGTCCAGGCGGACCAGTTCTTTGGGAGCGGTGACCTTCGGCAGGACAGGAAATAGAAAACGATACCCCGCGGCAACGAGGACCAATACAGCCAGCGCAAGGACGATCAAAGTGACGGAGATTCTTTTGATGAGATTGCCTTTTTGATGAGACATTGGTGAATCCGATAGTACAGCGATTTCCTGCTGGTCGTGGTATAAAATTTTGGCGTTTTGCGGGCTAGAGTTTTATCGGCTCCTGCGCGAGGGATGAACCGCCCCGAGGGACAGAAGCGGGTGAAGTTGCGCGCCGATCATCCCAATAGAGCAACACTCCGCGGACCATGCAGACGGCTGCGACGCTATAGAACATGGTGTACTGCACGTGTAACATCAGCAGCACGGAGTACGCGAAAGCGATACTGGATCCGAAAATGACCTGGCTGGAAAGCTTCGAGGGCGATGTCTGCGGATCGGTAATCATATACAGCGTGAACAGCACCATCGGGATGCCTGTCAGCACCACAAGCTGGCCCGGGAACGGGTAACCCAGGAACCAGCATCTCAGCCCGGCAAAAACCACGAATGAAATCAGCCACGAAAGGATGGTCGGAACTCGGGCCGTAAACATAATGTTCAGGCGCGTGCCAAGCAGCACGATGATAAGCGGTATGATCCAGTCCCACGCCCCGTGAAGATCGACAGTATAACCCCACGGAAGCATGCCCACGGTCCCCTGGAACGCGTAAAGGACGATCGCAACGGCGAAGTTCGAAGGGTTCATGAAATGACGCATCCGCCCGTTCTGGCGCACGCGCAGTACATACTTTGAGCCGATGGCGATTGCGACCGCCAGAGCCATCATCCACAGACGCTGATTCACATAGATCAGAAACGACATTGTGATCGAGGTCATGTGCGGCGCAAGCAGGAAGTTGACCTTCTTCCCAAAGCCGCCTCCCATAAACTCCGGATCACGGTTATTTGCTCTGGCGTCTACCCACTCAAACAGAAAGGCGCAGGAGTATCCCGAGGCGAGGGCGACGAAAACCTGTGCCCACGACTGCTCGAAGCCGAATACCGCGTGGCCGAGAATCGTGAAGATTGTCGCAAACGTAGCCGACGTCTTCAGACCCATGCGAGGATCTTTCTTTTTCACAGGAGCAGCCGTCAACGTCGGAGCGTTGGAAGCAGGCGATAAAGTGGCGGAAGCACTCATGAGTTCTTTTCCTTTGCTGCGAGCAAAACAGTGTGTGAGCCGGGCGCAAGCGTCAGCGCGTCGTGATGCAGGGTTCCGTGAAAATCGCGCCAGGTAATCCGCACCGGGATTGCGGTCGCCTGCGTCTGGCCGAGACCGAATCTTATTTCAGGGCTGCGCTGACCGGAGTGGCCGTTGCCGCCGTCGGACTGCCGAATCTGCTTCTGTCCGTCGGGAGTCTCAATCTCGACAAAAGTGCCGATGGCCGACGTACCTTCTCGCCACGTCGGGTGTCCATCGTGAACCTTGATGCCTGCTGGCTGGTCCGTAGCTTCGGCGGTAGGTAACAGCAGGTACAGCTCCATGAATTTATTGCCGGAGCCGTCGTTCTTGATGAAGACCGAATTGTCCCAGAAATTGGCGAGCACCATATCCGGATAACCATTGCCAAACACATCTGCAATGGCAATACCGCGAGTAGGTGCCGTGAGGTCGGGCCACAATTCGTTCGCAAGATCTACATAGTGTCCCTTCTCGTCGCGAACCCAGAAAGGCTTTTGGACCGTGCCGTCTACGTCGGCGGTCCCCTGCAGGAACCTGGGCCACGAGGCGGGATGGTGCACGAGTTCGTCGTTGGCGCCCCCCACTTGGGCGAGATCCGGCCAGCGGTTCTCTGTTCCTTTCACCAGGCCCGTTGCCTGCATCAGTTCCACAGTCCCGCAGTTATCGAAGTCTTCGAACCGCGCATCCCATGCCCATGCGCTGTGCGCGACACCGAGATCTTCGGCTTTGTCCACCCACGGCGCAATGCCTTTATTCATTTTGTCCATCTTCCCCGTGCTCACCCAGAGGAAGTGGCTCTCCTGCATGGCAAACGGCGAAGCGATGTTACTCACATACCAGTCGAAGATGCCGTCATTGTTCACATCGGCGAAATCGACACTCATGCTCTTGAACGTGTCGTTACCGATGGACATCGAGCTCGGTATGGTGAATCCGCCCTCGCCTTTCAGCTCTTCGAACCGGACCGAACCGGGTGTGGAGTGATTTCGCAGCAACTGGTCGGGGCCGAAATCGTTGGCAATGTAAAAGTCGGAGAGCCCATTGCGTTCCAAGTCAGCCGCACCGCTGGCCAGAGTCCACGCGTGGTCCCCATTATTCGGAAAGACAGTTCCCGCATCGCGATAAACCACAGACGGCGCGGCACCCGAGGTGCTGGACACATGCAGGAAAATCCGGCTTGTCCCACCGTTTTTCGCGCGAGAGAAATCCTCGTTCATCTCGAAGGGCTTCGACGAATTCGCGTCCGTGAGCTCGGATCCATCCGCATAATAGTTACCGACAAAAAGATCCATGTGTCCGTCACCATCGACATCGAAGAAGTTAGCCGTGGCCGTCCACCAGCGCTGATTGAGACCGGGTACCAGTTCCTGCACGGTATAGGAATCCATCGATAGAGGCGCGCCCGGCTTCAGATCGGCGGTCGCTTTGCGCAACAACAGGAGCGGCGGCCGGCCATAGAATCCGATGAAAATATCGGCAAGGCCGTCCTCATTCATATCGGCAATGCGGCAAACGCTGGGGTATTCCGTAACAGGATCGAAGTACTTGCCGAATTCGAGTTTGAAGGGAGCGTAGCGCTCACCGGTTCCCGGCACGGGACTGACCATGGCGCTCTTTGCGCGCACGTCGGTCTGGCATAGGTCATTGGGCAGGCCGTCGCCGTCCAGGTCGCCAAGTGCCGCAGATTCGCCTACCTGGTAATAGTAAAACTGCATTTGCTTCGCAATCTGGTTCACCGGATAAACAACGTCCGATGGAATCGGCACGAGAGGAAGCTTCTGGACTGAGAATTTAAAGCGCGAAGCCATGCGCGCCGTTACGCCGGCAGACACATTGGGGACGTGCGCCAGCGCGGAGAGCAGGGCCACAACGGCGAGCACGGTTAGAATCACCGGGGCGGTGCGATATTTGGCGCGAGTTATTTCTATAGACGGCATAACAGATTCACCTTTTCAATTTGTCGTCGGGCCATTCGCGGCAGCGCTCGCTGGCGTTGCTGGAACCGCTACGCGGTCAGCCGCCGGCTTCATCGCGGGCTGCGCTTTCTGGGGCGAAACCCATTCCTTGTTCCAGGCTTTGAAAACGTCGCGTACATAACTGTTCGTGCGTCGCCTGTTAATGCCCATTTGTTGCAGGATGGACCCGAATATGTACTTGTAAGCCGTCCACGGCTTCCATCCGTAGAGCTCCAGGAAGACCACCTTTGGTGATTTGAACAGGTACCAGAAATACATGCGGGTCATCCCGCCGATGGTGAAGGCAGGCGTGGTGCGAACTGCCTTGTCGTGCCATTGGAAATAGGTTGGGACATAATTGAGTCCTCGGAACATCTCGCGGATGTTGTTCGCCGCTTCCTTCGGATCCCCGCCCGCCCGGACTTTGTCCATTTCGCTTGAAGCCAGCTCGAACAGTTCGCGGAACTGCACAAAGTCCGAACCCAGAACGCCTCGCACCGATTTCTTTGCATCAAGGACCGACTTGTCTCCGGATTCGATGAATTGAAGATAGGTTTTCCCGTTGAGCTCCGTGCCCACCAGCAGACCCACCACCCACACCCGGAACCACGCGTCCCACAAATCGACATCACGGAAAGATGTGAAAGAGTTGCCCACCACGCGGTCGAAGAACTTCACGTTTTTCGCGAAGAAATCGTCGATGTGCTGGAAGTTCTCCACTGCGAAATCGTTGTGCTTGAACGCGTGAAGCAGTTGCTGCGCCAGCATGTCCACGCCAGCCGTGGTCAGCACCAGGCCCGAAGAGAAGAGCGGGTCGATGAAAAACGCCGCGTGTGAAAGCAAACTATAGCGATGCCCGCTGAGGCGCGTGGCGCCATACTGAAGCCGGCCGGTCGCCATCCAGTTGCGCACCGCCTTCGCCTTGGCAAACTGCTTATACATTCCCGGATAGCGGCGCACGAAACTGAAGAACTCCGTTTCCGGATCCATGCCTGTCTCCGGGTGAATGTCGCGATTCAGCAGCAACCCCACGCTGCACAGTGGATTCACCGCATCGGCATGATTGTTGAACGGGATGACCCACATCCAGCCGCCTTCGAACATATGGTGGAGCGTGCTCTGCGATAACGGGTATTTAAGCATGTATTCTTCGCGCGAATGGCCCACGCGATCGTAGTGCTCCACGTTGACCATGTGCGTGAAAATGGCCCGCGAGTTGGTCAGATATTCGGCCGAGTTGTCGCGCAGTTCAAACTTATGCGCCAGCACAGACTTCATGCCCGTGGCATCCACTAGATAAGAGCCGGTAAAAACCTCGCCTTTATTCGAGACCAGCCGCGCGATGTCGTCCTTCACTTCGAAATCGACGATGCGCGTCTGCTGCCGAATGGTCGCGCCATAGCCCACCGCCGCCGCCATCATATAGGCGTCCGTATCCTGCCGGAAGAAGTGGCAATCCGGGCCCATGGGAGGAGCCAGCGTGGGATACTGATGGCTTTCCAGCGGGTTCTGTTCCTCGCCTTCGCGATGATAAAGAAAGCTGAAGGCTCGCTTCACACCGCTTGAAGGGCCAACATTATCCCTCAGATCGTGGAACGTGCTTAGATTCGTAATCTCCGGAACGTCATACTTCAGTCCCAGCAATTTGAGACGGAAGTTCGTGTCCGGCGTGGTCGCCTCGCCGATGGTGAAGCGCGGATGTACTTCGCCTTCCACAAGAAGGACGGAGAGTCCCGCCTTCGCCAGGATGGCCGCCAGCATGGCGCCGCCGAGGCCGCTTCCAAGAATCATTACTTCGTATTGGGGTATCTCAGACATACGTTTCGACCTTTGCGATTGTTTGGCACTGTGCCACTAAATGCCTTCTCAGCAGGGCATAGGCTTCGGTGATTCCCGATCCCTGCACCTGAGCGCGAACTGCGTCTGCCGCCAACTCCGCCATATCGGCCACCGTATCCGTGCTCCGATCCAGCAAGGTCCGGCACGCCAGTTCGGTGGTGTCCGAATAGTTTCCCGCCTTTTGCCGCAGACGCGCGGCGAAGGGCAATCCTGAGTGGAAATCCGCGTGATAGGGCCCGGATAATTCCTGCAAACTCAGCAACTCATTTGCGCCAACGCCTCCCGCATAACAGGCGGCGATGCCGATTCCCGCCCAAAGTTCGGCGCGGCGATCCTCAGGAAAGCGGTTAATGGCTGCATGGATCCTTGCAGGATCGGCGCCCTTCACCCACCAGAGCGAACGGCCCAGCCCGGAATCGAATAACTGCCTGCCTAGCGGCGACAGGGACGAGGGAAGAGTTCCAGCCTCGTCGATGAACCGCCTGTGTTTAAAGAAACCTTCGTGAAAACCGTAGCCGCAGGGAACGCACCATGCAATCAGCGGATGAAGGGTCCGCAGATAACCCTCCATTGTTCTAAGTCCCCAAGGGATCCTGGCTATCGCAAACCCCGCGCCCACGGCGACGATGTAATCATGGTGCTCGCCGGCGCCCTTGAAATAACTATCCAGACGATAGGGCTTCCCGGGAATCAACATGTCCAGCATAGCGAGATAAAGCCCCACGCCCTCGAACGCAAAGCCAACATGGTGGCTGTCGTAAGCCGCATACAAACGTCGTGACAACTCGTCCTTATCCGGCGTCTCTACCGCGAGATTGTAGCCCCCGATAAAGCTCTCCAGCATCCGCTCCAGCTTTCGAGAGACAGTCGGATCGCAAGCTTCAAAGCCTCGAGCCTTGAAGCTTGCTTCTTCCGGACGAATCTTCAGCAACCGTTCCACGATCCGCGGCATTTTGTTTACTCCGAGTCGGCTACTTTCCAGTGTTTCTCAGTGGTACGCGGGTACCGCTATGCCAACGTGCTGTTGGCTGTCAGCGCTGTGTGTTTTCGCCTTGGCATCTTCCGCCGCTGCGCCGCTGACGCCGCCCCAGCGCACCGAGATGCCTCCGTCCATTACCAGCACGCTGCCGGTGAACAGTTTCACTGCGTCGCCGAGTAGGTACGCAATAAAGTGAGAAACATCGCGGTCCACGCAGAGGCGATCGTAGACTGTCGCCTGTTCCCATTCCGCAATGAGCCTTTTGCTCTCCGGCCACTTGTTCAAAAGATCGCCGTAGATCGGCCCCGGAGAGATGCAGTTCACCTGGATGTTATAGCGCGCAAACTCGATGGCCATGGTCTTGGTCAGTGACTCCACGGCGGCCTTGACCGTCGCCATACAGCCGAAGTAATCCACGTAGCCATGGCATGCAGGAGATGAAAGAGTGATGATCTTCCCGCCGCCGCGACGCTTCATCAGATTTACCGCCCTGAGGGCGCACTGGTGCAGACCGATTACATTGGTCCGATAAGCTTTCTCGAAGTGCTCCGGAGTCAAATCTTCGAGTTTGGCCAACATGCCGTTGGAAGCGTTGCTGACAAAGAAATCCAAGCCGCCGTACGTCTGTTCGATCTGCTCGAAAATCGCTTCTACGTGCTGAGGATTGGCCACGGAGCCCCAGGCATGAATTGCCTTGCCGCCCGCCGCAACAATCTCTGCGACTGTCTTGTCGCCCTGCTCGCGCGAATGGAACGAGTTGACGATGACCGTTGCGCCCAGGCTCGCCAGGTACACTGCGACGTCTTTGCCGAGCGCACGGCCTGACCCCGTGACCAGGGCGATTTTCCCTTCGAAAGGCTTAGTCTCGCGGGCCGCCATCACCGGTGGCTTTTGTTCCACAATCCCGCCACCTCCGAAGCCTGTTCCGTTGGAATGTCCGTTCAAATGTCCATTGGAATGCCCGTTCAAGCTTGACGGTGCATAATGCGCGCTGCGGCCCTGCGGAGCCTCAACATATTTCCGCAACGCCTCCGCGATGGCGCCGATGGTCTTCATGCTTTCGCGCGGCACGTCGAGTACTTCCGGAAGGTTGTAGCGCTCACGAAGCACGGCGAATACTTCGCCCAGTTTCACGGAATCAATTCCAAGGTCCTCTTCGAGGCTGGCCGTCGGTTCAAGGATGTCAATGGGATAGCGCGTCACTTCCGCAAAGATAGCGCGAACACGCTCATCGAAGTCTTCAGACACCTGCGCGGGAGCCTGACTGATCGTCGCGACTGCCTCGACCGGTGGCGCTGCCGAAGCCGACGATGCGGCGGAAGCAAAGGGTTTGTCGTCCACGTAGCGCGACAGGCTTTCCGCAATCCCGGCGATCGTTTTCAACTGCTCCCGAGGCAGATCCATCGTAACGGGCAGGTCGTACTTCTCACGCAGAACCGCAAACACTTCACCCAGCTTGACCGAATCAATCCCCAGGTCTTCCTCAAGGCTGGCGTCCGGTTCGAGGATATCGACCGGATAACGGGTTACCGCGCAGAACACGTCGCGCACTTGGTTCAGGAAATCTTCGCGTGAGACAGTCGGGGCGGCATGCGACACATGGCCGTTCCCATTCACATGGCCATTCCCGTTGACATGCCCGTTCCCGTTAAAGTTCACGGGCTCGGCAGGCAGCGGCGCAGCAAAGGAATGCTGCTTCATGTGTTCCCCAAGGCTGACGGCTATGCTCTCGATGCTGCGCAAATTTTCGCGCGGCAAGGTGAGCGTGTCAGGTAGTTGGTACTTCTCGCGAAGAACCGCAAACACCTCGCCCAATTTGACCGAGTCGATCCCGAGATCTTCTTCGAGACTGGCGGCGGGGTCGAGTATCTCAAGCGGATAGCGGGTTACCTGCGCGAAAACATCGCGGACCTGGTCCGTAAGATCTGCGATCCTTGTTTGGACAGCTGTCCCCCTAATTTGGGTCATAGTCACGTCCTGTAATGGCGGTCAGTATCAGGTTAGGGGAGCCGGCGACTGCGAGCCGGAAAGGGCCGCTGATAGTGCTGGCCTCGAGGAATTCAAAACTGCAGGAAAGGTGTTTCGAATCGTGAACTCTGACGAGGCATTCGGCGCCCTTCAGAATATCGATCTCCAAAGCGGGCATGTTCCAAAGGCTCATGGCCGTAAAGCGCGGTGTTTTCAGAAGACATTCCCGAGCGCTCCAAAGCAGCGTATAGAGCCATTCGGGTTGCAATGCGTAAGAGCCGGCGCAGAAGCCGACCCAGTCTCTCTCGCGGTTAGTAAAAGTGTGAAGGTAGAACTCCGGAACTCGGGGCGCCGGGGTTTCCAGATCCAGCGAAAATACTCCCCCAACGCCGACCGATGCGACCGATGCGCAGGATAAACCCGCACTGTGCGAAATAGCCACTTGCATGGTGTCGCTGCCCGCAGACCATCCCACGCGCGCTGGACCCCCGCCCGGTGCCTGATCCCTGACTACTGAAACAGAGCGATACTCCTCCGAACTGAAAGCCTCAAGATCCACGCTGTTCAGCTTGCGCAAATACAGCGCGCCGGAACCAGCGGATTCGGGGAATTGCTCACCGTGCAGAAACGTGTACTTGGCCGCGATTCTACCCGCGACCCACTCTTCTCTCCGTCGCTGATTCAAGATAGCCGCCGCTTCCTGACCCTCAGTTTCGCGAAGGCAACATGCTTGAATCTCCCCCGTGACCTCGGCCGAATCGAGTACGGCGACCAGGGACCGGCCCTGCTCAGTGACCATTCCGCACCTCCCCGAGACGACGGCAGATCCCACCATCGACGGTCAGCAAAACTGAACCCACCGGATCTCTGACTTCAACCGGCCCAATCGTCAGGCGATCCTGATCCACGGTAGGATTCGAGCCCGTCATCGAAAGTTCGTCAGACAGGGTCGACACTGCCCCCGAATTGCCGAGGTCGAAATAAACGTTCATCACCTTGCACGCCTCGGGCACATACACAGGCAGCGTATTGTCGGAAAGCAGATCGATAGCCCCGAAGCGCCACAACGAATCCATCACCATCAGGCTGGAGAGGAACCCGTGGCCTCCCGAGCCTATTCCGGAAGTTCCCGTCATTCGGTAGTCGGCCGAACGATTACTCTCGCCCACCACGATGTTATTCAGGGTTTTGAACGGACCGTTCAGGTGAACAGGCGAACCCTTCATAACATAGGGATCGCATAAAACACGCCCGTTGGCACTCTTGGAACCGTTCGCCGCGGTAGCCCGCGCGCGATTCACAGCGGGGCCTAACCTGACCGACATTTCGGTCTGTACAACATCCTTTTGCAGTACCTTGCCGCTCTTGTGCGTAAAGTCGGAGACCACCTCAACGCGGATCAACGTGCTCTCGTCGCTCTCGGTGACAATTCCGGCGTTCAGGCGCAGATTCGTGGGACCGTCGCTGCGCAGCCGCACGAACCTGCGGAACGCGGCATCTTCGAACGCGGTGATCTTCAGGTCTGGCCGAAGTTCCAGCGCAGCTTCCGCGACCATCATGATCAGAAATGCACCGGGCAGCGTGGGGATTCCGTCCACGCAGTGATTCAGAATGTAGGGCGCGCCATCGGCAGTCACGGTGCGCTCCACGGTTAGACTTTCTTTCCGGGTACGGGTCGGCAGCGCAAGCCGCGGCGCCGGGATAGACGGGACTGGCGCGTAAGTGCCAGGCGTTGTTGCAACGTCATAGAACTTGAGCTCGCCGTCAGCCATCAGGATGTTGATCGGAGCCGTGGCCTGTCCGGTTAGGAAGTGGGAGAATATCTCGCGACCCTCGCTTCGGGTCACGCCGCGCAATCCCCGGCTCGCCGCAAGCGCCGCAAATTCTGAGCCCCGCGTCATCCCGATGCCCGCCCATCCCAGCCACGCCACCGAGCACCACTGCGAATGGGTCTCCAGCGATTCGGGAGCGGCGGACATAACATCCGCCAGACGATTCAGTGACTCGTTGACGGCGCCGTAATCCGGCTGGCCGTCGTTGCCCATGTAACTGAAGGCGGACGTGAGCAGGTGATAGTGAACGGGACGGCCCGCGCGATGCTTCTCGCAAGCGCGATAGATGTGCTGCAGGCTGGCGATTTTAGCGGCCACAACACTGTGGTAATCGCTCACCGTTTTCCTGGTAAGCACCTTCGATATCTGAATGCCTGCGCCGTGCAGCACCATGTCCAGCCGGCCGTACTTCTTGAAGACGGACTCCACAACGGCCGTGGTGATTTCACGGTTGGTGATGTCGCCGCTGATGTACTCGAACCGGCCCGGCAACGCTGAAAGAGACTGCACCAGTTCGTTCACTTCCTGGGCCGCCTGATAAGAACGGAAGCGATTCTTGAGCTCCGTGATCTTGATTCCGCCGCCTTTTGCCAGCTCTGCCTTATAAAACTCCTGCTCATAAGCAGCTAACTCAGCCGCATTCATGCGCAGGATGTGAGTCGGCGCAAGATCGGGGTTGGTTCTGCCCAATGCCACCACCGTGCAGCCGAAGCGCGTAAGCAGTTCTTCGGTCAGCACAGCGGTAACGCCGCGGCCGCCTCCCGTTGCCAAAACCACGGAGTCTGAGGTAAGCAGTGGAGCATCGCCCTGTGACGGCCGTTCCAGGCGGGACAGTTCGATCGCATAGCGATTCCCGTCCCGATAGCAGACTTCCACCGCCTTGTCCCGATGCAAAAGCTCGGCATCCAGCCGTATCATTCCGAGCCGGAAATCACTCTCATCCAGGTTCACGCTCCTGCACACGGCGGCGGGCAATTCGCGTGCAAATGATTTAACGAATCCCCCTAGCAATCCGCTGAACGGATTCAACCGTCCACTAATGAAAGCCCCCAGGCACAACGAACCCATGGCCATCGCGCCTGCACGGAACTGTTCGTAAAAGTAACGGCAAACGGCGAAGGTAAGATCCGTCAGGCCAAGCACGTTCTCAAGCGGCGTGGTCAGCAGAGAGTCGGGAAGCCCTTCCCCTGAGAATTTGACTGCAACCACTGTGTCGAACCCGCCCGGCAAAATGCTTAGCGCGGCTTTCACGGCCTCTTCACTGGCAAGGTCGATGGGCGTGGATCGCGCCAGCGACGCCGCGTGCGCGCAAATCACGTGATAATCGAATGCGCCCAGCGTTCCGGTCTTTTCCAGTTGCCGCCAATGCGCCGGCTGGTCCGTCAGAAACAGAATCCGCCGTTCTCGCTTTGCAATCGACGAAGCCGGAAGCGGCGCGGCTGTTTCTACCGGAGTGTAGTAGTAAACCGGCGTGTTCTGAACATACGCATAAGTAGGCGATGCAGGTGCTGCAGCAGGAACCTGCGAAGCAACGGATGCCGGAACTGCAGCGGGAACTGAAGCCTGTTTCGCTTCAGGCTGTGCGGATCGGAATACCAATTCCCGGGCCAGTGCCGAATCGCTCTGCTGCTCCCGCACCACGATCTCCCGTTTCCCTTCGCGGACTCCGGCAATCGCATCGGACAATTCAATCACTCCGTGCGCACCACGATAGTTCAGGCCAGTCGACGACACCACTGCGGTTTGAGGCAGCGAGCCACCCACCGTCAGAAGGCAGGCGATCGGAAGGTTCAACTCCCGCGCTGTTGCTTCAGTCGTCAGCACCGCCAGGAACGCAGCCTCAGCGTCCTTAGGTGTGAGGCGCACGCCATTCAGTCCTCCCGCGAGCACGGCTTTACACTCTCCGTGCATCAGGAAATCCCTGGCCACCATCAGCGACTGAAACAGCGAGTTCGAACCCATGTCGATTACCACGTTGGGTCCGTGCAACTCAAACATATTGGCCACTCGTCCCGAAATCACGTTCGGCATCAGGCCCGGCAACGTATAAGGACCCGAAGGAATCACATCCTTCTTTACAGCCGTGCAGACGCGATCGAGAAGCTCCGCTCGTTCCGCCAGCGGCAGGCCGTCGAACGTCTTGTCCTCCGCGAACTTGCGTTTCAAACGATCGAGGAAGATCCGCTGATTCGCTCGGATCCCACGATCTGTCTTCGATTCCACGCCAATCACGATCCCGATTTCGTCGCGCAATTCCTTCAGCTGTTCACCCAGTGCGGGCAACACCTGTTCCGCCGCCAGCAATGCCAGATACTGGCCGGAATCCATATGCTCCGTGACATCGGGAAGCAGTCTCTGCCCCTTGGGCAAACGAAGTGCGGCACGGGCAAACGCCTGCTGACCCTTCGTCGCCGTCTTCTCGATTCCGCTCGCAGAGGGGAATAGCACTGCGGCATCAATAACTGCCAGCGTCGGATTCGCGGGAGATTGTGGCGCTACAGCCGCGCACAGTTTCGCGTGATAGCCGGGGTGAAACTCTTCGATAATCAAGTGAGCGTTCGTGCCGCCAAAACCGAAGCCATTGATCGCCGCGCGCCGTGGCAGACCGGAATTGGCCGGCCATGGTTTCGCCGTCGTCGAAATTTGAAACGGCGAAGCATTAAGATCGATGGCGGGGTTAGGAGAGTTGTAGTTGTACTGAGGCGGAATCGTGCGACTCTCAAACGCTTTGCAAAGCTTGATGACCGACGCGGCGCCAGCAGCCCATCCGGTGTGCCCCACCAACGCTTTCACGCTGCCCAACTCGATCCGCGGCAATTCGGGCTTGCGTGTGATAGCCCTTTGTAGTGCACCGAACTCGACGGCATCGCCCACTGGCGTAGCCGTGGCATGCGCTTCCACATACTGAATTGAATTGGTGTCGATGTGCGATGTGTCGTAGGCGCGGCGAATGGCCATGCTCTGGCCTTTGGACTGCGGCACGTTGATCGCCGGGCTCTTCCCATCGCTCGATACGCCGACGCCACGTACCACGCCCAGCACCGGATCGCCCGCGGCCATCGCGTCCGACAAGCGTTTCAGCACCAGCAGACCGGAGCCTTCGCCAAAGATCACGCCATCGGCCGACACATCGAAGGGACGGCTGGCATTAGGGCTCAGTCCCCGAAACTGCGCGAACAGAGCGCTGTTGGCCAGCGCCGGCGCAAATACGCCGCCCACCAGCATCACGTCTTTGGTTCGATCCTGCAGCGCCGTCACGCCCAGGCCGATTGCGTACAGCGAAGACGAGCATGCGGCATCGATCACATAGGTCCTGATCGGCCGCCCCGCAGTTGACTCAATCACCGCTCGGCAGCTATCGCTCTGGGGAACGCGGGGATTGTCGGCTGCAGGCTCGCCCCAGATCCTTCGCAAAGACTTCGCAAATGCCGCGCGGCGACTGGCATCGGTTTCCACCTGGGCCAGCGTTTCTTCCATGCTCTCTTCGAACATGGCAAGCTCATATTCGTGAAAACCGTCGGCGGTGGCTCCGAGAACGCATTCAATCCGATCAGCGGAGATTGCGGAAAGCTTTGTCCGCAACGCGCCTGCGAACGCCTGCGCCGAGGCCATGGCAAGCAGCTTTTCCGCTCGCGTGAGTCTTTCGAACTGCGCTTTGGAATAGGAGGAAGAAAGCAGCGCAGCATCGTACACAATGGTTCCGGCGCTTCCGCTCAGCAGCGTGTAAGTCTTGTCGGAAACAATCTTCTGGTCGGGTCGCGCGCTACCGCCGAGAAAGTCGAGCGCGGCCGTGGGGTCGTCGTCACCCAAATCGGTAATACCGCTAACGCCTGCAAGGATGTTGCTCCAGTATTTATCCGGACTTTGCGCGCCGGGCAGAACGCACCCCATGGCGACAATGGCGACGGGGTCGGCATCGCAGGGTTCCGGTTCCGCGATCTGTTCCGGCTCTGGTACCAGTTCGGATTCGACTCGGCGCGTGGGTTCAATCATCGCAACCAGGCCGTTCTCCGCCTCAATATCTTCCAGGGCGCGGGACGCGCGGCCCATAACCGCATGCATATCCCGGATCAGTATGGACAGATCTGGTTTGGCCGTCATGGACAATTGTGGCTTGGCCGTCCGTTTCGTGACAATCTCCGCCCCAAATTTTTGCAAAATCGCGGCGCGGCCTTTTTCAGTTCCATCCGCAAGTGGAGCGCTGGCGTAAGCCTCGACCCCTTCGAGTCCGGCTTCCTGCGTCACTTTTGTGACGATGTTGCCCGCCCCGCATTCTACAAAGCGGCGAAAACCGAGCCCATGAAGCTCAACCAGAATCGCAGAGAAATCGAGCTGCTTGAAGAACTGTTCCGAGAGGATAACCGGAAGGTTATCATCGGCGGAAAGAAACTTACGTTCGGTGCAGAGATAAACCGGAATCGCAGCGGGCTCGAATGTATATCCGCAAAGCATCAGGCGGAACGGCTCCACCAGGGGACGCAACAGCGAAGAATGAAACGGATGTCGGGACCTCAGCGAAGTCAGGCTCACTCCCTGACTGGCTGCCACCTCGCGAAGACGTTCAAGCTCGGCGGCCATGCCCGAAATTACCGTTTGCCGCTTATGATTCAAGACCGCAATCTCAAGCGGGGAACCGTTGATGCCGCGAATCAACTGAAACGCTCGTTCCGCATTGCACGAGAGCGCCGCCATCCTGCCACCGCTCGAAAGATGACTTAGAATGGCCGAGCGCTGGCAGGCGATGCGGAGCCCTGTTTCGAATGTGTAGACCCCCGCGACGGCCAGCGCCGCCACTTCACCAAAGCTGTGTCCCAGCAGCAGGTCCGGCGTCAGCCCCGCCCCAATCAACCCCTTGGCCGTCAGATAATCCGCGACGTAGATTCCCACCTGGTCGAGGTCCGGACACGCTTTCAGGATTTGCTCTCGCTCCTCCTGCGAACGGCTTTCCACCAAAAGAAGGAAATCGTGGCCAAGAACTTTCCGGCTGATATCTCGCGCCTGCAGAAACTCGGTCCGCCACGCGGAACCCTCATACAGCTCCCGCAGCACGTCTCCGTTAAAAGAGCCCTGGCCCGGAAACGTAAATACCAGCTTTCCCTCGCGATGGTCGATCATAGCGAATCCTGGAATTCGTACTCTCTGAGATCTTCGCCGAGGATCTTCGGATATGCTGACTTCCGGGGAGCGCTCGCCACCGTCTTGCCCAGTCGCCGTATGCTCTCCGAGAAAATCTGTTTTACCCCCGCGCTCCCTGTTTGAGCGGCTTTGGCGAAACTCGGGTTCGCTAATGGCTCAATCAGGTTCCGCTCGGCGCTTACGTCAAGAAAGCTCGTAAGAAATGGGGGCGCGGGGACCAGTTGCTGCGTATCCTTGTGCATCATGATCATCGTCTGATACCCACAGCACACCGGCTGGCCCGTCTCGTCCATCACGCGAAAACAAAGCCGCACCGTGCTCCTGGTGGGCTCTTCATATGACAGAAGAATGCCCACCTTCTGGCCCAGCCAGACCGGAGCGAGATTCAGACTATAAGCTTCGCGTGTCAGCATCACGATATCCTTGGCTTGTTCATCGAAACAGCGCACGCCGTTCACCGACGTTTCGAATAAGATCGTTTCACGAGCCACGTTCTGAAACTTGAAATTCGTCATATGATGATGCGATCCATATGCCATGGTGTCGTGAAATAAGATTTGGTATTGCATCGCGAAAAAGGGCATGGTTTAGATTGGCAGCATTCTGAAGAATGGCAGCAGCTCGAAAAGTGACGTTGACCGTGAGCTACTGCTCCGTCTCTCCCGATACACGATCGTTATGGGGACCGGCTCGGGGACGGCAGCATGAATGGCTTGCACAATCTGGCCGATTTCGTGCATTAACGGGCCAGTGCCTTGTTCAAGGTGGCGCAGGGAGGATTGGGATCGACTCCCCGCTTCCACAACCACCGGAGCCAGACTTGCCGACTTATGATTCTCCGGCTGGCTGGCTACCGCGGCGGGCTTCTTTACTCTTCTAACCGGCTTCGCCTTAGCCGTTGCCGGGGAAGTTTTGACTTTCGAGACCATAAACCTCCTGAGCTATGCGGTCGGGGAAGACAGTCATCCATCCTGAAACCTCTAGCCTACAAAAGGAATGCTGCCGAAGGTGCGGGCAACGCTCCGGATCTGAGACCTGACTCTGCGCGTATTGAACGCTTCCGCCACATCGTGAACAATCGGGCTGGCTTCCGATAACGCCCGGGACACACCGAAAGAAACGTTCTCGACGAAGTCAACGATGACCCCGTCCTTGCGGGATTCTTTCGACTTATCCCGATGCTCAATGTAGGTGTCCACGCCGCGATCAAGAGCTCGGGTCACGCGGCGTACAGCCTTCGTAACTCGCTTGTCGATTTCCGTCAGCCGGCGCGAACCCCGCGATGATGTTCCCTTCTTCCGATGCGTTTCCCGTTCAACCACCACTCGAACCGTGGCCGGTTCAACCGGGGTCTCGACATGGGCTTTAACAGTAGTTTCCTTTTCCGCCGTATTTTCCATTTCGTTTCCTTTCAAGACTTGTGTCGGTTGAGAGTAAAGACAAAGGGGCGTTGATGCAAGAGAGAATCTGAGCAAACATTAAGGGGCGATGGCGCCAGGGAAAATGAGTACTAAGACTACGGGGAAGAATGCACGAGAAACTTCGAGCAACGACAAAAACACACAAAAGGGGAAGAACGCTCGAGGAACTCAGACTAAGGACAAAATGGCGATAATGCAAGAGAAAAATACGCAATTTTTTCTTGTTTTCTTTTTAATAACCTCTCTTTATCTTGCCTCAACAGCGGTTTCTTATCGCGGTCAAGCTTCATTACTTTTGCATTGCGAAGCAACTTATGAAGCACTACAATCGACGCGCATGGTGAATAATGAGACCGATTTGTTGGCGCCGCCTGTCCTCGAGCCGCGCCAGTTCCGACGGGTATGCAGCCGGTTCGCAAGCGGCGTGACGATCATTAGCGTCGTCGATTCAGCCGGCGTGCCACACGGCATGACCGCCAGTTCCTTCACCTCGGTTTCTCTCAATCCGCCTCTGATTCTGGTCTGCGTGGATTCAAGAGCCAGGTTCCTCGAAGCCTCGAATTCCACTGAGCATTTCTCCGTGAACATCCTTGATGAGACCCAGCGCAGGCTTTCTGAACGATTTGCCGGAGCCGGGTATGATCGCTTCGACGGCGTTACCTGGAACCCGGGCATGACTGGAGCGCCGTTGTTTCCCGGCGTGCTGGCATCCATGGAATGCGCTCGATTCAAGACGTTCACCGCGGGCGACCACGAAATTCTGATCGGGAAAGTGCTGCATGCAAACTGGAAAGAAGGCGAACCGCTGGTTCATTTCGGAAGCCAGTATCGCGCGCTGGAATCCTCGCCTAGCTGGTGGAGCACGATATGACCGGGCGTGAAGCATGAAAACCAGCGCACTATCAAGTAGTGTGGCGGCGGTCCAGACTATGCCTGCTCCGATCACCACGTCTGACGTGTTTGACGCCAGCGCCGTCCAGTGGGCCTGGGCGGGCCGCGGCCTGAAACAGCTGGCCGCTGAAAAGCAGTATGGGCTGCTGCTCGATCACGATCGGCCAGCCGCCGGCGACGCTGTCGTGGTTCAGGTGGAAAGAATCGGACACCATCGCCACATCGAGACCGAGTGGGAACGCAGGCTTCGGCTGTATGAGGGGGATCGGCTGGTCGGCATATTCGGAAATCGTTACGCAACGGATGTGTACGAGGGCCGCGTGCTTGATCTCCGGAAGCTGCACCTGCTCACCACCAGCGGGCTCATCGGAACCGTGACCTGCCGCAACCGCGAAGTCGGACGCCCTACCACCGTCATGTTTCTTGGCTACCTCGCCGATTCGCACGGTCGTCGGATCAACACGAAACGCATTCGGCTTCAACCGGCGCCAGCGCAAGGCAGGTCACCGGAACTCGTGCTGGTGGTTGGCACCGGGATGAGCACAGGCAAGACTACGGTCATGCGAAAAATTCTGCACGCCATGGCGACCCGCGGGGTGCGCGTTGCTGGATGCAAGCTTACCGGCACCGCCTCTCCCCGGGATTTATATGAAATGAAGGCAACCGGCGCGGTCCTGGCAACAGACTTCAGCGATTACGGGTATCCTTCGACATACGGGGAATCGCTCGACGACCTGATTCGCGTACTAGACCAGATGGGTCTTGCGTGCGGGCGTGCGGGTGCTGAAATCGCCATGATCGAAATCGCCGACGGACTGCTCCAGCAGGAAACACGAATGCTGTTGGAATCGGATGAGGTCCGCCGCCGCGTGAGAGGAGTTGTCGTTGCGGGCTCATGCTCAAGCTCGCTCTTGTTCGCCACCGAATACCTGCAGCGAGTCGGACATGAGGTTTGGGCTGCCTCGGGGCTCATCACCAATTCACCGCTCTTTGTCCGCGAATTTACTGATCGAAGCCCGATTGCTGTGGTTTCCTCGCGCGGGAGCGCAAATCGTTTGGCCGGCATCATTGTGCAGAAGACCGTGGAAAAGACTGTCAAAAGGGCTGAAGACTCTTGTGAGGAGAAAGCCGCTCCCCAGTGATGGCCAGCTCCGCTTGCGAATCAGGGATTCCCGGTCCCGTCAATGTCTTTCCCGCGACCCATGGCTCTGAAACTCTGGGCTACTCCGCGGAGGGCCGGCCCCTCACAGTTCGTTATTGCGGAAATCCAGACGCACCCGTGCGCGTCTTCATCATGGCCGGTCAGCATGGAGACGAGCCCGAGACGTGCCAGGCAGCCTCCGAATTCGTTTCGCGTTTCATCGAAGGCACGTTCGCCCCTGCAGTCCATGCCGCGGTGCTCGTCGATGCGAATCCCGATGGAGCGACAGCCGGAACACGTCGCAATGCGCGCGATTCTGATCTGAATCGTGACCACCTGTTGCTGTCGGAGCCGGAAACAGCGGCGCTGCATGCATTCGTGCGTTCGTGGAACCCCGACATCGTCATCGATGTTCATACCTATCGCCCGTGGCGTCGCGAACTCATGCCCTTCGATATCGTGTACCCGCAGGAGATCATGATCGATTGCCCCACCAACCCTGCAATCTCGACAACCCTCGGTCCGACTCTGCGGCGCAAGGCCATGGACTTTGTCGAAAGCCGCATGGCGGAAAGCAAGATTCGCAGCGATCGCTACACCATCATCCGTTCGGGAATCGTGCGCCACAGCAACACCGACATCGTGGACGCCCGAAACGGCCTGGCTCTGCGCTTCTCGATCCCAGTGCTTCTTATCGAAGGCCGACGCTCCTCGCCCGACGACTCCCTGAGTTTCACGCCGCCTGCGGTTGCCCTGCTCCGTTCGATAGAGTCCGCTGTCGAATGGGCCGCCGCCCATGCAAAGTACCTCAGAAACCGGCCTCCAGTCTGCGAAAAGGAAGAGATGGTCCCTGTCCGTTGCCGCTATTCCGGCTCGAGAAACGCGCGCCACATGGAGATGCAATCCGCCAGCAAAGGCGAGATCGCGCGGGTCCGGATTCCGGGCGTTTATCTTCCAATCGTAGAGACCACCAGCAGCATCCGGCTGCCTGCAGCCTACGCCGTTCCGGGGAATTTGACCGAGGTTCTCGCTTTACTTGCCAGGCATGGAATAACCAGCGCCACTCCCGAGACCTTCACGCATTCGGCTACGGAGATATATGGCATCGAGGCCATGACTCCGGCCGATGAAGCTGATACACCACCGATTCCTACATGCACTGCGAGATCCGAGAGAGTCAACCTCGACGGCTTTGTTCTGTTTCCCGTCACGCAGACCGGTGGACGCCTGCTGGCGCTGCTGCTAGAGCCGGAATCGCAATTCGGCCCGTCCCGGCTTCCCGAACTGGCCGAGACACTCCGACCCGGTTCGACTTATCCAATTATCCGAGTGGTCTGAAACACCGCATGTTCGATGGAGGCCCTTGCTTCTGCGGACCACGGTAAGTGTAGTTTCCCTCACGCCATTGCCCCATTGTTCGGCCGCAACGGTGATGAACACACGCGGCCTGATCGAACTGATCGCCCTCAACGTGGGTCGGAAATTGTTATTTACACCGTGCCACTTCTCGATTATGGTATTCATGACTTCGATAACTACGTCGACCCCCACGCCGCTGATGGATTCTATCGGCGGTAAGACGCAGCACTCCTAAAGGGAAATGCATTTTGTTTATGAATCTCACGCGGGATGTCACAATTTGCCTGCGAAGGACACCTATGCTAGACTCCCGGGCAATCCATGGCGTTCACAATCGATTCGGGAGCGGAGGCTCAGGCATTTTGATCCTTAGGCTAGTGGGGGTATTACTGCTCATGGCTTGCCCGGTTTTGGCATCGAGTCAGGAACTGACCCTCGATCAGGCCATTACTCTGGCGCTTCAAAAGAACAGGCAGATCAAAGTCGCGCAACTGGAAGTTTCAAAATCAGAGCATGACACCGAAGTCATGAAGACTTACCGGCTCCCTCAGTTCAAACTCAACATGATGCAAGGCCAGTTGCTCAACAAAATCAGTTTCACCTTTCCACCGGGAACATTCGGAGCCATTCCCGGTCTTGGACCTTTCCCGCCGACGACCACCTATATCACCACACCAGAGCGCCCGTTTACGCTGATTCAGGCGCAGGCAAATCAGCCTCTTTCGCAGTTGTACCGTATCGGACTCGGAGTTGACGCGAAGAAGCTCGACACACAAGTCGCGAAAGAAAAACTGAGCATGCAGGAACAGGGCATCGTCAACGATGTCAAGAAGACCTTTTACAACCTTGTTCAGGCGCAAAGCGCGCTAACCGCCACCGAAGAGACCATCACTTTGTTGAAGGAGATGAATCGGATTGCGGCGAACGGGCTTGAACAACAGGTGATTCTAAAGTCCGACATGCTCGATGCCGAAGCCGGCCTGGCAAAGGCCGAATCCGAATCAACATCCTTGCAGAACACCGTCGCCACGCTTAAAGAGAAGATGAACGACCTTCTGGCCCGTGACCTCGAGACGGAATTCACCGTGTCCCAGACCACTGAAGTAAAGCCTTGGGAGATGGATCTTGCCTCAACACGCGCTCTCGCGCTCCAGCAGCGTCCGGAGATTCGCGAAGCGCGCCTGAAGACTCAGGAGGCGGAGATTGATCGGCGGGCCAAGAAAGCCGAGTACATTCCCGACATCAGTTTGAGCATGAACTACCTTTCCCCGTTCGATATCAAATTCGTTCCTGAAAACATCACGGCGGTCGGGGTTGCACTGAGCTGGGACGTGTTCGACTGGGGGAAGAAGAAGCAGGAACTGGCTAACAAATCGGAAGTGATTGAACAGGCGAAAACCGGCGTGGATGAAGCCGCGGCGCAGATTCAGGTCGAAGTCGGCATGAATTTCCGCAAGCTGGAAGAAGCACGCCAGAAGCTTCACGTCGCGGAATTGGAACTCGACTCGGATCGTGAGAAAGTCCGCGTCGCTCTCAATAAGTACGATTCGAACGGCATCCTCTTGAAGGATGTGTTGCAGATGAAAGCATCGCTGGCCGAAAAGACCTACAGATATCAGGAATCCCTGTTGGCTTTCTGGACCGCGCGGGCAGACCTGGAGAAGTCCATCGGTGAGAGATAAGTTTTTGAAACCGCATGTATGGTTGCCGCTGGCCGTGCTTTGCTGCGCCGGTTGCTCGAAAGAGCAGCCCTACCAGAAGCCGCTCACGCCAGTGCGCGTGCAGGCAGTCGAAACAGAAACTCCCGAGGACGGCCCCAAATACTCGGGAAGCATCGAGCCTGTGTCGATGGTGAACGTCGCCTTCCGCTTGGGAGGATACGTGTCGCAGATTATGACCGTTCCAGATGGCGGCCACACGCGACTGCTGTATGAGGGCGATGTAGTACCCAAAGGCGCTACGCTCGTCCGTTTGCGTGAAGAAGATTACAAAGTCAAGGTCGCCGAGGCGGAGAGCCAGCGGAATCAGGCGCAGGCTGGCCTCGACAAAGCGAAACTCGATTACGACCGCGCCGACACGCTGTTCAAGAAGCAAAGTCTTACCAAATCCGATATGGACGGTGCCAAAGCGCAACTCGACAATGCGCAGGCCATGGTCCACGGAGCGCAGGCCCAGGTGGACGAGGCCAATCTCGCGCTGAAAGACTCCGCTCTCACTGCACCCACGAACGGTGTCGTCATTAAGCGCCTGGTTGAGGTGGGCTCACTCGTCGGTCCCGGAACACCCGCGTTTGTGCTGGCCGACTTGACTAGCCTCAAAGCTGTTTTCGGAGCTCCCGATGTTCTGCTTTCAAAACTGAAAATCGGCATGCCCCTTGCGCTTACCACGGAAGCCCTTCCCGGATCATTTACAGGCCGGGTAACTTCGATCGCGTCCGCGGCCGACCCGCGCAGTCGAGTCTTCGATGTTGAAGTAACGTTTCCGAATCCGGGCCTCAGGCTCAAGCCTGGCATGATCGTCACCATCAAGCTCGCGAATACGCACCCCGCCGAGGGAATCCCGGTCGTGCCCATGGGCTCGATCGTGCGGTCCAAAACCAACCCGGACGGTTTCGCGGTGTTCGTGGTGGATAACGAAGGCGGCAAGTCAGTCTCCCGTTCGCGCGACGTCACTCTGGGAAGCGCGCTGAACAACGCCGTCATCGTCACGGGGGGCTTGCATCCCGGCGAGAAGGTGATCACTGCGGGCGCCACACTTGTGAGCGACGGCGAAACTGTCCAGATCGTGCCCTGAAGAATTCCCCCGGAGATTTCTCGAGATGGCTCACCAGAAAAGCGAAGAAGATCGCATCGCGAACGACCGAAATACCCCCCGGTTCTGCGTCGAGAATCGCCAGATTACCTGGGTGCTGATGGTCGGCGTCATCTTGTGGGGCGCGTTCGGCTACTACCAGATGCCCAAGCGCAAAGATCCCAAGTTCGGATCTACGCGCTCCGCTGTAATCTGTCCCTGGCCCGGCGTTTCCGCCGATAAAGTCGAGCAGCTCGTTACCAAAAAGATCGAAGCCAAGATAGCCGGCAACGTCAAAATCCTGAAAATTGAGTCGTCCTCCCGGAGCAATCTATCCGTTGTTCTAATCGCCCTTGAAGACAGTACGGTTTCCGACGTTAACAAACAGTATGACGATATTGCGCTCCGTCTTAATACGATTAACGATCTTCCGGAAGGTGCAGGCCCAGTAACATTTCTTCGGGATTTCGGTGAAACCGCAGCCTTGATGCTCACCGTGGGCAGCCCCAAGGCGGGAACTGCAGAGATCGCATGGCGGTCCGACCAGGTTCGCACCGCTCTGCAGGCCGAGCGCGCAAAAGCTCCGGCCGGCCGTCGCTCCGCGGGAATCATCTCTTTCCCTCTTTCCGTCAGCCCAACCATCCCTCGCCAGGATCGGGATCTGTTCATTCAATATGCAAAGGACAACAATCGCGGGCACAATATGGTCCCGATCGAGGGGCCGGGCTTCGTGGGTGTCGATGGAGACTTCGGCCCCGATGATGCGTCCACCGCTGACTTTACCAATAAGTTCCTCCTGGAGCGATTACGCCCTTCGGAAATTCACCCCGACATCTGGCCCATCGCGTATGTCTCAGATTTAGGCGATACCAACAAAAATCTGACGGCAGCAGCGGGCGACAAGTACAGCCTCAAGGAACTCGATGACTACTCGGAGCTGATCCAGAGAACGCTCCAGGCGGTTCCGTCGGTATCAAAGGTAAACCGCGCCGGTGTCCTCGCCGAACGCATCTTTCTGGAATATTCGCAGGACCGCCTAGCTTCATTTGGCATTCAGCCCGGCGCGCTGCCGCAGGTTCTCGCGCAAAGAAATGCAATCTTTCCCGGCGGCAATCTTGAAGTCGGCGGAAGGAACATGCTCATTGATCCTTCCGGCGAATTTCACAGCGAAAAGGAAATTGGCAACATTCTGCTCGGCGCCACCCCGCGCGGCGCTCCCATTTATCTGCGCGACGGCGTTGATATCTCGCGTGGATATGAAGCTCCGCTCTATCTGAACTACTACGCTTCGCGCGATACCAATGGAAACTGGGATCGCGATCATTCCATCACGCTTTCGGTTTTCATGCGCGAAGATCGGCAAATCGCAGACTTCGGCAAGCAGGTGGATGCGGCTCTGCTGGGGCTCCGCGGTCAGATCCCTGACGACGTGATCATGGCGCGCACCTCCGATCAGCCACTGCAGGTCCGCGAGATTGTCGGACTCTTCATGCGGACGCTGGCCGAGGCCATTGTGCTGGTCGTGCTGCTTGCTCTCGTTGGATTCTGGGAGTGGCGCTCCGCCGCGCTGATGGCAATATCAATTCCGCTGACCCTTGCCATGACCTTCGGCATGATGGACGTGCTCGGTGTGGATATCCAGCAGGTTTCCATCGCGTCGCTGATCATCGCTCTCGGCCTGCTCGTCGATGACCCGGTGGTCGCCATAGATGCCATCAAACGCGAGCTCGATCACGGAAAGTCCCCCCTGATTTCGGCTTGGCTCGGGCCCACCAAACTTGCCACCGCAATCATGTTCGCCACCATCACAAACATCGTGGCGTACTTGCCAATGCTCCTGATCACCGGGCTCACCGGAAACTTCATGAAGAGTCTCCCGGTGGTGCTGTCGTGCGCGCTGGTGGCCTCGCGCATCGTCTCCATGACCTTCGTTCCCCTGCTTGGCTACTACTTCCTGAGGCCGAGCAAGAAACCGGCTCCGCCCATTGCGGAACGAAGGCAGAAAGGATTCGCCAAGTACTACTCCCAGTTCGCCGGTTTTCTGATCGAACACCGGAAGGTCGCCCTTGCATGCTCGCTGTTGCTCCTCGCGGCAGGTGGTTATTACGTTTCGGATCTTCGATTGGTCTTTTTCCCGAAGGATCTTTCCTATCTCTCTTACGTCGACGTCTGGCTGCCTGAAGATGCCAACATCGCTCAAACCGGCCAGACCGCCCAGGCCGCCGAGGACGTGATCCGCAAAACCGCAATTGAATTCGGCAAGGAACATCCGGAAAAGGATGGAAAGCCGAAGGATGTCCTCAAGTCGCTGACCACCTTCATCGGAGGCGGCGGGCCTCGCTTCTGGTTCTCCGTAGCCCCGGAATTGTTTCAGCCCAACTACGCGCAGATCATCATTCAGGTAAACGACAAGCGCGACACAGACAACCTGGTGGCCCCGCTCCAGCGCGCTTTATCGGCCAGCATACCCGGTGCCCGAGTCGACGTTGAACAGCTCGAGACAAGTGTTCCCATCGGTGTGCCTGTGCAGATTCGCATCTCCGGTGAAAACGAGCAATTGCTGCGCCAATATGGGGAGCAGGTCGAGGATATCTTCCGTAAGATTCCCAGTGCCGCGCGCGTTCGCAATGACTGGGGTTCTGAGAACTTCGCCGTCAAGCTGAAAGTGGATCCCGATCGTGCCAACCTTGCGGGCGTTACCAACCGCGACGTTTCCATTTCGTCCGCCGGTGGCCTGTCGGGTCTTCCCGTGTCCACCCTTCGGGAAGGCTCGAAAGAAATCCCCATTGTATCCAGGCTGAAGATCGATGAGCGCGCTCGCTTGTCGGATCTGCAGAACCTATACGTGTATGCGTTCACGGGCGGTGCGCAGAAAATCCCCCTCAGCGAAGTCTCAACAATCACCACGCAGATGGACACCGAAAAGATTGCGCGGTACAACCAGTTCCGCACCATCACGGTTCTCTGCTTCCCGACACCTGGGGCGCTGCCTTCTGAAGTCATGACAGCCGCGAGGCCCGCGCTTAAGAAGTTCTCTGACGCGCTTCCTCCCGGCTATCACCTCGCCATCGGCGGAGAAGAAGAAGTCCGGCTTCAGGGCTTCGGTCAAATTCTGGTGGTCCTCATCGTGTCCACCGTCATGATCTTCCTCGCGCTCGTATTCCAGTTCCGCAGCGCCGTCAAGCCCTTGATTGTCTTTGCCGCAATTCCCTACGGGATGATCGGCGCACTCATCGCCCTCAACGTCATGAATACCGCGTTCGGCTTTATCGCCTTCCTCGGAATCGTGAGTCTCATCGGCGTAATCGTGAGTCACGTCATTGTGCTGTTCGACTTCATCGAAGAAGCTCACGCAGAAGGGGAGCCACTTAAGCATGCGCTTATCGACGCGGGTATTTTGCGGCTGCGTCCTGTGCTCATCACGGTGGGCGCCACGGTGATTGCGCTGTTTCCGCTGGCCGAGCACGGTGGTCCGCTATGGGAGCCGCTTTGCTACGCGCAAATCGGAGGCTTGCTGGTGGCAACGGTGGTTACGCTGTTGCTGGTGCCGGTGCTCTACGCAACCTTCGTTCTCGACCTGAAGATGATTCGCTGGGACCCTGTGCCTCACGAAGATCATGGCCATGCACACCCCGGAGTCCCTCCGACATTTACCCCAGGTCACCCGCCAGCAGGCCTCGCCTCAGGCGATTGACGGTTCACGAGTGTGGCGTCTCTAAAGCCCACGACTTAAAACGACCTGTCACCCTGAGCAAATGACTCGCATACGTGAGTTACGACTAAAATGACCTCTCCTCAAAATCTCATAAAAAAACAAAGGCTGTCATCCTGAGCGAAAGGGGCCCCGAACGTTTTTCAGTTCCGGGGTCCCCAAAGAGCGGTCTTTGCTCTTTGGGGTGGAGGTTGGGGTGGTGAGTCGAAGGATCTGCATTTGTTCTTTCGGGTGCCTTACTAAGAACATTAGGCTCAGGACACTTACCGCGCGAGACCAATACGTCGCGTTCCATGACACGACATCGCTATTCGACCGTTCAATCTCCCGCTTTTCTAAGCGGAACTGACGGCGACCAGTTTGCGTGGCTTGGCACTCTTGTCCTCGACCCCTAGAAGATTAAGAACCGGGCTGGTCATCATGGTCGTGACCAACGCCATCACCACCAGCATGGTGAAAAGAGTGGGAGAGAAGACGTGCGCGCTGTACGCGATGTTCAATACGATCAGCTCCACCAGGCCTCGCGTATTGAGCAGCGTCCCAAGCGCTATCGAATCTCGCCATGACTGGCCAGTCCATCGTGCAGCCATCACAGTACCGACCATCTTGCCCGCTACGGCCACAATCAAAACGACGCCTGTCCACATCCAGATGGTCGTTCCGCTCAAGAGGTCAAGCCTGGTTCTCATGCCGGTCAGAGCAAAGAAAAGCGGCAAAAGCAGGATAGAAACAATGGTGTCCAGGCGAGCCCTCACAGCACTCTGCCACCGTTCGATTCTAGGAAAGCACACGCCCGCAAGAAAGGCGCCAAACAACGGATGAATGCCGATAGCTTCCGTCGCTGCTGCCGACGCAAGCAGCGTCGCAACAACCACTCCCAGCATCTCGTACGACAAGCCATCGGTTTTTTGACGATGTCCCACCCATTTCCCGAGTGGCCGAACAATGCCCAACATGGCCGCCAAATATACGCCGAGCCACAGCAGCCTGACAGGCAGTCCCATCGATTCACCCTCATGCGGAATCAGCGTGAGCCCGACCGCGAGCAAGAGCCATGCGAACACATCGTTCACCGCCGCGCACATCAGCGCCGTCGTCCCCAGAGACGTCGATTGCAATCCGCGTTCTTCAAGAATTCTTGCTAATACGGGAACAGCCGTGATGCTCATTGAAATCCCAAGAAAAAGCACAAAGGGCAGCTTACCGATTCCATCCGGCGCAAAGCGAATACGCAAAGAATGGGATAGCGCAATCGCCATCCCGAACGGAAACAGAATGCTCATCGCACTTACCAGCAAGGCTGTTCCCCGTTGTCTGCGCAAGTGCTCAAGGTCAAGCTCGCTTCCAATGAGAAAAAGAAACAGCACCAGGCCGATGGTGCTGAGCACTTCAAACGCGCCAAGAGAATTCTGCGGAAACAACCTTGACGAAGCATCCGGTGCAAACCTGCCAAAGACCGACGGCCCCACCAGGATGCCGCCGGCAATCTCTCCAATCACGCGAGCCTGTCCAAGCCGCCGTGCTACCCAACCGCAAAACAGCGCCGTGAGCAGCACGACCGACATTTGAATGAGCAGCAGGGTCATGCTTCGATTATCTAACCAAATACGGAATACTCAACCGGGAATATTCGTTCGTCTCCCAGCGCCTCATGATCCAACCCGATGGTGTAGCATAGCTTCCCATGGTCCTGATTGACACTCAGCTCACTGCCGGCCAGGTCCTTCACGCGTTCGATCGTGATGCGCCTTATCTGTTCCTCGGCGCTGCATTCATTACGGTCGGATTTGTCTCCATCGCCTATTGCGCTCTACGCCGCCGCTTTGACGCGCTCCTCGTCTGGATGGCCATCTTCGCGGGCCTCTACGGCGTACGCCTGTGGCTCCAGGCGCACATCATCGGCATCGATCTCGCATCAGTTTTTCTCATTGGCCGTCTTCGCGAGAGCATCAGTTACCTGGTTCCCGTTCCAGCTTTCATGTTCTTTCGAGAAGCTGGCTTTCTCGGCCACGGCCGCAAAATCACAGCCGTAGCCTTCACCATCAACGCCATCTTCCTCGGCATATTCATCGCGGCAATGCTCGTCGGTCCCCTCCCGGTTTTCGATCGCATTAACGAAGTTGTAGTCGTCATCGCGCTGTGCATTTTGCTGTTCCGTTCCTTCGGCAGCAAGGCAACGCAGGATCGTGACTTCGCCGTCGTCCGCATCGGCGTCCTCTGCTTCGTGGGTCTGGCACTGGCAGAAAACATCAATGTAAGTTGGCTGCCGCACCACGTCGAGCCCTATGGCTTTGCCGTCCTCCTTGGCTGCCTGGGCTACGTCGCCGCTCGCCGCACCCTTGAGCGCGACACTCAACTGGGCGACATTCAGCAGGAACTCGATTTGGCGCGCCGCATCCAGCTCTCTATCCTTCCCAGCGCTTTCCCCCCATCCGCGAACTTCCGCGTTGCCGCACGCTATGTCCCCATGACCTCGGTCGCGGGCGACCTCTACGACTTTCTTGCCAGCGGCGATATGCAGACAACCCTCCTCATCTCTGACGTCTCAGGACACGGCGTTCCCGCCGCCCTCATCGCCTCCATGGTCAAAATGGCTGCCATCTCCCAGCGCGCTCTCGCCAGTCATCCGTGTCAGTTACTCGCTGGTATGAACACTGCCCTCTGCGGCAATACGCAAGGGCAATATGTCACCGCAGCCTGCGTACACTTCGATGGCGAAACCCGCTCGCTCCGTTATTCCGCCGCTGGCCATCCCGCCATGCTCATGCTCCGCAACGGAGCTGTGACTGAGGTTTCGGAAAACGGGCTCCTTCTCGCCGCCACCGAGCTCGCAACTTACTCCGAAATCACCCTTCAACTACAACCGGGAGATCGATTCCTGCTCTACACCGACGGCCTCGTTGAAGCTCGCAACGTCGAAGGCAAGCTATTCGGCGAAGACGCTCTCTCAGCCGCACTGCTGGCCACTGCGACTCTCGCCCCCGATCAGGCAGCCGATCACCTCATTGCCGCAACTGAACATTGGGCCAAGTCTCAGGACGATGACCTCACCGTCCTCGTCTGCGACTATCTCGGGGCTCGATAATCTGCCTCGCATATCAATAGCCACGCGAACCCCAAATAAAAACGGGATGTGCCGAAGCCCATCCCGCTTGATCATTCCAATGTGTTAAGTCAAAGCAAAGTTATGCGTAAATCCCCCGCTGCTTGATCGTGAAGGCCACCCGATCGATCGCCAGCATGTAAGCCGCAATGCGGTTGTTCACGTTGTGCGCTTCGGCATACCGCACCACATCGTCAAAGCTGTCCCGCAGAATCGTTTCCAACTGCTCGTTCACAATCGCTTCTTTCCAGAAGTACCCCTGCCGGTCCTGAACCCATTCAAAGTAGCTCGCCGTCACCCCGCCCGCGTTTGCCAAAATGTCAGGCACAATAAAGATCCGCTTCTCCGCCAGAATCTCATCGGCCACTGCCGTCGTCGGTCCGTTCGCGCCCTCCACCACAATACGCGCCTTGATCTGGTCGGCATTGCGGCTGGTAATCACGTTCTCCGTCGCCGCCGGAATCAGAATCTCACAGTCGGAAACAAGCAACTCTTCGCTGGGCATCGCTTCCGCCCCGCGGAATCCCAGAGTGGTGCCATTGCGCTGCTTGTAGTCGAGGAGTTGGTGAATGTCGATGCCGTTGGGATTCGAAAGCCCTCCGTCCATCTCCGCAACCCCTACAATCTTGTATCCGCGCTCCATCATCAACCGGGCAGCATTCGATCCCACGTTCCCAAATCCCTGAATCACCACCCGGCAGCCGTCAACCGGCATCTTCAGGTAGCGCAGGCTCTCGTCGCAAACCACCAGCACGCCACGCCCCGTCGCTTCAATCCGTCCGCGCGACCCGCCAATGTTTAGCGGCTTGCCCGTCACCACGCTCGTCACCGTATGCCCCATGTGCATCGAGTAGGTGTCCATGATCCACGCCATGGTCTGCTCGTTGGTGTTCACGTCCGGTGCGGGCACATCCTTCTCCGGCCCAATGAAGTCGATAATCTCCGATGTATAACGCCGGGTCATCCGCTCCAGCTCGCCCTGGCTCATCTTCTTCGGATCGCAGATTACTCCGCCCTTCGCTCCGCCGAACGGGATGTTCACCACCGCGCATTTCCAGGTCATCCAGCTGGCCAGCGCCCGCACTTCATCCAGCGTCACCTCCGGCGCATAGCGGATTCCGCCCTTGCCCGGCCCTCGGGCAATCGAGTGTTGCACCCGGAAGCCGGTAAACATCTCAATCTTGCCGTTATCCAAGGTCACAGGGAAGTGAACAATAATCTCCCGCGAAGGGGTGCTCAGCATCTTCCACAGCCCCTCCTCCAGATTCAGTTTGCGCGCGGCAAATTCAAAGCGCGCGCTTTGCGCCTCCCAGGGGTTAATCTCCTGGTCCAATGTCATTGTCGGAATTGCGACTGCCATACACCTCTCCAATTTCCTTTGTTCTCTGCCGAAATGCAAACGGTCTCAGGGAAACAAGCCCATTCGCAAGTCTCGGATACCGCTGGGTTTGCACCGGCATTTCCCGGATACCCCACCCGCCTCCGATGCGGGTTCTCCCCGCCGGCTGATGTTGAGCTTCCCGGTTGATCCGCGGAAGCCCAAACCCCTGTGAGTCTAGGCCTGCCGCCAGAAGACAGTCAAGCCATCCCGTACCTGCCTCGGAACCCTTCGCTCCACGATTTTTCCACTTCAGTATCCGGTATGAATCCGGATATCCGAACCAAAATCGCTCAAAATCTTCTGCATTGATCCGGCCAGGAGCCTCCCGCCCGTTCAGCATCTCATCCTTTCTCGGCAGCTGCACTCATCCCTGCCCACCGTGGCTCTCTGGATTGCACGTCTGAATTCCACCCTCAGCCCCGATCACCAAAATGGATTTAGAGCAAAACAACACAGATCGCCTTCTCTCCAAAGTGTTACCCATGGAAGGTATGCTCTTGATTCTCTGCGTACTGATGGACTCGCCTCAACTGTCGCAGCCAATCCCCATACGAAGAAAATCCGCGACGGCTCCAACCTGGATCAGGTAAATCGAAGATGAAGTCCTTCTTGAACCGGAAAATACGGCTCGCATTTGGCGTTGCCATGCTGACCCTGTTGCTCATGGGCGCCGTCTCCTACCGCTGGATGCTCATCGCCGACGAAAGCGACCGCTGGGCGATGCACACTCACATTGTCTTGATCGTGATCAAGGATCTGCTCCTCTCCATGGAGAGCGTCGAATTCGGCAGCCGCCAGTTCGTCTTGACCGGCAAGGAATCGGATCTCGAAGCCTACCAGGCAAGCCTTATTAAGGTAGGAACGGATGAGGCAGCCATTCGCTCCCTGACGGTCGACAATCCCGTACAGCAAAACCGCCTTGCCTCCCTCGCGGCCCTTAGCGGCGAAAACATCCGCAATGCGGAAACAATCATCGGATTGCGCCGGGTCCAGGGCCATGCCGCGGCGGTAGGCGCCATCCTGACGGGCCAGTATCAGAGCGGCATCGATGAGTTCCAGGCATTGGCCTTCACCATGCAAGACGAAGAAATCCGCTTGAACACCCTGCGCCTCGCCAAGACTGAGCGGTATGCCAACCAGACCAAAATCACCCTGATCATGGGAACTTTCCTCGGGCTCTTGATCTCCGGCTGGGCAGCCTGGTCCGCGGTGCGCGACAGCACAAAACGAGAGGCAGCTGAAGAGGCGCTTCGTGACAGCGAAGAGAAATACCGCATGCTCCTCGACGGTGTGCAGGACTACGCCATCTTCATGCTGGACCCGCAGGGCCGGGTTGCCAGTTGGAGCGCCAGTGCGCAACGGATCAAGGGTTACACCGCGGAGGAGATTATCGGTCACAACTTTTCCTGCTTTTTTCTTCCGGAGGATGTCAAGCGTGGCCGGCCAGAGGCGGTTCTGCGCATCGCAGAAGCAACAGGCCGTCACGAAGAATTCGGCACGCGCGTGCGCAAAAACGGCTCACAGTTCCTCGCCAGCATCACTTTCATTGCAATTCGAGATGATGCAGGAAATCTTCGCGGGTTCTCTGAGATCTGTCGCGATCTAAGCGAGCACAAGGAGTCGGAGGCAAGGTATCGTGGGCTTCTTGAAGCCGCCCCGGATGGAATGGTGGTAGTCGACCAGGCCGGAAAAATCATCCTGCTCAATGTTCACGCGGAAAAACAATTCCGATATCGCCGCGATGAACTCGTCGGCAAGTACGTCACCGACATCATCCCCACGGGTTTTGCCGAGCGCCTCATCGCCGACGGCACACGTACGGCGGCGGAAGCGCTGGCGCAGCAGATGGGTACCGGGATTGAACTCATCGGGCGGCGAAAAGACGGGAGCAGGTTTCCCATCGAGATCATGCTCAGTCCGCTCGAAAGCGCCGAGGGCATCCTGGTTACCGCGGCTATCCGCGACATCACCGTCCGCAAAGATGCTGAAAAACATCTCGTGCAGATGGAGGCCAAGTACCGTGGCCTCCTGGAAGCAGCCCCGGACGCAATGGTAGTCGTCGATCAGGACGGAGAGATCGTGCTGGTAAATGCTCAGGCAGAGAACCAGTTTGGACACCGCCGAGATGAATTAATCGGCCAGAAAGTGACAAACATCATCCCGGAAGGTTTTGCGGAAAGGCTGATCGCCGATGGAACCCGCACGGCCGCCGAGGCGCTCGCCCAGCAGATTGGTACCGGAATCGAACTAGTCGGAAGCCGCAAGGATGGGAGCAAGTTTCCCATCGAGATCATGCTCAGTCCACTTGAGAGCGCTGAAGGGACTTTGGTGACGGTCGCGATTCGCAATATCACCCCTCGCAAAGATCTTGAGAAGCGGGTCGAAGAGCGCACGAAGGCGATTGCCCAGCAATCGCGCAACTTCAATACGACGATTGCCTCCATCGTCGATCACGCTTTCATGTTCGATCCGCAAGGGCGCTTCGTTTACGCAAATCAGGCATTTCTCGACCTCCTGGAACTGAGGATGGAAGAGGTCATTGGGAAAACCTGTTTCGAGCTGCCATACACGCATGAACTTGCCCAGCGCGTCCAGGACCAGATTCAGCAGGTCGTTTCCACCGGACAAAAAGTTGCCGATACAACGCACTATATCAATCCATCGGGCATCCACATATATTCCGAGTATTTCTTCTCTCCCATGCTGAACGCCGAAGGCGTGGTTGAATTTGTTGCAGGAGGCGCATTCGATGTCACTAAACGAAAAACTGCGGAGGTGCACCTTGCCCAGATGGAAGGCAGATATCGCGGACTTCTTGAGGCAGCCCCGGATGGTATGGTCGTCGTTAATCAAGCCGGTGAAATCGTACTGCTGAATGCTCAGGCTGAGAACCAGTTCGGATATCGCCGCGACGAACTGATAGGCCAGAGAGTCACAAACATCATTCCCGTGGGATTCGCGGAACGTCTGATCGCTGACGGAACCCGCACTGGCGCCGAGGC
>JBEKRU010000023.1:0-61756 GCA_049518435.1 Occallatibacter sp. | reverse complement strand
CTGCCACGAGCGAGATAAGCCCGAGACCGGGAAAGATAAGGAACATGGGTCCGCTGGGAGTAACGCTGTGGAAGACGCCAAAATAGAGAATCGAATAGACCATCAGCGGGATGGTGTAGGGGATGACGTAGAGGATGTCGAGGCGGCCAATGCGAAAGCGCAGCGGCGACAGCGACGCAAGAAACAGCGCCGAGCCGATCTGGATAGAAGTCTGCCCGGCAGCCAGGAGCCACGGATGCGCTCCATTCAGAAAGTCCCATCCCCCCAGCTGGTACAGAAGCACCATCTGGATTACTGCGAAGAGAAAGCCCAGGAACCACAGCAGGGTGCGGGTGCTGCGAAAGCGCAGATAGAGAAAGCCAAACGCTGGAAGCAGGAGCGCGGTGAGCGCAAGCGCCGGAAGCTGATAATTGTCGGACATCGACGCCAAAGTTCTCCTCGCTGCGCATCTCGGCTGGAAGTGGACTCCGCCTCCCGTTGCGCGCGGACGACTACCCACAAGCCGGCTTCCAATCCCAGCTTCCAATCAAGCAAAACAGAACACGAGCGCGCGCTTCAGGTCCAGCAACTCAAAAGACCATCGCACGAGCGCGGCCAATTAAGATTCGGGCCGAAGCCAATCGCCTGGAATGTCAATTCTACCTGCCGTAGCAGTCCATGCGTCTAATGTTGTAGACCCGGAGCGGATTCGAGTCTCCAGGCAGCGTCCCATGGCGCACCTGCGCCTGGACGTAAAAGAACAGATGTGAGAGAACAGACGTGAGAGAACAGTGGAGGAGGCAAGCAGTGCGAACCGGGGGTTGGATGGCGATCGTCTTTGCGGCGGCCACTTTGGCAGCCGGGGCGCAGGATAAGGACAGCTTTACGCCCATGTCTCTCGACGCGGGGTTCGGGCGCATGGACATCTCCACGCCCCCCATCGCGCCCGAGGAAATCATCCGTCAGTTTGCGGCGAAGGAAACCGAGTTTCAGAAGGCCCTCAACCATTACACCTACCGGCGCGTCGCCCGCGTGCAGACCCTCGACGACGACAACAAGGTAGATGGCGAGTATTACGAAGTCGACGATGTCATCTTCGACCCTTCCGGAGCTCGCACCGAAAAAGTGGTTTACGCGCCTGAAAACTCATTGAGCCGCGTCATGATGTCGCCCTCCGATCTGCAGGACATCCAGCACGGCTATCCCTTCGTTCTTACCGCGGAGGATATCGGCCAGTACGACGTGAAGTATGTGGGCCGGCAAAAAGTCGACGAGGTCGACTGCTACGTCTTTGACGTGAGCCCCAGGACAATTGAAAAAAAGAAGCGCTACCTGCTGGGACGCATATGGGTGGATTCAACTGAACTGCAGATCGTCGTCACCAACGGAAGAATGGTTCCCGACGACACGCGCAAGGGAAGCGAAGACCTGCACCCGCCGTTCATGACCTGGCGACAGCAAATCGACGGCCACTACTGGTTCCCGGTCTACACCAAGGGCGAGGGGGTTCTGCACTTCAGCGGTGGCCACGGCTACCTGGCCCAGGATGTGCATATGCGCGACATTATCAAGTACACCGACTATAAGCAATTCGGATCGACCACCAAGATTATCTATGATGGCCAGGACATTTCCGCGCCTGAAAAAGCTCCCGATCCGCAGCCGAAAAAGTAGCTCTAAAAAGAGCCCCTCAGAACCGCAGAGACAGACAACTCAATCCCCCATCCATCTTCCGGAACTCGCTCATCTCCAGCACCAGTGGATCGAATCCCCGCGCCAGCAGATCCTCTGTGAGCCTGGGAAACCCCGCGGCCACCAGCACGCGGTCATTCACACTCACACAGTTGGCCCCGTAGCTCTCATCCAACCCGACCCGGATCAGGTCGAAGCCGCTGAACTGCGACGCCATCTCTTCCATAACCAGCAGGTTATTATCGCCAATGTACGAGATGCCGCTCTTCAAGTGAAGAATGCTCGTCATCTCCCGCACATCAATCGTTGAAGAGCTATATCCCAAGCCCTCCAGATGCGCAGCCAGTTGCCGCGCGCCCTCCTCATTGGTGCGGTGCGAGAGCCCAAGGAAGAAGTGGTCCCCCGCCTCGCAGATATCGCCTCCGTCCAGCGTACCGGGCGCGTCGATCGTCAGCGGTGAACAAAAATGCCTGAGAATCGCAGGTCGAATCGCATCAACCTCGCCTTCGCGGCTCGCAGCCCCAGGCCGCGTCAGAACAGCGCCGTGGGCTGTAATCACCGCCGTATCTTCCACAAAAGTCGAATCAGGAAACCGAAGGTCCGCATCCAGCGTGGTCACGGCCAGACCGCATTCAACCAGCGCCTCGCAGTACCGCGCATGCTGCTCCAGCACCAGATCGAAATCGGGCCGCCCCAGCGAAACCGAAGTGAGCCCCGCGTCAAAGTTGCTTCCAGGAATACGAACAATGGCATTCTTGAACAAGCAGCCGTTCCTCAATGCGAATAATTTCAAAATCCAAGCATCTAATTTGTCGAATCGGCGAAAAGCAGCTTTCTGTTCCCTGTTCCCTGTTCCCTGATCCCCGTTCCCTGCATTTAATAGAACAAATACTTCCGCCACCGATCGTCTCCCCGCCCCAACATGCGCATGATCTGCCTGCTGGTATGCAGTGAGAATGGCCGCGGATCGCGCATCAGCAACATGTCGTCCAGCTCATTCAGCATGCGGTTTCCCTTGCGCCGGTTGCAGGCGTGGCAGCAAGCCACAAGATTCTCCCACGTGGAATTGCCGCCGCGGGAGCGCGGAATCACATGGTCCAGCGTAAGCTCACTTGCCGGCAGCACCACCCCGCAGTACTGGCAGGTGTTGCGGTCACGCAGCAGAATGTTCTTGCGCGAGAGGGCGCGCGTCTGGTGCGGAATACGCCGGTACTCCAGCAACCGGATCACCGAAGGCATCGCGATGCGGCTCCGCTGGGCATGCAGGGTCAATCCATGTTCCTCTTCCGTCCGCGCAATCCCCTTCAACACCAGCACCAACGCGCGCCGTGCACCGCATATGTTGATGGGCTCGTAGGATGCGTTGAGCACCAGCACCGGCATCTGCAGCATGTGGATCGGCTGCACGGCGGCATAGTCCCCGGCATATGCTGCGGCTTTCGCGATGGACTTCTGCTTGCGCGCATGAATCATGGCTTTTCCCAGCGACATCTCTTATCCCCTCGTCAAAAAGATGGTTGGTCGTGCGATGAATAGTTGCTTTCCCGCTGCAATTCTGCCGGCGTTACATAGTCTGAAATTTCCCGATTATCTTCGCTGCCTTCAATGTTCAATTGAGCCGTGTAACCGTGCTCTGACACGCGCCGTGCCCTGGCCAGCGTCGCAACCCACACCGAGGCTGCGCCGGCGCGAATCAGCGCCTGCGCGGCCGCGCGGGCAGTTGCGCCCGTGGTGTAAATGTCGTCGACTACCAGAATGTGCTTCGAATCAACCATCGCCGGGTCCGAAACCGAGAACGCCCCACGAACATTCAATCTCCGCTGGCGCATGGTGAGGCCCGCCTGGCTCGCCGTAGCTCGAAGCCGCATCAGCGTGCTTCCAGCCAGCGTCAGCCGCCACTCCGGATGCGACCTGCGCAGAGACACGAGCGCATGCTCTGCCAGCGCGCGAGCCTGGTTGAAGCCCCGCTCAGCGTGTTTTGACCGGTGAAGCGGTATCGGGACCACCAGCATTTCAGACGGTGCTTCCGCAGCCAGTTGAGCAGCGGCCTCCGCCAGCATTTGGCCCAGCGTGCGTGCCACGGGATGCAAATGGTCGTACTTCAGCGCGTGGATAGCCGCTTTCATGCGCTCCTGATAAAGCCCGTAAGCCACTGCCCGTACAAATGGAGGCGGCGCCATCCTGCAGCGCCGGCAAAGATCCTCATTCTCTCGTCCGGAACCATGCGCCGGGGCATCCAGCGTGTCGCCGCAAAGCGCGCAGCCAGGCCCGCTCTGGATGGGAAATTCCGACCAGCAGGCATTGCAGATTGGCGCATGGGAGAGCTGCGGCAGAGGGGAGCCGCAAAGAGTGCAGAAGGAGGGTAGGAGGGCGCAACTCAAGGCGTCCATAGGACTTCGAAGCACACGAGCCACCGCTCGCCACCGGGACACACCCGATGGGGTAACGTCGAACGTCAGTGAACCGGAGTCCCTGCGGAAGACGCACCTCTCTTCAGGCCTGCGCGGCCACTAGCCCGGCTGAATGCGCGCTGCCTTGCCGACAGTATACCCGGAACCCCTGCGATATTCCATCCGTGTCACCCGGACATCGAGAGTAACCAGCGGTATTCATCGTGCATTCATTCCCGGATCTTTCATTCCCGGATCATTCATTCCCGGATCTTTCATTCCCGGATCAACGGATGGGTGCCAGCCTCGCCGGCGCTCCATCCGTGCCCGATTAAAACCTTCCGAGTATAGGAGCGTAGTTAAATCCGATCCCGGCGCTCCTCTGCTTCCTCGTCCGACGGTGTGTGACCGGTATGCGCATTGTTCACAGCATCTTTGGCCTTGCCCCACGCATTCTCTGCTTTGCCTTTGAGCTGCTGAACCGTGCCCTCAATCTGCGTCCCGGTGTTACCGGTGAGTTTCCCGATATGCTTCTTGGCATTGCCAACTACTTCGTCGATCGTGCCATTGACCCTGTCTTTATTCATCGTTTCACGCTCCTGTTTTCAGTTGTTCACAGCGCCTCGCAACCCGGCTGTATCGAACGAACCACCAACAACAACTCCCGCCCTCACAGATCCCGCGGAGTGATCGTTCACTCGGGCAAAAGAAAGGCGGCTGAACTGAATGCGCGGGTCCCCCGCTGGATTCAATTCAGCCGCCTCTGTATTGCACTCAGGAGTGGTCGCGGTTCACAAATCAGCTGGACCGGTCTTAGCTGCCAACCGCCTCGTGATGCCGGCGCTCTGCCTCGCGGCGTTCCCGCTCGCGGGCTTCGGTCTCCTGCTCGCGCTTGGCGTCGTTGTTCGCGTCTTTTGCCGCATCCTTCACGTTGCCCCAGGCCTTCTCGGCCTTTCCTTTGATCTGCTGGCCCGCGCCTTCAACCTGCGCGTTTGTGTCGCCGGTCCATTCGCCAACCTGGCGCTTCGTGCGTCCTGCTACATCATCAATCGTGCCCTTCACAGTGTCCTTGTTCATGTTTCCACCTCCGTGGATCTTCATGTGCGTTGTTATTGGCACGAGACTGTGCCCGTTGTGCGGCTGATAAGTCCGCAGTTCAAATCTAAGTCGTCGTCAGAGTGCTGCTCTGCGGCCTGACACAAGCTGCAGAATTAGAACGACCACCGCCAACACAAGCAATATGTGGATGAATCCGCCCAGCGTATAGGAACTCACCAGTCCGAGCAGCCACAGTACCAGAAGAATTACAAAGATTGTCCAAAGCATGCGTCATCACCTCCTGAGGCATTGTTGCTACCCTTCCGTAACAACCTATGCTTTGAAGCCTTACTCATGGCCAATGGTTGTTCGCACTCAGAAAGATTTGCGCGGGCATTGATTTCAAAGTATTTGCTGCAAAACCAGGCAAACCCCCGCACACTTTCCTGCAACCAATAGCAATTGAGGGTCAATTAACAGCTGAGGGTCAATGCCTTCCTGCGCATGGAAACACACCCTTGTTATCCAGCCGGCAATTGAAATACCAACGCGCATTCCATGTGCCATGCATGGCGCTGCAGAGAACCATTCGACAAAGAAAGAGGATTGCAAATGGCTGTAATGATGCAGGCCTTCTATTGGGACGCACCGGTCAAAGAAGACAAACGCGGAGAATGGTGGAACCACCTCGCGGAAAAAATCCCACAGCTCGCTTCTTCTGGTTTCAGTTCCCTTTGGTTGCCGCCATTCAGCAAGGCAGCCGTGGCTGAATCAAACGGCTATGATCCATACGACTATTTCGATCTCGGGGATTTTGATCAGAAGGGCTCCGTCAAAACTCTCTACGGGAATCGGGCTGAACTTGAGAAGCTCATTCGAGTTATCCATGAGCACAAGATGACCGCCTTGGCTGATATGGTCATCAACCATAACTCCGGCGCCGACGAAGAAGAAGTTAACCCGCTCGATGGCAAAAAGCGGTGGACAAAATTCAAGCCTGCGAGTGGTAAATTCCCGCGGGATTGGAACTGCTTTCACCCCTGCCGCTACGAACGAATCATGATCGAAGGGGAACAGTTCGCCGGCTTTCCCCACCTCTGTCATCGCAACCCCAGAGTCTACGAGGCCATGTTTGAATACGCTCGCCTGGCCATTGAAGAACTTGACTTCGACGGCATGCGATTCGACTTCGTCAAGGGCTTTGGAGCATGGATGATCGGGCTGCTCGCCAAATATCAATACTGCAAGCGCGACGCTCGCGAATTCGCTCCTTTTATCGTCGGCGAATATTGGTCCGGCCCCGACGACATTGATAGCTGGCTCGACGAGGTGCGCGCCGTAACCGATCAGCAGATTGCCGCATTCGACTTCCCCCTGCGCTACAAGCTCAAGGATATGTGTGACAAGCCGAACTACGATCTGCGCAACCTGACGGATGGCGGATCAGTCAGTGCGGGACGACCGTTCAACGCTGTCACTTTCGTCGAGAACCACGATATGGGCGGCAATGAAGTCGTCAACGACAAGATGCTCGGCTATTCCTTCATCCTCACAGGCGATGGATATCCCTGCGTCTTCTGGTGGGACTATTTCAACTGCGAGCTTGCGCGGCCCGGAGCGCCAAACGGAATCGATGCGCTGATTGCCGCGCATCACAATCATGCCGGCGGTGAATCCTGTGTGTTGCATGCCGACCCGGATCTCTACATCATGCAGCGCGGTGGAACGGAGTCGCAAACCGGGTTGGTCTACGTACTCAACAACCTTGGAAACCAGTGGAGCGGCACCAGCGTGAAAACCAAATGGCACAACCAGAAATTCAAGCCGGTTGCGTGGGATGGTCATGACACGGCGCATCCAGACGAGCGCACGACCGACGCCGATGGAAATGCGGAGTTTCCCGCACCACCCCGTGGTTACTGCGTCTACGCGCCGGTATCCGAGTAACTCGATCCCGACCCGAGTTATGTGCTGCGTAAACTCGCACGGGAAAATCTCGTTTCCATTCGGATAATTGTTAGTGATCAATTTGGATCGTTGAATGAAGCCATCGCATTGACTCGAATAATGGAAAATGCATCGAAGTTATTGAGGAGGAGACCATGTTACTCATTATCATTCTGCTGGTACTGATCTTTGGCTTTGGATACGGTGGCTATCGTGTAGGTCCGGGATGGGGCTATTACGGTGGCGGCGGCCTGAGTCTGATCCTGACCATCGTGCTGATTCTGCTATTGCTCAAAGTTGTCTAAGCCGATCTGCGTGCCTCGCACGGCGAAGTAGCAAGCGAGCGCCGGCCTGTTCGGTTCGAAACAGGCGGCGCTCGTTCGGCGCCAGCGAAGAGCGTGTGGCCGAAGAATGTTTGGCGCCACAGCCGTTGGCTTGGGCTCACTCCACAGTTGAATCTCCAGACCTGCCCGGTCTTCTCGCCGTCGTAAATGCCTTCACCCGTTCGTAGGTCGCCTGCATCTCATCCAGCTCAAGATCGGTCAGTCTCTCAATATCGATCATTTGATTGCGTGCCTTATCCATAGCCCGGATGAGTTCGTTGAGTTTCAGATTGATCGCGCGCGTATCGCGGTTCTGTGTGTTCTGGATGAGGAAGACGAGCAGAAACGTCAACAGGGACGTCCCCGTACTCATCACCTGCATCCACTTATCCGAAAAGTGAAAGAAGGGCCCGCTCGCGGCCCACACAGCGATCACAGTGCCTGCACCAACAAAGGCCCATGTTGACCCCAGCCGCCCGGAAGTCCATGCGGCGAACCGGCCAAAGTGGTGGTGCACGGTCGGTTGTGGTGCCTCGTTCTCTCCTTTGTTCATCCCCGCGGCCTCCATCGCCCCGCCCCTGCTTCAGACTAGCCTTCAGTCTGATGCAAGTCTGTTTCAATCGGACCACCCATCCGCTTGCAGCACCAGCACGGCTCATCGCGATACACTGCAAGCCGTGGAGGCTTCTCGTTGTCCCTCGCACGCGGATTGACTGCTTCCTTACTGATCGCGCTCGTTTCAATGCCCGCCAATTGTTGGGACGGGCAACCGCCGCAGTCTCAGAGCGCACCGCCCCCGCAACAGGGGATGGGTGGAATCTCATCGGCCGGCACGTTCGCCCCCGTCTACGATGCACAGAAACGCCCCATCACCGCCGGTGGCACAGTCGATTCGGGCACCGTGGTCTTTGAGGACGCAACCAAATCGGCAGGACTCAGTTCATGGAAGCATGTCATGGGTACTGCGGAAAAGAAGTACATCCTTGAGACCGATGGTTCCGGCGTTGGCCTCATCGATTACGACAATGATGGCTGGCTCGATATCTACCTCGTCAATGGCTCTACGTACGACGCGCTCAGCGGAAAGAAGTCTCCTCCCCATGCCGCCCTCTTCCACAACAATCATGACGGTACATTTACCGACGTGGCAGCCAGGGCAGGCGTTACCAATGATCGATGGGGCTTCGGTGTGGCCATCGGCGACTTCGATAACGATGGCTGGCCGGATATCTTTGTCGCCAACTACGGCAAGAACCGTCTCTATCACAACAATCACAACGGTACGTTTACTGACGTCGGTGAGAAAGCCGGAGTTACTCTCGGCAACTGGTCTGACGGCGCCACCTTTGGCGATTACGACGGAGACGGGCGCCTCGATCTCTTCGTCTCCGGTTACGTTCACTACGATTGGCATAATCAGCCGACCGCCGCCAATGGTGTCCCGCTTGTCTTCTGCCAGATCCACGGCACCCCCGTCATGTGCGGTCCGCACGGCTTGCCGGGTGAGCCCGACCACTTATTCCACAACAATGGCGACGGCACATTCACTGACGTCAGCGTCAAGGCAGGCGTCTCTGACCCCGGCGCCTACTACGGATTCACTTCCATCTTTGTGGATGCCAACAACGACGGCAAAGTGGACCTGCTTGTCGCCAACGACTCGGAGCCCAACTATCTCTACATCAACAAGGGCGACGGCACCTTTGACAACCAGAGTTATATCTCCGGCTTTGCGCTCAACCGGGAAGGCCGGGAGATTGCATCCATGGGCCTGGCCGTAGGTGACTACCTGAATAACGGCCTTCTTGACCTGGTTGCCACCGATTTCTCCGACGACTACAAGGCTCTGTATCGAAATGACGGCGATGCCAGCTTCACCGAAGTAGGAGACCAGGCCGGCATTACGGAGATGGCTGTCCCCTTCGTCGGCTGGGGCGTCGGCTTTCTAGACTTCGACAATGATGGCTGGAAAGACCTGATGATGATCAACGGCCACGTCTATCCCCAGGTAGACGAGCACGATTGGGGCACCACGTTTGCTGAGCGCCCACTCCTCTATCGAAACACCCACGATGGCAAGTTTGAATACGTGCCTCCAGTCAAAGGGTCGGGGCTTGCATCCTTGACCTCTGGCCGCGGAGCCGCATTCGGCGATTTGTTCAATAACGGAAAGATCGACGTGGTCATCAGCCCCATCGACGGTCCGCCCGTTCTCTTGAAGAATGTCGATCCCGACCATCATCACTGGGTCGAGTTCAAGCTGATTGGCGGCCACAATGCAGCAACCGGCCAGCAGAGCCCGCGCGATGCAATCGGTGCAACCGTCTATCTCGCCGCCAATGGAATGCGCCAGCGCGAAGATGTCGTGAGCGGTGGAAGCTACATTTCGTCGAACGATCAGCGCCCGCACTTCGGACTGGGCGACTCGACGGACCCGGGAACCGCGGAGATCCACTGGCCTTCCGGAGCAATCGAAAAAATCAAGCTCCCCGCCACAGACCGCATCTTCACCATCACTGAAGGAATGGGCATCACCGGAGTTCTCTGCGAGAAGCAGCCATGCCTCAGCAAGCCCGCCCCAAAATCAGCGCGCCCCGCAAGCACGCCACGGCCTTCTGCCGTCCCCCACAAATAGGCCGCGCGGGCAGGGCGGAACGGCGATTCCTTCCGCCTTGCCCGCAGCGAATTATTTAGAAGACTCCGGCCATATACACTTCGTCCTGACGCCGCTTCTCCACATGGCCCCTGCTCTCGGCCAGCACCACCGGCGACAGCGTGATCACCGGGCAATGCGAGTGTGCCAGCACCTTGTACACCACTCCATGACGCGTGACGGCCGCAAAAGCGGATGCGCCCTGCGCTCCCAGAACAATCAGGTCAGCCTGTTGCGCCCTCGCCTGGTACAGCAGCTCCTCCGTCGGATCGCCCGGCACCACGATCGTCTGCACGGAAAGCTTTTCCTGCAGCTCCGCCGGTACGAGAGACAGCAGATCGGCCTCAACCTGGTCAATGGTTCGACCGGCAAGCTCCTCAGCGCGCTCCTGCGGCCGGATCACATGTTGAAGCACCAGCCGGGCATTGTGATGGATGGCAAGCTCCGCCGCGAAATCGGCCACCATGTAGCTGGCTTCCTGCATGCTGACCGCGCACAAGATGGTGCGCGTAGCAAAGTTGCGATACGTGCCGTCCACCACATCCGGCCCCACAATGTATACCGGAACCTTGGCAGTACGCAGCACGGCCTCGGCCACGGAACCGACCAGAAGCTTGCCGATAGGCCCTGGAGAATGTGTCCCCATCACCACGCGGTCAATCTCCCGCTCGCGCAGGAAACTTAGGATCTGATCAGCCGGAAGTCCTGGCCGAACCACGACTTCGCACAGAACGCCGGACTCCCGGACGCGCTGGGCCAGTGGCTCCAGTTGTTTCATTCCGGCGCGCGCGGCGGCCGCATAGTCGTAATACCGGATTCCCGACGTCTCCGATGCGGCTACCACCAGCGTGTCATAAGCGTGAAAGAGGATAAGATTGGCGCCGAACTCGGCAGCTTGCGCAAGAGCAAATGCGAAAGCCTTCTCGTTGACGGGAATCTCGGATGCGAAAAGGATGGTGGAGGGTTTGCTCCAGCCAGGCTTGATACCAGCAGCCATGGGAACCTCCTTAAGGTACGAAAACTTACGGTGCGGAAATACTTTGCCAGACCCACCGTCGGTCGTGCAGTGCCCGGCGGCACACGTAAATGTGATTCAGCTCACCCCGCTCGATTGCGGATTTAGCCTCCAGCGAACCGAAAGCCAGGCTCTGTTGATAAAGACGCGAACACCAAGGTCAGCGTTCACTTAATGCTGAATTGTGCTCCCTTTCCAAAAAACTGTCCAGCACGATCCGCCGGAGGGATTGAATTGAGCAAGATGAAGTGATCCCAATCACAGCGCGGCCCCTCCCACGAGTGATGTTCTTAAGTGGAATCAGGGCGTTCCCCCGCTGCTGCTTTTAGCCCGGCCCGCCCGGAATTCTCACGGAGGCGATATGCAACCGATGCACAACATCCCCGCTCGCGGCGGATTGAATTACGACGAAGCTCCCTTTCTGGCTATCTGGGAGGTCACCCAGTCTTGTGACCTTGCGTGCAAGCATTGCCGCGCCGCCGCCCAGCCCATCGCCCATCCCGACGAGCTGTCCAACGCCGAAGGCAAGGCCCTCATCGATCAGATCGCCGACATGCACATTCCCATCTTCGTCTTCACCGGCGGCGACCCCATGAAGCGCAAAGACGTGTTCGAACTCATCAGCTACGCCGCGGGTAAAGGTGTACAAGTGGCGCTTACCCCCAGCGCGACCCCCCTCCTCACGCGGGACGCCATCTTTAAAATGAAAGAAGCCGGACTCGTCCGCCTCGGCATCTCCCTCGACGGCTCCACCCCTGAGATCCACGACACCTTCCGCGGACTCCCGGGCGCCTATGCGCGCACCATCCAGGCCATCAAATGGGCAGGCGAAGCGGGCCTCCCCATCCAGGTCCACACCACCATCAGCCGCCACAACGCCCACGATCTCGACAGCTTATGCACCCTGTTCGAGAAGCTCGCCATTGTCATGTGGAACGTCTTCTTCCTCGTCCCCGTAGGCCGCGGCCAGCTCGGCGATCTCCTCTCCGGCGAGGACTTCGAGCGGGTCTTCGGCAAAATCTACGAGCTCTCCCACAAAGTCAGTTTCCAGATCAAGACCACCGAAGCCATGCACTACCGCCGCTACCTCCTGCAGCACAACCTTGAAGAGCGCCGCATGAGCCACGGTCACGGCCATCCCGGCAGTTTGAAAATGGGCAGCGCGCAGGCCTATGAGCCCGGAGCACCCACCGCCGACGCACCAACCCGCACCGCCAGCTGGGCCACCCGCCGCGTCAACGACGGCAAGGGATTCATGTTCATCTCCCACGTCGGCAACGTCTATCCCAGCGGATTCCTGCCCATCCACGCCGGCAACATCCGCGAAACTCCGCTTGCCGATATCTACCGCTACGCCCCCATTTTCAAGTCCCTCCGCGATACCAGCAAGCTCGAAGGCAAGTGCGGCGCCTGCGAGTACAAGGAGATCTGCGGTGGTTCCCGCGCCCGCGCCTACGCGGTCACCGGCGATCCGCTCGCACAGGAGCCCTGCTGCATCTACCAGCCCAAAAACTGGGACCCCGAATTGGAAAACCATGCCCAGGCATTCACTGCCTCGATGCAGGTGTCCGGCCCGGCAGAAGTCGAGTTAACTTCTCCCTTGGTAGAGATCTCAAACCTCGTAGCGTAGAACCGCCGAGCTTTTTCGAAATATGAATATCAACATTCCACAGGCTGTTCACGAAGCCGATCAACGCCCTCCTGCCTTGTATCAGGGCACGACTTCAGTCGTGCCGAAAACGCCGCAATGTAAACTCGGGCTTTAGCCCCTGCTAAAGCCCGGAGTAGCTCGCAGTCGCATTCGGCACGCGGCCCGGTTTGTTTGAAGAAGATTGATACTCATCTTTCGAAAATGGCCTGAAGCTTTCCGGTTTTCAAAACGGAAGGTCTCAGGCCATCGCTCGTTTCGTCCCAAATTCGCCGCCATCCGCTTTGGTTTCACATGCTATAACCATGGATATTCCGTGACCTGCAATCGGTCCTTCTTCACGAAAGGAATTCCCAAATGCTCCAAAGGGGTATGAGCAAGGCTCTCCCTGTCGTCGGATTACTCACCGCGAGCCTGATAGCAATCAGCTTTGCCACCGCACAGCCCGCCTCAAGCATCGCCCTCACACCCGGCGAACTCCGCGCGACCCGCGCCTTCGAAGCCGCCAAAAAGCTAGGTCCGCCAGAGCTCTACGCATTCCTCAAGCCCATGCCCAAAGGTGCGGAACTCCACTATCACCTCGGCGGAGGCATTTACGCCGAGACCTTCCTCGACGAGGCCGTCCGCCAGCATCTCTGCATCGATCCCGCCGCCGCCCGTTTCGCCGCACCCGCTCCAGGCGCATCTCCAGTCCGCGAACCCTGTCCCTCCAACACCATCTCCGCCGCCGAAGCCGTCAAAGACCAGAAGCTTTACGACCGCCTTATCAATGCGCTTTCCATGCGCAGCTTCGTCCCCAGCCCCGGCTTCACCGGTCACGACCAGTTCTTCTCCGGCAATCGCATCAACGGACCCACCGGCTTCATGGGCGAGTGGCTCGCCGAAGCAGCCATCCGCGCCGCCGATCAAAATGAGCTCTATCTCGAGATCATGACCTCTCCCAATTTCCGCAAATCCATCGCCCTCAGCTCCACCGTTCCCTGGCCCGCCGACGCCGAAACCTCAATCACCCGCGACCAACTCGCCAAGCTGCGCGACGCCCTCATCGCCGCCGGAGTGCTCAACGATATCCCCGCCGGCCGCAAAGAGATGGACGATGCCGAAGCCGCTCAGACCGCGATCGAAAAATGTCCGGCGAAGCCCCCCGCATCTCCCGCCTGCGGAATTAAGATCCACTACATCTACACCATCAGCCGCGGCGCAACCCCGATTCAGGTCTTCACCCAGGCCCTCATCGGCTTTGAGCTCAACAACACCGACCCGCGCTTCGTTGGCATCAACATCGCCGCGCCTGAAGACGGCCGCGTCTCCATGCATGACTACCACCTGCACATGCAGATGCTCGACTATCTGCATTCCATCTACCCCAAGGTCAACCTCACCCTCCACGCCGGTGAATTGGCTCCAGGACTAGTCCCGCCAGAGGGCCTCCGCTTCCACATCCGCGAAGCAATCGACCTCGGTCACGCCCAGCGCATCGGTCACGGCGTCGACGTTTTTTATGAAGACGACGCCGCCGGCCTGCTCCGCAATATGGCCGAGAAGCACATCATGGTCGAGATCAATCTCACCTCCAACGACGTCATCCTCGGCGTAAAAGGCGTCGACCATCCCCTCGCCGGCTATCGTGCCGCCCATGTGCCCGTCGCGCTCTCCACAGACGACGAAGGCAATTCCCGCATCGACCTCACCCATGAATACGTCAAAGGCGCGGAGGAACAGAACCTCACCTACATCGACCTCAAGCAGATGGCCCGCACCTCGTTTGAACACGCATTCCTCACCGGCGAAAGCCTCTGGTCCGCCCCCGACGACTTCACCCGTCGCAAACCCGCCTGCGCCGCGCCCATCACCGCAACCGCCAAACCCTCTGCATCCTGCGCCACTCTGCTCAAGTCCAGCGAGAAAGCCACACTGCAGTGGGAACTCGAACGCCGCTTCGCCGCATTTGAGGCTGCTGCGCGCTAGTGAATATGTCTGAAGTTCGCGTCAAAAATGATTGTCATCCTGAGCGAAAGGGGCCCCGAACGCTTTTCAGTTCGGGGGTGGTGAGTCGAAGGATCTGCTTCTGTTCTTCTCAACGTTTCATGGCAAAACAAAGCCGGTCATAATGAGCGAAGTTTGGCGCGTTCTTTGCGACAAACGTAGTCGAAGGACCTGCTTTTCGGGCTCTTCATTTGCCATGAAATTCGGGCTCTGCAACCGCACATTCCTCACAACAATCTCCGGAGACCCCGCCGACCAACATGCTCAACAAATCCATCACCCGCCGCAAAGCCCTCGCCCTCGGCATCCCGGGCGCAGCCCTGCTCGGCATCCCGGGCACAGCCCTGCTCGCCACCGGCGCCTCTATCCTCCCCGACTCCGCAACCGCCCAGCAAGCGCCGCCCGCCGTCCCCACCTCAACCCCCGACGGAGAAAAAGTCGACTTCGCCATCATCAATCGCGATCGCAAATGGCTCGATCTCGAATCCATGGCCACGCTCGAGAAATCCTTCTCCATCGACACCCCCATCGGCCCGAGTCCGCTCATCCGCAAACTCCGCTATAAAGATGTGCCGTTCTATTACCTGCCCCGTTACGGCGACGCCGGCAGCGGCGAAATTGCCGCAACCGACGACGAGGAATTCCCCGGCCAGCGCGGAATCCAGATATGGGTCACCCTCATGACCCTCGGCGTCCGCAACGTCCTCCACGGCAACCTCATCGGCGCAGTCAACCCCGACTACGCCCTCGCCGACGCCGCCATCGCCGACGACTTCATCGACTTCAAGCCCAATCATCCCCAGTCCATCCTCCCCTACTTCTTCAAAGGCAAGCCGGATGTGAGTTGGAAGCGTTGGGGCACCCGCATGAATCCCGTCCTCTGTCCCGATCTCCGCCGCGCAATCTACGATCAGGCCCTCACCAGCCACTTCGCCCGCGTCCATTACGGTGGCACGCTGGCGCAAACCCACACCGATCGCTGGGAAACTCCCGCCGAAGTGCGCATGCTCAAAACATTGGGCGCCGACCTGACATGCACGCTCGACGGAACCTACATCGTCTACGCCAAGCAGGCCGGCATCCACTTTGCCACCATGCTGCAGGTCATGAACTACGGAGAAGGCCTGCGCCCCCTCGACGTCCCCATGATCTCCGATCTCGACATGCAACGCTGCGCCGTTTCCATGCGCAAAACACTGCTCGAAACCATCGCATCGCTCAAGGGTTTCAAGCATTCCTGCGATTGCTTCAAACTGCAGGAGGAGAAATACCGCGCCATCTTCCCCTACACAACTTCATGACCAGATGACGTTAGAAGACATTTCATCAATATTGCTTTGAAAGGGCACGGCTTGAGCCGGGCCACGCAAAGCCGCCAAAACCAATCGGCTTTACAGGCTGCTGAAAAACTCGTATGAACTCAAATGCAAGACTCTGTAACCAGGGCACGGCTTGAGCCGGGCCACGCAAAGCCGCCAAAACCAATGGGCTTTGCAGGCTGCTGAAAAACTCGTATGAACTCAAATGCAAGACTCTGTAACCAGGGCACGGCGGGGTGCCCTCTGGGCCCCGGGCCGAAAAAGGCCAATAGAATGAGTTGGGCTTTAGCCCCTGCCACGCTTCATCGAGCGAGTCTGCTTCAGTCCAGGGCGTTTTTCCGCAGCCTGTTTAGCCCTGAGGACGTCTTCGATTGTCTGTTCGCATTTATATCAGACGGCTTCTTATGTTCCTTGTCTTGCCGGACCCATCCACGAGTGCGCTGGAACACACCCGTCCTCGCATGATTGTGTTACGATTTTCCCCGTTCAGGAGAGCGGAATCCGCGTTGGGTATTCTTCAATTTCCCTCCTGAATTCAGGAGCAGATTCATGCTGCCACGTATCTCGAGGATCAGCCTCCTCATTGTCTGTCTTTCCTTCGCCTCGGTCCTCGCCACCGCCCAACAAGTGGTGCACGCTCTCGTTGGAACGGTGAACGCCATCAACCCCAATGCCAAAACCATTGTCATCACTACCGACGACGGCACTAAAGGCAGCTTCGACGATTTGACAGACTCCAAAGCGCACATCTCACTCGACAAGGCCCTGCGCGCCGACACAACGCCGGCCCTGTCTTTCACCGCCAAGGATACAAGCGCCATCGTCCTCTTCTATGGCGAGGGTGCCGATCGAACCGCCGTCGCGCTGCGCGACATCGGCGTCGGTCCATTCACGAAAAGCGCGGGCGTCGTCGTCAACTTCAGCGGCAAGGACCATTCGTTTTCCGTCAAGGACGATGCCGGCAATGTGGAAGTCTTCAAGCTTGCTCCGGAAACCGTGGCTGAAACCAGGTCCGGCGCCGTCGACGGCAAAAAGTTTGAGCCCGGCAAAGGGGAACAGGTGCGAGTCACTTCCGGACTAGTCAACGGCAGCCCGACCGCCCTTTTCGTCTACGCAAACTAGCGCCCGTAGCGGCGCGCTCCGTCCGTTACGCCCTCTCGCTGGGTGGTGTAGCCAGACGTGTATCTCGCGCCCCAACCCCGCTCTAAAGAAACCGCAGCAGCGAATCCGGGTGTCTCCGCTTCATGCCGGCGAACCACGCACACGGCCAGTAGAGCGCCACAACCACGGCGCCCCACATCGCGCACACAACGCCAAGCCCATGTCCGTAGGGCTGATCGTCAGGCGGGTAATTCAAGAAGAATCCACCATGGAAGAGCCAACTCACCGGCTGGTGGCTCATATATCCCAGTAGCCCCGCCGCAAGATGAATCACAAACAAATGCAAAGTGTAAAAAAACAGCGGAACCCGTCCATACGTGACCAGGATTCGCCCAAACCAACCCCACCATTTCTCTCCCCCAACGGCCAGCAGGATCAGAATCACTCCCAGTGTCATCAGTAAGTATTGGAGCGAAGGCGGATACTTCTCCACGTCAAGAAACAGAATGATCGACTTCGACAATGTGGGCATAACGTGCCAGTCGCCCGGGGTCGAGTGCGCCACCTCCGCGCCCGGGTTTCCATAGACATTTGTAGCCCGAAGCAGAGCAAAAACCACAAGCGCGCCCGCACCCGCCCAGAGCAGAATGCGCCGACCCCGCGCTGAGCCGCCCTCAAACAGAGACCCCATGCTGTAGCCAAGCAGCGTAACCGCGCACCACGGAATCAGCGGGAACAAGACAAAAAGCGAAACCTCGCCGATATGCGCCCGGCCGGAACGATGCAGCACAAACAACAGCCATTGGCCTGCGTGGAAAGCAGCGGGCTTCAAGCCATCGAACAAATCGTGCGTCGCAATCACAATGAGAGCCACCGCCATCACCACGACGCGCGGCAAATGTACCAAAACCGCCAGGAGAATCATCGATAAGCCCAGGCAACAAATCACTCCGAACATGCCCCAGCCCGCATGGAACGTCCAGGCAAAGCCGATCACCGTAAACTCCAGCACCACCAGCCAGACGCCCCGCGTCACCAGGAACTTTGTGAGCTCCGCCCGCGAATGTCTCTGTCCATACAAGTAGGCCCCCACCCCGGCCAGAAGAAAAAACGCCGGCGCGCAAAAGTGCGTCACCCAGCGAACCAGGAAGTAGAACATCCAGGTTTTGTCGATGTTTTCCGGCTCAAACGGAATGTTGCAGATGAAATCGCGCGTATGGTCCAGCGCCATCACAACCATGGCCAGCCCGCGGACAAAGTCGATCGAGTCTATCCGTCGATAGCTCCGATCCGTAAAATTCAGGTTGGGATTCTGAATGGAAGTCTCCACCTTTCGGCAAGATTCCCTCGAATTGTATCGTTCCTAAAATGCGTTTTGAAATGGATTCGCACCCGTCGTCGGAAACCTATTCCGGCGCTCCACCCAGTCTCCAACTGCCCAACCCATGTCAGTGACTCGCAGAAGCCAAATCCACCTTGCCGCGGAACTTGCCGTAGACAAACACCATGTACCCCACCGCCAGCGCCATGCCAAAGCCCCACCACGCCAATCCCACCGCCAACGTGTGCGGCCCTGAGATTGCCCGCGCCAGCGTAATGTCGCGTTCCGCCCCAGTCGAAGCTGGCAGCAGCGTTGGATAGAGCCCCCAGCACGCCCCCGCCAGCATGAAGAACAGATACACGCAGGAACACAGAAACGCTCGTATCGGCTGTGCCTTCCGATTAAAGAGCCAGATGCCGCCCAGCGAAGCAATCACCCCCACCGGCACCACAAACGTGAACGGATAGTTGAAGTAGTTGTCCAGACTGGCCGGCCGCACAGCAATCGTCGCGCCCAGGCTGATCACCGTAATCGCACCCAGTTGCAGGCAAAGCGGGTATACCAGTCGCCGAGCGCGCTCTGCCAGTGCGCCGGTTGTCTTCACGCTCAGCCACAGCGCCCCGTGCAGCGTAAGAGCAACCAGCGCCACCAGGCCGCCAATCACCGTATACCAATCCAGAATCCCCGGATGCAGCCCCGGCTTCCAGTCCGTCCAAAGAGGCAAAAAGAAATAGCCGTCAGCCTGCAACGGCACCCCGCGCAGAACATTGGCCAGCGCCGCGCCGTAGAAAATAATCAGCGCCGCGCTCGACAGCCCAAACACCCCATCCAGCAGCGCCCGCCACACGCCCACCTCGATATGGTTCCGCAGCTCAATGCTGATCCCGCGCAGAATCAGCAGCCACAACACCATCATCAGCGGCAGATAAAATCCGCTGAACGCCGAAGCATACAACAGCGGAAACGCAAAGTAGAGCGTCCCCCCCGCAGCCAGGAGCCAAACTTCGTTCCCATCCCACACCGGCCCAATGCTGGCCAGCGTAGTCCGGCGGTCATTCTCCGTGCGGCAAAGAAACAGGTGCAACACCCCCACGCCCAGGTCGAACCCGTCCAGCACCACGTAGCCCACAAGCATCACCGCAACCAGCCAGAACCAGAGAAATCCCATCATCGCCCGTTTCCTGTCCCTCTCAAATCAAGTTCTGTCAGTCGGCGTGCACAACCTGCGCCTCATGCGGTTTCCCCTCAGGCCCGGCACTGATCTCCCGATAAATCAGAACAGTAAACAAAATCCCCAGCAGCAGATACAGCCCCATAAACCCGATCAGCGTAAACAGCCCGTTGCTCGCGGAAACAGTATTTGAATACCCCTCGCTCGTCCGCATCAGCCCATAAATCAACCACGGTTGCCGCCCCAGCTCCGCCGTCATCCACCCCGCGGTGTTCGCAATATAAGGCAGCGGAAAACTCAGCAGCAGCGCCCACAGAGCCCAGCGCGCTTTATAAAGCAGCCCGCGCCACAGCAGAAACGCGCTCACCACCATCAGCAACACAAACCACGTCCCCAGCCCAGCCATGATGTGGTACGCGTAAAACAGCAGCGGCAGCGCCGTCGGCCACTGGTCATGCGGAATCTGATCCAGCCCCTTCACCTCAGCCTTGGTCGTCCCGTAGATCAAAAAGCTGAGCATGTCGTTCACCACAATGGGATTGTCAATCTCGCCCGTTTCCTCATTCGGCTGCCCCATCAACACCATGCCCGCGCCAGCACCGCCGTGGAACAAACCTTCCATCGCCGCAATCGCCGCCGGCTGTTCACGCGCCACGTACTTTCCCGCCATGTCCCCGGTCGGAAAGATAATCGCGATCGACGAGATCACCCCCGCAATCACGCCCACCTTCAGAAAAATGTGCGCGTACCTCGCCCGCCGCCCTTCCAGCAGATAGAACGCGCCCACCGCGCTCATCACAAACGAGCCCGTAATCACCGCGCCCGTCATGTTATGCATATACTGCAGCAGCCCCCAAGGATTCATCAGCAACTGCCAGAAGCTCAGCACCTCAAACTGCCCGTTCGGCAGCCGGTCATACGCCACCGGGTGCTGCATCCACGCATCCGTCACGATGATGAAGAACCCCGAGATCCACGACCCCACAAACACCATCACCGCCGAGAACCAGTGCGCCAGCTTCGAAATCCGTTTCTCCCCATACAGAAACAGCCCCAGAAACGCCGACTCCAGAAAGAAGCTGAAAACCCCTTCCATCGCCAGCGGCTGTCCAATCACCCCGCCTGAAAGCTGCGAGAAACGCGCCCAGTTGGTTCCGAATTCAAACTCCATCGGAATCCCGGTCACCACGCCAAAAACGAAATTGATCCCGAAGATATGTCCCCAGAAGCGCGCGGCCTTGTCCCACGTCACGTTGCCGGTTTTCAGGGCAACCGACTTCAGCACCACAATCAGCAACGCCAGACCCATGGTGAGTTGAGGAAACAGATAATGGAACGTAATCGTAAAAGCAAAATGAAGGCGATGGATCAACTCGGCGGTCATTGAAAGCCCTCGTCTTGCAGCACCGGAGCGAAAAGTGTCCCTTACAAATTCTCCGCGCCGCCTGTTCTGTATCAGGGCACGACTTCAGTCGTGCCGATAAGCCCAACAAAAATAACGGGCTTCAGCCCCTGCAATGTCAATTAGCGGCACCGGTGCGCTCGTGCGGTGCTGCCTCAGGTCCACGTCTTGGATAACAATCGATTATAGGCGCGGAAGAATGCCCGGTCTGTTGCCTTTGGTTCAACCAAATCGTGTGATTTGAATCACCAGAAACTTATACGCCGCGGGTTGATCCTAAGAGCGTTGAGTTTCAATCTTCGTCCCGCACGCCTGCCGGCCATTGAATCGGTCCGGCGCACCTGAACTAAGATGAAGTGGGGTCAATCCATGCGGATAGCAATCATTGGCGGGGGCATTGCCGGGCTGGCCGCAGCCTTTGAGCTCGAGCAGACGCGCAAATCGGGCACTCAGCTTGAATACATGCTCTTCGAAGCGAGCAACCGGCTCGGCGGTTCTCTTGGATCGGAAACCGTCAACGGCTCCGTGCTCGAACGCGGCCCCGACTCATTCCTGTCCGAAAAACCCGCCGCCGCCGAACTGTGCCGCGAACTCGGCCTCGGCGACCAGCTTCTCCCCTCCAACGACTCCGCCCGCAAAACCTGGATTGTCGTCAAAAATCGCCTCGTCGCCCTGCCTGACGGCCTCATGTTTCTCATCCCCACCAAGCTCATTCCTACCGCCCTCACGCGCCTCTTCAGCATCCCCACCAAAATCCGCATGGGCCTGGAACTGCTTCATCCCCCCCGCCCCCATGGCGATGCGGACGAATCGGTTGCAACCCTGGTCGAGCGCCACTTCGGCCAGCAGGCCGTCGACCGTCTCGCCGACCCGCTGCTCAGCGGCATCTATGGCGGCGACGCAACCCAGCTCAGCGCCCGCACCGTCCTTCCCAAGCTCGTCGAGATGGAGACCGAATACGGCTCCCTCACCCGCGGCATGCTCGCCGCCCACAAAAAGATGCGCGCCATGGCCAAAGCCGCCGCGCACAACAACGGATCCAACCCCGCCGCGGGCAATGGCAAACCGCGCCAACCTCGTTCCATCTTCACGTCTCTGCGCGGCGGCATGCAGCAGTTCGTCGATGCCATCGTCGCCCGGCTACAACCAGCCAGCCTGCGCCTGAACACCCCCGTCAGCAGCCTCACCCGTTCCGGCAGCGGCTGGACCGTCACAGCAGGCGGTACTCCGCGGCAGTTTGACTCGGTCATCATTGCGTCCCCCGCCTGGGCTGCCGCCTCACTCCTGAGCCCGGTCGATGCTGAACTCGGTGAAAACCTGGGCGCCATTCCCTACTCTTCCTCCATCACCCTGAACCTTGTCTACGACGAGAGCCGGCTCGGCCCGCTCCCCGATGGCTTCGGCTTCCTCGTTCCTGCCAGCGAAGACCGCGCCATGCTGGCCTGCACCTTCGTCCATCGCAAGTTCCTCGGCCGCACTCAGCCGGGCAAAGCTGTGCTCCGCGCCTTTCTCGGCGGCATGAAGAATGAAGACCTTCTCTCCGAGCCGGACGAGGTGCTGATCGCCACAGTCCGTCGTGAACTGCGCGAGATTCTCGGCGACAAGGTCCTCGCTCCCCATGTCGAACCCGAGTATGTGCAGATTTCCCGCTGGCGTCGCGCCATGGCGCAATATGCCGTCGGCCACCAGGAGCGCATGAAGCGCATCACCGCCCGCCTCGCCACCCTCCCCAGCCTCCGCCTCGCCGGCAACGCCTACGAAGGCATCGGCATTCCCGACTGCATCCGCCTCGGCCGCCGCGCCGCGAAAGAAGTCGTCGGCAGCCTGCAGGCTCAATAGGGGCCGATTGCCTTAACGCCTGTTCGAATCAAAATGAAGAGGTGTCACTTTTTTTGGGACCTGCGATGTTGTGACTGAAAAAGAGTTTAAGCTCCCGCAAACACATCAATCTCGCGTTCAATCGTCTGGTTCAATTCAATCTTTGCTTTCGACAGGTCGTGCATTTGCTGCAGGTTCAGCCAGAACTCAGGGCTGTTCCCAAAGAAGCGGGCCAGGCGAAGCGCGGTATCCGGCGTGATGGCGCGCCGGCCATGAACAATGTCCCCAATGCGCGTCGCAGGCACGCGGATCTTCATGGCCAATGCGTTCTGGGTGATCCCCAGCGGCTTCAGAAATTCTTCACTCAGCATCTCGCCCGGATGGGTGCTGACTCTTTTAAGATTCCATCCCGAAGCTGGTCTATTGATCGCCATCGTAATCCGTCTCCCGTCTTCCGCTGCAATGGGCGCTAATGATAGTCCGTAATCTCCACTTCATGTGCTCCATCCGTCTTCCAAATAAAGCAGATGCGGTATTGATCGTTAATTCGGATGCTGAGCTGCCCAACTCGATCGCCCTTGAGCGCCTCCAGCCTGTTTCCCGGAGGAACGCGAAGGTCAATCAGGTTGATGGATGCCTCGATCTGATCCAACTTGCGGAGTGCGATATCTTTGATAGCCGCCCACCGCTTATTTGAGCGAGCTTCGAAGAGTTGGTGCGCATCGGCATCTCGGAAGCTCTGAATCACAACCAGAGGATATAACGCGTTGCATTATATGTCAATCGTTATATGCCGTGCCTGGCTACTTTGCCACTACCGGCAACACCAGCGCGCTCGGATGCTGCCCATCGTGATAAATCGTATTCGTCGCCTTCACCATCTCCGCGCTCGTCGCCGCATCCTTCCCCGTATTCAAATTCCGATCGAACCGAGGAAAATTCGAGCTGCTCACCTCCAGCCGAATCTTGTGCCCCTTCAAAAACACATTGCTGGTCGACAACAGATCGATCTTGTATTCGTAAATCTGTCCCGGCGTAATCAGCTTCGGTGCGCCGGTCGTCGACTCCCGATACCGCGCTCGCAAAATCCCCTCCGTCAAATTAATCGCCGTCCCATCCGGCGCCACATCCACCAGCTTCCCCGTAAAGTCCGTATCCGCCGCCGACGTGCTCGCAAACAAATCCAGCGTCACCGGCCCCGTCACTTCCACATCCTGCTGCAGTGGCCCCGTCGAGTACACCAGCACATCCGCCCGCTTCTCAACCTCCCGCTGATCCCGCGGCCCTCCCGGCAGATGCACCGGATCGCAGCAAAGCGGCCCACCCACAGTAGGCACCGGGTTAGCCGGATCGTAGACATAAGTGTCCGGCGGATCGTTGTCCGGAAGTTGCTTACCCGCAGAAAGCATCCCGCCTCCAGCAATGGAGTTCGCCTTTCCGTCCCATGAATGCAGGAAAAGAGGGGATTCTTTCGCCCGCTTCACCGGCCAATCATCCTCAAACCGCCACTCATTCTTCCCCATCACAAAAATCTTCACCGGCTTGCCATTAGCAAACTCGTTCTGTTTCCCAAAAAACAAATACTCATACCACTCCACAATCACTTCGTTCTCATCAAACGGCGCATCCGGTCCAAAGTCCACCTGCCCCACCGTCCGTCCCCATCCCGAGTGCCCGCCAATCGCCACAATCAAATGCTGCCCATTCCGCGCCGCCTCGCTCCCTCCATGTGCCTTCAGCCCCATGTAATTCCGCAGCGACCCGCCCTGAAAAATGTCGTACCAGGCCGCAATCGTCAGCGCCGGAACCTGTATGTTCTGAAAGTTCTCCTCAATCGACCACTGCTTCCAATAGTCGTCATAAAGCGGATGCGCCAGCCAGTCCCCAAAATAAGGAGCCACCGCCCGCGTCAACTCCGCTCCATCACGCGGCCCGCGCATATTAAACACCGGATACTTATTCAGCGGCAGAACCTGATCCCCCACCAGCGCATTCGATTCGTCCTTGATCTTCCTGTTGAACGTGTCCTGTGCCAGCCCCGACGTCCAGCTCTCGTTAAACCACTGCTCAAACGCCCCGCCCTGGTAGGTCCAGTTCTCGTGATAATTGCTCGCCGTCACCACCGGGCAAATCCCCGCCAGGTGCGGCGGATGCGCAATCGCAGCCAGCATCTGCGTCGCCCCCACATACGACCCCGAAAACATCCCCACCTTGCCATTCGAGTGAGGCAGCGCCGCCGCCCATTCCACCGTGTCGTATCCGTCATTCGTCTCGTACTTGAACGGATACCAGTCGCCCTCCGACGTATACCGCCCGCGCACGTCCTGGATCACCACGATGAATCCGCGCCCCGCGCCCTTCTGCCCAATCGGCCACATCAGTTGCTTGTCATACGGCGTGCGCGTCAGGAGCACCGGGTAGCTCCCCTCCGCAGCCGGACGATAGATATCCGCGCGCAGCGTCACTCCGTCACGCGTCTTCATCGCCACGCCTCTCTCCGTCACAGTTTGCGCGGCCGGCGCAGCCACCGTTGCGGCGCTCTGGCTAACAGCGCAAACCGGAATCATCGCTAAGGCAAACACGCAGAGACTCTTCTTCAACATCGGTAATCCACTCCTCCGGAACAAACGCCGAAACCATTCTAGGTCCCGCCACCCGGAATCAGCTCCTCTCCCTGCCGGTGTATCGTGATTGACGGCGGGAAAATCCAGCTTTTGTCGAGGTCTAATCGTGCATTCATACAATCGCAGAGAATTTCTGAAAGCAGCATCGGCGGCAACCACTGGAACGCTACTCGGCACCAATCTGCATGCACTCACCCCCGAGCAAACCCAAACCTCACGCCCCATCGCCGCCAACGACCAAATCCAGATCGCTCTCATCGGCGCCGGCGGCCAGGGTATGGGCGATACCAAAACCGCCATCCAGGTCCCCGGCGTCAAGCTCGTCGCCGTGGCCGATTGCTACAACGGCCGCCTCGCCCACAGCAAGGAACTCTGGGGCGACGACATCTTCACCACCCGCGACTACGCCGAAATCCTCGCCCGTAAAGACATCGACGCCGTCATCATCGGCACCCCCGACCACTGGCACAAACAGGCCAGCGTCGACGCCCTCAAAGCCGGCAAAGACGTCTATTGCGAAAAGCCCATGATCCACCTCTACTCCGACGGCCCTGAGATGATCGACGCCGCCCGCTCCACCGGCCGCATCCTCCAGGTCGGCAGCCAGCGCGTCAGCTCCGTCCTCTACTTGAAAGCCAAAGAACTGCTCGCCTCCGGCGCCATCGGCCAGCTCAACATGGTCACCGCCCGCTGGGACCGCAACTCCGCCATGGGCGCATGGAACTACACCGTCCCACCCGACGCATCCCCCGAAACCTGCGACTGGCCGCGCTTCCTCGGCACTGCGCCGAAGATCCCCTTCAATGCCGAACAGTTCTTTCAATGGCGCAAGTGGAAAGCCTACGGCAGCGGTGTCGCCGGTGACCTCTTCGTCCATCTCTTCAGCGGAACGCATTTCATCACCGGCTCCCACGGCCCCACGCGCGGCATGGCGACGGGCGCTCTTAGATTCTGGAAAGACGGCCGCGATGTCCCCGACGTCCTCCTCGGCCTCTTCGATTACCCCGAGGGCTTCAACCTCAGCCTGCGCGTCAACTTTGTCGACGGAGGCGAAGAGAGCGAAGGCCTCATCTTCACCGGCTCTGAAGGCACCATGGAGATCGGAGGTGGCGCGGTCACCGTCAGCCGCGTCCCGCGCGAGAAGGCCCCCGGCTACACCATCGACACATTCACTCAGGCCACGCAGAAACAAATCATCGCCGAATACCAGGCCAAGTATCCGCCCCACTCCGGCGGTGCATCCCTCGGTGGAACCGAGAAGTTCACCGCCCCCAAGGGCTACAGCGACAGCTACGACCACTTCCACAACTTCTTCGATTCGGTGCGCTCCCGCAAGCCCGTCGTCGAAGATGCAATCTTCGGCTACCGCGCCGCCGGAGCCGCCCTGCTTAGCAATCTGAGCATCGACCGCGGAGCCATCGTAAAGTGGGACCCGGAAGCAATGAAGCTGCTTTAGTCACCGCCGTTGTTCCCGCCCGCGAGAGAGCGGTCCTCGGGCGCCCGTCCCCTGGCGCGTACTTTTTCGGTGAGAGCGCGCACAAGAATGGCCTTCCTACTCGTAGCGGAGGGCCTCTATGGGGTCCATGGATGCGGCTTTCCAGGCAGGGTAGATGCCGAAGATCAGGCCGATGGCGGCGGAGACTGCGAAGGCTACGATCACCCATGTGGCCGAGAGAGCGGCGTGAAGAAATGACACGGCGTAATGCAGGATCAGTGTGAAGATTGCGCCGGCGATGATGCCGATGATGCCGCCAACGATACAGAGTGTGACCGCCTCCAGCGTGAATTGAAGCAGGATGTTCCTCTTGGTAGCGCCGATGGCCTTGCGGATGCCGATTTCGCGGGTGCGCTCCGTCACGGAGACGAGCATGATGTTCATCACGCCGACGCCGCCCACCATGAGACCTACGGATGATACGGCGACCATGAAGAGGAAAAGGCCTCCGGTAAGCTGGTTCCACAAGCGTGTGAGTGAGTCGGGACTGAAGATGGCGAAGTTATCGTCCTGATCGACGCGCACGTTGCGGCGGCGGCGGAGCAGTTCGCGAATTTCGTCCGTGACCAGCGCCTTGTTAGCGGGGTCGTCGTATTTCACGGTGATCCAGTAGTCGAGGACCTCCGGATGGATTTTTGTGAAGGTCTCCAGCGGAAAATAGACGGCGTTGTCCTGCGTATTGCGTCCGCTGCCGAAGGGCTGGGGCTGAACATCGAGGACGCCGATGACGGTAAAGATTTCTCCTTCGACATCGATGTCCTTGCCGATCGGAGACCCACTGGGGAAGAGGTCTTCCGCGGCATCGTGGCCGAGTACGGCGACATTGGCGCGGCGTTCCTCTTCGGAATCGCTCCACATGCGGCCTTCGAGGAGGTCGAGTTCCTGAACCTCTTTAAGCTGCGACGTGTCTCCATTCAGAATGGTGTTTGAAATCTTGCGTGTTCCGGCGCGAACCGAGACGCTGCCGAGTCCGGTTTGAAAATTCTGGTAGGTCAGTTCCGGATCGACGAAAAGGACATGGGGAAGGCTGCGCATGGCGATGCCATCGTCGAGGGTAAGCTTCTTGCGGTTGAGCTCCTCGGTGGTTGGGCGCTTGCCGAACGGCTCAAATTGAAAACACCAGAGGTCGTTGGTGCCGAGGGATTTTACGAATGTATCGATGTTGGTATTGAGGCCGTTGATGGCCGAGGAGATGAGGATGACAGTGGCTATGCCGATGGAGATGCCGAGGATAGTGAGGCCGGAGCGCAGCTTGTTCTTGCGCAGTGTCTCCAGCGCCATCTTCACCGATTCTTTTGAGTCGCTGAGCCGCATCGCTATCGCTCCCGGCAGGTTACAGATTACAGATGACAGATTACAGTTCCAAGGGCCCCCAAAGCTAACTTTTGAGGGATTCCATGAAAGCGTAGATCATTTTGCCGACTTCCTGCGATAAGCCTTGCGCGCCGCTGAGAAGTTCAGGCTTGCCAAAACCAAGAGAGCCGGCGATTTCCAACTGGGTCTGCAATTCGCAGTTGGAGCCACGCGCAATTCCCAGGAACTGCTTGAATTCGCCAAGATTCAGCCTACCTTGTCCTTCCGCGATGTTGCTTGGTACCGAGACTGCTGAGCGCCGGATTTGGCTTGTGAGACCATAGAGCTCCTCACGAGGGAAATCCCTTGTCAATTGGTAAGTGTCAACAGCTAACCGCATGGACTTCTGCCAGATTTGCAAATCCCGGAACGACTGGATCATGGGGCAGCTTTCTTGAAGCAGGTTACAGATGACAGGTTACAGATGACAGATTACAGATGACAGTGACGGACGACAGGTGAGTGCAGACAGATCGCAGATGGCAGTTGAGGGCAGATTACAGATGCGCTGCGTATTCCCGGACTGCGAGGCTAGTGGGGCTTCTAACTGTCATCTGTCATCTGTAACCTGTCATCTGTTTTACATCTCCGATCGCAGCGCCACAATGGGGTCGAGTTGCGATGCCTTGGCCGCCGGATAAACGCCGAAGAACAGACCGACCGCGGTGGCGACGAAGAGGCTGATGAAAACGGACCAGAGCTCCACCTGGGACGGGAACGAGATGATGAGCGTGATGGCCTTGGCTAAGGAGATGCCCGCAATGACACCGATGACGCCCCCCGCCAGCGACATGGTCGCGGACTCGATCAGGAACTGAAGCATGATGTCTTGCCGTCGCGCCCCGAGGGCCTTCCGAACGCCGATTTCGCGGGTGCGCTCCGTGACGGAGACCAGCATGATGTTCATGATCACAATCCCGCCGATGACGAGGGAGATGCCGGCAATGGCGACAACCACCGCGCCGAAGTTATCCAGCATCTTGCCCAGCATATTAGCGAAGGTTGCGCTTGAATCAATCGAGAAGGCGTCCAACGTGCCCGGCAGCAGGTGACGGCGCGCGCGCATAATGATACGCAATTGATCGATCAGACTTTCCATCACTTCGCCGCCCCCGCCCGCATCCACGTAGACCGTAAGGGTTGAGTGGGAGCCGTATTGATGGAGAAACGAAGTTAGAGGGATGCCAACCCAGTTGTCCATGCTGGAGCCCATCGTCTTTCCCTGGCTTTCCGCGACACCGATCACGGTATAGGGGGTACCGTCGACCCGGATCTCCTTCCCCAGCGGATCGCCGGCGCCAAGCACGTTGTCGACAATGTCGGTTCCTATAATGGCGACGTGGGCACTGTGTTCGTCCTCGGATTCAGTCAGGGACCGGCCCTCGGCGATATTGAGGTTCGCAATCGCAGGCATGGTCCAGGTGATTCCGCGAATCGTGGAGTCCGTCGTCGAGTGAGTCTGATAAACGACTTTACCGGTGGACGAGCGGTCAGCGCCGACAGACACGCAGGACTTGCACAGATCGAGGATGGCCTTGTAGTCATCGAAGGAATGTCTTTTCGCTTTTGGAACTCAAGATATTCTTCGATTGTGTTATAGACCATCGGCATCTTCCTTACGGTTATGACGCTGGCTCCGTAGGAGTTCAACTGCTTGGTCACGAAGCTTTTCGCGCCGTTGGTAAGGGTGACGACGGTGATGACAGACGCCACACCGATCACGACGCCGATAAGCGTAAGGATGGAGCGGAGCTTGTTAGCCCAGAGCGATTGGAGCGCGAGTTTGAAAGCTTCAGAAAAAAGCATAATAGCTAGTTGTCAATTATCAGTCTTCAGTCGTCAGAGGGTTTGTGCGAATCCTTGAACGACTCTAGAAGAGCGTAGATCATTTTCCCCACTTCGTGCGATAAACCTTCTGCCTCGCTCAGCAATTCGGCCTTTCCGAAGCTTAGGCTGCGCGCAATTTCAAGTTGGGTTTGCAACTCGAAATTCGAACCACGGGCAATGCCCAGGAACTGCTTTCCTTCGCCTGCGGTCAGCCTGCCCTGTCCTTCCGCGATGTTGCTTGGTATGGAAACCGCTGAACGCCGGATTTGGCTGGTGAGGCCGTAGATTTCTTCACGCGGAAACTCCTTGGTCAGGAGATAAATCGTGGTCGCCAGGCGGATTGATTTTTGCCAAACCTGCAAGTCCCGGAAAGATTTCGACATGGAGCACCTCGTCTGCGGAGACCTGTGTCAATCGCAGCTTCGAGGGTTCATCCTCATCGTAATCCCTGATAGTTGGCTGTGACCGCGGATAGCTGACTAGAGGACACTGACAACTGACGACTGATAACTGACAACTGGATTTATTCGTACCGCAGCGCCTCAATCGGGTCAAGATTGGCGGCTTTCCACGCCGGGTAGATGCCGAAGAGCAGGCCGATGCCGCAGGAAACACCGAATCCGATAAGCACCCACAGGGTCGAAAGCGTGGCAGGCAGGCCGATAGGCAGCAGGTAAACAATCCAGGTGAGTATGGCTCCCAGGATGATGCCGATGACCCCGCCGACGGCGCAGAGAGTCACGGCCTCGGTGGTGAACTGGGTCAGGATAGTTCTCTTGGTGGCTCCCATGGCTTTGCGGACACCGATTTCCCGGGTGCGCTCGGTAACAGCGACGAGCATGATGTTCATGACGCCGACACCCCCTACCATCAGTCCAACGCTCGAAACGGCGATCATGAAGAGAACCAGGCCGCCGGTGAGCTGGTTCCAGAGCTTGGAGAGCGAGTCGGGGCCGAATATCTCAAAGTCGTCCGGCGCCTCCACCTTGACCTTGCGGCGGATGCGGAGCATTTCGCGAATCTCGTCTTCGACGTACGCCTTGTTCTTGGGGTCGTCGTACTTCACGCTGACCCACATATCCTTGTCTTCCGGATGCAGGTTGTGGAAGGTGTTCAAAGGGAAGAAAGCAGCGTTATCGTTCGGATTTTTGCCGCCGCCGAAGGGCTGCTTGCGCTTGTCGAGCACGCCGATAACGGTGTAAAGGCCGGTCTCGATATTGACTTCCTTGCCGATCGCGTTCTGATCGCCGAAGAGCTCCTCCCAGGTGTCATGGCCGAGGACGACGACATGCGAGCCGCGCTGGTCCTCGTCATCGGTATACATGCGGCCCTGAATGAAGGTCAGGTCCATCACATCTGCAACCTGCACGGTAGATCCGGACAGAATGGTTCCGGCCACCTTCTTGCCGTTGTATTTCACGGCCACGTCGCCGACGCGGAACTGCGCCTTCACGTGCTGGTGTCCGCCGTCGACGGCTACCACGTGGGGCAAGGTGCGGAGGGCAACCACATCGTCGAACGTGAGCTTTTTGCGCGCGAGCTGCTCCATGGTGGGGCGCACGCCGATGACCGGCATGTGGAACACCCAGAAGACGTTGGAGCCGAGGGAGCTGACCCAGTCGGAGACGCGGTTGTTGAGCCCGTTGATGACCGACGACATCGTGATGACGGTAGTGACGCCGATGACGATGCCGAGAACAGTAAGCCCGGAGCGCAGCTTATTTGTCCTCAAAGTATCGAAAGCCATTTTGATGGATTCCCGTGTTTGTCCTTGCGCCATGAATGCTCCTTGAAACAGATGACAGATGACAGGTTACAGATGACAGTTAGAAGCACCGCCCAAGCTGGCTTTTGAGGGGCTCATGGAATATTTGGATCATTTTTCCCTACCCGATGTATGAAACTTCCTGCCGCGAAAAGGACTGTCATCTGTAATCTGCCTTTCGTCAAAACTGTCATCTGTAACCTGTCATCTGTCATCTGCTTCTCTCACATTTCCGCTCTCAAAGCCGTTACCGGGTCCAACTTGGCGGCCTTGCTGGCCGGGTAAACGCCGAAAAAGATCCCGACCGAAGTAGCCATAAATAGCCCCAGCAGCACGGCCCAAAGTGGCGCGCTCGACGGCAGTCCGACAAAGATTGTGAAAAGCTTGCCGACACCAACGCCAATCAGCACGCCGAAGATGCCCCCAAGCAGGGCCATCAGCCCGCTTTCAAACAGAAACTGAAGAAGAATGTCGCTCTGTCGGGCGCCGAGAGCCTTGCGGACGCCGATCTCGCGGGTTCGCTCGGTCACGCTGACCAGCATGATATTCATGATCACCACGCCGCCCACTACCAGTGAAATGGAGGCGATGCCGAGCACAACCCAGGCGAACAGGCCCAGCAGTTGATTTGCGATGTCGAGAAACGTGTCGTTGGTTTCAATTTCAAAGTCGTCGGGGACGCCAACCCCGTTGTGGCGCCGGCTGCGCATCAGCACGCGCACCTGGTCCTGGGCCCGCTCCATCACTTCAGGGCCTCCGGTGGCGCGGGCGTAGATGTCGACCGAGTCGTTGTAGCCGTAGATCTGCTGGTAGGTTGTGATGGGCACGGCGACCCAGTTGTCCTGGGACTGGCCGAAGGTCTTTCCCTGGCGATCGCCGACGCCGACGACGGTGTAAGGAATGCCATCGACGCGAATCTCACGCCCAATCGGATCGCCTTCGCCGAGCAGGTTATCCACAATGTCGTAGCCAATGATGGCGGCGTGGGTGCCCTTGTCCTCATCGGCGGGGGTAAAGCCGCGGCCTAGCGCGATGTCAATGTTGTTGAGAGAAACCATGGTCCACGTGTAGCCGCGAACCTCCGTATTGTTGCTGGAGTGGCCGTTGACCACCACATTCGTCGACTTGGACAGCAGCGCGCCGACTTCAGTGCATTGCGTGCAATTGTCGCGGACGGCCTGGTAGTCGTCGATGCGCAGGATCTTGCGCTTTTGATAGCGGAAGTAGTCGTCGGCCGTGAAGATGACGCTGGACATGCGGGTGACGGTAAACACGTCTGCGCCGTAGCCGGAGAGCTTGGTGCTGATAAACTGCTTGGCGCCCTGAACAAGCGTAATGACCATAATGACGGAGGCAACGCCCATGACCACGCCGATGAGCGTTAGGACGGTCCGCATCTTGTTGGCGAAGAGCGATTGCAGCGCGAGTTTGAAGGCCTCAGTGAAGTGCATGGTCTGCTTTCGGGTGACCGTGAACAGTGATCAGTGGATAGTGAACAGATTCGAGATGATAGTGTTCTCAGCGATCAGGTTCCGGCCATTGCTGTTTCCGGGTGGATATCTGGTTTGACGCTGGCCGAGGCGTTCAGGCTTCGTCCCTGCAGGCTTCGTCCCTGCGGAAGGAAGCGCCGCAGCCCGGCCTCTTTCTTTTCGTGATACGCAAAGCAGGGCGCGCAGGTTCCGGAGGCGCCGCAGGTTCGGCGAAAACAGCCGGGATGCCGCTATTTTTCAGAACTTTGGGCCATTCCGTAACGTAACATGGGCTGAACTACTTACCGGAGTTCGAATTCCTACCAACTCCCCCACACATTCCTCACCGGAGATGCAGATGATCCGCAGCCGCTTCCTGCTTGTGTTGAGCGCGATGGCAAGCCCAGCCACCACCCCGGCGGAGCCATCTTCGGGCCCAAGGTGATGCTCATCAACCACAGCGCGGGATCAGGCGGCGGCGGCTATCCTTCACTGCTCGACGGAGGCTACGTGATGGCGCCGCGCTTTGCCATTTACGGCCTCAATGGCGACTGGGAAGTAGAAAACCACGGCATCGCCCCGGACGTAATGGTCGAGGAGCTGCCCAAGGATGTAGCCGCCGGACACGACCGCCAACTCGAAACCGGCGTGCAAATGGTGTTGGACGAACTAAACGCCCACCCCGTCCCCTCGTTCCCCGTTCCCCCCTATCCCAACTACCACAAGAACGACGACCTGGGCCTGCAGTAACTGGCGGCTGGCATCCCCGCTTTCAAAACCCTGACCATCCCACAACTGTGGGTGGGAGACCACAAAGGCCGATCGCCCGCCCTCGGGTCATTCAATCCTATCGGCAAGCAAGCTCGTGCCCGCGCAGAGCAATTTCACCCGCCCGAACTCCCAAACCCCTTCTCCGCCCGCAACGACTCTTCGAGCGAGGACACTTCCTCGATCGCCCCCGTAAGCACCGGCACCGGAATCATCTGGGCGATCTTCTCACCGGCCTTGATGCTCAGCGAGACCTCGCCCAGGTTCGTCATCAGGATAAGGATCTCCCCGCGGTACCCCGCATCGATCACCCCGGCGGTCGTGGCAATCCCCTTCGCCGCCATCGACGACCGGTCGCGCACCAGCAGCCCCAACGCCGCACCGGTAGCAGGATGCCGCGCCTCAACCGCAATTCCAGTCCGAACCCGCACCGTCGCGCGTGGAGCAAGTTCTGCAGCCTCGAGAGCGAAAACGTCATACCCCAGGTCTTCGCCGGGGTGAGCCACCACGGGAAGCCGGGCCGCAGGATCAAGCAGTTTTACGCGGAGCATGGTTCTATCGTAGGGCATCGGCTGCGGACGGTAATACGTGGCTATACACTTCCGCGGCGGGGAAGCTGGAAACTGTCGACGATTTGTTGCAGTCCAGAGGATAGTTTGGAGAGTTCGGAGCAGGCCGCCGCGGTTTGGTCCACCTGCTCGACGGTCTGGCTCACTTCCAACGAAATTTCGTTGATGTTCTGGGCAAGGCCGGCGGTGGCCGTGGACTGTTGTGTGGTGGCGGTGGCGATCATGGCAATCCCCTGCTGCGCGGCCTGGATGCGATCGGTGACGGACTGCAAAGCGGCGCTGACATTGCCGAACTGGGCCACGCCCTCCATCACCACAGCTTCGCCGTCGTGCATCGATTGCACAGCACGGGCCGCACCCTGCTGCACGGTCTCGATTTTGCCTGCGATCTCCTTCGTAAAGTTCGCGGTCCGCTCGGCAAGTTGACGGACCTCCTGCGCCACAACGGCGAAGCCCTTACCCTGTTCGCCGGCACGCGCGGCCTCAATTGCAGCATTGAGAGCCAGCAAATTGGTCTGCCCCGCAATGCCCTGGATGATGCGGACCACCTCGCCGATGCTCTGGGTTTCCGCGCCAAGGCTCGTGATATCGCCGGAAGCGGTGCGGACAGATTCGCTGATGCGGTCCATCGCTCCGCGCGTCTGATCCAGAACTTTGTGGCCGTTCGTGGTCGCGGTCACGGCTTCTTTGGCCGCATGGGCGGCGCGCTCGGCGTTTTCGGCCACATCCCGCACCGCGGCATTCATCTCAGCGATCGAAGAGGCGAACAGCTCGACGCTTCGCTTTTCGTTGTGAGTGGTGCTGGCGATCTCCCTCGATGTCGATTCAATCTGAGCGCCCGCGGCCGCCACCTGCTCCGACGAACGCGCGACCTCGCCCAGAGCCTCGGTCATGGCGTGCTTCATCGTGTTGATTGCATAAATCGCGGTGGCCAGCTCATCGGTCGTGGTTGGATGCCCGTCTTCACCGGAAAGGTCCTTGCGCGCCATCGCACCCACCATGTCAACGGAGATCTGGATATTGCGGGAGATGGAATGAATCTGCGATACCGCCATGATGGTAAGCAGAAGCATGGCGATCGACAACAGGAAAGTCTCCGCCCTTGTGGTCCAAAGCTGTATCGCGTCATTCGTTGCCTTCTGTTCGCTCCACCGGGCGGATGTGGCAGACTTCATGGCGTCAAACTCCGTCAGGATTGCAGCCAGCAGACGATCGTCTTCGCCGGTCGCGAACAATACTCTGGTGGATTCAAATCCCTCGTCTTTGCGGGCGGCGTTCAGCTTGTTGACGAAGGCGCGGCGGGCAAGAATCGCCTGCTGATAACGGACGAGATGGGCTGACTGCTCAGCGTCGCCGGCCAGCTCAGACTGCAGCCTTGCGTAAACGACATCGGCATCCTTGCGCATCGCGGGAATGGCCGCGATCGCGGAAACGTCGCCTGATATCATGTAAGACCGCTGAGCGGAGGTGACGGAATGAATGTAGGTGACCAGGCTTTCAAGGTCATAAAGAATGCTGTCTGATTTGGCAAGAGCCTGGGCAGTTTCCTCGGCGCGGCCCCGTGCCCAGTGCTCAAAGATGGTCCCCGTAATCATCATTGCGGCTATAAAGCCAAAGCCCAGATAGAGTTTCTTCTTGATCGTCCAGCGAATCACTTCAATACCTCATGCTTGCGGTCAGCGGTCTCCAAGCTTATCGGCTCAGAACCTGTCGCCATGAACCGGCGGACCGCAAAACCCTGCCGGCGGCGCCATCGCGGACCTTTACGTGGAGCAGCCCATCAACTTCGTACAGTTGTAGATCGCAGATTCCGGAGGGAGCAGGGGGTTTTAACCCCCTGAAAGAGAGCAAAACAACGCGCCTTTAGGCCCGGGCACCTCACCATCTTCCTGCCATTGAGCCAAGTCCAACTGGAATATTAGGGCTGCCGATCGGCTGGCCGTGGAAGGTGCGAAGGCGGCTTTCAAACACTTTGACATCATTTCACCGACGCCGTCACCTCACCCTCCCACCGCCCCGCCCCCATCAGCACCAGCGAGCGCTGAGCGAAGGGCGAATAAACCAGAAGCGTCGTGCACGCCAGAGCAAGGCCGTAGTTGATGTGGTGAAGCAGCAAAAAAGGCGACAGCGCCCAAAGTACATCGAGGGCCAGCAGGAAGGGCCAAATTCGCAGGAATTTGTGGCGCACTCCGGGTGCGTGGAACAGCACGGCGCAGAGTACGAACGCTCGAACCGGAATCATGATCGCGGCAGTGGCGATGAGGATATGAAAAACCACGGCTGCGTTGGGCAGCGGGGAGAAGAGGTCCTCAATCTCCGCCAGGTTTGCCAGCGCCCCCACGTAGAAGCCCAGATACATCAACTGCATCAGGATAAAAAGTGTCTGGACAGTCCGATGCGAAATCTTGGGAAGCTCTTCCGGATGGGCCAGAATGCTCGGGAATCGGGCGCCGCGCGTCGGAGGAATTGGCTGCTTTTCGGCTGAAATTGCCGCCTGTTCCCGGAAGGCAGCATTCTCCGGATGGGAGGATGAAGGTGTTTCATCCGGCCCAATCCGCTCAACGGGTGCCACGAAGCGATATCCGCGGCGCGCCAGCGTCTCCACAAACCTTGGATTGCCGGCCGTGTCCCCCAGCGCTTCGCGGATGCGATTGATGGCCGAGTTCACGCCGTGCTCGTAGTCAACGAACGTTCCGTCGGGCCACAGCTCGCGGGAGATTTCTTCGCGCGTAATCAGTTCGCCGCGTCGCTCCATAAGCATCACGAGGACCTGAAACGGCTGCGCATTCAGCTTGACGCGCAGTCCCTGCCGCCGAAGCTCGCCCGTGGCAACGTCTGCTTCAAATGCTCCGAAGCGATAGCGCCGGGCTGGCCGTGGGTCGTTCATGTTCAACGGTCCAGTGTATCCGACGCGAAGTTCCACCCAACCCATTTCCCGCATGTACAACTTCTTCTAAATCCAACATCCACAACCGCTTGCGCCGTGAGAAACAATCGCGAACAGATGAGGTTCCATGCATTGCGTTGGCCGGCGTGTTTAAGGCAAGGTGCTGGACATGAAACGGCATCCAATCGCGAATACGAAAACGCTCACCAGCGTCTTCTCAACATGCTGCCTGTCGATTGGCCTCCTTCTTCTGGCTCGTCCCAACCACGCAGTGGCAGAGCCCACGCCGGCCTCCGTCGCGGCCTTCAATTCCTACATCGGTGCGGTTGAGTCGCGCCTGGCGCAGCAACATCGCTCACAAACTGGCTTTCTCCCCTCCGCGCCATCTCAAGCTGACCTGCGCCTGCGCCGGGGCGAGTTGATTGTGGAGCGGCTCACGCCTTCATCCGGCGTAGATCTGCCCGGAGCCATGCTCCACCACTGGCGCGGCACGGCCTTCGTGGCCGGAGCGCGTGCAGCCGGCTTCGAGCGGCTGATGCGGAACGTCGACGGCTATCCGGCCCACTTTTCCCCGCAGGTGGTCCAGGCAAAATTGCTCTCCGTACAAGGCGGCCACCTGCAGGCCACCCTCCGGGTTCGCCAGCGCCATGGCATCACGGTGGTCATGGATACGGTATACGACATCGCCTTTGGCCAACTCGATCCGCAACACGGATACAGTATGTCGCGCAGTACGCGGGTTGCCGAGATTGAAGCAGCCGGCACAAGCTCGGAGCGCGCGCTCAGTCCCGGACAGGAACACGGCTTTCTCTGGCGGCAGAACACCTACTGGACCTTCGAGGAGCGGGACTGCGGCCTCCTCATCCAGATCGAGTCAGTTTCGCTCACCCGCTCCATTCCAACCGGATTGGGCTGGCTGGTTGGTCCATTCGTCGAAAGCGTCCCGCGCGAGTCCCTGGAGTTCACCTTGCGCGCCACATCGAATGCGCTGCGGAAGTAGCAGGACCACCGCGCCCTGTTCGCCCCCGGGAAATTAGTAATTGGAAAGGAAATCGCAACCATGCATAGAACTTCTGCAACCAGCGCCGCTGCCTTTGCGCCGGCTTCCCGCGTCAACCGCGCACTCACTGCGTCGCTCGAGAAGCGCGCACTCCAGTGGATGGCCCAGAACGCGCCGCATTGGGTCACCTCTGACCAACTCACCCTCCTCGGCCTGTTCGCGCAGATCGGCGCGGGCGCCTGCTATGCCCTCGCGCGCTACCACCGCAGAGCCCTGCTGCTGGCGATCCTGTGCCTCGCGCTCAACTGGCTCGGAGACAGCATGGATGGAACGCTGGCGCGAGTTCGGCAACAGCAGCGCCCGCGTTACGGCTTCTACGTCGACCACATGGTAGACATCTTTGGTTCAGTCGCGCTGATGTGTGGGCTTGGACTCTCAGGGCTTCTGCACTGGCAGACCGCGGTGGCAATGCTCATCTCATTTCTGCTGCTCTCCAGTGAGAGCTACCTTGCAACCTATACCCTGTCGCGCTTTGAACTTTCGCAAGGCATCTTCGGCCCCACGGAAATTCGGATTCTGCTCATCATCGGCAACCTGGCGCTGCTCCACAGCCCCTGGTCCACTCTCTTCGGCCATCGAATGCTCCTCTTCGATCTTGGAGGAACCATCGCTGCCGCAGGCATGTTTGCAATGGCCATCTTCGTCGGTGCGCGTCACACGGCGCAACTCTACCGCGAAGAGCCTTTGCCGTGAGCACCTTCATCCGCTGGGGCAAGTTCAACCTGGTGGGCGTCATCGGAATGGTTGTGCAGCTCGCCGCGCTCGCACTCATCAGCCGCTGCGCCCCCGGTCACTATCTTCTTGCTACGGTCGCGGCCATCGAGTTGGCGCTACTGCACAACTTCGCTTGGCACACGCGTTACACGTGGCGCGACCGCCGCGACGGCTCCCCGCTTTGGATCCAATGCATCCGGTTTCATCTGTCGAGCGGCCTGGTATCCATGGTGGGGAATCTCGCCATCATGCGCATCCTGGTGGATGAGGCGCACATGCTCTTGCTGCCCGCGAACATATTTGCGATTCTCGGCTGTTCGGTTGCGAACTTCTACCTCGGAGACCGCTGGGCATTTGCGGGCGATGCCTGATCACACCTCCAGGCTCAGCCGTTGAGGTCGAGTTCTATCGCGTCGATCAACGGAACCAGCCACACCAGCAGCGCCTGGTGCGAAGGGTGCTTCACGTAGGCATCGAGAGCCGCCTGATCACTGAAGCGCATGATTCCGCCAAAGGTGTAACCCTTGCCGCGCGGGGAGATGTTGGGGCCGACATGCGTCTCAAGCAGGCCGGGGATCGTTCCCTGGAAGGCGCGGATGGCTGTCTGCGCTCGTTCCTTTTGCGCGTCCGTGGTGTCCGGCTTCCACTGGAATGCGAAGACGTGAAAGACGTTCGCGGACGGCGATGCGGACGCCAAGCCAGCAGGCAGAAGCGTGGCGGAGGCGGTGAAAGCACTGTTGCGCATCAGGTTGCGGCGGGTGATTCTGGACATGCGGATCTCCGGACTCTCAGAATCGCACGACGCGGGCCCCCGGGCAAGAATCACTTCATTAGCCACTTAACCATGGCCCAATGCGAGCCGCTGCAAGTTGCTCCAATTCGTCAGGTTCCCGCTTTCACCATAAAGCCACCAGACCACTGGAGTTACCGGCATCCCCGGTACCGGTTGACGACAATCCGCACGCGCAATTGCACAGCAAACAAGATCAGAATAAACCACGCATTATCAACTGGTTGCGCCACAATTCCCTGCGGAATCAGTGCGTTTTTAAAGAAAGCAGGTAATTATGAGCGGACTTGCCGCTCCAAACATCCAGTTCCGCACAAACAAAACACGTGTTTCCTCACCTTCCGAACTAAGTTCCGGAAAGAAATCTAACCTCAAAGGGTGATGTTTCGGCCCGTTTCCTCACCTCATAGGCAGACTTTTACCCTATGTACCTCACCCTCTCGGGTGAACAACTCTAACCGCCTAAGCAGAATCTTGAGCCCGATATCGGTGCCAAAAACGGCGCTCAAAGCTCCGGAAAATGGTCAGCCCCGCCCGGGAGTTTCCCGGTCGGGGCTGGTATCTCATTGAAACAATTCGGCAAAAGGACCTGTAAGCCGAATTCTGTCGTGTGCGGTCATTCCTCTAGGCGCCGCGTTGCCGCGGACACTCATCAGCGACCTACCCGGAGGTTTCATCAATTGCTCGAACCGATTGAGCGCATCGGGCAGATGCGCAGCGCCGCATGGCTCTTTGCGAACGCTTCCCTCCCTATTTGGTCTTGCTCCGTGTGGGGTTTACCCTGCCCCCGGCGTTACCGCCGGAGCGGTGCGCTCTTACCGCACCATTTCACCCTTACCCCGGCGCCAAGTCAGCAAGCTGACTCAGGGGCGTACGTTGTTGAAAAACAACGGGTTAGCCGAGGCGGTATCTTTTCTGTGGCACTGGCCGTCCGCGGGATTTGAAGCCCGCGTCCCGGACGTTATCCGGCACACTGCCCTGCGGAGTTCGGACTTTCCTCCCCCGGCCGGCATCGCGTGAGCGACGACGTCCGGCAGCGACCGCCCGGTCCTCCTGCCAGTAGCTAGTCTACCTCGAATCGGCCTACTCCCGGTCCAACTTTGAATACGTCCGTCCTATCTTGTTGCCAGGCTTGGACTTCGAGGGGCCTTCCCGCGCGGATTTCGTAGCCGTCTTCCGCTCCAATTGCGTCAGTTCGCGCTGCATTTTCAAATAGTTAGCCAGTCGCGCCGGCTCAATGCCCGCTGCCGTCACCGCGCAGCCCGGCTCGGCCGTGTGCGTACAGTCGCGAAAGCGGCACGTCTGCGCCAGCTGCTGAATATCCTCGAATGTCTCGTTGAGGGTCGTCGAAGTCTGGCTGGCTTCCGCCCACAACTGAATCTCGCGCAGGCCGGGAAGATCCATGAGGAGCCAGCCGCCGGGCATGACGAAGAGCTGGCGGGTGGTGGTGGTGTGGCGGCCGCGGCTGTCAGATTCGCGAACGGCAGTTGTGGCTTGGCGGTTATCGCCGAGGAGCCGGTTGAGGATGGTGGATTTGCCCACCCCCGAAGAGCCAATGAGAGCGGCGGTCTGCCCAGGTGCGAGCTGGGCGGGAATTGCGTCGAGTCCGTGATCGGATAAAGCACTGATAGGAATAACGGTTACGGCGGGACTGAGGAGCTGGGTGCTTGCAACCACAGCCTTGAGGTCGAGCGAAAGTTCGGCGGCCAGGTCGGATTTGTTGAGCAGGACGACGGGGCGCGCGCCGCTTTCCGAAGCCATTACAAGATAGCGCTCGATGCGGCGGGGGTTGTAGTCGCGATCAAGGCCGCTGACGATAAACAGCACGTCGATGTTGGCGGCGAGCACTTGCTCGCGGATCTCGCGCTCGGGCTGCTTGCGGGCGAGTTTGGTTTTGCGGGCAAGAACGCGGTGGATGACGGGGTCGCCGGGGCGAAGCAGGACCCAGTCGCCGACCGCGGGCCATAATGCGCCGGATTTGCGGAGCTGGCCGGTGACGCCGGCATCGAGTTCGCCGCTTGCGGTCCAGATGAGAAAGCGCCCGTGGTTTGCGGAGGCTACGCGGCCGGGAATGCCGTCGGCGGGGGTTGTCTGAGCCTGAAACAAATCGGACCAACCGATTGCATCGAGGGCAATGGGGGCGGGACCAGTTGCGCTGGAGTCCGCTTTCCCTGTTGCTAACTTGTTTATAATCAATTACTTATCCTCTCGAAGATGAACGAAAGAGACACACTCGGCCAACCTCGGTTGGCGGGGCAGTGTTTGAGAGGGGCGGATTAGACAATGACGTTCAGCGGCGCTCCGTTTAGAGACACTCTACCAAAATGCGCAGTCATGTGTCCGGGGATTGGCGCTGAAAATTGGAAGGAATGGTGAATCGGTCGAGTCGCTGGAGCCATCTGGTTCTTGAATACGGAGTTTGCATTGCGGCGCCGAGTGAGTGCAAACTTGCGGGTCTAACCGTCCTGGGGAGAATTTTCACAACAAGGAGATCGTCAATGAAGATTGTTACGGCAATTGCGCGTTACCTGCTGGCCCTTATATTCGTTGTGTTCGGGTCCAACATGTTTTTGCATTTCATCCCCATGGGGCAGTTGCCGCCGGGGCTGGCAGGACAGTTTGCGGGCGTGTTATTCGCCTCACATTATTTCTATGTTGTTGGCGCACTGATGGTTGTTTCCGGGATTTTGTTTCTGGTGAACCGGTATGTAGGGCTGGGGCTGACCCTGCTGGGTCCGGTGCTCTTCAACATTCTCGTGTATCACCTGCTGATGGATCCGGGCGGAATTGGGATGGGCGCGTTTGCGACGCTGCTTTGGTTCCTGGTTGCCTGGGAGCATCGAGTGGTGTTTGCACGGCTGTTTGCTGCGCGGCTTGAAGAATGACGGTTGCTGCGGCGAACGCCCACGGCGGGTGACTACAATCAGGGCAGCGATGATTCAATATCTCTATCTCGGACGGATTGCGTACGACGAGGGGCTGCGGCTGCAGGCGGAGATTGCTGCGCTGGTGGGCGCGGGACGTCTGAAGAACGTGTTGCTGCTGCTGGAGCATCCGGCGGTGCTGACACTGGGGCGGAACGCGAAACGGGCGAATGTGCTGGCCAGCGATGAACTGCTGGCGGCGAGGGGGGTGAGCCTCCACCAGATCAATCGCGGCGGAGACGTCACGTATCACGGGCCGGGACAACTGGTGGGGTATCCAATCTTCAACCTGCGCAGCCTGCGAGGGCCAAGCGGTGGACGAATGGGTGCGGTGGACTTTGTGCGCGGAATGGAGGAAGCGCTGATCAGGCTGTGCGCGGGTTTTGGCGTGAATGCGGGACGGATAGCGGGGATGACGGGGGTGTGGGTAGGAACAGTGAACAGTGAACAGTGGACGGTGGACGGTGGACGAGAGCGGAAGATTGGGGCGATTGGGATTCATGTGGCGCGAGGAGTTACCTCGCATGGTTTTGCATTCAACGTGACGACGAACCTGAGGGACTTTGAACTGATTGTGCCTTGCGGGATCAGGGACCATGCGGTGACCAGCCTGGAGCGCGAGGTTGATGCGGGCGTGGAACTGCCAGAGCTGGAAGCAGTTGCGGATGCGACGGCGCGGCAGTTTGGGATGGTGTTTGGCGAACACGTGCTGGCGGTAGAGAACCTTGTTGCACTGCGGGCGATAGCGGCGAGGGAGTTTCCGGCGGACGATACTCCGTTGCGGATTCCGGCTGAAGTGGAACGGCTTTTGGGTGAGTTTGAGCGGCCGGTTCGGGGTTGATGCGATTCGGATGAGTGGAGCAGGCCGAGATTTATAATCCGGCTGGAGCCGGGCTCGCTGTTTTGTCCGGAATGACGAGAGAAAGGGATCAATGTCAACCGACGTAGTGATGCCACAGATGGGCGAGTCGATTTTTGAGGGCACCATTACGCGGTGGCTCAAGAAAACCGGGGATTCGGTGGAGAAGGACGAGCCGCTATTCGAGATTTCCACTGACAAAGTGGATGCGGAGATTCCGTCGCCTGTGGCGGGGATTCTCAGCGAGATCAAGGCGCAGGAAGGCGAGACGGTCCAGATCAACACGGTGGTTGCGGTGGTACTAGAGCAGGGCATAGGGCATAGGGAACAAGGATCAGGGACCAGTACACCAGGAGCCGCGGAACTCGAGACTCCAGTCGAGCAGGCCGATGGTGCGGCTGCGGGCGTGGATGTGGTGATGCCGCAGATGGGCGAGTCGATTTTCGAGGGGACCATTACCCGATGGCTGAAAAAGGCCGGCGACTCGGTGGAGAAGGACGAACCGCTCTTCGAGATTTCGACCGATAAGGTGGATGCGGAGATTCCATCGCCAGCGGCTGGAATCCTGACGGAGATCAAGGCGGGCGAGGGCGAGACTGTCCAGATCAATACCGTCGTTGCCGTTATAGGTGGCGCGGGGGTTGGTGGTTCTGCCGCGAGCGACCCAATCGCGGTTGCACCTGTTGAGATGCAAGAACCGGCGATTGAGGAATCCGCATCACAGCCGCCGACGATCCCCGAACCAGAAACGCCAGTGGCTGAGCTGAACGGCCGGGAGCGGGTCCGATCGTCGCCTCTGGTACGAAAGATTGCGGAAGAGAACAAGCTGGATTTGCGCCGGGTTGCGGGGACGGGCTCCGAAGGGCGAATTACGAAAGACGATGTGCTGCGGCACCTGAGCCAGCATGGGCCGGGGAGCGCCGCGGCTGCGAAGCTCGTCGCGAGGGAGACGGCTGCCGCTGCGAAAGAACGAGCGGCTACTGCGCAGGCGTCGACGCTGCCGGGGCAGGTGGTGCCGCTGAGCCGGATGCGGGCGATTATTGCCCAGCGGATGGTGGAGAGCGTGGAGATCGCCCCGCACGTGTACTCCGTTTACAAGATCGACATGACGAGGATTGCGCGGCTACGGGAGCGCGAAAAAGGCCGTTTTGAGCAGAAGCACGGAGTGAAACTGACCTATATGCCGTTTATTGGCGCGGCGGCGGCTGAGGCTCTGCGGCGGTACCCGATTGTGAATGCATCGCTGAAGGATGGGTCGATCCATTACCACCCACATGTGGACCTCGGGATTGCGGTGGCGCTGGAGTGGGGTCTGATTGTGCCGGTGGTGAAGCAGGCGGAGACGCTGAGTTTTGTGGAACTGGCGAAGGCGATGGCCGACCTGGCGGAGCGGGCGCGGACGAAGAAGCTGAAGCCGGAAGAGGCATCGGGGTCGACGTTTACGCTGACAAATTCGGGGGTGTTTGGCGGGGAGTTTGGGACGCCGATTATCAACCAGCCGGAGTCGGCGATTTTGGCGATTGGCGGACTGAAGAAGGAAGCCGTGGTGCTGACGGATGCGGAAGGCAACGACACGATTGGCGTGCGGGCGATGCAGAGTTACTGCCTGGGATTTGACCATCGGCTGATTGACGGGGCGGATGGGGGCAAGTTCATGAGCGCGTTCAAGCGGGTGCTGGAGGGGTGGGAGCGGGAGATCGGGTAGGTCGCGACCCCTCTAGCTTGCCTCGACTGGCGACATGCAGCTTCCGCAGAGTTTGGCTTTCGGTGTTCTCAACGGCCTTTGACAGCGCTTGCACGGTGGACCATAGAGCGAGAGCCGGTGATGCATGATGGCGTTTTCATGGACATCCTTCATTCCAGTGAGGCGCTCGTACTCAACCCTGACCGGGCGGAACCGTTCCTCGATTGATATGCCTTCCAGGGGGATGTTCCAACGTTCGCGGAATTCCTTCGCGGCTTTCATGGACTCGGTGTAGAGTCGCGAGATTTGGGCGTACTCTTCTTCATCGAGCATCGGCATTTCACATTTGCAGCGCCAACACCACAGAATTTGCATGAGGAAATATAGCCCTCTGTCCGGTGAGCTATTTCATCTCTTGCGTGCCACGCAAGATCTACTCAACACATCCCATTGCAATTCGAACCAGTCCCGCCAAGCGGCAAACTTGGGTGTTGGTGAGGGGCCGGTGCCCAGCGACCGGCTCGACGAGTTCGCTCTTGCTCACTGCACTGATGTTTTCCGCCCAGGCGACGCTGTCTTCGCGGAGCCCGGTCTCTCCGGCGCGCAACAGAAGGTGCCACGGGCCCAACTTCTGAATCGAGGTCGAGAGCGGAACCGCGAGAACCGTGTCCGCCCGAGGATGAGCGTTGCGCCCATTTTGCGAGACGATCACGGCTGGCCGGTTCTTGCCGGGGATATCTGTGGCGAAATGTGCCCACCAGATCTCACCGCGTAGTGCAGACCGTGATGGTTGAGCGCTCAATCCGGAACACCGAGAAACATGTTCGGTCCGGTCATCTGCGCCCATTCCCGCTGTTCAGCGAGTTCTTCGTCTGAAGCAGTGTCATAGTACTCCTTGCATGCCGCATCGATCTCCTGCCGTTTGGCCTCCAGCATCAATTCACGGAGGAGTAAGTCGAGCGCCTCGGAGTCGGACCCCGCTCCGCGCTTCTGACGCGTTTCAACCACAAAGGCCACAGCTTCCGGCGTTAATGTGAAGCTACGCTTCATCTTCCGTTCTGTCGCCTGAATCGTCACACTCATTATCCTACCATAAATCTCTAACCATCCAGGCCGTGCGCGAGCGCTCATTCCTAGGTCAGCGAATGGCGGCCCAGGCGATTCCGTCGGTGCCTTTGCCGGTTTCAATTTTGCGGGTGATCTGCCAGGTGGCGAGGTCGAGTTGCGATTCGGTGTGGGAGGCGACGCTGGAGATCCAGGCGGTTTTGTTGCCGGGCTGGGCCAGGACCTCTTCCGGGTCGGCGGGGGTGTCGATGGAGCGGACGACTTTCATGGTGGCGATGTCGATGACGGCAAGCTTGTTCAGAGAGGGGATGGTGACGAGGAGGAATTTGCCGTCGAGAGTGGGGGCGGTCCCATAGGCGAGGCCTTCGAGTGGTACCCAATGGGCGACCTGGTCGGTGTGGGTGTCAATGGCGGCGAGGCGGGGCTGGGTCTGATCTGCGGTGAAGACCCAGCGGTCGTCGGGGGTAATGGAGATTCGTTGGGTTTCGTTCGAAATGGGGATGATAGCGAGGAGTTGGCGGTTGGGGATGTCGAGGACAGAAACAGTGCCGGGGCCCACGTTGGCGGTGTAGCCGCGCTGGCCGTCGTGGGAAAGCGCGAGCATGTGCGACTCGGACTGGCCGGTGGTGATCGCGCCGACGATTTTGAGCGATTTGGGATCGATGAGCGAAATGGAGTGGTCGAGCTCAGTGGTGACGTAGAGCAGGCCGTCTTTTGGCCCGAATATGGGCATGTGGGGGCGAACGCCGTGGCCGAAGTCGAGGCTCCCGATGACCTTTTGGGCAGCGATATCGATGACGACGAGGCTGGTTCCGTTGGTACCGGGCTTGCCGACGCCTGAGTCGCCATAGATGGGCACGTAGGCGAGGCGGCCGTCGGGCGAGGCAATGACTTCATGGCCGGTTGTGCCGCCTTCGGGGACCGAGCCGAGGACCGTGCCGGCGACGGGATCGACGATGGCGAGGCTCCGCTCACCTTTTTGTGCGACCAGGAGGCGGGCCTGCGAGTGGGCAGTTTGGGCGATGAGGGAAGCGAGCACGAGTGGGATTGCCAGATAGAGCGACTTCAAAGGAACCTCCGGAGCACGAAATGAATATATCGCAGGGAAGGCTCGAGTGGCCGGAGGAGGCTCGCGGGTGGACGATCCGAGGCGACTGCGCTCGGGCGACTGCGGCCGCATTGGCGATGGCGAAGATGGAAGGCTTATGGAAAGATAGGTTGCAAGTATGGGGAGGATTTTTGGTGGGTACGCAATGACTTTGGATTCCATCAGCGTCACCAATTCGAGCCTCACTGCTGTGATCTTGATCTCGTGGATCAAGGGAAGCTCGTTCTGGCTGAATTGCTTCGCAGCGGTCCTCTTCGCATTGGGCATGTTCCTGACGGTCAGGAAAAGTGCAAAAAGAACGGACGCGCTGGATCGAGTAATTGCGTTCGGCCCGTTTTTCTTTGGGTGGCCGTTAGCGGTTTTTGGCGCACAGCACATTGCGTTCCTGAGTGACGTAGTGAAGGGTGTGCCCGCTTGGATGCCTGGACACCTGTTCTGGGCCGTGTTTGTGGGGATTGCGCTGATTGCCGCAGCGTTGAGCATGACGACTGGAATCCTGGCGGAAATGGCGGGTTTGGGTGCAGGCGTGATGCTGTTGCTCTTCGTGCTGATGATTTATGTGCCGAATCTGATTGAAAATCCGCGAGACCTGGCGGTGACGCAGTTGCTGCGCGACTTGTCGATGAGCGGTGGCGCGCTGGCGCTGGCGGGTGCCCTGGCGAAGAATGGCGGCTGGCGCGGATTCGGTTGGATTGCTGTTATCGGGCGCTACTTTTTTGCTGCGGGGATCCTGGACTTCGGCGTGGAGAACTTTCTGCATCCTGAGTATGCGCCGGTTGTGCCGCAGCCGGATTTGATGATGCCCGCATGGATTCCGGCGCATATGGTGTATGCCTGGTTGACCGGGGCCATTCTGGTTGTCTGCGGTGTGGCCATGCTGTTGAATTGGAGAACGCGGCTGGCAGGGGTGGTGGTGGGGATTGCGTTATTTGCACTGCTGATTTTCTTCTATCTTCCGATGGAGGTTGTTCATCCGTCGATTGAGATCAGCGGGGAGTTGGATCAATTGGCGCAGGCGCTGGGAATGAGCGGGGCGGCGTTGCTGGTTGCTGGCAGCGCAAAAATCAGATGAAAGGCTACCGATGACAGTGTGCGGGATCGTTCTGTTTCAGAGCGGAGGGGCCAAGTGAGAGCTGCGATCGAGAACCCAAGTGCAATTGAAGTGGCGCTGGGTGAACTGCACGCACTGCTGGGCGAGCGAGTGACGGCGGCGTTGGTGGCGCGGGAACACCATAGCCACGGGGAAAGTACGCATGCGCCAGGGCTGCCGGACCTGGTGTGTTTTCCGCGGAGTACGGAGGAAGTGAGTGGGATTGTCAAGGTGAGCGCGCGGCATGGGCTGGCACTGGTGCCGTTTGGCGCGGGGACTTCGCTCGAGGGACACGTACACGCGCTGCGGGGCGGCATCTGTGTAGACATGCGGCAGATGAACCGTGTGCTGCGGGTGAGCGTGGAGGACATGGATGCTACGGTGGAGGCCGGAATTGGCAGGCTGGCGCTGCAAAAGGCGCTCGAAAATACGGGGCTTACGTTCTTTATCGATCCGGGGGCGGACGCAACGATTGGCGGGATGGCGTCTACGCGGGCTTCGGGGACGACGGCGGTCCGCTATGGGACGATGCGGGAGAATGTGCTGGGCCTCACGGTGGTGCTGGCAGACGGGCGAGTGATCCATACGGGGTCGCGGGCGAGGAAGTCGAGCGCCGGATATGACCTGACTCGGCTCTTTGTGGGTGCGGAGGGGACTCTGGGCGTGATTACCGAAGTGACGGTGCGGCTGCATACGTTGCCTGAGGCAGTGGGCGTAGCGGTTTGCCAGTTCGCGACGGTGGAAGGCGCGGTGCGGACGGTGAGTGAGGCGATTCAACTGGGTTTGAACCCGGCGCGGATCGAGTTTATGGATGCAGCCCAGGTGGATGCGGTGAACCGGTATTCCCGTCTGAATTTGGCAGTGAAACCGACGTTGCTGATGGAGTTTCATGGACTTAGCGAGGCGAGCGTCGAAGAGACGGCACGGCTGGCCGAGGGGCTGGCGATGGAGCATGGGGCCCTGGGGTGGAACTGGCAGACGACGGCGGCGGATCGGGCGCGGCTGTGGAAGGCACGGCACGATGTGTACTACGCTACGCGGGCAATCCGGCCAGGTTCAAATACGCTGACGACGGATGTGTGCGTGCCGATATCGCGGCTGGCTGAGTGCATTGTGGCAACGCGGGCTGACCTCGATGGGCGAAGCTTCCCGGCAGTGATGGTAGGGCATGTGGGGGATGGGAATTTCCATGTGCAGTGTTTGCTGGCGCCGGAACAGGTGGAAGAGGCGGAGGAATTCGCGGAGCGGCTGGTGGAGCGGGCGCACGCGATGGGCGGCACCTGCACGGGCGAGCACGGGGTGGGCTCCGGGAAAAAGAAATATCTCAAGGCGGAGCATGGCGAGGGCCTCGAAGTAATGCGCACGCTGAAGCGGGCGCTGGACCCGGAGAACCGGATGAATCCAGGGAAAATTCTGGATCTGGATTAGGGGTTGCGGACAATACCGCAGTGCGCAGGCAGTTTTTCCTCAGACGCCTTCCCTCGTTGAAAGTGCATCCAAATAAACAGCATTCGCTTCATCATTTTGTGACTAATGGGTTTTCTGCTGCATGACCGGTTCACGCCGGCGCTTGAGTGAATGCAAAAGGAGATCGAAATGTTCAATTTTGGTTCTGGGTCAAGTTCATTGGAACGCAAGGGATGGATAGTTTTGCTGGCGATGGTGCTGGCAGCGGGAATGCTTACTGGGTGTGAATCGAAAGAGCAGAAGGCGCTGGATCAGGCCAAGCAGCAGGCGGCCAAAACTGGACAGGCGCAGCAGGTGGTTTCAGTGGACAAGAGCGGGGCCACGACGACCACAGTGGTGCAGCCGCCGGCAAGCGGGCAGACGACGGAGGCTGTTACGACTACGGTGACGCCGGCTGCGGCAGGGGCTCCGGCACCAGTGCTGTCGGGACCCACGGTTTCCGCGGTGCCTCCTCCTCCTCCACCGCCCGCTAACCTGACGATTACAGCGGGGACAACGCTGGCGATCCGGGTGGATCAGAGCATCAGTGTAAAGAAAAGCCGCGCGGGGGACACGTTTACGGGTGAGATTGTGGAACCGGTGCTCAATCCCACAGACAACAGTGTGGTCCTACCCAAGGGCGCGCCGGTGGGCGGCATAGTGGCAGAGTCGCATCGCCGTGGACACTTCAAAGGGAGATCGTTGTTGGAATTGCAGTTGACTTCGCTGACGCTCAACGGGAAGCAGTACCCGTTGACCACAAGAAACCTTGTGGAAAGCAAGAAAGGCAAAGGAAGGCGCTCAGCGGCCATGATTGGCGGAGGCGCAGGACTGGGCATGCTGGTGGGCGGCGTGGCCACGGGCGGCGTGGGGCTGGTGGTTGGCGGCCTGGTGGGCGGCGGAGCGGGAACGGCAGCAGCCGGATTGACCGGTAATCGAGATTTGGACATTCGGGCGGAGTCGATTGTGCATTTCAAGCTTGCGGACGACCTGGTGGTGCAGCAGGCGCCGTAGCATTTGAAAGCCGCATATAGCTATTCGTGCGCTGCCCAGGGGTCGTAGGTGCCGACGGACCAGGAATGGCCTTCAGGGTCCAGGACAGCGAACTCGCGGCTGCCGTAGTTCGTGTCCTGGGGCGGCCGGACGATGTCTGCTCCAGCGGCTACAGCGCGGGCGTGGACTGCTTCGACGTCCGGGACGACGATGTAGACACTGCGGGTTTCAATGCCATCCAGCTCATCTGGAGACTTGAAGCTGCGGCTGTGTTCGTCGTCTTTAGCGGAGCCGAGCATGATCATTCCGCCGTTGAGGGTGAGCTCGGCGTGGCCGATGGTGCCGTTTTCTCCCTCATAGACGGCGTGGCGGGCGAAGCCGATGACACTGCAAAGCCATTCAATGGCTGCAGGTGCGTTACGGTAGCGCAGCGCGGGGATGACCGTGGATGGGGTGTTGACTGCAGGGTTTGACATGTGAACCTCCGCTGGATTTGCTGAAACCACCCTCAGAGGATTGCACCGGAACGCGCCGCTTTCTTGGAAAAATCGGAAGAATCAGGAATTAGTCGGCCGGGACATGATTGGCCCACTGGGTGTGCCGGGCGGAGTAGGTTGTGGCGTCGATGCCTGAAAATGCGCGGAATTCATTGGCGAAGTGAGATTGATCGTAATATCCGCAGCCCAATGCGAGCTCCGCCCAGGGAAGATCTGCGCCCGCGTGTAACTGCGCAACCGCGAGTTGAAAGCGCTGAAGGCGGGTCCAGACCTTGGGGGAAAAGCCTACCTGTTCGCGGAAGACCTGGGAGAAGCGGCGCTCGCTCCAACCGGTGGATTGGGCCACGTCCCGAACCGACGTGACGAGCGGGGACCGCGCGAATCGGTTGAGGGCGTAGCTGACCATGTCATGCCGGGGAGGACTGTTCGCGGCCAGGCGTGCAGCAAATTTGTGGGAGAGATAGTTCTCAAGGCAGCAGAGCCGGGCCGCCAGCTTGGGAATCTCCCGCAACCGGTCACGAAGAACGACAACGGAGCTGCCCCAGAGATCCTGCAAGGAAATGAAGCGATTGCTGAAAAGGTCGACAGCGTCTGAAGCAAAGGGGGCGAATCCACCCGGCCTGAAAACGATGCCGATGAGGTCGGTCATGTCAGAGGTGTCGACGATTTCGTAAACGGACCGGGCGCCGACGATGAGGGATGGCGGTGAGGCGGTCGGGGGTGCGTCTTCGCGGCAGTCTACAAGAAAGTCGTGGGCAAGATTGAGGATGACCTGGACGCAGCCGCTGGGCAACATGCGCTCATGCCGGTGCTGGGGTTCGGCGTTCCGGCTGTACCAGAGCGCGCGGATGTAGCGATTGAGCGGGGCGGCGGGGATGTGTTGAAGATAAATCACGAGGGTCCCGAGGACCTTATAGCACGACCGAGTGCGTCAGGAAAGCGAAGAATTGAACGGTGGGAAAGCGATCACCAACCGCCATTGGGATATCCTTGGCGATATGAAGCTCCCCCCGGGCGACGCTGGACTTGTGCAGATTGTCGATAGTGCCTTAAAAGATGTGGCTCAGCGATCTGGGGAATGGCTCGTCTGCAAAGTGGGATGCACACAGTGTTGCTATGGGGCGTTTGCAATTAGCGAGCTGGATGCTCTGCGGCTAAGCGAAGGAATGGCGACGCTACGGCAGACAGAGCCCGACCTCGCCGGCGATATCCAGCGGCGGGCGCGGGGATGGATTGCTGAACATGGGTCGAAGTTTCCCGGGGATTTGAAGGCCGGGGTCCTGGGACGATCGAGTCATGAACTGGAGCGATTTGAGGATTTTGCGAATGATGCGGCTTGCCCGGCACTGGACCCAGCCACGGGGCGGTGCGATGTGTATGCATGGCGTCCGATGACATGCCGGGTGTTCGGGCCGCCGGTACGGATGGGAGATGGGAACGCCCTGGGTCACTGCGAGCTTTGTTTTGTGGGGGCGAGCAAGGAAGTGGTTGCGGCTTGTGAGATGGCGGTCCCGAATGCACTGGAGGCGGGGCTGGTGGACGAGATTGGGGTGGGGCGCGAGACGGTGGTGGCGTATGCCCTGCTGCGCGAATCTTGAAGTGCGAGCGAATAGAGTGGCGAACAGAGCGCGGTAGACTGGTGGTTGGAAAACCTGATGACTATTCGCCCCTGCCGGGTTGAAGTTCGGACCCGATCCCTCGAAGACAATTATCGATTTTTGGCGAACCTGGCGGCCCCGCATGCGGAGTTGCTGGCGATTGTGAAGGCGGATGCCTACGGGCACTCGCTGGAGTTGTGCGCTCCTGCAGCGGTGCGGGCGGGGGCGCGGTGGCTGGGTGTGACCAGCGTCGAAGAGGGCGTGGCGGCACGGGGGCTTTGTCCGGAAGTGCGGGTGCTGGTTATTGGCGGAGTATTCCCGGGACAGGGTTTGGAGGCGGTGCGGCATGGGCTGACTGCAGTGGTCTGGGAGGTGTGGCACCTGGACGAACTGGAGGACGCGGGACGCGCGGTGGGAGTTGGGGCCGGGTCGGTTCCGGTGCATTTGGAGATTGATACGGGGATGAGCCGGCAGGGGGTCGGGCTGGAACGACTCGATGCTGTGCTGGCACGGTTCCGTGATGATTCGCCGCTGCGGCTGGAGGGCGTGATGACACACCTGTTTGCCGCGGACGAGGCGGACGGGACGGTGACCGAGGAACAGTTTGCGCGGCTGGATGCGGTACTGGAGCGGGTGAAGTCGGCAGGGCTGAAGCCGGAGTGGCTCAACGTGGGGAATTCGGCGGCGCTGCTCGGGGGCAAGATCGGCGAGATTGTGAACCTCGCCAGCCGCTTCGGGATGAAGGCGATGCTGCGGCCGGGGCTGGCGCTTTATGGACTGGCGCCGAAGTTTGATCCCAGCTTTGACGAAGAGCCAGCGGGCCTAGCGGCGGCGCGTGTGCGGCTGAAGCCGGTGCTGAGCTGGAAGACGGCGGTCATAGGTGTGCGTGCGGTTCCGGCTGGTGCGGTGGTGGGGTATAACGGAACGTTTGTGGCGACGGAGCCGATGCGGCTGGCGCTGGCGGCGGTGGGTTACGCGGATGGATTGGACCGACGGCTCGGTAACCGATTCAGTTTGCTGGTCCGGGGCGAGCGAGCGCCGCTGGTGGGGCGGATCAGCATGGACCAAGCGGTGTTGGACGTGACGGATACCCCGGGGGTGGAAGCTGGGGATGAGGTGGTGATTCTGGGAACGCAGGGGGACGAGACAATTACGGCGTTTGATCATGCCGAGGTTGAGGGAACGATTCCTTGGGAGGTATTTACGCGGATTGGGTCGCGGGTACGGCGGGTAGGAATGTAGGGCCGCATATTAGTTTGGCAGATCAATTCTCTTATACTCAGCTGGCCGATGATGAGGAAAGAATCCGGCCCGATCTGCGATGCAGATTGAGACGACAATAGCGATTCCGATCAGGGAGTTTCGCGTTCGCCTGATTAATTCAGGTTGTTCCAAAGGATCAGCCCAGATTACGGAGTAGAGCACCGAAAGACCTATTGCGTTAAATCCAAGAAAGAAGCCGGATCCCACCATCTCCTCGCTAAAGAATTGGACTGCTCCCAGCAATATGGCGATAATCCCATAAACTGCAAGAAGGATAACTAGGACACGTATCCATCGCGGGCAGCTTCTGAATTCGTTCTTCCAGACATTCCTCTCCTTTGAGAACAATGCAATCGGGCATTGCGCAATTAAATTTCCAATTATCAAGGCTTTGCATACTGTGATGTAGGTATAGCCCACTCCCACCATCAAACTTATGTGCACCACAAGGAGCGATGCAAAAAGCAGTATTATCTCGAGTGCAAACAGAAACCTAACGTATAAGTTCGCAAAGCGTGCCAGGATGGGTTTCGTCATGCCGAGGGCTTGAGGAGTTGTCAGCAATCCTACCAGACCCTCAAACTCACGCGGGGCAAATCAAACTTTTGCCGCTGCGGCTTCCTCGGGGCAGAAAGACGCAACGTTAGTGGCGTTCTGGACCGCGGCGATCATGGCTTCCGTTCCCATGCAGGAGTTTAGAAGCATGTGGTAGAGGCCGCGGGAGCACCATTCCTGCTGATAAAACTTGCGGATGACTGCGGCGCGGCGCTTGTCGAAGGCGGCGAGGAGCTGATCGGCATTCTGGGCCTGCTTTGGGAAGGCGTGGACGAACCAGTCGCGCTTGGCCGAGGCAGTGGCGTACACAAAGACATGAAAGCAGCCAGGCTGGCCGGCGAGCGCACAGGCTGCACCGCGGCCAACAATGACGCAATTGCCCTGGTGCGCGGCGTCGAGGATCTGCTGGCGAATGAGCTTCAGCATGCGGTCGGAATCGAAGACCTGGTCGTCGGCGAGGCCGGGCATGGAGTAGACGTGGTCCTGCCAAAAGATCTTGCCGTAGCGGTAATACCAGGGGTCGAGGCGCTCGTCGTATTTGGCGGCAAGCTCCGGGGAAATGCCGGCAATGCGTGCGGCAGCACAGGGAAGTTCCGAGTCAAGCAGGCGCCAACCAAGCTGGTTAGCCAGATCGTGGGCGAACTCGCCGCCGCGCGAACCGTACTCGCGTTCCACTGTGATGACGCGGATGGGTGTATGGGCCATGGGAAAGTCCCCCGCGATTGGAGGATACAACGAAAAGGGTTAAAGGGGACAGATTTCAGATGACCGTTCTGAGTTCAGAGATTACGGCCGTCCGTTGTCAGTGATTCCGTTGAGGTGTCCGGCTGTTGCCTTGTTGATCACAGCGCTGCGGGAAAAGGAGGGGTAAGATGGCTGGCGGTTGGTGAACGTGGGAAGGAGGGTGCGGAAGATGAGCCTGGGATGGAGGTTGACGGTTCGCAGCGTTCTGATGACCCTGGCCGGGGCAGCGATTGTGTTTCTGCCGGCGGGGACGTGGAGGTTCTGGCAGGGATGGGCGTTTATGGCGGCATTTTTTATTCCGTGCCTGGTTGGGTTCGGCTACATCTTCTTCTATGACCCAGCGCTTATGGAACGACGGATGCGAAACCGAGAGCCAGTAACCGAACAGAAGCTGCTGATTCGTATTTTTACGGTTCTATTCTTTGTGGCGTTTCCAATTCCTGGACTCGACTACCGGCTGGGGTGGTCACGAAGCCTGGTTGGCGAGGTGCCCATGTGGCTGACTGTGCTTTCTCTGGGAATGGTGGCGGGCGGATTCCTGTTCGTGTTCTGGGTACTGAAGGTGAACAGCTATGCGGGACGCACGATCCAGGTGGACGCCGGACAGGCAGTAATTTCGACTGGGCCGTACGCATGGGTCAGACACCCCATGTACCTGGGCTCGATCGTGCTTTGGATGTTCACTCCGCTGGCGCTGGGCTCATGGGTCGCTATGCCCGCATTCGCGTTGCTGGTTCCGTTTTATGCCATCCGGCTGCTGAATGAAGAGAAGGTGCTGCGAACGGAGCTCCCGGGCTATGCCGATTATTGCGCGAAGACACGGTTCCATCTGATCCCGCTGGTTTGGTGAGAGCCTCCAAAACGGTACGGGCGGGAAAACGAAACAGGCGCAGGAGGTAAATCCTCATACGCCTGTTTGCGGTTCTTGCGAATTGCGATGAGGCCTATTGCGTGACGGGTTCGGGAGCAGCGGCTTTGGGCGCCTTCAGATGGGGAGCTTTCGGGGAGGCTGGGCTGCCTTCCGCCGTTGAAGCCTCAGGCGATGGGCTTGGAAATCCCGAGCCCTTCTTGATGTGGAGGTCACCGTTGTCGGTGCTGAGGTAAACTCTCGGTCCGCCGGAGCCGATCTGGAAGGTAGCAACCTTGTTTTCGCTATCCCCGATGCTGGGCATCGGATAGTCGGAAACAATATCGCCGTTCCGTGTCTGGGCACTTACTGAAACAGCAGCGTTAGGCGGCAGAGTGAGTTCTACATCCCCTTTGTTGTTCTTCGCTTCGACGGCGTATTTTCCGGCTGGCTCAATGGAGATGCGTCCATCGCGATCTTCCACGTAGGTGTCGCCGTAGATCTGGCTCAGGTCCACATCCTTGGCGTGGGTGACTACGCGAACGTTGCCCCTGGCTTCGGAGACGCGCAGGTCGTCGGAATCGAGGGTCAGGTCTCCGGGCAACTGGGCGAGTTGCAGGTCTGTGACTGAAGTGTGCAGATGGACCGCACCGGTGACGTCTTCCATGTGCACGTCGCCGAGGATTTCGCCGCTCTGGGTGAATTTGCCCTTGATATCGGAGAGGGTGAGGTCGTTCATGTTGCCGTCGGTGGTCAGATCGCCATCGACCTGGTGGGCGGAGAAGTCGTGCTTCCCGTTGGAGAAGTGCAACTGGACGGAGCCGGAGATGGCGTTGAGGTGAACATCGCCGTGTGGAGAGTAGACGTTGATGCCGGAACCGAGACCGGCGGCGGTTACATCTCCCTTGCCGACTTTTACAGTGATGCGGGCATTCTTGGGCACGGTGACCGTAAGGTTGACGCGTCCTTTGGAGTTATTGCTGTCTGGCTTGACCAGCACCGCACCACCGCTGACGGTCAGATGGGGCGCCTCCGCTTCAAAAATATCCTTGGCGGCAGAGTCAGAGTTGGCGTAGGCCACTTCGTGCGCCTGCACCTCAATGTTGGGGCCGTCTCCCGCAGTGATGGTGGTGTCACCCTGGGGATTCTGGATTTCGACGGCGGAGTTGGCGGGGATCTGCGCATTCAACGGCTGGAAGTCGGTGTCGTGCTCAGGCATGCCGAACATGTTGAAGAAGTTGTCATCGTCACCGAAGTCATTGTGGTCGCGGAGGTGTTGAAACCAGGGACGGGAATGGGACCAGCCGGTGGCGCAAAATCCCAGGATCGCAAGAAAGATGAGAAGCCCGACAAAGCTTCCAGTGCGGCGGACGGGAACCTCGCGCCGCAGGTCGAGCGCCCACTCTCCGAGCAGCGCAAGGCCTGCGCCGATGAGTAATACCGGCCACCATGTGCCGTACCAGTCCCAGAAGTCGACGGCGACAATGTGGCCGGTGACAATGAGCAGGGCGATGACGCCGATGCCAACCAGGATGATGGGGCCGACGACGGACGGAACGCGGGGGCCATAGGCGCCGACGTAGCCGGCTTTGGCAGCGTGTTGTTGCGCTTTCCACGCATCCCGCTGAGCACGCCATGCGGCCTTCTGCTGCTCACGATAGACGCGCCACTGGGTCTTGGGGTCGTAGGGCGGATAGGGCGGTTGGCCACCGCCAGGAGGATAGCCGGGGGGTACGCTGCTCATGATAGGCCTCCGTCCGGGTCGCGCCCGAAGTTATTGGAATTGGCAGGGACAATCGATGTCGACTGGGTGGGGGTCTGCGGAGTTGGCTGTCCCGGATAGGGTGGGACTCCAGTGCCGGGAGCGCCCATATAAGGCATGGGGGGACCATCCATGGTGAGCGCCGCCCGCTCGGCGAGCATGATGAGTCCGCCTAGAATGAAGGCCAGGGGCCAGAACAAGCGCCAGGGGTGCTCGAGCAGACCCATGGTGTGCAACAGCGCAATCACGCCGATGAGAAGGAGAAAAGCGGGAACTCGAAGGCGGTGAATCATGATGTAGCGGTTCATTTGGAACCTCCTTGCGTATTTCCAAGACGGCTGACAATCAGCCACACCCCGAGCGCGATGAAGGCCAGCGGCCATGCGTATTCGATCAGATGGCCATTGAACAGGTTCAGCTGATTGAGCAGGAAAAGCAGGCCCAGGGCAATGAGCACGAGCGCGCCAACGGGCTCCTTGCGCCGCCAGTACACCTGCGGAGGGACAGGCGGAGCGGCTGGATCGACAAAGCCGGGAGCAGGCGGCGGCGTAAATGGAGCCTGCCAGGCGCCCTGAAACGGCTGTTGGTACTGCCCGGCGGAATACGAAGGCGGTTGATAGCCCGGAGTCGAGGGATCAGGGGCGGGGCTCGCGGGGCCGGGATTGACGAAGCCCGGGTTGGCGGGACCGGGATTAACCGGACCTCCCCAAGGTTGATAGGGAGCGGGACCGGGCTGGCCGGGGGTGCGGGGACGCTGGCCGAGGTTGAGCCAGTTGCCCACCTCATTGAGGCCCAGTGGATCAGGTGGCGGCTGGCCGTCACGCAGCGCCCTGGCGGTGTGGAAGGCTTCAAAAGACTGGTAGAGTATCCACGCAGCGATGAACAAGCCAAAGATGCCGTGGTACTCCGTGATGCTGACGAGCACGGCGAAGATGACGACGTGGATGAGGCCCTTGAAGAACTGGCCGTTATACATGGCACCCACGCCGGGGATAAGACCTAGAACGGCAGCTGCCGCGGGATTCGGGCCTTGCGATTGGGTTGCGACGAAGGGCTGTTGAAGAGTCTGCCAAGAGGTCCAGCAGGGCTCGCAGAGAATCTGCCCTCCTGTCGCCGTGCGCACGCATGTGGCGCAGAGTGCTTTGCCGCAATTCTGGCAAAAGGCGGTTGCGCTGACACCGCTGTGATTTACGCAGTCCATATTGTGCTCCTTTCCCGTAGTGCTTTTGCGGAGCCGCCGGAATGCGCGGACCGAGACCCGAACGTGAGGGAAGGCAACGTCAGGAAAGCTTCAAAAAAATCAGAGGAACCAGTTTGCGCCGGGGTCTGGGTGGGGCTGCCGGACTGTTGGGGTAGGTCGACGCGGGACCCCCCATCCTTGCGGGGAGCGGGAGCCTGCTTTGATTCTCCGGGAGCGGGCTGTTGCTGCTTCGCGGGCGGATTATCCGCATCTCCGCCCTGGCCTTCGTTCTGCGTGGTATTACGCAGTTCCCGCATTCTGGATTCAACTTCATAAACAAAACGCAGGTGATCGTAATAACGGATGATGGGGGTAGATGCCATAGCCAGGCGGCGCTCCATAAACGACTGCACCGCGGTGGGCCGTAGGTCGGAGAGGTGCACGTCGTTCAGGCGATAGCCCGTCAGGTAAAGCGTGAGCGAAATGGAGAAGAAGGCCATGGCCGCAGTCATCAGCAGGCGAGGCTCGGCAAAGCGGCGGACACGGCCGACGAAGCCGGGACGTTGCCAGGCTGGAATGATGGGCAATACGTTGCTGCTGCCGGCGATGAGCCCATAGCCTTCGATTTGCCCCGGACCGGTTTGGGCCAGAATACGATCAAGAAGTCCGGCCGGGACTTCTGGTTCCGAGGTGAGAAACTCCAGCCACTCGCGTCCTTTGCGAGCTTCGTCAAAGAGCGCCGTGCAGGCTGGGCAGACAGCCATGTGGGCACTGAAGCTGGCCTCGTCTTCAGGCCTGAGTTGCCCGTCGAGCGCGTCGGCCAGAAGAGTTTCCCACTGGCCGCAGGCCGGAGAGCTAGGAATGTGTCCGCGATCTGCCATGGTTACATCACCTCCCGTTTATTACGTTCCAGCAGGCGCGCGAGTTCCGCACGGCCCCTGCTGATGCGGGACTTTACCGTCCCCTCGGGTATGCCTAACACCTGTGCGATCTCCTTGTAGTCCAAATCCTGCAAGTCTCTAAGAATGACGGCTTCGCGGAGCTCAACGGAGACACGCGCCAGCGCATTCTGGACCATTTTTGCGAGTTCTTTCTGAGCAGCCGACTCATGCGGCGAGGGACCCGAGGAAGTAAGGCGATCAATTGGTTTGAGTTCCTCGGTCGATTCCCAGCCGTCGTCAAGGGAGCCGGTGGCGCGCTGATTGCGGGTGCGGCGGAAGTTATCGACGAGGAGATTGCGGGTCATGGTGGTGATCCAGACCTGGAGGCTGCCTCTTGTGGTGTCGAAGCTGGCGAGGTTGGAATAGATTTTTAGGAAGACGTCCTGGGTTAAGTCTTCTGCATCCGCGGGGTTGCCGGTGAAGCGATAGCAGAGGCCGTAGACGCGGCGATGGTGGGTGCGGACCAGTTCGGCCCATGCGCCGGAATCGCCGTTCATGCAAAGCCGCACGACTTGAGACCAGTCGACTTCCAGCGGATTTACCTCCACACGCGCCTGGCGAAGGGCAGGCGTAATTGCCTTTCCTCCCTGGACTTGACCCGCAGCCGGCGGCCTGGGCTTGCCGTTGCCTGGACCTTCCAGAGTACGCTGCGACGGTCTGGCCGGCGATGCCAGTCCGATCACGTTCCAGCTTAATGTAGCCGCGCATTGCATAATTTGCTAATACGCTGGATTTGCGGGGTTAGTTCCACTGGGTAAAAGTGAGCATAAAATGTGCACCCAAGAGGGTGAGCTCCATAGGGTAAGAATCTGCCTATGAGGTGAGCAAACCGGCCGAAACCTCACCCTCTGAGGTGAGGTTTCTTGCAAAAACTTACCTCAGAGGGTGAGGAAAGACGTGTTTTGTTTGTGCGGAGCTACACGTTTTCTGGGGGTTTGTCTGCTCCCAACTACTTTGAAGTGACCCCCAAAAGTGAGACAACTTAAAATGAGCGCATTTGCAGGGAAGGGAGAACTGCAAATGGGTAAGAGAAGTTCTGGTTGGCATCCTGAGTGGTTTCGTGCGATGGCTGTGGA
>JBEKRU010000022.1:0-63786 GCA_049518435.1 Occallatibacter sp. | reverse complement strand
GTGAAGCGAACCGTTCATCCTCAATTTCCACCAAAGGTGGAATATGAACTCACCGAGTTTGGGAAAACGCTCTGTCCGGCGATGAAGACGCTCGTCGATTGGGCGATGACCTTCCCCAAGACGCGCGAAACGTCCCGGTATCAACCGAGAAAGGCTCGAAAAGCCTTTTAGTGTATTGAGCTTGTGATTAGGGGAAGGTGCAGGAGGAGGAACTCGACTCCTGCCGCGCGGCCGGCGAGCGGGGGCTGGCAGCGGGATGAGGGTGCAGGTGCGACTTGAAGTCGTTTGAATGATTGTTCAACACGGGAGGATTCGTGGAGCTGAACTTGCGGTTCCGTCCGCAGTAGCTTATTCGGTCAATTTGCGTCGTGCCCGTTGTCCTTCAAGGAAAGTGTATCGGCCTGTTCAGCGTCGTGAGCCAGCAGCGCGGTCAGTATTCGGATGAGGATGCCGCTCTCTTGCAGGAGGTGGCGAACCAGATTGCACTGGCCGTTCAGAATATGCAGTCCTACCAGAAGATCGCCAGCCTGAAGGCTCGGTTGGAGAAGGAGAATGTTTATCTCCGGGAGGAACTGCGCTCGGAGCACAACTTCGAGGAGATCGTGGCTATCGTCAGCTGGGTCCTACGGTTTATCCCACGTGATATTCCAGTGCCGAAGCCGCAATCCGACGTAAACAGGATGGGCGCCCACATTTGCCACGATCTTCGCCTTCCTTTGTCCGCCATTCTGGCGAATGCGGAACTTCTCACTCAGCCGGATATCAGCGAGACAGAAAGGAACGAGTCTTACCAGGAAATCCGTTACTCCATCGAGCGGATGGATTCACTCATCACTTCATTGTTTGAGTACTCCTTTGCAACGCGGGCGGGATGTCGCGGATGGAGACACCCTCAGTACCACGCCGGTCGCCATCATCAACAGCGCAATGGCAAAGAAATACTGGCCTGGTCAAGATCCGGTAGGCAAACAGGTGGGAGTGGGTTGGACAAAGATTCCAGTAAGAACGATTGTTGGTGTGGCTGCTGATATCAAGCAAGTCTCTCTCCGAGAAGATCCGGCTCCGACAATGTTCGTGCCCTACACCCAGAATGAGATGAAGACGTTCCCTAACATGCAGGCGCTGCAGTATGCAGTCCGTGTCAAGGGCGACCCGGATACGATCGCGACCGGCGTGCGGGAGGCGGTGCATGCGATCGACCCGGACTTGCCGTTAGCGAACTATGCAACGCTCACCACGCTGGTCGATACTTCGACGACCGCCGACCGATTTGCTGTGTTGCTGCTGGGCGCTTTCGGAATTCTGGCACTTCTCCTGGCTGCGGTTGGCATGTACGGCGTCATCTCCTACTCGGTGATTCAGCGCACCTCGGAAATTGGCGTTCGCGTCGCTCTCGGCGTTCGCAGGTCTTTGTCATGGTCCTCAAGCAGGGCTGTCGTCTAGCCTGCGCCGGAATCGCCATCGGTATTGTCGGGGCCCTCGCTGTTACGCACTTGATGACCCGCTTCCACTATGGCGTCCATTCCACCGATCCTATAACATTTGTCGCGGTCTCCTTACTCCTCATGGCGATTGCACTGTTGGCCTGCTATGTCCCTGCCAGAAAGGCAATGAAGGTAGACCCAATGATCGCGCTGCGTTACGAATGAGACTGCAAATGCGTTCGATCCAATAGCCGCTTACATCCGTCGAGGGGGGTGAGGGAAGCCTCCTCGCATGCTGCGGCCGCCTTGCGCCCTCCGCAACCCACATCTGCGGGCCGTTCCTTCCCGCAACGCCCTCCCTGACAATTCTGCATGCCGATCCGGATCTGATGTGCCAAGACAAAAACATGAGCTTTAGTGTTCCCAGGGCGGAGGAACGCAGGGATGGATCAGTTCGCATTGTTCGCTCAGTTGCGTGCACGGCCTGGAAAAGAGGCCGCCGTTGAAGAATTTCTTGTCTCAGCGCGTGCACTCGTGCTCCTGGAGATTGGAACCATAACGTGGTATGCAGTGAAATTTGATAGTTCGCTGTACGGAATCTTCGATACATTTCCAAATCAAGAGAGCCGGGACGCCCACCTTAATGGTCAGACCGCCGAGCTTTTGTTCGCGAAAGCAGAAGAGCTATTTGCCGAGCCACCAGTAATCCAGATGCTCGATATACTTGCCACGAATCCATAAGAATCCGGAAAGGAGCGCGTTCCTCGCGTGCCCCAAGTTCGCCGGGGGCAACATCGCCGATCATTGATAGCACGCAGAGAATTTGTTAAGGCCAGAATTTTTCTTCTAACATGAGAAGCCCGTCGTCGCGGGAACCAGGTCCGCGAGGAAATCCGGTTCCCGGTCGACTCGCAATGCGATCCGTCCAACCATGGGTGTCGCTCTGGTCAGCGCAACCAATTCCACGCCGTCCGCTTCGTGAATCGTGATCTGGTTCATTGCTTATGAATGGTCCTCTTTCCGCGGAGGACTTTTTGTGTTTGAAGTCATCGGGCGACCTCCGCTCCGGGTGTGGCTTGGGAGCCAGAGAGACCCAAAGGCCACCAGTTCCAGTCTCCTCCAATCTGCAAGAGCGCAGGGCCGATGACCATGCGCACAACTGTTGCGTCGATGAGCACAGCCACCGCCAAGGTGAATCCAAGCATCTTGATAACCAGGAAGTTTCCCAGCATGAATGCGGCGAATACTGCGATCATAATCATTGCGGCACTTGTAATGAGCCCTGCGGTGCTTGCCATGCCCTCAATCACGGCGGCTCTCTCTGGCAGTCCCTTGCGCCGCTCCTCGAGAACTCGGGAGACGAGAAAGACCTCGTAGTCCATACTGAGGCCGAAGACAATTGCAAAAGAGAGGATCGGGATAATCGGAAACACACTTCGGGTGGCGCCGGACACTCCCAGCAAGCTGCTTCCGTATCCATCTTGAAATACCAATACCAGCGCCCCGAAAGAAGCTGCCACTGAAAAGAGGTTCAGCAGAATCGCCTTGAATGCAGCAAAGAGCGACCGCAATCCCACAAGAACCGCAGCGAAGCTCCCCATCACCACGCCTGCGATCACCATGGGTAGGCGCTGCCTGACAACTGCGTCATAGTCGGCATTGATCGCCGCAATCCCTCCAATCCGGATCGCAGCTCCGGTGATGCCGGTGATCTTCTGGATGTCTGCGGAGCGCAATTCGCGCAACCAGCGGTTCTGCTCGGCCGGTGTGAGCGTAGAGATCGGCAGCACTTCAATCAAAGTCGCCAGGCCATCATCGCGAAGAAAACTTTTGCGTGTTTCTTCCGGCAGGAAGCTCAGAGTGTTTGGGGCATCTGCGTCTCCCGACAACGTTGTAAGGGAGATCGCTTCAGAACACCTTGCATCCGTTGCCACGTAATCCGTGAATCTGCTCACCGCCATCCATCCGGCCGGCGTGCTTGGCGATGCGGCTTTTGGCAACTCCAGAACGACCCGGAGCGACTGGACAATGCCGGATCGCCCCATCCCTTCCAATGAGTGGAGCCCCTGCACTGACTCCGCGCTGGCGGGAAGCCAGTTGCCGGGCGGCAGGCCAGGCGAGATTCGCCAAGCCTGAAACGAGAGTACCAACAAGGGTAGTCCGGCTACCGTCAATGCGGTCCATGGGCTGCCGGTCACGAGGTGCCCCCAGCGACGCCAACGCGCGTTGGAGCTTACTAATCCATCGTTGCGACTGGACTGCCAACGCCCAGGAATATGCAGCCGCAAGGAATTGACGCGAACGCCCAGCAGTCCGAGCACCCACGGCAGAATGCACGTGCAGATCAGCACGCTCATCGCAGCCACCAGCAGGCCGGCCACTCCGATCGAACTCAGTTCGCTGATAGGCACCGTCAGTAGCGCCGCAAATCCGATCGCCACTGTTGCTGCCGAGATGACGAGCGTTCTGCCTGCCTGGTGTGCCGCAAAGGCGGCAGCGTCGTTCGCGTCGTGCCCATTGGCCAATGCCTCGCGAAATCGGCTCACCATAAGCAGTGCATAGTCGATGCCGAGCCCGAGGCCAAGCATCGTTGCCAGATTCTCTACCAGAATCGATAGGTGCAGGTGGTTTGCGAGCAATGCAGCTGTCCCCATGGTCATAGAGATCGCCAACAGCCCTACACCCAGCGGGAGCATGGCAGCTACAACACTTCCGAATGCTATTAGAAGCAAGACAAGCGTAACCGGGAGTACGCGAGCCTCTGCGCGGTTGACATCGTCGCCGCTGACCTTGCGAAAATCGAAGTTCAGCGGCGTTTCGCCCGTCAGCTGTATGTTGATCCCGGGAAACTGTCGTCGAAGTTGACTCTGCAGCTCAACCGCCCGTGTTCTCAAAGGGGGGATCAGTGATTCTTCTGTGCCCGGCCCTGGGTTAAGTCCGACGATAACTAACGTCCCGCCACCCTTACCTCGGAACAGAGGATCGGGCGAATCAAGTGCTGAAAGTACACCGGAGACTCTCGGCAGAGCACGAAGCCTGTTCACAACTAACCCGATTGCATTGCTTCCCTCAATTGAGTCCGGATCCGGTAGTCCGGTGATTACGACAATCAAACGGTGCGCGTAAGGCGACTGAAAGCGCTGCGCAAGCTCGCCATCGACGGCCTCCGCCTCTCCGCCTCCGATATGGAATGTCGTCTCCAACCTGCTGCGGGCTTTCAAAGAAAAAGGAATCAAAACCAAGGCGAGAGCAAAAGCACACAACGCATCCCACAGGCGCCGGCGCGAAGACGTGGACGGCCCGCGGCGCGCAGCAGGCTTCACGAGAGAAGCTCCATCTGCAGTGTTGCGTACTTCGCCAAGTGTAAACGCAACTTGTGAGTGGCTCGGAACAGGCAGGTCTTGACCGTTGCTTCAGAAGTGTTCAGCATCTCGCTTATGGCTCGCAGTTTCATTCCTTGAAGGTGCTTCATGTCAAATACGATCTGCTCACGCGGTGTCAGCAGTCGCAGTGCGCACAAGATGCTCTCGCCGAGTTCGCCGCGCAGAAGTTCTTTCTCCGGGTTGCAGGTGGGTCTGTCGTCCGAGACCTGGTTCAATAAATCGTAGTCCTCGCCCTCGAAGTTCACTTTTGCCGCGTCATTCTCTTTTCGCTGTTTATGTTTTCGCAGGTGATCAAGAGAAGTATTCGTGGCGATGCGATATATCCATGTAGAGAACGAGCATTCGAATCGGAAGCAATCCAGCTTCTTATAGGCTTTGAGAAACACCTCTTGATAAATGTCCTGCGCATCGCTCAACGAACCAGTCATCCGAAGAGCAAGTCTTAGAACCCCTTCATCGTGGGCTTGCATTAATTGTTTAAACGCTTCGTGGTTGCCGTCCTGTGCTTCACGAACCAGGGACCAATCGTAGGTACAATGTGCGGTCTCCATTTACCCCTCTTCAACGCGGCCATCATCGTGGTCCGCACGATATGAGCTCTTCAAGGTGCGATCTACAAACGCCCCATACGACATATTTTGGGCCCGCATGCATCGGGGAAGGTGTGCGACACCGGCTATCAATCTGGCGCCAGGAGATTAGTGAACCATCAGGCCAGACCGAGGTGGCGATCATCTTCCCATCGCGGCGGGAATCCCTTCGAATGTCATAGGTGTAAACCGAATGGGGCTCGTTTTATTCCCGGGCATATCGGCGGATCGTTGTCCAGGATGCGGCCCCTCACAAACACTGGAGCTTCCCATGGGATCGAAAGCTCACGAAATTCAAAGACAATCGTCGCCGCAAATGCGCGCTTTCCGCTCGGACGCTTGATTCAGGGCTCAGTGTGGATTGTCGGACGATTCTTACCATTGCGGAGGAATAAAAAACGACGAATTCAGTTTTCATTTTTAGAGGGTTGTCACATGCGTTCGCATATCCGGAGTGCGGATATCTCTGGATGGATGCAGTCCGGCAAGCGTTGAGACATACTCTACCGCTCGAGAGAAGCAGTTGATGTCAGTTCGGAACCTGCTCAGTTGACAGGCGGCCATCCGATCTGATTGTTCCACAGTGTACTCGCGGATTTAAAGCGAATCATTGACGCGTTGAGGTATGCGTTTGATCACGAAGACACACCACCCCTTATCACAGTAATGGGAGAGCTGGACCCTGGAGGGGAGATACAAGTCAAGAGACTTCAGAGAGAGTAGCGAACTTGCCGCAGTTTGGCAAGAATCCCGGCAGAAATGCGCTGACCTCGAATGATGACAAAGGAATGACAGTGCGAAAACAACTGATCGTCCAAAGGTGAATTACAGTCTCTTGGGGATTCCTGCTGATCCACGATTTTTCGTTTCACAAACACTTCGGAGGAAATAGTGGCACCTTTCAGATTTGAAGTAGGCTGTTCAATCAATCCGCATCGTCATATGCTCAAAACTGTCCATCGGGCCGAAACACTAACGCGCAAACTCGCGATTGGATTTCAGCATATCCGTATCAGTAACTTTGCCGTTGCTATGTTTGTGCTGGCGATAGCAACTGTCGCTGCCCTCGCACAAACCGGCAGTATCACTGGTCAGGTCCTGGATCCCTCGGGAGCTGCTGTAGCAAATGCAAATGTCACGGCGACGGCGAATTCGATTGGCGTCGCGCGTACCGTTAGCACAACCTCTGCGGGGATCTATTTCTTTGCGGCATTGCCTCCTGCTGTCTATGACCTCACGGTAAGCTCAAGCGGCTTTCAGATTCAGACAAAGAGAAATGTCATCCTAAACGTAGCTGCAACGCTACCCATGAACTTTCAACTGGTGATTTCATCCGCGACGACCACTGTTGATGTTAGCGATGCCACCACGGCTGCTGTGGAAACCGACAATTATGCACTCTCGACCGTCATTAATGAGGAACAGATAAACCAGCTGCCTCTGATCCTGCGTGATCCGTATCAGCTTGTTCTGCTTTCTCCGGGTGTGGTCAGCGCCACCAACAATGATGGAGGTGTTTCGGTCAATGGTCAGCGTGATCGCAACAACAATTTCCTCCTCGATGGCGCGGACAATAACGATACCTCCGTTCCTGGCGGGTTGGGCGGTATCTCCTCCGCGAACCCTGACTCCACTCAGGAATTTCGAGTCATCACCAACAACTTCGATGCAGAATTCGGTCGCAACACGGGCGCGATTGTCGATGTGGTAACCCGCAGCGGCACCAAGGACTTCCATGGAGACGCCTATGAATTCGGGCGCTATAATGCCCTGGGCGCACGCGACTTCTTCAATACGAAGGCAGACGGACCACAGGACCCGTACGTCAGAAATGATTTCGGAGCATCTCTCGGTGGTCCTGCCTGGAAGGATCACACGTATTTCTTCCTTAACGGTGAAGCGCAGCGCTTCCGCACTACCCGCACCGCCAATACGGTGACACCAGCCGCTGCATTCAGGATAGGTCAATTCACATTCATTGATCCATTTGATGGGAGCCAGACGCCGGTTGATCTGACCAACCCAGCGAATCCGAACAACCTTTCCGGTCTTCCTCAGGATCCAACGGTCGCGAAGATTCTTGCGCTCGCTCCAGTCGGGCAGGCAGACAATGGCGATGGGGTAAGCACCACGTACTTCTTCCCATCCCCGGATGCTCTCAATTCCTACACTCTTACTGGCCGTTTCGACCAGAAGTTGTCATCCAAACACCAACTGACGGTTCGTTATATCTATGGTCACTCGAACGAAACCGATCCGTTCCACGATGAGATTCTGCCAAGGATGGGAAACACCTCGGTTCCGGCGACCAACCACAACGGAGCGATCTCGATTGCTTCCGCGCTGTCGGCGAACCAAACCAACCTTTTCCGCGCGGGATACAACCAGAATAACGTCGGATTTTTTTGCAATCATGCTGCCTTCGACAACCTGCTCGGAGTAGATAATTTCGGCAACGGACGTGATGTGAACATTCCCTACTTCTTCAATGGGAACAACTTCGGTTGCTACGACCTTGGAGACAGCAATGGTCAGGCACGACTCAGCTCAACCCTGCTCTTTGGGGATACGTACACGATTGTCAAGGGTGCCCACACGATGAAGTTCGGGGGAGAATACCACAGCGTCAAAGACACGAGTTTTGATGACTTCTCCTCTCGCGATCTTCTAGCGCTCAATGACTTCACAGACTACCAAGCGCTGTCCTACAACTTTGCAGGCGACCCCAAGTCGCCTAGCGTTCTTCCCTTTGAGGACCTGATCTGGGGCGCACAGGGCGCCGTTGCGAACTCGTTTGAGAACCAGTTCTTCACCGCCAACGGAACGCGTCGTGCCAACGACCTCACGCGTTTCCGTCAGCATGAGTGGGCTCTCTTCGGGCAAGATACCTGGAAGGTCAACACCCACTTCACTGCGATCGCGGGCATCCGTTACGCCTTTAATGGAGTGCCTTTTGAGGAAAACGGCAATTTCTCAAACTTCTTCGGTGACGCCTCGGTGGCGCTTCCCGCGTCCGGGGTCTTCACCTTTACACCCGTGGGGCCCGGAACCGGACGCCAGCTTTATGCGGACAGTTGGAAACTGATCGAGCCTCGATTTGGTTTTGCCTACGATCTGCGCGGAGACGGCAAGACCGCGATTCGCGGTGGTTACGGCATTTTTCACGATCGTGTTTTCGACAATCTCTTCGGAAACGCCCGTTCCAATCCGCCTTTCGAAGCAAACTTTAACAGCTTCCCCTTTGACCCCAACAATCCTGCCGGCAGCGCTACGGCGTCAACTTACGCAGTCCCCGGCAGTCTAACGACAATAGCCAACATCACGAACGGAGCTTTCCTTGAACCGGTTGTGATCGACCCCAACCTCAAAATCCCGACGAGCCAGAGTTACAATTTAGGCATTCAGCGCCAACTCACAACTGGGATGACGATTGAGCTGAACTATGTTGGTAGCCACAGCAGCCACGGCCTGCGCGAGATCGATGGCGCTCCGCCGCAACCGAATCTTGTTCAGGCTGAAATTGCCGCAGGTGTGCAACCTTCGGCGCTGCAATTGAATTCTCTCTACCTGGGTGGAACTGACGGAAATGGCACGAACTTCAATCCAGCCGTCAATAACACTGCCTTCTTCCACGAACTTTTCCAAACTTCCGCAGTTCACAGCAACTACAACGCATTTCAGGCGAAGGTGCAGGGGCACCTTCACGGGCTCACGCTTACCGGCAGCTACACCTACGCACATTCTCTCGACAATGGTTCCGATCCGTTGGTTCCAGGAGCGGGCGGTTCAGGCCTTCCGCGTAACAGCTTTGATCTGGGCCCCGAATATGGAAATTCAGACTTCGACGTGAGAAACCGCGGCACGGTAGCGGCGACCTATGACGTGCCCGTGGGCATCAAAGGGAATTACTTAAACTCGGGGTTGTTCGGTCACATTCTGGAAGGCATCGAGCTTTCAGGTATTCAGCAGGTGCAGAGTGGTCTCCCGTTCGATTTGCGTGGCACTGTAGACAACCTCCACACAAGTTTGCTGAACCGTCCGGAACTCGTTGGAGCGCCCTACCCCTCCGGCCGCGGAGCGATTGTGGCGGCTGGGGGCAAGATTACCGGACCGTCGGTCAAGGCTTTTTCCAATGCTCCATTCGACCAAAATGTGTCTATTCACCGGAACAAGTTTTACGGCCCGGGCTTCGTCAACACAGACGCTGTCTTTCAGAAAACCCAGACACTGCATGAGCAAATTAAGATCATCTTCCGCGCGGAGAGCTACAACCTCCTGAACCATCCCAATCTCAACTCACCCGCAGGGCTTAACATTTCTTCTCCTGTTTTTGGAATCTCTCAATCACAGGTCGGACAAAACGATGGTACAACGGGTGCTCGCCAGATCCAAGGGGCTCTTAAAGTAGTATTCTAGAAGTTGTTTGGGACGACCGAGGCGGGATGGTGAGTGCTGATCGAGCAGACCATCCGGCCTCTAGTCGCCGATGAGACCATCCGGAACACGCAACTATCGACTTAAAACTCCTCAAACATGCTCAACGAGCGGTCCAAGGTCGGTCCTGGACGAAATTGTCGCTCTGAATGAACCGCGGAGAGATGTCTTCATATTTCCGCATGGAGTAAGTATCCCCCGGCAGAGCCGGAGGATACTTATTCTCCCTGAGCGATGAGATGCGCGCGGCCACAAGGATTCGCCAGGCAATTCTTCCTTCCACACCCTCCGTTTCTCGAGAACGTTCGGAGTTTGGCACCGATCCGGGCAAGCAGACTCAGTGGAGGGCGTTGCCTAAGCACTACGCGATCACCCACGGGCCGGAGAGGCTGATACCCTTTGGCTGCCGCACTCCTTCAAGCTGCGAGGATCCGCCGGATACGGCTTTCGGATCCCCACTTACATTGACCTCTACTATAGCGACCCCTCGACGCTCGGCAATCCGAACCTCAAGCCGGAGTCTGCCTGGAACTTCGAAGGCGGTGCGGATTGGTGTCCCGCACCGTGGATCGCATCTTCGCTGACCGTTTTCTACTCGCGCCAGAAGGATACAGTCGATTACACGCGCACATCATCGTCGGACCCCTGGCAGGCGAGCAACCTGCCTGGGCTGCACTTTACCGGAGCGGAAAGCACCGTGGACTGGGGGGTGAGCCGCACCAGCCAGATCAAATTCGGCTGGACGCCGCTTTCCGGAGCCCAGAGCGCCCTCCATGGCCTCGAGTCGGAGTATGTATTCAACTACCCCGTCAACAATGGAAGGGCCGAATGGAGGTGGACCCCGATGCACTCTCTTCTGCTCGAGTCGCGTCTCGGAGCCGTCCAGCGATACCAGCAGAGAGCTTATCCTGTGTGGGACGAATCGCTGGCGCGGGAGGCCGGCCGCGTTCGGCCCTATCTCCAGATGACAAACCTCTGCAACACCGGCTATGACGAGATACTGAACGTGCGCATGCCGGGGCGCGGTTTCGTCGGAGGTCTAGAGATCGAAATCACCCACAAACGATGACCTCAAGCTTGACGGATCTAGCGTGTCACGCATGTCGCATTCGCTAAGGCATTTTCCGGCTTCTGAGCCACCGAATGAGCAGTCCTCGGTTGGTCAGCTTGCAGAACTCGCCCCCAGATTCAAAGCAGTATTCGCGATTATTTCTCATGGCCGTAGCGGGGTTGCGCCTTATCATTGGCGTTGGTTCGCCCGCCCTGTCGTCGGAAGCTGCCGCTTTCGTCGACGGTCTGCATGCCAGCTGGCTGCGCATACCGATGATCAGCCTTGCCTTCAGCGGTGCGGCTATAAACCTTATCGCCATCCTGCAGATCCGGCGTTTGCGCGCCCGCCCCTCATCTCAATGCGCCAGGGGCCTGTTACAACGGGCGAACTGAGCATGGAGCGTTGGCAGCTCGCCTTATCCATAATCACGTTCGCGCTGATCGCCATCGAAGAAGGCCTCCATCTCCGACTCGTCCATCACGTTTGACCGCCCTACCAGTCTGCAACGACTGTAACTTCTATTTCATTCGCGGCTCTAATCTCCTGACGGAATGAAATGGCCGCCCCTCCCTTCGCCGAAAACCCTCGCTCCTCGTGCCATGCGTGAACATTTGCCGATGAGCCAATCGCCCGATCGGCAAGCTGAGGCGCAGGTTATCGCCGCCATCCTCGCCGGCAATACGCCTCTCTTCCATGACCTCATCCGGCCTTACGAGCGCACCGTCTTCTCCATGGCCATGGCGCTCCTGCGCGATCCACAGGAAGCGGAGGACGTTGTGCAAGAAACCTTTCTGAAGGCTCTCCGTAACCTGCGTGCATTTCGCGCGGAGGCGAGGTTCAGCACCTGGCTCGTCAGCATCGCCCTGAACGAGGCACGTTCTAGCCTGCGCCGCCGCCGTGCTTTCGAATCTCTGGACGACGGCTCCGAAGAGAACCACAAGATCGCGCCGGAACTCCTCCGCGACTGGCGCGAAGTGCCATCAGAAGTCCTGGAGCGCCTTGAGATCCGCAAGCTGCTGATGGAAGCCGTCACTGAATTGCCCATGATCTATCGCGAAGTTTTCCTGCTGCGTGAGATCGAAGAGCTGAGCATCAGCGAATCGGCTCAGGCACTGAGCATCAGCGTCGCCTCTGTTAAAGTGCGCTTACATCGTGCTCGGATCATGTTGCAGAGGCGCCTGGCACCGCAGCTTCTGCGACTTCCCCCGAAACGGAGGAGATTCCCTTGGTGATCGACTGCAAAGATGTCTGGGATCGCATATCTGAATTTCTCGACGATACCCTCTCGCCCGGAGCACGCGAGCTTATGCAGAGGCATCTCGAGCACTGCGAGGTTTGCTCCGCCATCCTCGACTCCACTCGGAACATCCTCATCCTCACCGCCGATGAGCGCGTCTTCGAGCTGCCTGTCGGCTATAGCGAACGCTTGCACGCACGTATCGAAGAAGAGATCCGGTTTTACAGGCACTGAAAGTTATCCAGATGGTTCTTGACGCCCTTCCTTCACCTTTTGAGTTTCCGATTGGCATCGGGAATAAACCCGATGCCCGCCGGTTTTCTGTTAGTAGACTCTCAAATGACTTCCTGGAGTATCGCCGTGTCATTGCTGCGCCGCCACATTCTGACTCTCGTGCACGCATCGCTCTTTCCTGCCCCGGCATCGCTTGGTCCGGTCCCGATGCGGCGAAATCAATTTCGTCCGCTCCGATGCCGCAGGTCTTTTCTCCCGGCTTGGTCTCTGGTCCGGCAAACGACGGTTCGCCGGCGCTTTCTCCGGACGGCAATACAATCTTTTTTACGCGCAGTGCTGCGAACTGGTCGGCGATTGTCGAGTCGCATAATATCCGTGGGGGGTCGCACCCAACCCTGGCGCCCTTCTCAGGTGAATGGTCCGACTCATCCCCGGCGATGTCTCCCGATGGGAAGTATCTTGTATTCGAATCCAAGCGCCCGAAGCTTCCACTCGCATCCCCTCAGAAGCAAGGAGGAGAATCCGTTCCCGGCGCCGTGTCCAATCTTTGGCGCGTTGATCGCATGGGCACCGGATGGAGCAAGCTCACCCGGCTACCGGATATGGCGAATCTTGTTGGCCAATCGCTCTGGAAACCAAGCGTTGCCGCCAATGGAACAAGCTACTTTGTTGCCATCGATACGAAAGGGGGAAAGCGTCTTAATTCTTCCCATTACTCGAATGGCGCCTACCAGCAGGCGCAACCTCTCTCATTCAGCGACGGCACAACTCTCGACGTCGATCCGGACATTGCGCCGAATGGCTCGTTCCTGGTCTTCTGCAGCGCGGGCCGATTGCCTGACGACAAGAAGGACCATCTTTTTATTGTGCACAGAACTGGAGACGTGTCGGGGCAGGTAGTCCCGATCCGTTACGCCGGCGACGATACAAACGGCTACAGTACAGACGACGAACCGTATCTAGACCCCGATCATCGCACCCTCTACTTCAGCAGCGTTCGCTCTGTAGCAACACATCTCCCTCGCTCGCGCGAGCCTGCACAACGGGACTTTGAACATATGGGGAGTTGGGGCTACTTTACGGACTACTTCAACATCTGGTCGATCCCGCTCACGCCCTGGTCGGACGGCAATTCCAACGATCATGGAAAAGCCAACGCTTCGGAATAGTCCCATGAGACACCGTAGAAAATTAGACCATCCCGTTTTCGACTCCATTCCGTTTGAATGGGCGCCATCGGGATTTGGGTCCTGGGGACAAACACCCTTCCTTCACTTCTTCAGCTTCTAAAACGAGTCGAAGTGAATGGCCGAAGCGGGAATCATCTGGCCGAGTGATATGGTTTCTGCCATTGCATCCATCATGCGCCGAAAGCGGGACTGCAATTCTCGAACATTAGTGCAGTACATCACTCGTATGACATCGTCATACTCAGTGGAATCCACCTGATCGATCCCAGGAACTGGTCTCAGCCCCAGGCGAGACAGCATTTGATACTGTTTGTCCCTGCTTCCTGCGGAAAAAATAGCAACTCCATTTTCATCCTTCGATTGGTGCACGAGCGCGAATGCGAGCGCTCCGGCTCCGGCAGCGAGTTGCACGGCGATCCCCGGCGCGAGACTACCCGATATTCGGAGCGCCGGGTCGACCACCCATCGTCCAATCTCAATCGCATTGTCGCGATGCCTTCCCATGTCGTGCAACATTCGTAAGAAATGAGCCTCGCCAAGCAGCAACTCCGTCAGACACGGGGGGCCTTCTACGGCCAGGGGGTAAATTCGAACACAGCCGACAAGACTGTCACCGGCGTATGCCAGTAGGTGCCACGCATGCAGATCAATCGGGTCGGAGTCTGCATAACGCCCTTCGCGGGTTCTGAAGTGCGGCCTTCTGCCGTTTTCAAAGAGAGCGGCCCCGCGCAGCGACCTGACCTCGTCTATCCACTCTGGCCATGACTCTACTGCGCCGCCGAGCGAGTCCAGCAGAGGACCGTGCAATTGCCACGATAAGAACTCAGAAGGTCTTTGCGACCGCGCTCGGGAAAACCGGCAATGGTTTTCGGCAAGCTCGACGCAATCAGTTAGGAATTGCGCGTAGGCATCCAGAGCAGCACCGCCTGCGGATACCAAGGATGGGAGACTTTCGGGAAGCAGGTCGATGAGCTTTGACAATTGTTGTGCGTTGAAATGTGTATGCCCGATATCCAAATCGATGTGCTCGGTCACAAAGCTTATGCTGGAAAGAACCTTCGGTCCGAATATTTCTAGGCATCGAGCCACAAACATTCTGCCATAACGCAAGGGAAGCTGTTCGATCTCGTATTCAATGGCAATCTGCGCATAGGGCGTGTCACCCGCAATGTTCTCCTCGTGAACCAGACAATAGCGGCTCGCTCCATAACTGGGGACGGTGCGTAGCAGTGCATCGGCATCGACTGTAGGCATATGTCGCTCGTTCCAGTAACCTGCGAGTGATCGAAGATCGGCTATCATCATTAGGTGATGACCAGCTTCGGCCAGTGCATGTCGATTCAACGCTTCTGCAAGGTCTGCGAAGCCAAGGACCGCGCAGCGAGACGCCGCCCGGCGAATCCAGCTCTCCACGGGTTCCGTCATCTGTGCTCCGACGGCAGAAAAGTAGAGGAGAAAGGCTTCGAGCAAACGTGGATCGTTACTCGACCGAATGGTATTGAGGCCAAGACTGGCTTCAAACCTCTCCCTCGCTGGTTTCAGAAGTCGGTTGTACCATTCCAAAGAAGGTGTTGAATTCATTTTGAATGTCCTCCCTGAGTGGAGTTGCTTTGAATCTTCGTTGCTTCGGTTAGAACTCTTGCCCGTCAAGTGAAACAGCATCTGGATTGGTATGTTCCCAAAAGCTTTTGCGAGAACGGATAACCTCCCATAAGACAGAAGTCAACGTCGGCACTGAATTCTGAACAAGCTGAAAAGGCTGTTTCAGGCGTTGAGTAACGCTGTCGCATCTTCGTGGCTTCTACAAGAATTTTGGACTGCGACCAGCATCCCTATTGCACAAGAACGAGTTTGCCCGGAGATTTGGTCTCCGGGCGTCGGTCCCGGCTCACTCTTGATAGCGAGTCTGCGATCTCCACTCCCTCAGGATGAAATTCGACGCTCTAACAGTGCGTGCCAAATCCCATCGGTGGTCCAACTATCTACCTGCCTCCGTGGCTACCTGAAGCAGGAACACCGTCGTTGGCTTTCACCACAGTCTCGTTCACGCTCGCATCGGGCACATGGATCCGATAAACAGTTGCTGCTGTCTGAATCGTACTAAGAAAATACTGGCCCCCAACTTGTTGGAAACTCAGCTCCGGCTTGTCGGTGACAACGCTCTCCCTCACATAAGGGAGAACAAAGATTGAGGTCCCATGGTCCCTGCTGCTGATCACCAGCGTGCTCGATTTATCATCCGATGAATTGCGCACTTCGTAAGTACCCGCAGGCAGTGACTTTGCGCCGACAACAAACTCGAATGGCATGGCTACAATTACACCGTCTTGGCTTTCCGCTCTGACTGCAGTAGTGAGCCCAAGAAGGAAGGCGATTGCGACTAAAGTCCTTGCATATTTCTTCATAACTTCTCCTCTGAACGCTTGAGTTATAGTTGCTGACCTATTCGGCACTTGATCTATGAGTAAAAACTAGCAGCCATTTCAACAATCATTCTCATGCCGTCACCTATAAGAACTAAGCGGGGAGAGGTTTATTCCAATGTGTAGAGTTTGTTCCGAGATCAAATGAGCCTAGCTTTGGTGTCTTTTCGATGTAGACTCATTGAGGCGGTTTATGGCTCCCCAGGGAGGCCATGAAACAATTTCTGCACATTGGTCAATCGGGACGAGCCCACCATTTTGGCGAGGCTTCGCGGCAAGGGCGCTACCTAAATATGGTCCTGAGAATGAAGACACTGACCCGTTGCGGTCAGTGTCCTCATTCGACAGGTAAGGAGAGCATTCGAGCTGTATCGCAACGAATACCATTCACCCCCGGGGCCATCGGGTCGAGCGGCGAGTTTAATTCGCCAGATACCGCGCCAGCGCAATCCCATCCGTGCCCACCGCTTCAACCGCTACGATCTTTCCGTCTGCCTGCACCAGCACGCCGTTAACTGGGTTATCCGTCGTCAGGGTGCCCTCATTGCCAAAGGTGATATCCAGCACGCCATTGGTATTCAGGCGAGCAAGTCCTCCGGAGATCGGCGAAGCGTTGTTGATAGACCCGCCAACCAGGATTTGTCCATTTGCCTGAAGAGCGATCCCATTCGGGGCGACCAGCCGCTCGCTGCCAAAGGCGAAACGCGTGGAACTGAAGGTTGTATCCTGGACTGCCGTGTCGCTGAAGCGCTGGCCCATGATCGAAGTGACCCGATTGATGGTTCCCATCGACTGGATAATGATGAAGTCGCCATTTGGCTGGAAGAGTGTCTCGCTGTTCAACTCACCGAAAGCAGTTGGCGTAGTGTTGACGACCGTTCCTCCGGTCACTGAGGATTGCAACACGCCGGTGGAACTGAGTTGAGCCGTCAGAGGGGCCCCAAACTCCGCGACGAGCAGGTAATCGCCATTGGTCATCAATGCAAGCTGGCTTACCCCTTGAAAGGTCGATGCGTTGTTCAGCAGCGTAACTCCGCCGCTGCCAAACGTCGTGTCCAGGCTGCCATTGATGTTATATCGCGCAACGGCAACCATCTCAGGAATCTCGTTGGCATTGGTCGGCTTCTCGCCGTTCCCGGCCATCAAGCCGGCCATGACGATCTGCCCGTTCGGTTGCAGCAGGAACGAAGTTGGATCGGCAGTGCGCGGGCCAACCGGGGTGTTCACCAGGCCGTCGGTTCCGAAGGTTGAGTCAAGTGCTCCGTTCGCTGTGAACCGCACCAGGCCGAATCCCTGGTCTGCCCCTGGTAGAGTGCTATTGCTTGGCGCTGTTCCGCCGCCAACCACAATTGTGCCGTCGGACTGCACTGCAAACCACAACGCCTGAAAGATAATATTGGGAAACGTAGTAAATGTGCTTCCTTTTGTTCCAAATGTAGTGTCCAACTTGCCGGCCGGGGTGTAACGTGTCACGCCAACTCCGGTGCCCGCGTCGGCCTGAAAGTCAAACTGAGAGACCACCAAGATATCGCCGTTGGACTGTTGTACTGAGCCGATGGGCGTCACAGTCTGGCCGCTGAAAGTAGTGGTGACGGTGCCACCGGTGCCGAACGCAGTATCCAGGCTACCTGCTGCCTGGGCTTGAGCGAATTGAGTGCCCAATGCGAGACCAGTAACCAGGAGTCCGGCGATCGTGAGTGCTTTGCCACTTTTCATTGTTCTTTCCCTTTTCCCATTCGGTTTGTCTTGCGCCATATTGTCGCGCTCTCGGCTACCCCGACCATTTCAGGTACGCAGGCGGACGACAAAGGAGTGTCGGTTCCTCGGTCGATGAGCTACATCTGCAGCATGCCTCTCAATTTCAGAGTGGATGTTTGCCGGAGTGTGTAACTGCAGGATTGATCATTTATTCCCCGATTGTTCGGATGAGATGGCTAACATGATCGTCAGGCAACTCGACGACCTGGTTATCTGAATTGCGGGTCCGGCCTATAGCATGGAACTACACCCCCTTGCTCTCGCTATGGAGGAAAAGACGGAGCGACGGCGAAGAGCGCTGCTCTTCGCCGTTGCCATCGGTGTTTCGTTGAGATTAGAAGTGCGCCTTGAGCGCGAATTGATACTCGCGCGGGGTGTAATTCGGATCGGCTTGCGAAACAGTTCCGAAAGCCGGGTTTCCGAAGCTTGCCGCGCTGCTGCCGTTTCCGATGTAGAAGTTTGGGGTGTTGGAGATATTAAAAGCTTCCGCCCGGAATTGCACCTTCACACGTTCGGTAAGTGGAAAGTCCTTGAAGATGGACAGGTCGACGTGCCGGAAATCGGGTCCGAACAGCGAATTGCGTTGAGTGGATCCGACAGTTCCAAGTGCTTGCGGAGCAAAGGCGGTCGTATCGAAGAATTCGCCCAGGGCCTTGTGACCAAGCCGTGCATTCTTGATCTGCTCAGGGCGATCCTGTCCTCCGTTATTAAGTGGGGTGGCGCGATTGTTATAGCCGTGCTGCTGGCCGTCGCTTTCCACAGGGTCATCGGCGCCGCTACCCGTCTCGGTGATCGTGAACGGCTTGCCGCTTTGCCACGCCGTGATGGCATTTGTCTGCCAGCCGGCAAGGGCTAGCTTCTTTACGCCAGTGAAGTTCTTTCCGTACTGGAATTCATAGTTAAGCGAAAGAGCGAAGCGGTTTTGGATGTCGTTTTCGGCAACGCCGTACTCAATCTGCCGGATCTGGTTCGGATTCGCGTCGCTCCAGCCTTGGTTACCCCCTTGCTGCGAGAAGCCGGTAATATCGCTCAACCCCTTGCCCCATGTGTAGTTCGCATCGAATGCAAGCCCTTTGGTAAAGCGGCGCTGAAACGATGTCTGCAATGCGTTGTAATTTGAGACACCTTCGCTCTGAATGAAGCTGACACCTGCCAGGTTGGGAAGCTGGGCATTCAACGGGCGTGCTGCCCCAGCGGGATTGGTAATCGGGTTGAACGGAGCAGGCTGATTGATGTTATTGATCGACTCTGGCAGGTGCTGGCCGATATTGCCGACATACCCTATCGTCAAAACATTGGCGCCGATCTGCTCTTCGAATTGCAGATTGAACTGCTGAATCAGAGCTGAACGAAAGTTTGGCGCTTCCGCCACAAACGACAACGCTGGGATGTTGGCCAGGTTAGAAATATTTGGCGCCGATGGGGCCGGCAATCCCTGGTCAAATGCTGTTGGCGCGCCGGTTACTGTTCCGCAACCTGGATTTTGCGATGCAGGATTGATTCCCTGGCTCTGTTCAAGTTGAATAGCAAGGCTGGACTGGCAATTGGGGCTGAATACCGACGTGAACGGGGCATTCTTCAAATCGGCATTGGAGGTATAGTTGCCAGGGAAGAAGCTGAGTCCATAGCCTCCCCGCACCACCATTGTGGGTGTCAGGGAATAGGAGAAACCAATGCGCGGAGCGAAGTTCGAGTGATCGGTTGGAATACCTGCGTGCCCATCGACCCCGTTCAGGTTTGCTACCTTGAGTGCGGACGTAACATTCGCGGCGCTTAACCCTAGAGCCTCAGGAAAATCGAAGTTCGAGATCCGGTTGTGCGCTTCGGTGAATGGGGTAAAGACGTCGTAGCGAAAGCCTCCGATGATCGTCAGCTTCCGGTTCAACTTCCAACTGTCCTGGATGAAGCCGCTCGGTTCGTAGCTGCGATAGTCAGGCGGGTTCAGATTAAAGTTGCGTGTATCGTTCTGGAACGCCCCAACCAAGGTAGATGCAAGCTGGTGGTCCTGCTGTGTGGTGAGATTCGCATTGCTGTCCGAGGCCAGCCCAAAGCCGTACGCACCTACTGCAGATGCGCTTTGCACGTTCCGCGCCTGTCTGCGAAGGAAAGCTCCGCCTGCCTTGATGGTGTGCGGGCCTTTCGTCCAACTGATCGTGGCCGAGTACTGGTAAGTGTTATCGATATCCTGCAGCGGAACAAACGCGCCGTCGCCGATATCAGAAAACGGCCCAATTGATACTGGCGTCAGTGAATTTGCAAACGGACTGAAGGATGTCTGGCTAGCAGGGAATCCCACAGTTGAATCCGCATTTGCGCCGTAATTCAAAGGAAGAGAGAGGTTATTGATTCGCGTGAATGCCGCCCTGGCGTCAAGCAGCAGGCTGGATGAAAAGATGTGCGTGTAACCGGTGGCATATTGCTGCGCCACATCGGTTGCGGGACCATCAAAGTTGAAGCGGCCACCACTGATTTGGAGACCATTCACGGTTCCCAGGCTGGGCGGTGTGAATGTGCTGACGTTGTTGTAGGAGAAGCGCCCGAATAGCAGGTTGCGATCGTCGAGTTTGTGATCGACGCGGGCGTCGTACGTATTGCTGAATTGCGTTTTGTTGGGGCTGATGGTGTAGTTGTTCGCCAACTGACCAAGTCCGCCGGTATTCGGCGCCGGAAAAAGCTTCAGGTAATTCAATGCGATTGGATCGACAGGGAGACCCGCCGTGCCATTGCCCACTGACAGCAGCGCTTGCGGGCTGCCCCCGTTGATGCTGTTGATGTCATTGTATTCAGCAATCGTCGGCACAGTTGAGATGTCAGTGACACCTGAAACCACGCGCAATCCTTCGTAGTCAAAGAAGAAGAAGGTCTTGTTCTTGAAGATCGGGCCGCCGACGCTGCCGCCATATTGGTTCTGGCGAAGCTCGGGCTTGGCTCCTGTCGTCTGGAAGACGTTGCGGGCATCGAAGATATCGTTGCGGAAAAACTCGTAGGCGCTGCCATGGAAATCATTGGTGCCGGAGCGCGTGACAATGTTCATCACTCCGCCTGCGGTGCGGCCAGCCTCTGGCGCATAGCTGTTGGTCTGAACTGTGATTTCCTGAATTCCCTCGACATTTGGCTTCACACCGATGGTGCCGATGATGCGTTCGTTGTCATCAATGCCGTCGACCACCCAGTTGTTCAGCGTATCATCTTGTCCATTCACTGAGATGCCGGCTGCGTTGGTCCTTCGGTCGTCCGGCCGGCCACCGCTGCTAAGCCCGTTTCCAGGTCCTTCGTTTGCCCCTGGAACAAGCTGCACAAGCTGCACAAAGTTGCGGCCATTCAGCGGCAAATCCTGAACGGCCATAGCGGTCACGCTTGAACTGACCGTTGCATTGTCAGCTTGCAACAGGGGTGTACTTGCGGTTACTTCAACCATCGTTGACTCCGAGCCGGCCTGCAGGTGTGCATCCGAGCGGGCTCGGTCGCCGGCTTCCACCGCCAGGTCTTTCGTGACCGATGCCTGGAAGCCATTGGCCTTGACGGTAATGGAGTAGTGTCCAACTGGGAGAAGCGTGAAATTGTAGTCACCAGTGGCATTCGACTGGGTATTGCGAGTCTCGTTTGTTCCAAGGTTTACGAGAGTGATGCCGGCATTGGGAATCACAGCGCCGGTAGCGTCGCTGACCGTTCCGAGAATATCCGCGGTCGTAAGCTGCGCGAATGCTGTCGACGCAAATGTTAGCAACAGCAACAGAAGGACAACTGGCGACTTGAATAATTCAGACAACACTTGACCGCACTGGCTAAGGCGGTGTGTTGCTCGTTTTGTTGGATTGTTTATCATTTTCATCCCCGCTAAAGAGTTCGATTGAACGTTTGGTTGATGAGTGCCGCTGTCTGGAGCCAACGATTCAGGTCACCGGAATGGCCTCGTGCATGAATGAGTTAGTCTGCAGTGGCGACTCTCCCGTACGGATAGCTGCTGTGCCTCTTCACTCCGCTCGCACGATTGACGCCGGAATGGAGATTCTGTAATCACTACAAGTTATGCGGTCGCTCAATTGTGGGCGAACTGAAGCTTCGTATGTCCGGTCCCTCGTGAGGAGCGAGTTTGGTTCACGCTTCCATCTGGGACTTAAACTGGAATATGCTATGTTTATTCCTTAAAAGAATTAATGAACCTGTAAACAAGAACATTTGGGCGGATGTTGTTCAGCGTACTAATGATTATCCGGCTTTTCTTGCCCTGTAAACCTTTCAAGGTGGGTCGGCGAGAATCATGATAATGCTAACTCTACGAGCTTACGAGGCACAGCGCAGGAAATAACATTCAAGTGACATTTCTATGACAATCATCCACAGCGTGCACGCCTAGTCTCACTTGGGTATCTGTCGATTGATAGATACCCATATTCCCCACAAGACAGCGCAGGTATAACAGGATGGAAAACTCAGCGAATAACACGAAGCGTTCAGTAAATCGCCGCTCTTTTATGAAGAGCGGTCTACTGGCAGGTGGCGCAGCTACAGTGGGCGCCGGTTTGTTAGCAAACGCAACTCAGGCCCGCGCGCAAGATGGCACTCTCGATGCGGGCGATGTCGCGATTCTTCGGTTCTTGGCGGCGGCGGAGCTTATCGAGGCTGACCTGTGGACCCAATACGCGGAACTCGGCGGAATTGGTGACAATCTACCCATCGAAGTGAATCCGAACCCATCATTGAACGCTTATCAGGCCGCGTTCTCGAATCTCGATTTAGACGGCCCACAATACATCTCGAGCAACACTCTGGATGAGCTGAGTCACGCTACGTTTCTCAATGCATATCTGGAGTCAAAGGGCGCAGAGCCGGTCAACTTCGACGAGTTCCGCACTCTTGAAGGAAGCCGGGCGACGGGCTCATCGGGCATCGGACGGCTCACGAATCTCATGCACTTGAACGTTGACACCAGTTGGTATGTCCGGTACCGCAGCGCAACTAATCCAGATTTCGGGGCCACATATCCGCAGGCAATCAAAATCACGAATCGGACCGCAATTCCCGTCACGGATGCCGATTTCAACAACGCCAACCGCATTCAGGTAATTGCGAATACGGCGGCGTTTCACTTCGGATACATCGAGCAAGGAGGCTCAAGTCTCTACGCAGCTATGAACCAAAAGGCGAAGCATCCAGATGTTGTTCAGATAACTCTTGGCATCGGTGGGGACGAAGTTGCACACTTTCTGGAATGGGTTGACTTCGCGGGCAATGGCGTTCAGGCCCCTGTCGCGCCGGTCTCGGATTCAGGTTTGACGTTCCCCGATTTCTTCGCCAATCCACCACTGAATCCAAGCACTCTTGTTCAACCCAGTCTAATCTTTCCCCTGCCTTGCGAATTTATCAGCCCCAGGCTTCCCCATGTCTCGATCATTCGTCCGCTGAGTGACCAGTTCGGGGGTGCCGTAGCCACCATCGCAAGCTTCACTGCCGACGGGCTGTTTTTCGGACAGAGTAAGAAGTTCCTCAACACTCTCCAGACACTCGCTGCCGAAGCAGATGCGGCTCGGCGGTAACCTCTATCGCTAAGGTGAGAACAGGGTGATTAGTTCCCGGGCCTTGGGTTTTGCCAACGGCCCGCGAACTAATCTTCCTGCTGAGTTGCTTTAGGAATCATTGAGCGCAGTTTCACGACCATCAGGAGATGACAAGTCATGAAGAAGATCGTTGAGTTTTCTTTGGCTGCAGCCCTTCTTATCCCATGTGCTGCCTTCGCGGCAGTGGCAGGAGATGCGCTTTCAATCGGCGCCGCTGCTCCGGGCTTTACGCTACCTTCACAGGATAACTCCCCAATAAGTCTGGCGGACTACAAAGGGAAGTGGGTGGTGCTCTATTTCTATCCTAAGGACATGACCTCGGGCTGCACTATCGAGGCGCACGGCTTTCAACGTGATCTTGAGAAATACAAGGCAGCCAACGCAGTTGTGATTGGTGTAAGTCTGGACACTGCCGGGAGCCATAAGAGTTTCTGCGAGAAAGAAAGCCTTACGTTCAAACTGCTGGCCGACCCTGAACACAAAGTAGTGGATGCCTACGGTGTGCCAGTGAAATCTTATGGATCAATGAACTTCGCTTCCCGGCAGACATACCTCATCAATCCACATGGGAAGATCGTCAAGTTCTGGCCGAATGTGGATGACGATCTAAAGAATCACAGCACGAGCGTTCTGGCAGCAATCGCAGCAGGCGGCGAGTGATTATCCGCTTTTGCTAGGGGCCTGGGAACAACGTTTCCGGGCTGTTTTTTTGATCCTGACAAACTGTTCCAGAGAAATCGGGGCTGTTCAGTCGGCGCCCGGCGAAAGCGCAGGCAATGAACGAACAGCCCCATTCAAGTTGATCATCGTTTAAGCGTTCTGCAGCCATTGTTTCAACGGTTCGATGATCCAGATACTACTCGCCGACGCGTCCTCCGAAACCTTGGCGGACGCACCGCAGAGCCCCGGGCTCAATCTGGATGCCAGGCGCTGCAGGTAACCTGTGATCCAATTCAAATGACTCAAACCAACCTTTGCGACTTAGTTGGCGCCGCTCTGTTTCTTTAGGAAAGCGACCAGGTCCCTGCGTTCCTCCGCCCTGGGAACACTGAAGCTCATGTTGTTGTCTGGGTACATCTGATCCGGATCGCTGAGCCACTTCTCAAGTGTTGAGTCCGTCCAGGTGATGCCTGAGTTCTTCAACCCTTTTGAATAGGCAAATCCCGTAACACTTCCAGCTTTCCGGCCATACACTCCGGACAGTCTTGGCCCTTCCCGATCAACGTCCATTGCGTGGCAGCCCGTGCAGCGCTTATTGAACACCGCGTGGCCGTGAACCGGATCGCCCGTTCCGCCGAGTGCAGCCTCGCTTCCACCCGTGGTCTGACCAAGGGCTGAAAGTGCCAGCACGTCTTCCTTTGAAAGCTTGGCATCCCGGTGCAGCACCAGATACTGCAATGGAGGCATATCGCCGCTCTTTGCCTCTTGGATTATCTTGGCGGCCCACACCTGCTGTGTTTCAGGCGGTGTGTTCTTCCATTGCGAAAGGTTCATGTGCGCGCGTGCATCAATGATGTCCCTCTCGATCAGCCAAGATCCAGGCGCGATCCGCGCATAGATCGGCCAATGCGTCTCGCTCGAGTGACAGTCCGCGCACTTGGCTAGCAATACTGCTCTGGTGCCTGCGGGCATACTTGCATCCTGCAGTAGCGTGTCGAGCCCCTTGGGATGCTCGACACGCGGATTTCCAAACGGATGCACAAGCCCCAGTCCAGCAAAACCGGCTGCGGCAAACGCTCCAGCGATCAACCAACGCATCACACATTCTCCGCGAGCGTCGAGTCCACGACAGCCAGGTGACCGTGCCCTCGTACGACCATGACGTTGGTGACTCCCAGAACGCTTTGGAGTTTGCCCGCCGGAACCATCATCGGCCCTGGATTCGGCGCGGCACCGGGAGCGGGCTGCGGGAATGCCGTGGCCATCGCCGTGTGGAATGCAATGTTGCCTTCCACCTTTTGAACAACCTGATGGATATGGCCATTCAGGACGGTTACAGACCCGAAAGGTTTCAGCATTGCGAGGGCCTGCTCGCCATCCTTGGTTCCCCATCCCCACTTTTCGTAAACCATCCATAGGGGAATATGAGCGAATACCACGATTGGCGTCGAATGGCTTTGACCAGCCAGGTCGAACTTCAGCCAGGCGAGTTGATCCGGGCCCATGTTACCCATCGCATCAACCTGCACGCAGTTGTTCAGGCCCACAAAGTGAACGCCCTTGTGGCTAAAGCTGTACCAGCCATTTCCTTGCGTACCCTTGCCGAAGCGATCCTTGTATTGCGAGCCATCGTCAATGAAATCGTGTTCGCCGGGGACATAGAAGACCTGGTCAACCTTCGCACTCTTAATCACTTGCGAGGCCGTATCGAACTCGGCGGCCTTCGAATTCTGCGTAATGTCTCCAGTGTGGATCATGAAATCCGGCGCCTTCATGCCTCCTGGAACCACATTGATCTTGTCGATGGCCTTGGTCAAAGTGCCTGTCACATCCGGGTTAGCTCCCTTGTTAAATCCGATGTGGCTGTCACTGATCTGCACGAAGCTGAAGTCTTGTGCCTTGCCGGCAGAAGAGCCGTGCCCCTGCATAGTCTGTGCCAGCAACCTTGAAGTGGGCACGCCGCCTGCCATGGTCCACAACAGCCCTGTGCCTGCCCATGCCATACACCCGAGAAAATTTCGCCGGTCTATGCCGTCCCCTGCAGACGGGTGAGCGTCCCGGCCCTCTTGCACGACTTCGTCTTCCTTAAACCGATTCATATAAGGCTCCATGATTTGATTTGCCAACGATGTACAGAACTAGGAAAGCGAGTATTTATTCCAAACAATCAAGATGATTGATGGAATATTTCGTCCGCGACTCAGTTTAGAGTAGTGATGTTCAACCGCCAATCGCTGCCCGCGAAATCCGCTGCGTCGCTCAATCCGAGCAACCCCGGATTGACAGAGGCCCTGCGTATCATTCCGGCTATTGCCTCCCGCAGCACGGAGTTTGAAGATTTGGCACTACCCCTCTTTCCATCCCTGTACAATCACGCTTTCTGGCTCGTGCGCAATGAGGCCGAAGCAGAAGACCTGGTCCAGGAGGCACTCACGAAAGCCCTGCGCGCCTTCGACTCTTTTAGACCCTCCACCAACTTCAAGGCCTGGATCTTCCGCATTCTGCGTAACACCTTCTTCACTTCGCGCACCGGCATTGCGGCTTCGCGAACGATCTTTATCGAGGACCACCCCGACGTGCTCCATACCCACGACGCAGGTCCAACCCCGGAAGAGACTCTCATTCGCCTGGACAATCAGGCTGCAATCGTCACCGCACTCGGACAACTTCAGCCGCAGCTGCGTGAAGCACTTTTGCTCTGCGATGTTGAAGAGATGAAGTACAAGGACATCGCTCTGGCTCTCGATGTACCCATTGGCACCGTAATGTCCCGAATCTCGCGTGCACGGCAAGCTCTTCGTCAACTCATTCAACCCGAAGTCAGGAAATAACTATGACTCAAACAATCCATGGCACCGAACATTTCACTCCGTACACGCTCTGCGACTTCATTGACGGCGAATTGGCAGCATGGAGTCATCGAAGAATCCAGCAGCATCTGACGTACTGCCATTCTTGTTCGCTCCGCGCGCTTTCGGCTAAGCAAGTGAAGGCGGCGATTGGCCAAATGGGAGGTAGGTTTATTCCCTACGCATTCGACTCTTCCGATTGGGATCGAATTCCGAAAGCTGATCCTGTGCAGTCGGATATCCAGGAAACTGTATTTGCTGCGCTCAAGCAAATTCGGGTACCATTCCGCGAACCTTTGCTCCTTTGCGACGTCGAAGCGGTCAAATATCACGACATCGGTGCAATCCTCGATATTCCCGTCGAAATAGTGATGTCCCGAATTTCGATTGCGCGTGAAACCATTTGCCAAATCTTGCAACTGCAATCTGGGGGATCTCAATGACTCAAATACTCCAACACCCCTGTTCGGAGGAGATAAGTGCGTACATCGATGGCGAGCTTCCAGCTGATGAGGAGCAAAAAACTCAACAGCACTTGGCAGACTGCCATTCCTGTACCCTTCGCGTCCTTTCAGGCACGCAATTGAAGGCGGCCACTGCGCGCGCAGGCCATTTTTTCGCACCGGCGCCCGAAGTGGTGGCTCGCCTGACTTCCCGGCTCCGTGCGGAGCCAAGTGCTGTCGCGCGCATTCGCTCTATTCGTCCGATCGCATGGGGAGCCCTTGCCGCGGCTGTCGTGCTGGCCGTGTCGCTCCTGGGTTGGAGCCAGATTCGCCAGTCCAACACCCTTACGGCCGAATTGCTCGACCAGCACCTTGCCGTCTTATCCAGCAGTGCGGCGCCACAAGTCATTTCCTCGGATCGCCACACCGTCAAACCGTGGTTTCAGGGTCGTCTTCCATTCAGCTTCAATCTTCCCGAATCCGAGGCGCTTCCTCCAGACACGACCCTAAAGGGCGCCGACCTGACCTATTTCGATGGGCAGCCAGCGGCACTCCTTATATTTACCATCCACAAACATCAGGTCACAGTCCTCCTGACCCAGCAAGAAAATGGCCTCGTCCTTACGGGAATTCCGAAAGGCCGCGCGGGATTTGCTATTCATTCGGCGACTGCGTCTCATTTGCATATCATTGCTGTGAGCGACGTGAATCCGGCCGAGCTTGATCTCCTTATCGCGGTGTTGGCGCGGGCGCAGGCGTAATCTGTTCAGCCTTCGTGCGCTCGGCCTCCACCCCTTTGCTTCAAGGACTTCGAACTGTTTGAGTTCTTACGGACTTCAGGCCTACTCGCACCCGTTTGCAGGATACGACCAACGATGCCCTCGTCCTTCTCACACATCCTCACAATTCAAAGCACCATCCTAACGATTTTTGTTTCGAGTAGGTTTGGTTTTTACGGTTAATTGAAGCGCTGTGAAAAGAACGCTTGGTCCCGCTCGGGCGCGCCTCTTAACGACGAGGGAATTTCAGGCGTGAATCCAGGACTCTACCGCGAAGGACAGTCCTTTGACAAATGGAAGATCATCTGGGGACATCCCGGACGTTTCGAGCTTTTAGTGTGAATGTCATGGCGAGTCACGTTGGATGGAATGCGTTCGAGAATAAACAATCAAAGCCATTCCACGAAGTTCAGGTTTCCGATCTCGGATCGTTTTCACTGCGGGATGGAATTGCCTAAAGAGACTACTTGCTGATTCGTGACTAATTGCCCCAGCACACTCTGAGCCGGGTGCTCGGCGATATGACGCGCATCCTTATCCTCGGTGGGCTGCCTGGTGCGTGAAGATGACCCGCTCGAACAGATGGCCAATATCGGTGAGGCGTGCGCAAGCCAGCCAAAAGACGCAAACCACTAGGGGCAGCGGGACCTCACGCACCAAAAAGCAGAAGCCGCAGCCACATAGAGCCGGCTGCAATCATCGGCGTGAAGAGGGAACCTGCATCCCTCAAAATAATCTTGTTATCTGCGGGAATAACCTGGCCACAACTTGGTTTTCCCAGTAGCAGGTACGGCTGCATCAGCAGTTGCTACCGGTTTTCCTTCGTGCACTGTGATCGGAGACCGGACTCCAATTGTCCCATTTTGTATGCAGTTGTGCCGCGAATCCCGTTCCCGAAGGAATGCTCATGAACTTGTCCCCCAGCAAGAAGGCCCTCCTGGGTTCCTGCATGATCGCAGTGCCTATCACCGCAATCCTCGGCTTCGTCGTAGCCGCCCAACAATCGCCCCAGGAAGCGCCGGCCGGGTTTAATACTCCCAGCTTTAACAGTGCCCAAAGCATCAACAACGGTTTGGAAGAACCAGCAGGAGATACGTTTGCCAACGATCAGAATGTCTATGAGGAAAACGAGACGGTCGCGCAGGGGCTCGGACCTGTCTACAACGCAACCTCCTGCGTCAATTGCCATCAGAATCCCAACAGCGGGGCGGCCAGCCAGGTTACTGAGCTCCGGGTTGGACACAATGATGCCAATGGCAATTTCGTAAACCCGACAATCGTCATCAACGACGGGAAAAACACGATTACCGGCAGGTCCATCGTGAACGATCGCGCCATCGGACCCCAAGCCCAGGAACACATCCCTGCTACTGAAAACATTCGCACGTTACGCGCAGCACTCAACACTCTGGGAGATGGTTTCGTTGAGGCTATCGACGACGTTACTCTGATCGCCATTGCCGACAAACAACCTGAAATGAGCAATGGCAGAGTGCACGGTGAGGTTGTGCAGGCGCCGATCTTCGAGGCTCCCGGACAGACCCGTGTCGGACGCTTCGGTTGGAAGGATCAGCACAGCAGCCTGCTTTCCTTTATCGCCGATGCCTATCTCAACGAAATGGGAATCACCAACCGCCTGCGTCCTACGGAGGTTACGCAAGTTCTCAATACCTCGGCGGGCATTAATGATCAACCAGATAACCTTGGTTTGGCCGACATCGACCACTTTGCTCTGTTCATTCGCGGCACCATGGTTCCACCTCGCGATGTCACTCTGGCTGCAACCCCCGCGGCCATCCGCGGCCACCAGCTGTTCCGCCAGGCCGGTTGCAGCACCTGCCATGTGGAAACCATTGTGACGGCTCCTGTTGGAACAGTGATCGATGGCGGAATGTTCACGGTTCCATCTGCGCTGGGAAATAAAATCATCCATCCCTTCGGAGACTTCCTGTTGCATGACATCGGTACCGGCGACGCCATCGTTCAGGTTGGGCCGCAGGACACAGCCAACAAAATGAGAACCGCTCCTCTTTGGGGTCTGCGTGAAAAGGCTCGATTCATGCATGACCTGAAGTCCCTGTCCCTGGAGGACGCCATTCGGCGTCATGACGGGGAAGCGAGGGAAGCCTCTGATCGTTTTAGAGAGATGCGTCCAGAGGAGCAAGCGCAGCTGCTTTCTTTCCTGAAATCGCTGTAAGTGCCGGACTCCCGGGCTTTACTTCAGAGACCTGGGAATACGCAAATTCCGAACCGCCTCGCCGAAAAGCCCGCATCCGTGAAGGGTGCGGGTTTTGGCATGTCCATTGAATCCCGTAAATTCAGCTAATGATTCAAAGGCTCAGGGAAATCTGGCAACAATGCAGATTCAAAGCTGCTTTGTATTCAAGGCGCGACTTCAGTGGGGTGCGATGGCACAGCGGAAGACTTGATCTGTGCGCAAGTGGTCATTGAAAGGAAGAGAGTCAGGACTCTCCGCAGAGCCAAGCGATAACTACTTCTCAAGTGCTTACTCCATCGTGACAAAGTGAATTGGTACAACGCACTCTACCTTCGATTGAGGTTACCGAATGGCGAGCGTTAGCTTCCTCTCAGCTTCACCAGTTGATCCTCCTGATTCGGCTTCATGTGGACAAGAACTTCAGCGACGCGTGGCTTACTGCGGAGAATGGTGTCATCGACCTGATGAGCGATAATATGCGCTGGCTAATCAATTACACCTAGAAACACCCAAAGTGTGCAAGCCAGCGGTCATGGATGGGGTTGCCTAATTTTCTCGATGCTCTCAGCGCCGATATTCCTCCGAGCGCCGTTTGGCAAGAACTAAGTCATGCTACTCTCTCAACGTCGGCCAAAACACCGCGATTCGCAGCAACCGTATCGGCGACCGATCCGCTACGAGATGATGGCAATATGGAGTCTGCGGTCCGAAATGAGACATACTGTACGGTGTCCTTGGAGAAAATCAGATCGAATGTCCACCCCAGGGCCACATGGACCCTCTTTTCCCAGTGAGGCAGTTTACTAAGATAGACCGTTCTCCACATCCACCATGCAATGAAGCCGGAGAATTGAATTCCGAAGATTCTCGCTACACCGACACGATGGCCGATCGCCGCCAACTGCCCAATTGTGCTGAAGGAGAAGTCCTTTTTCTGCGTCCCCTTGATTGACGCGGCAATATTCCTTCCAAGCGTCTCGGCCTGTCGTAAAGCATGTTGGGCGGTTGGGGGATGAAAACCACCCTTCCCGTCCGGAACGCTTGCGCAATCGCCAAGAGCCCAAACGCCAGGCCACTGCTCCAATTCAAACGTCGGTTGCGTAAGGACACGACCAGCGTGCTTCCGGCAAGGCAAGCCAACGACTTGTGGCGATGGCGAAGTACCCGCAGTCCACACCACAAACATCGTCGGGATCGAGCTTCCGTCACTGAGAACAACACCTTCATCCGAGATGCTTCTAACTCTAACTCCAGTGCGGACTTCAATCCCACGCTTTTCGAGTTTGTCCTGTGTGTAGCGTCCCAACCTTTCTCCCAGCTCGGGCAATAGGTATTCCCCTGGATGGACCAGCACGATCCGCACCATCTCCGGCCTGAGGTTCGAATACGAACCAATAGCATGCATCATGAAGTCATGCATGCCTCCAACGATCTCCACACCTGCAAATCCGCCGCCAGCTACTACCAACGTAAGTAACGAACCACTGGGAACCTTGGAGCAAAGCGGATCGGCCTCCTCCAGGTGAGCAACCATCCGACTTCGCAGCTTCATCGCGTCTTCAAGCGACTTCATCGTCAAGGCTCTCGCCTCGAGGCCTTCAATTCCATAGAAGTTGGTTACGGAACCGAGAGCCAGCACCAGATGGTCATAATCGAGGTTGTGCTTGTGCCGGCGAAAACCGTGCGTTACGGTAACCAACTTCTTTTCGAGGTCTATCGATTCGACATCCGATGCGATAAATTGGGCTCGTCGCAGCATCCTTCGCACGGGATTGACAATGGCTGCGGGATCGAGATCGCTGGCTGCAACTTCGTGGAGCATGGGCGTAAACAATACGAAGTTGTCTCGGCTTACGAGGGTTATTATTACGTTGTCATCGTCTTGAAACCGCCGTTCGAGTTCCATCGCAACCTGAATTCCAGCAAAGCCTGCACCAAGAATCAAAACCTTTGTCGTTTCTGGCATGAACCCTCTGACAGCACTCAACAGTCATTGCCCATTGAGTGACTTCCGTCACTAGTTAAAACTGGATTGAGGCCCGCTTATTCCATTGCTTCGCCTCTTCAGAGGGTGACCTACCCTTTCGGTATCTGCATCCATCACTTCAGAGAACACTGACGGTGTTCCATCACTCGCCCTCCCTCTGGCGAAGGGCGAGATCGCTTGAACCCGATGCGGCGCGGGCACGGCAAGGTAAAACAATCACGTCTTCGGCCAATCCCGTTCGCCGGCCTTAAGGTGATCACCGAGCGCTCGCCAAGACCAGGACAGCCCGAGGGCACTGGATGAGAACCTGGCAGTGTTTCATCGTTTCACGTCGACAGGATTTGGCTGGGAGCCTTCGGGGAGACAGGGATCTCTTCGTGCGGAGGAAAGGCATAGCCGCGCACGAAACATGCGAGCCTTGAGAGCTGATACAGAGATGCCAAGGGATGCAGCTGTTTCTGCTTCCGACCGCCCCGCAATAATTCTCATTTCGGCAGCGGCTCTCAAATTCGCTGGCAGACATCGAATTGAGCGAAGAATCAGACGATAACGTTGGGTCTGGTCGTAGAATTCCTCAGGATTTGGCCTTGCGTCCTCAAACTCCCAAAAAGTGCATACATCGTCAGATGGCGAGGCGAATTCAAATGAGGATTCGCGTCGCGTACGCCGTTGGCGCAGGAGCATTAGTGACGAATTGATGGCGACTCGTGTAAGCCACGTATAGAATTTAGATCTCCCGTCAAACTGCTTCAAATATACGAAGACCCGGAGGAACGCATCCTGCATTGCGTCTTCGGCGTCCTGCATATTTCCTGTTATAGAGAGTGTCCGCTTAAGAATGTTTCTCGAATACAACGAGAACAGTTCAGAAAACGCTGCGGTTGAGCCCGTCTTGGCGGCCGAGACCAATCTTTCATCTCGTTGAGGCGTCTGCTCAGTTTGAGACGAAGCCGGAAGGACCTCGATTTCAAGAGATGGCTTTATCCAAGGCAAATCTGTCTCGTGGGGTAGGTGCGCCGTTCCAGCGCAAAGCTCAATCGATGACATTGGATGTTATCTCCTTTGGGAAAGATTGCTGCCCGATGTCCAGGCTCAGATGTGCAGAAGTCGGCTCAATCGGCGCTCGCGGGAAGGCAGTTGTCCCACCTGCTAGCCGTCTACGCGCAAGCGAAAGGAGCCGATCGGCTTGCACGTCTGAGATTTCGAGCAACAGGGATACATCTCTCCGCGAATAGTCGAGAACGTCTCTCAGGAAAAGGACCACGCGTTCTTGCAATGGAAGAGCTTTGAATGAGAATCCGGCACCATGGTCAGTCTCCGGAGAACGGTCGCCTTCGCTGGTCATAGGGCGCGATCGGAGATGGCGCAATGCGCCTTGTACGACGATTCGCAGAGCATATCCATACTTAAACCTCTCTGACACATAGCTGCCGCCAAGTTCTTCAAGAGCTTGCTTAACGATGTCTTCAGCGCAACAAGCGCACGAAAGCAACGAAGCTGCCGTCAGAAGGAATTGCGCACGATGGGTGCGGACAACCCGTGCCCAGTCCTTCGAATTCGTGGCTTGCGTCTGCAGTATAAAAGTCATGGTCAATATCCAGCGTCGGCCTCGCGCGCATTGAGGTAGATATTCGACACCGGCTATCAATCTGGCACAGATTGTTCATGAACCATCGGGCCAGACTGCCATGGCGAATATCTTCCCATCGCGGCTGAAATCGTTCCGAATGTCATCGATGTAAACCGCCAGACACTCGTTTTATTCCAAGCTAGTTCCGGCGGTGCGGTGTTGGCTTGACAGGGCTCGTTGAGGAGTTGTGAATGCCTGCGGGGTGTATTGTGCTCGTTCAAGCATCCATATAGCACGGCAATAAGGGCTGCCCTCTCGTTCTAAAAAATAGTTCAAAAGGTTCGAATAAAAACTGCTTCCTTGGGTTATCCATTACAGCACGCCAGTTGGGATCTGATTCACTCAGTCGTTTTTCCTGACTCGTTGGCGCAACAAGAGACAGCGATTGCCTCTTGACTGGAGACAAGAATGCGAAACAGTTTAGTGTTTGATGCATTAGAGCACATCAACAATCGTTATGAGCTCTGCCACGTCGCGGCGAAGGCGACTCGGAAGTTGCACAAGCCCCGCACCCGTTTGCAGGATACGACCAACGATGTCCTGGTCCTTCTCACATCTCCTCACAATTCAAAGCACCATCATAAGGATTCTCGTTTCGAGTAGGTTTGGTCTTTAAGGTTAATTGAACGACCAGTGAAAGGAACCCTTGGTTCCGCTCCTGTGCGCCTCATACTTCCGAGGGAATACCCGGCGTGAATTCAGGGCTATCCCGCGAAGGACAGCCCTTGGACAAATGGAAGATCATTTGGAGACATCCCGGACGCTTCGAGCTTTTAGTGTGAATGTCATGACGAGTCTCGTTAGAGGGAATGCGTTGGAGGATAGACAAATGAAGCCTTTCCATGAAGTTCAGGCGTCCCATCTCGGATCGTATTCACTGCAAGATGAAATTGCCTCAAGAGGCTACTTGCTGATTCGTGACTTATTGCCCCAACACACTCTGAGCCGGGTACTCGGCGACATAACGCGCATCCTTTACTCGGCGGGATGGCTCGTGCGCGACGATGACCCGCTCGAACGGATGGCCGATATCGGTGCGGCGTGCGGAGATCCAGACCCTTCCTTCAAGCGAATCTACCAGGCTGTATTCAATCTGGAATCGTTTCACTCCCTGCCACACCATCCAGACTTGCAACAAGTCATGAGCAAACTCGTTGGAGAGAATATCCTGATCCACCCAAAACCAATCGGCCGGTTGATTTTCCCGCGTTGCGAACGTCTCGTGAATCATGCGCATCAGGACTTCCGATTCATGAGTGGAGACCCCGAGTGCTTTACGGCTTGGATTCCCCTTCACGACTGCCCAACAAGAATGGGGCCATTGCAGATTCTGGAGGGCTCTCACTGCTTTGGCATCCAAAGCCATGACCATGAGAACTTCCACGTTCCGGAAATTCGTGAAGGCGCGGCGCTAGGCGGCGATTGGGTTGGCGGCCAGATGAACGCGGGGGATGTGCTGATTTTTCACAGCCTCACCGTGCATGCAGCCTCCCCAAACCTCTCCAACCAATTGCGCATTTCGCTGGACTGCCGATTTCAGGATTGCCGGCGCTTCGTCAATCCCGCCACCCTGGCATTTGCCGGCGAATCAGCAAAGTCATGGGAAAAGACTTACTCCGGGTGGCGCTCAGACGATTTGAAATACTATTGGAAGAAACTGCCGCTGAGATTCGATCCTTCCGTGACCGAGTTAAAGCGGCTCGCAAAGACAGCCGACTCGCCGCGCAAACAGGCAAGGTATGTCAGGATTTTGAGCCAATTGGAAGAGTTCGCCGAGTGCGCCAGTAGATAAGGTTATTTTTCTCCGGCTCGCCGTCTTGAAGTCATATGCTTATCCGTCGCTCAAGTGCTTCTGCAGTTGAACCCGGGGTTCAAAACTCCAGACTCAAGCCGTCGCAACTAAACTGGCCGCGCGGACCAGTCAAACCTCCGCGTCGTCGGCGTTCGTTCGCTTTAGGGCCGCCCGAATAAGCCCTCATTGGCATTGCTGAGCTTCATGCGCATAGAAATCCTCGGAGGTCGGCTTCACAAGGCGCCCGGTTGTGTTCTTGGCGGGCTTGGTTTCACCCGGACGGAGTGCCTCGCGAACCATCCTCCGGGCTCGTGCAAGCCGCGACATGACGGTCCCTATCGGAATCGAGAGAATCTCCGCAATCTCCCTGTACGTGGCATCTTCCACATCGCACAATAGAATCACTTCTCGGTAAATGGTCGGCAAATGTTGAATTGCGTCTCGAATTACAGCGATGCTCGAACTGTCGATCAACAATGATTCAGGAGTGGTGCAACTGGCGAATGTGGGAAAGACCTGCTCCTCCGATTCCTGTCCAACCATCAACTGGCGTTCCCGAACTGGACATGAACTGAGAAACGTGTTTCTCAGGATTCTAAAGATCCAGGCCCGGAAGTTTGTGCCGGGCTGAAACGATGCGAAACTTCGAAAGGCCTTGAGGTACGTTTCCTGTACCAAATCCTCAGCATCATGGTCGTTTCGCGCCAGCCAGCGCGCCAGATTGTAGGCAGAATTCACAATGGGCATGGCGAGGGCTTCGAATTCCGCGACTGCTTGGTTACCCTGTGAGGATGCCGGGCCGCCTCCGAACGTCTTCTCTGGGGCGAATGCATTTTGTCTCATTTGTTTTCTCCCGAATCAGGGCGTACTGTGTCTAGCATCGAATCTGAGCTGCCTCCACTCAGGAGTCAATTCACAGGACCTGTTTTCTACCTAGCCCCGCGCTTTCCCGGTAAGTATTTGATGAGTATCGGCTTAACGCGAAATATATTCTCGGCGGGCGGGACTAGAGATGCTAAACTTTGCCCGAGGTTCAGTTCCGTATGGAGCCGTTGCGGCCCAAGTCCGTCGTCCGGTTTGGAACATTTGAAGTTTCGTTCCAATCGGGCGAGGTTCGTCGCGCCGGACTGAAGATCAGGGTGCAGCCGCAACCATTGAAGGTACTTCAGATACTGCTGGAGCATCCGGGGGACGTCGTCACGCGGGAGCAATTGCGCACCCGACTTGGAGCCCAGGAAACCTTTGGCGATTTCGATCAGGCCCTCAACATTGCAATCGGAAAACTCCGCAGCGCACTCGGTGATTCATCTGAAAGTCCGCGTTATATTGAGACCCTTCCAAAACGTGGTTACCGATTCATTGCAGACCTGACTGTGATCGATGCCGACACTGGAGCCGGCCGGCTGGAATCCGCTGGGGCGATCTCCCGGGTCCAGGAATCTCAGGCCAACCATCTGGGCACTTCACAGCTAAACTCTCCAATCCCGGTTCGATCGCCGGCAGGCGCGTTGAGGCACCGGAGGTGGGCAGCCCGTCGAACTGCAGTTGCTGCGGTGGTGACTCTGAGCCTCTTGATCCTGGCCTCGTATCTGGCTCTCTCCAGGGTCGGCAGATCCCCCCGGATTCGATCTCTGGCAGTTTTACCGCTTGACAACCTCTCAGGCGACGCCGGGCAGGATTACTTTGCCGACGGCATGACCGAAGAACTTATCAAAGACCTTGCCCAGATTCACGCTCTGCGCGTGGTCTCCCGCACATCAGTGATGATGTACAAAGGGACGCGAAAGCCCCTCCCTGAGATCGCGCGGGAGTTGAGCGTAGATGCGGTCGTGGAGGGATCTGTTCTTCGATTCGGCGACCAGGTGCGCATCACAGCGCAACTGATCCAGGTTCCGGCTGACAAACACTTGTGGGCAAATAGTTACCAGGGCAATGTGCGCGACACGCTGGCAGTCCAGAATCAGGTAGCGCGCGCCATTGCCGAACAGATCCGGATTGAAGTCACTCCCCAGGAAAAGGCCGCACTCAAAAAAGAAAGACCTATTGACCCCGAGGCCCAGGAAGCATATCTCAAGGGACGCTATTTCTGGAATCAACGAACCGCTGCGGGGTTCACAAATGCAGTGAACTATTTCAATCAGGCCGTCGCCCGGGATCCGGGCTATGCTGCGGCTTACAGCGGACTGGCCGACACCTACGCTCTACTGGGAGACTGGCAGTATTCAGTAATGACACCGAAAGAAGCTATGCCCAGAGCCAAGGCGGCGGCGATTAGAGCCTTGGAACTGGACGAAAGCCTCGGCGAGGCGCACGCTTCCCTTGCATTCTGCCTGGAAGGATTCGACTGGGATTTCGCAGCTGCGGATAAAGAATTTCAACGAGCACTTGAGCTTAGCCCCAGCTATGCAACCGCGCATCATTGGTACGCCTGGCACCTGAGCCTTGTTGGACGGGGCAAAGAGGCAATTGCCGAGATGGAAAAGGCCGAAAACCTCGATCCTATATCCCCAATCATTAATGCCGACTTGGCGGAACTGCTTCTCATCCAACACCTTCCCGATGAGTCGATTCAACAAAGTCTTACCTCCATCGAAATGAATCCCGGTTTCGCTTATGGACATGTTCAACTGGCTCAGGCGTATATCGAGAAACGCATGTTCAAGGGGGCGGTCCGTGAACTGCAGAAAGCAATCCAGATATCCGGTGAGAGCCCGGCATTGAACGCCAACTTGGCTCGTGCCTACGCTGGATTGGACAGAAAGGCAGAGGCGGTAGCGATTCTCAACAGGCTCAAGAGCAGCTCAGTTCCGGACGATGCGCATGCCACCCATATCGCAATGATTTACACGGCCCTCGGCAACAAGGACGAGGCTTTTATCTGGCTCAACCATGGTTATGAAGAACGATTCAATCCGGGCGTTCTCACCCGACCTTGCTTCGATCCGCTACGCTCGGATTCGCGTTTCCAGGATATTTTGCGCCGCGTCGGGCTTCCGGCGAAGACAGAGAGCGCGGAATCGATTTCCGTTCCGCCGGAGCGGTTGGGAAGTCACCCCATGCGAAACGCCGCTTTCCGCGTAAAACGATTGAAATAGCACAGGCGAACCCTCGAGAATCTCCCGGAATCCACAAGTCCCAGTGTCCTCGTCGCATGAAGTGCACTTCCCTGTCCAGCTTCTGGGAGGGCTCGATGGTGTTGGACGCACAGCGAATTCCTCCGGTCGAAGGCGTGATCCCGTGCGGGGCCGTGGCGATATGGACAGCTATTTTTTATCCGTCGGGAATAAACTTCGCGGGAATCGGTTTGCACATTTGGATGGTGCCCGCAAAACAGATCTTCTGCGGGATTACTTCAACGCAATAACCGCGCCGTATGACAAAACTTGGATCATGGACAGGAGAACTGAATGTACGCATCCGTAATGAAGAATTCAGCCCGCGGAAAGATTCTCACTATCGGCCGGGATCAGCAATTCGAGAGCACTGAGCAAATGGATCGAACAGCCAGGATCAGCGAGGCTGAGAGGGTAGCATCCATAGGCAGGATGGCTTGCTTCATATCCCATGATCTGCGCCACCCACTCTCTGCAATCCACGCAAATCTCGAATTCCTCAGTTGCAAGGAAGTTCTCCCAGACGACCGGAGAGAAATACTCCTGGAGGTGCAGGAAGCTGTGGTGGTGATGACCGAAACCATCGATTCCCTCTTGCGATTCGCTCGTGGCGACGGACACAATCCAATGGCGCATCACCATGTTGGCCTGGCCGCCGAGAGAGCAGCCGCCGCAGTGAGGCGCCATCGAGCAGCGCGCGGTGTCTCGATCGATGTCGAAATACGCTCCAACGCTACTGCGAGGATCAACCCCCGGAGCATCGAGAGTGCAATCTACAATCTGCTGCTCAATGCCTGCCAGGCGGCGCAGAATTTCAACCCTGAACCCAATGTGACCATGGATGTTGAAGCGATCGGCCCAATCATTTGTATCATCGTTACCGATAATGGGCAGGGGGTGCCGTCGTCCATACGCGATACCCTCTTTGATCCATTTGTCACCTGCGGAAAGCACGACGGGCTTGGGCTTGGACTTGCCATGGTACGCGAAATAGCAGAGGAACACCTTGGTTCGATTCAACTGACGGAATCTGAACCAGGCAGGACTGTCTTTACTCTACTGATTCGGACGCAGACCGGTGCGGACCCTGATCCGAGAAACACTTGAAGCTTATCTATGGCAGCAACAACGAGGGCGGGATTCCGCTGGCAAGTTCGTCCGGCGTTTGGCCCGCCAATGTTCGAGTTCCAAAGGTCCACAAATAGGAGGAATGAATGGAAAGTTCAGCCCGTATCCGAGATCGCTTCCTGACACGATGCAGCAGGGAGGCTGTGTCCACGTCGCTGAATCTGCTCGGCGATTTCCCCAACATGCCTGCCGATCTCAGTAGTCTGGTCAGACGCCTGCGCTTTGAGGTTTCCGACAAGGTGCGTCGAACCAGAAAATTGGATTTTCTTGCAAGGAAATGCTCATGAGATACGGCATGCAGTTCGCGCAAATAGCCGTAATCATAACCGTCATGGCATTGGCCTCTGTGGGCGCTCGCGCTTCGGACCTGGACAGCAATGCAACGGCTCTCGCCACGCTTCAGGCCAAGGCGGATCAAGCTCCTCCCAGAGACAGATGCTATCTCTATGCTGAACTTGTCGGCCAATTGACGGATCGTGTAGGCCAACAGTTCAATTCCGGTGATTTCGGTCAGGCTTCGGAAAGCCTCGTGCTACTCAGGCGATATGCAGTACAGATTGATTCGGCCGTCACCGATGATAGCCGAAAGCTGAAGGATGCCGAGATGCTCACACGACGCGCCTCGTTTCGGCTCAGCAGCATGTTACGCGGCGCCTCCTATGAAGATCGGCCGGCATTGGATGCGACGCTGCAGCTCGTATACAAGGCCCAGAAGAACCTCATGATGCAGGTCTTCAAAAGATGACGCACGCATGAAACTTGTCTTGCTGCACATGCTCAAAAACGGAACGTTTTACCACGAACTGGGCGCAAACCATTTCGACAACCGCGCCAAGGGCAGGCAAGTCTTGCGTCTCGTCACCTGTCTGCAAGACCTCGGATTCACCGTCGAGATCGCTCCTCATGCGGCACGGGCGGCGACTTGCTTCTTCTTAGCAGAGAGGAGCCGAGGGGATGAATTGGAGACTCTTCGGCGCGCAACTGGACCAAATTCTGGACCACGTTTCTTAACGCAGCCCGGTTCTCACTTCCTGATCGCGGAGGAGCCGGAAGCATGTGAGAGTCGTTTGGTTTGCTACTAGACGGAACGCTGTGTTCGTCAGTGCCCTCAACCGGGATCAAGGGAGGATTCCAGTGGAAAACGTCTGCCGTACGGCGGCAAAGGTGCCCTCATAGCCTCATTTTCGGTGCGCGTGTGCCCAGACCTGTGCCGTGCTCAAAATTGGAGCGCTGAGCAAGGCGCTAAAGCACCCGTGACACATATTCACACTTGCCTTTCCAATTGCCAATTTCCGGGTTGCCGGCTAATCGCTCGCAATCCGCTGCTCGCTTCCCGTTAGTCGGTTTGGGGCTAACTCTCCACAATCTCCACAATGCATTGCGAGTCACGTCAGCTTGAACCGGGGAGATCCAGGCGGGATTGCAACTGCTTCCAATAACGACGGCTCAAGCGTAGTCTGATTCCATTGTGGAGCAACACGTCGTATTCCCCATTCTCGTTCAGCTTCAGACCGCGAACGCGATCGAGCTTAACGATGATCGAACGGTGAATTCTGCAAAAGACCGACTGATCCAGCTCCTCATCGAGTTCCGCCATGCTGCGGCGCAGGAGGTGTGACTTTGCACCCACATGCAAACAGGAGTAGTAATCCGCTGCCTCGATCCAGTCAATCTCCGACATCTTGAGGAACGTGAGCTCCCCGGCGCTTTTCACCGCGATATGCTCCACTGTTCGCTTCGATCTTCTACCTTGCGCGATTCTTTCCCTGGCGCGATCGAGTGCTCGCTCGAATCGAGGGTTATTGAACGGTTTCAAGAGATAATCGAGGGCTCCCGCCTCGAAGGCCCGCAACGCGTATTTGTCGTAAGCCGTGACGAAGACCACCGCCGGAGGCAGATCGCCGCCCAGCATCTCAAGCACATCGAACCCGTCGCACTCCGGCATCTCGACGTCGAGAAAGAGAAGGTCTGGCTTCGACGCACGAATTTCGGCGAGCGCCTCCATGCCCGATGCGCATTCACGAATGATTTCAATCTCTGGATGAAGGCGCAGTAACAAGGCCACATTGCTGCGAGCGAGCGGCTCATCGTCCACAATCGTGGCGCGAATTCTTCCGGGCTGTTCTTCCTTGCTCATGCGTCATGCCTTTCCGGCGGGCGGGAGAACAGTGAAAGGCAGAGAAACCGAGACCACTACGCCGCCCGCATCCCGATTCCGCAGGCGGATGTCGCAGTCGTCTCCATAGAGCGTTTGCAGACGGGCACGCACATTGGAGATACCGATTCCCGGGCGCGTGGTCTCCCAATTGACGGGAAGACTCGGACCGTCGTTGAAGACGCTCAACGTGAGCATTCCGTTGGAACGGGATGCGGCGATTCGAATCGCTCCTCCCCGTGCGTGCTTGGCAATGCCATGCTTGATAGCATTTTCGACCATTGGTTGCAAAATCAGGCTAGGGACCTGAGCGAGATTGAGTTCCCCTGGAACATCCACGTCAACCTGAAGGCGATCCATGAATCGTACCTTTTGAAGGTCCAAATACTTTTGCGCATATGCCATCTCCTCCTGTAAAGCCACTTGTTGCCGAGTCGAGTCATTCAGCATCCGGCGCAAAAGATCGCTCAACTCGGCGAGCATGCTGACTGCGGAGTCATTCCGTCCCTCACGCACGAGGCCGGCCACGGAGTTGAGCGTATTGAATAGGAAATGAGGCTCGATCTGCTGCCGCAAGGCGTGGAGTTGAGCAATCACGAGCTGCTCGGAGAGGCGCGCAGACTCAGCCTCGCGAAAGGCAACGCGTGCTCGGGAATCCAGGACATAGTTCAACATCAGGATACCGGCATACAAAACTACATAGGAGAGCAGCCCGTTGTAGAACTTGGCGAACCAGAGGAGCAGATAGGGCGGTGGAGTGGATTCAAGGTATGGGTTAAATCGGAAGTACAAGCAAGACGTCCATGCGGAAGAGACGATCCCCGTGGCGGCGCAGGCAAAGACATGCACGATCCAGGTCAAGATGGAGATTGGCTTCACAAGTGGAAACTTGCGGCTGAGGCGCAAGATAAGCGGGGTGGCCACAATCCATGGAAGCCAGGAAAACACGACCACGGCGAAGAGGATCAGCCAGGCGTGGTGCATGCCTTCGGAACGCATGACGAAAACCGTCTCGAGCCCATCGATCAGCCCGAAGCCGAACCAGATCGACGCTATCCCTATCCACCGGGGCGAGTCGGCGCGGATGTCTTCAATGCTCATATGAGAATCGTATTCCTTGTCTGTGGCGGAATTCAGAAAAATGCAGCGAATTGCCGGAAGCATGCAGGGAGCGGCCTATCGCAAAAGCCAGGTTGGAGGAAGACTAGGTCTATGCTGCTCTCGATTGCAAGCCCTGGCCACGCTCGACGGAGCGCTACCGGAACGCGAGCGGGTTCACTACCAAACTGATGAAGGCAGCGTGAGGAAAAGATGAATAGAAGAAGCCTGCTCAAGAATTCAGCCGCACTCGGCTTTGCGGCTGCGCTCCCCACCACGGCAACTGCAAAGCTGTTTGCCAGCGCCGGCACAGGTCAAATGGAGAGCGGCAATCCAAACCCGACGGCCAAGCCCAACACGCTTACCCCTCCCGCCCAGGGCAGCATTCGTATTGCCTTCCCGATCTCCGAAGGAACGCAACTGATCGATTTCGCCGGTCCCTGGGAGGTATTTGATGGCGTCGTAAAACCAGGGACTACCGGTGAGGCGACATTCGAACTCTATACCGTGGCTGAGACCTTGAAGCCAATTTCGGCCAGTGGAATGAAGATCATTCCCGACTACACATTTGAAACAGCTCCCGTACCCAAGCTGATTGTCATCCCGGCGCAGGGTGGAGCAACCAAGGCCATGCTCGATTGGATACGGATATCGAGCAAGAACACGGACGTAACTATGTCGGTATGCACCGGCGCATTCGTGCTGGCGAGAACCGGTCTGCTATCGGGTAAATCCGTCACCACTTTTCACCAGGCGTTCGATAGCTTTGAAAAGCTGTTTCCAGACATTAAGTTGATACGCGGAGCCCGGTTTGTTGAAGACGGCAATCTGGCCTCGTCGGGTGGTCTTACCGCGGGGATGGACCTGGCGTTCCGACTCGTGGAGCGTTACTTTGGCCGCGAAGTGACCGAAAGACTGGCCTTCCAACTCGAATACCAGGGAAAGGGCTGGATGAGTGCGAATTCAAACGAGGTCTATGCCAAGTACAAAAATCCAACGATGGCATCTAAAGGCCCAATTTGTCCCGTTTGCGGCATGGCGGCCCTCCCCTCAATCTCATCGACTTACAAGGGGAAGACTTACTACTTCTGCATGCAGGCTGACAAAGTGACATTCGAGGGCTCTCCCGAGGAATTCGTGAAGCCGGCTTAGTGAGAAGACACACCTGTGAGTCCCCCTCGGTCCCGAATCTCTTCATCAGGTGATTGGTCAGACGAGATCAGTTCCCGGCGGCAACATTGCTGGAACTGATCTGAGCACGAAACGTTACAATGCGGCACACGCTGCGCGAGGAGACGTAAAAGATGAACAGCACTGCACAGTTCGAGAGCCTGATCCGCAATGTGCGCTATGCGTGGCGAACGTTGAGGCGTAGCCCCGGCTATGCAATCCTCGCGATATTGACGCTCGGTGCTGGCATAGGGGCCAACACCGCAATTTTCACGGTGATCAACGGTGTGCTGTTGCGGCCATTGCCCTATACGCAAGCAGAACAGATCGTGCACCTCGATCAGACCGCGGCGAAGGTTGGGCCGGACCCTCTTGGCCTCTCGGTTCAGGAAGTGCGAGACTTCAGGGAACAGAACCACGTTTTTTCGGATGTAGCCGAATATCACTCCATGACTTTCACCATGCTTGGATCAAAGGATCCCGAGCGCGTGGTAACCGGCGTGGTATCGGGCAATTTCTTCAACATGCTCGGAGTCAAACCGCTCCTGGGGCGTCTGCTGACTCCTGCAGACGATAGTCTTACTGCGCCCCTGGTCTTACTGCTGAGTTATGCCTATTGGATGAGAGAATTCGGCGGCGACCGGAACATTCTCGGGCGCACATTCGAGATGAATGATCGAGTGCATACGGTCGTCGGTGTGCTCCCTCTCCTGCCTGACTATCCCGATGCAAACGATATCTGGATGCCCACGACGTCGTGCCCTTTTCGTTCGGCCCCGTCGATGATTGCGAACCGCGAGGGACGAATGCTGACCGGATACGCCAGGCTGAAGCCCGGCGTCACGCCTGCCGAGGCGAACATCGATCTTGCAGCGGTCAGCCAACGGCTTGCTCAGGACTATCCCAGGTTTTATCCGGCCTCGGCAGGGTTCCTTCCGCAAACCACCGCCATCGAGCAGGAACTTACGCACGGTGCACGATCAACCTTTCTGATTCTGCTCGGAGCGTCGGGACTGGTTCTGCTGCTCGCCTGCGCCAATCTCGCCAACATCGCTTTGTCACGGCAGCTGCAACGGTCGCGCGAAATGGCGATTCGCATGGCGACGGGAGCCGGCCGATGGAGCCTGTTTTCTCAGTTGTTCGCGGAAAGCATGATGATTGCCCTGGCTGGCGGCGTTGTCGGCATAGGCATTGCGGCAATCGGCTCGAAGCTAGTCATTGACTATGCCGCGAATATGACCCCGCTGGCCATCGGGGTTCATTTGGATGGAACCGTATTGTTGTTTGCCCTCGGCGTCTCTCTGCTGGCAGGCCTTCTGTTTGGATTGCTCCCTGGATATGTTGCGAGCCGGGTTCGTTTGACAAGCATGAGCGATGCCGGAGCACGCACAGCAGCCAGCGGGAGTGGGACGCGCATGCGCAGCGTCCTGGTCGTAACGCAGGTGGCCATCTCCTTCGTGCTGCTTGTTTGTGCAGGTCTGATGGTGCGCAGCCTTTATAACCTTCTTTCAGTCGATCCCGGATATAAGAGCGCGAATGTGCTCTCCATGCAGATTAGTCTGAACTGGACAAAATACCAAAAGAGCGAGGCCTCCAGAAACTTCTTCCATCAAACGCTTGAACGCGTGCAAGCGATGCCGGGAGTGCAGAGCGCTGCGCTGAGTATGGCCGTTCCGCTGAACAACGCTATGGGACCCGTCAGCGGGGGAGTTGCCATTGAAGGCCGGCCAGTTCGCTCCAATGAGCCTTTGCCTCAGATCAACTTTGGACTTGCCAGCCCGGACTACTTCAGCCTGCTTGGAATTCCTTTGCAAGTGGGACGTTCCTTTGTGCCCAGCGATGATTCGGGGGCGCCGCCGGTTGTGATTGTCAATGACCGGATGGCTCGGCATTTCTGGCCCAATGAGAAGCCGATCGGGCACCGTGTCGCAGTAGGCGGCAACAGTAATACAACATGGGCGACGGTGGTCGGCGCGGCAAGTAATGTCCATCAGGAAGGTTTGGACAAAGAGCCTGCCGATACAATGTACCTTCCCGTCGAACAAGCCGGACTAACGAGCGGGCATCTCCTGGTTCGCACCCGCGGAAATCCGATGCAGATGGCCAATCAGGTTGCAGCAATCATTCACCAGGTCGATCCACAGCAACCGGTTAGGGAGGTTCGAACACTCGATCAGTTTCGCAGCGCACAACTCGGTACGCCGCGCGTGACCAGCATCCTTCTAAGCATCTTCGCCGCCGTCGCCTTCTTCATTGCTCTTGTCGGTGTAAGCGGGACGCTGGCTCTTTCGGTGGCGAGACGATCGAAGGAAATCGGCATACGCATTGCTCTGGGTGCAACGAAGCGGGACATTCTCGTCAACGTGGTGACGGGTGGCATGATTCCGGTTTTGGCAGGCCTGGTCCTGGGATCGCTGGCCGCGGTGTTCGCAACTCGCGCTTTGACGACGATGCTCTTTGGGATCAAGCCAGGTGACCCAGGAACATTTATCGCCATAGCGTTAGCATTCCTTGCCGTTGCTCTGGTGGGTTGCGTCCTTCCCGCCCGGCGCGCGGCGAAGGTTGATCCAATGATCGCTCTGCGCAACGAGTAGGGATTGAGGCTGCTGCACCGGTTACAACCGGACGAGTCTTCAGGGCAGTCAGTCGTCACAGGGCATCTTGGGGCAATGGTATTTCTGAGAACATCGTCTGGTATGTGGTTCGGAACGGTGCTTAGCCGATAGAGCTCGAACATTTAACGCCTCATGGCCTTCCGCAGACGTTTGCAAAAACTTTGTCACGTAAATGAAGGTGGGCTGGAGGAGATCCAATTTCTTCTGGGCCCGCCTCTGTCCTGCCCCCTTAGCGCTATCTCGGTTGCAAGCAGAATTTGGAGGAACCGTTGAATGACCGGTTTGGATGCCTGCTCTTGAAGAGTCTGGATTCACGATAAGGCCAGTTCCTGTCAGGTGATAATTGCTTTCGATTTGCTCGTCATCGGGGATCGTGCTTCGACTCGCAGCAATGCCGTGGTGCAGGTTTCGAAATCCAATAACTCTCTTCACGATAAGACGGTTCCAGGGAATAAACCCACCATGACTCAGTTACAAGTCTTAGCGCCATCAAGATTTGTTCCTTGGGGGAAATCCAACCATGCGTTTTCAGCAAGCGTCTCTTGGGAGCCGGGAGATGCCGGCCTTTTTGCGCCCAATTTGGTTTGTCCTTGCGGTGGTTTTCTCGATCCTGTGTGCAGGACCTCAACTGGCCTGGGCAGCGCCTGCAACCACCGCGACAACGTTATCCGTCACCTCGGCTGGAAACGCAGCGACGACGGTGACGTCTGGAAGCGTAGTGACGCTGACGGCGGCAGTCACCGCGGGCGGCTCGCCGGTAGCCCCCGGCCAGATCAACTTCTGCGACGCGACTGCAACGTATTGCACGGACATCCATCTGCTGGGAACTGCGCAGTTGACCGGCGCCGGGACGGCGACGCTGAAGCTTCGTCCGGGTATCGGGAGCCACAGCTACAAAGCTGTCTTTGTTGGAACAACGGCCAGCGCGGCCAGCGCATCGACGGCATCGGCGCTCGCGGTGACAGGGTTAAACCAGACAATCTCGACCATCGCTGCGAGCGGCGACCCCGGCGACTACACGTTGACCGCGACGGTCTCAGGGAACGGAAGTGCTTCGCCCACCGGCACGGTTTCGTTTGTGGATACCAGCAACTCAAACCAACCGCTGGCGATGGCTCCCCTGACGCCGGTGGCGGCTGGGCTGAACCTGCTCTCCACCTGTACCATCTGCTTTTTTGCGGGTGGGCCTGCAAACTTTGTCGTCGGGGACTTCAACGGGGATGGCATACCGGACATGGCCTCGCCGGATGGTGATGTCGCAGTTGGCCTGGGCAATGGGGACGGAACCTTCACGCCTGGAGTAGGGGGGACTATAACCCCCGGTTTTGGCTTCCAGGCTGGGATGGTGACGGGAGACTTCAATGGCGATGGCAAGTTGGACGTGGCGATCGCCAGCTATAACCTCGATGTCTATACCGACGCAACCTACCCGGGAACGGTGGCGGTTCTTTTGGGGGACGGAGGCGGGGGATTCGCGCAGGTTTTCACGAGTCCGGTTAACAATCCGGTTAACACTGACGAACCGGAACAACCGCTTGTAATTGTGACGGGCGACTTCAACGGCGACGGGAACCTCGATCTGGCCGTGGCGAATTCTGGCAGCAACACTTTAGCCATCTTGCTAGGCAATGGGGATGGCACATTTACAGTTGCGGCAAGTCCCCCGACGACGGGCAACGGCCCCTCAGCGATAGCCGTGGGGGATTTTAATGGGGACGGCAAGGCCGATCTGGCGGTGACCAACTCTGCAAGCAATACCGTGACGATCCTGTTGAGCAACGGAGATGGGACCTTCACGGCGGCGGCCAGCCCGGCCACCGGCAACAATCCTTTCTGTGTCGCGGTGGGAGACTTCAACGGGGACGGGATCCTGGATCTTGCTGTGGCGAATCAAGCCCCCAGCGACGTAACGATTCTGCTGGGCAAGGGAGACGGGACATTCACCGCAGGCTCAGGTCCGGCGATCACCGTATCCGGCGCAATCGCCGTGGGGGATTTCAATGGAGATGGGGTTGCGGATCTAGTGGTGGGCGGGAGCGTATTGCTGGGAAACGGAGATGGCACCTATACGCCGTCGGCCCAGCTGCCAGCTTCCTTTTACGGCTACCAGTGGGTGGTTGCGGCAGACTTCAACGTGGATGGCAGGACGGATATCGCCTTCTTGACGCCGAATGAAGATGATGGATATGTCACGATAGCGTTTTCGGAGTCACAGTCCGCGACGGCGACGGCGAACAATATTTCGGTCTCACCCGAGGGTTTAAACCTGCCAACCCACCTGGTCGAGACCAGCTATCCAGGCGATACAACGTATAACAGCAGCATCTCCAACACCACCGGGCTGGTGGGGCTGGCGCCATTCACGCTCAGCGGCTCGACGAACACGCAAATCAGCATACTGCCCGGCACGAGCGGCAGCGCGACCGTTACGGTTACGCCGGCAGCCGGCTTTACAGGAAATGTGGCGCTGAGCTGCAGCGTCACTACCGTCCCGGCAGTCACGACTCCATTGCCCACTTGCTCGATTGCTCCCTCGGTGACCCTTTCGGGCGCGACGGCGGCCACGGCGACGCTTACCATTACCGCGCCGACCCAAGTCACCGCGACGATGGGGTATTCGGTTACGGTGACAGGCGCCTCCGAAGGGGCCTCAGAGACCATCAGATACCAACAGGTGCTCGTTCCCTTCGGGGTCTTCACCATGACGGGCGCCGCCGTCACGGTCGAGGCAGGATCAACCGGCAACTCAACCATCACGATTACACCCAGCGCCAGCTTTACCGGAACCGTGGGGCTGCAGTGTACTGTTGCCTTCACGGGCAATGGCAATGAACCTTCGTGCTCAATTCCCTCATCCGTGGCGATCTCGGGGACGACAGCCCCGGTGACCGCGGCTCTCGCCATTTCCCCGGGTCTATCGACGCCCGTTGGAAACTATTCGGTGACGGTTATCGGCACCGCCATGAACGGCACCAACCAGGGCGCTCCCGTCAGCGTAACCGTCCCGGCTACGGTAACGGTGGGGCCGGACTTCACGCTATCGAGCACGCCCGTTACCATTGCGCCCGGCGGCACCGGGACCTCGACGCTGACGGTCACGCCGACCCTCGGTTATACCGGGAGCGTCACGCTGGAGTGTGTCCCGGACTATGTACCGGACCAACCAAATTGCACCTCTCCCGCGCCAGTGACGATCTCAGGGACAGCGCCGGTGAACGTGTCGATTCCCGTCACTATAGATGCGGCAGCGGCCCCCGGCAACTACATGGTGGAGGTTGACTCTCCGAGCCTGCCGGGGAGCTTGAAGCACGCACTTATCACTGTGACGGTGGCGGGGCCACCGCTGGTGCCGACCTATTCGCTGACAAACACGGCAGTGAGCATCGCCTCGCCTGGAGGAACCGGAACGTCGACCATCACGGTCACGCCCAGCGGCGGTTTCACCGGTACTGTGGCGCTTTCATGCACTGTCACCGGCCCGGCGGCCGCGATTGATCCGCCTACCTGCGCAGTTCCCGCGCAGGCAGCGGTCACAGGAACGGGGGCAGTGACGGCGATGCTGACCGTCTACACCACGGGTGTAACTACGTCCGCACCGACCGGGTACGTTGCAAAGGCCGAGAAACCGCTGAAGCGGATGTTCGCTATCGGGGGCAGCGCAGTGATGTCGGCGCTGTTGTTTTTCGGAATTCCGGGACGGCGCCGTCGATGGAAGACGTTTCTCTCCTTGCTGATCTTTGCCTTTATCGGCGGAGCTGTCATCGGGTGCGGCGGCACGGGGAAAATGGCGCCCGCCAATCCTGGTACCACCCTCGGCACCTACACCGTCACCGTGACCGGTACAAGCGGTGCAACCGTTCAGTCTACTGCGGTATCGGTCGGGGTGAACTGAGCGACACCAATTCAACATCGCGCTTACTCCCTGCTGGCAACTTCCGGTCTGTCACCCCGTCGGGAGTTGCTGGCCCTGTTGCCCGGATCATGCTAAACCGCCGAATCGACTACAAAACTCGGAAGGACGCCTCTCGAAAAACAGAGATTGTGGACAGACCGCTCGTTTTCGGGCGACTCAAAAGTTCTCGACCATCCAGGCATTATTGTCGCCCGGAGTTGGTATCTCTAAAATCCCGTGTCTCCCGTCGGGAGACTGAATGAAGAAGGTAAAACTTGAATCCCGTCGCCCTTCAATGACTACCTTCGCCTTCCCAGCCCCATCGAAGGAAAGAACCACGGGGGCGCCTGCCGGTGTAGTGCTCCTTATGAAGAGATTCGCGCCATCAGATGACCAGTCGATGTTAGACGCGGGCCAGTCGTTCAGGCTTACATCGTAAGCGGCACCCGTGTCCAGTGAGAGGAATCGGATTCGATGCGGATCGAGGACGAGCGCAAGCCGCGATCCATCCGGGGAAAGACTCCAGTGAAATCCTCCATTCGAGATTCTCGTAATCTCGCGCCCTGGACCCATCTGCGGATCGAACGAGGCAAGGATGTGATCGGATCCTGCGACCTTGCTGAAAATGCACAATTGCGACGGAGCCCGCGCACACTGGTAATTGGTGATTCCGTTATCGCGCAGAACCAACCGGGGAGGCCCTCCGGCTAAGGGTTTGGACATCAAGGATGCAGGTAATGAATGATCGCCTGGCTTCGATTCGACAAGATAAAGGACCTGCGAACCATCCGCGCTCAAACGCGGGAAGCGCATGCTGCGCCCTTCAACGAGGACCTCAGCGGTGCTCTGGTCGATATTCTGCTTGAAAAGTTTCCAGGTACCATTCCGATCGGAAACGAAAAGGACTGCTTTGCTGTCCGCAGTCCACGCCGTGGCCAGACTCTCGTTGGTGTCCAGGGTCAAGCGGCGAGGCGCCGTCCACCGGTGGTTGGCGGGGTCGGGTTCGGTGATAAACACCTGACGCGTTGTGTTCCCCCCTCGACACAACAAGCCGCTTCCCATCCGACGTGGCGCTCAAACTGCCAATCCATCCTTGACCCTCGGTCACCCGTCGCGGCAGGGCGGCGGCCCTCCCTGTGCGCTCGTCAATCGAGATCGAGTCAACGCCCACATCTTCGCGTTCGCTCGTCGGATTGTTAAGGTAGGCGAAGAGGATACGCCCATCGGCAGTCCACGACAGGGCCGACCGAAGCTGAGAATCATCGTTCAACAGAACCTGTAAATCGCCGCCATTCGCATCGCGAGATAGGAGCGAGTCGGCATACAACTGGGGATCAGCCTGGGTAGTTGCCAAACGAGCCTCGACGTACACAAGACGTGTACCATGCGGGGACCAAGCGGCGTGTTGAATCCAGCCATCTAGCAGGTTAGGCCGGTCCGGTTTCCTTGCCAAGGCTACTCTTCGTGAGTTTGCACCATCGGAGTCCATGGCCCAGAGTTCGCTTCCGAATTTAGGTCCGGGCAAATAGGCGATCCGGGATCCATCCGGGGAGACCGATCCCTCTGCGGCATCATCGATGAGCTTTTCCGGATTGCCGCCCAAGAGGGAGAGTTTCCAGAGACTGTATGTTCTGGACGGATCTTCTCTACGTGACACCAAGAGATGGGTACCGTCGGGGAACCAGTCATCAGGCCAACAATCGAAGCCCTTCGGCAGGTCCCAAGCGCGGGATTCGCCGTTCGCGATCTGCCGCAGATAAAGCCCCAGGTTGTCACGAAAGGCGAGATACCTGCCATCGCGCGATACGATGGCATTTTCAACGGGCGCTTCTGGCGGATTTGAGGTAATTCGCTCTTCGGTAGCCAGGTGTGAAACGAAGGCTACGTGTACATCGCGTGCGCTAACGGCCTGGCGTTTCAACAACGCCGCTGCGATGATTCCTACCGCTAAAATACACAACCCAGCGAGGAACAACCCAGCTAGCCGCATGCGGCCAGAGCCGGATCGTCCCTTGAGCTGCTCCACTTCCCTGGGGGAGATCATTGGCATCAATCTCCAGCGGATGATGAGTTTCTTCCGTAGCGAACCCTTTTACGTCTTCCTCAATAGCCAACACATCGCACAGAAATCGGTAGCCTACCGTGGGCACAGTTGCGATAAATCGTGGCTTACGGCTGTCATCTCCAAGCAGCCTGCGCAATGTTGCGATGCGACGAGTGAGCGAGTTGTCCGACACTACGCAGTCATTCCATACCACGTTCAGGATCTCGTCTTTCGTAACGAGTCTCCTGGGGTTTCGCAACAGAAACAAAAGCACGCGGAACGCCTTTGGTTCCACTTGCAGGGCTTTTCCACTCTTGACCAGCAGGAACTCGCGCTCCCTGACCTCGGTGTCTTCGAATTTGAAAACAGAGAACTTATGATCCGTCACGAATCCGTCACTCGCCTTTCAGAAAATCGTCAGACTTGCGTCATTACCCCGCGATGGCACAGGGCGACATTGCATTCAGCCAACACGGCTGAGGTGATTTTCAATGTCGCTCGTCAAACGTTTTGCCGCCGCGAGTCTTGCCACCGTGGCTCTTTCCGCGCTCCATGCTGAACCACCTTGCCCCGGGAACATCGCAAGTCTAGTCTTGCGTCGCATTCAGGACGTTTCCAGCGCAAATGTGCGCTGGGCGGAGATTAGGGATTGTTTGGAGGAAATCCGACGCATTCCTGGTCCAGGTTGCTTATAGGAAACTTCTGAGAAACTGAATTCGCCCACCCGTTCGTTCAATAAGGTTCATGAATCGTTCGACCCAAAGGGAATCGCGCTAGAATTTGGGGCGCTGTTTTGGAAAAACAACAGTAAACCCTGTCCCGTTGACACTTGATCGCGTAATTTGCGCAATGCGGCCTTGGCGCCAATAGCGAGCAGTTGTCTGAGACATCACATGTGGGCCCGTTTGCGGTGACGGCTGCTCCAGCGTTTTATTTGAAGAGCCGTTCACGACTGGACGTTCAATTGGCTGAGAATGAAGGCCGGCCTACAGTCCGTTCAGATTTCGGCCGATGGATCATGCATCCCAAACGAAAGGAGGAAACTGGGATACGCGGGCGTAGTCGTGTATCCGGATGACCCGACCGAACACCAAGTCTTGTTCCAGGGCTTTTGAGAAAGCACGATCAGTCGGACTGAAATTTCATGTGCATTGCCGCAATGGAGTTGGTGAAACACCGCAGTCAATATCTCAGTGTTGCCACGGCTCAGGCATACGCGTTGCCGTAGCGGGAATCGGAGTTGGGCTCATCGCCGGAATAGCCCTGGGGAAGGCAATGTCCAGCCTGGTTTGTGATGTCTCCGTCCGAGACACCGCGATCGTTGGTATTGCTACGGCATTGTTGCTGATGGTCGTCCTGGCAGCGTGCATTTTTCCGGGATTGCCCGCGGCCTGGCCGTATCAGATTGTGGCGCTGCGCCCCGCATGATCTCCTGGCTGTGGGAAAAATTACGGCGAAGTTCGAAGCTTTGCGGGTATCGGGCCTCGCGCGTTAGAAGGACAGTTCCGGCCTCAACATATTCACTGAAGGCCATCTATGATTGGCACCGTTGGCCACGAAAGCTTGGGGCGTGCGAGGAGCGCGCCCCTTTTGGGATTCTTACGGTTTCGAGGCAAGAATATCGAGCATCTGGATCTCGGGTGGCTCTGCGAATAGCTCTTCTGCTTTCGCAAACAAGAGCTCGGCAATCTGACCATTGAGGTGGGCATCTCGACTTTCTAGAGTTGGAAATGTATCGAAGATACCGTACAGCGAGCGATCAAACCTAACTGCATACCAGGTTGTGGTTCCAATCTCCCGGAGCACGAGTGCTCGAGCTGAGACAAGAAACTCTTCAACGGCGGCCTCTTTTCCAGGGCGTGCGCGCAACTGCGCCAACAATGCGAACTGATCCATCTGAGTGTTCTCCTTTTACAGTAAGATGGCTGTGCGTTTGATTTGTTACAAGAACTCTTGAGGGGAAAATGACCCATTGCTAAGAATGAGTCCTTACGGCTCTCGGTTGCGCAATCACGGCAATGCGCCACGAATAATTTCCTGGCTACGTGCAAAATAACGGCAAGTCGGGAAGCTCTGCGGGTTTTGGGCCTGGCCCGCAACCCGCAGCCTTGCCCTACAGAGCGGCGATGCCGTTGAATCCAGCAGCTGCCGGCAATCCCGGGATCTGGGTTACTTCTTCCACGGTGCCGTTCGGCTGGATGGCAAAGACCCCGACCGTACCTACCTCGCCGTTCAGCGAGTACAGGAACTTCCCGTCTCCGCTGATCGCGATATCCAGGTTTGTGCTGTTGTCGGGATTCGACCCGACAATCGTGCCCGCGATCGGCGTTAGCGTGCCGGCGGCTCCGATCGTGAAGCCGGAGATGTTCGACGACCCCGCGTTGGATACATAGACGTGCGTCCCGTCCGGAGTAATCGCGTTCCAGCAGTTCGCCGCGCCGTCTGTTGGCACGCTCTGGCTTACTGCCGCCAACGATCCGTTGGCCAGCACGGTATACGAAGAGACTGCCGATCCGGCTGGTGCGCTTGCTGGTCCGGTTTCCGAAACGATCAGCTTGCCGTCCGGCGCGAAGCGCGCGGAAAACGCACCCGCACCCGGGCTGGAATTGACGACCGCCGCCATCAGCGTTCCATCCGGGTTCACGTGAAACGTATCGATGTTGTTCGCAATCCGCTCCACCACCGCCAAGGTCTGTCCGTTAGGACTCACCGAAATTGACGCGCCGCCGGTAGCGTTGGCCGAAAGAAACGCGGTTGCGTTGGCGATCGGGTGAAGCCGTCCGCTGCCACCGAGCCGGAATGCCGCCACGTTCCCAGCGCCGCCCGAATTGAGTACATAGACCGTGTCGCCCCACTGCGCAATAGATACCGGCTGGCTGCCTCCGGAAGGCTCCAGGTCGATCGCAAGCAGGCTGCTGCCCACCACGCGGAAAACGGTGATGTCGCCGCTGCCAGCATTCGCTGCAAACAGCAGCGTGTGATCGGCGCTCAGAGTCAGGGATCCTTGTGCCTCCAGAGGATCATTCACACCGCCACTGCCGCGGCCGAACGTATCAAAACGGTTCTGCTCGAAATAGCTCCCATTGTTCTTGCGCTCGAAAGCAATCACTTGATTCTTCTCAGCGTTGTTGGACATCACGAACACAGTCTCTTGTCCCCACGCCGGTGCGACAGCCGCAACCACGGGAACAACTACAGTCAAGGCGATCATCGTCGTTAGTAGACGACGCTGAAGATTCACCATATACAACTCCTTCTCAGATGTGATTTGCGACGCCGTGCGGATTCCAAATGAATCCTTTGAGGCGCGCGACCATTGGAGCGGAGAGCAAGCTGAAGGTTACATGGAAAGAGTCCGCTAACCAATCAACTGCAGGTCGTTTTTCGCCATGACATTTCCGTGACATGTCTTCGCCCGGAATATGCAAGAATATGTGAAGTACCGAGATTCACTCCCCTTGCAATCTCCAAGGAGCCGCTTGTTTATGAGTTCTGTTTCTTCGCAGCGTGCTTCTGCTATCGGTACCATTGCCTCTCATCCAAAGAATCGCGTGCGCGCACACCTCTGGGTCAGCTGGTCGAGCCTGTTCTTCGCTTTTCTGCAGAGCGTCTGTACCTTTCTGATGGCGGTAGCAGGGTTGCGCCTTATCATTGGCGTCAGCTCGCTCGCTCTCTCGGCAGAAGTGATCGCAGTCCTTGATCGTCTTCATGCAGGTTGGTTGCGCATACCGATGATCAGCTTTGCCTTCATCGGTGCGACCTTGAACCTTATCGCCATCCTGCAGATCTGGCGTTTGCGCGCACGCCCCGCATCGCAATGGCGCCAGGCGCCGCTTGCAACGGGCAAACTGCGTATGGAACGCTGGCAGCTCGCCTTATCTCTGATCACCTTCGTCCTGATCGCCGTCGAAGAAGGCCTCCATCTCCGGCTCTTCCACCACCTCTGACCTCCTTGGCAGGACGCATTACCGTCCCACGCAGCAAATAAATCGGGCGCCACACGTCTGTAACTTCCGCTGCGCTCGGTCCTCTAATCCTCAGACAGAATGCAATGCTCCCCCTTCTATCCGCCGAGAACTCGCGATTGGCCCCTTGTGCCACGGGTGACCACTTACCGATGAGCCAATCTCCCGATCGGAATGCGGAGGCGCATGTCATCGCTGCCATCCTCGCCGGCAAAACGCATCTCTTCCATGACCTCATCCGCCCCTACGAGCGCACCGTCTTCTCGATGGTCATGGCGCTTCTGCGCAATCCGCAGGACGCGGAGGACGTTGTGCAGGAAGCCCTTCTGAAGGCTCTCCGAAACCTGCATGCGTATCGCGCGGAGGCGAGGTTCAGCACCTGGCTCGTCAGCATCGCCCTCAACGAAGCCCGCTCTTGGCTGCGCCGCCAACGCGCAATTGAATCTCTGGATTCCTCTGACGAGACCGTCCACATCGCGCCGGAACTGCTCAGTGACTGGCGCGAAGTGCCCTCAGAAGCCCTGGAGCGCCTCGAGGTCCGCAAGCTGTTGCGGGACGCCGTCACTGAATTGCCCATGATCTATCGCGAAGTTTTCCTGCTGCGCGAGTTCCAAGAGCTGACCATCAGTGAGTCGGCTCAGGCGCTGAGCATCAGCACCGCGTCTGTTAAAGTGCGCTTACATCGCGCTCGGATCATGCTGCAGAGGCGCCTGGCACCGCAACTCCGGCCCTTGGCCCCGAAACGGAGGAGATTCCCGTGGTGATCGACTGCAAACACGTCTGGGATCGCATCTCCGATTTTCTCGACGACACCCTGTCGTCCGAAACGCGAAAACTCGTGCAGAAGCATCTCGAGCACTGCGAGGTTTGCTCCGCCATCCTCGACTCCACTCGGAACATCCTCATCCTCACCGCCGATGAGCGCGTCTTCGAGCTGCCTGTCGGCTATAGCGAACGCCTGCACGCACGGCTCGAGGAAGAGATCCGGCCCTACAGGAACTGAAAAGCATTCGGTTGGTTCTTAACCCCTGCAAGGTGAAAATTCCTGAAAGTCTTCCGCTTAGAGTTGGCTGCCGAAGAAGCTCTGTCACGGGCGTCGCATCGAGTAAAGCGACCCGGCCGAGGCGGTTTCCGGCTCCGAAGGATAATTCTGAAATCTTAAGAGTTGCATCGCAGTGTGCCAAAGAAATGCAGGATTATTGCGAACATAACGCTTCCACAATCTCTTTGGGTCTTGCATCAGGCGATGGAGCCACTGAAACCCCGCGCGTTTGATCCATGGCGAGCAGTCGCGAATGGCTCCAGTGTGAAAATCGAAAGCCGCTCCAACCCCGAACATGAGCGGCACCTGAAGATAATCGACGTACCGCGCCATAAACTGCTCCTGCTTTGGAGTACTCAGACCAACCCAGATAATATCTGGCCTGGACTCCCGCACTCGATCCAGAACATCGCTTTCTTCATCCGGAGTCAGTCTTCGGAATGGAGGCGTATAGGTCCCGACCACCTGGAGCCCCGGCATCTTTCTTTTGAGCGTATCGCCAAGAAGTTCGGCCACGCCGGGCTTGCCACCGTAGAGAAAATTGCGATAGCCCCGCTCAACCGACAATCGACACATCGCCAACATCAGGTCCGGCCCAAAGACTCGATCCATGTTTCGAAAACCCTGAAGATGGCCAACCCAGGACAAAGGCATTCCGTCCGCAACGTTCATCAACGCGTGATTCAGGGATTGGCGGACCTCGGGATCTCTATGAGCCTCCATGACTCCATGTACTCCAGTTGCGCAAATGTAACCGTGGCCCCTTGACGATTTGATCCACTGATCGGATAGATCGACTGCAGACCTCAAATCGATCGCAGATACTCGTACGCCAAGCAAATTGGCGCACGGAAGCGAAAAATCAGAACTCGTCATTGAACAAACCTCCATCCCAGCAGCGATTCCATTGCACAAGTGAAGACTTCTGATTGTTGACGGGCATATATGGGAGGACTCCTGGTCACGCATCTCGCCGAATTGCAAAGATCAACGTGTGAATCAGAATGGCAAGATCCATAAAGAATCCGCGGTTGCGAATGTAGTAAAGGTCGTACTGGATATTTTCGTGAATCGGGAAAGCCCTATCTGCGCTTAGCTGCCATAGCCCGGTAATCCCAGGAACCAACTGCAGACGCTGCCGGTGTTCGTTCGTGTAGTCCTGCACAATGAAGGGCATCTCCGGTCTTGGTCCTACAAGAGACATGTTTCCAAGGAAGACGTTCATCAACTGAGGGAGTTCATCGAGACTCGTCTTCCTGATGAACCTTCCGATTCTCGTAATTCGAAAATCGCGCGAAGTGGCTGGAGAGAAGTCGTACCTTGGCGCATCTGCGAACATCGAGCGGAATTTATAGATTTTGAAGAGTTCTCCGTTGCGACCTACTCTCTTCTGGATGAAAAGCGCTGGACCAGGCGAATCGAGCTTGATGAGGATTGCAATCAGCAAGAGCAGAGGAGAAATCAAAACAAGCAGAAAGGTGGACACAATCAGATCGGCCGCTCGCTTGGCCATGGCGTAATGCCAGGTGAGGAGCGGCTCAACCTTGGAAGTAATCGAAAAACCGTCAAGGTCGATCGACTTTGTCCAGCGTTGCTCCTGCACCTCCAGGCCGGAAAGAAAGGCAATCCGGACTCCAGCCTGCTTTGCCGCATAGACAGCCTTTGCCTGTCTATCCGGGGACAGATTCGGAAGCGCCACGATGAGAACGCTGCATCGAGACGACTTCAGCGTTTCTGGGGTGATGGGCCCTCGATGAACTGGAACTGAACGGCGCCGCCCATAGCCCATTTCAGGGATCGCATCGCCAATGATGGCCGGATGATCGTCGATCACCCCCACCGGAAGGATGCCAAGCCTGAGGGATTGAAAGAGAGCGGAGACAATACGCTTCGCCGCGTCTCCAGCTCCGTAAACGATCGCTCGATCGATGCCGATGCCCATCAGATGCAATGAGCGAACAATTGAGAAGAACATCAGCTTTTGCAGAATCACCAGAACAGGAATTACGATCAAAGCGATGAGAATGGCGGTGTAGGAGATTCTCAGATCCAGGAAAAGCCGGAAGGCGAGAAGCAGGAGCACGGACAAAACTGGAATCCGGAGTGCGCGCTCCGTCTCGTGAATGTGAAGCAGGCTGCCGCCTCCGCGATAGGCTCCGTTCCATTGAAGAAACATTACTGAACATAAGCCGACCAATGTGCTCGCCGCAACCGCCTCGCGCAACGGATACATAGCCTGACTGGCAGCATGCACCGAACAATCGAGAGCGTAGGACACTAACATCCCCGCGGAGCAAGTCAGAAAGTCTGCCGCACTCTCCGCACCGGCAAGGACTCTGCGGAACAGTTGAGCAGGGTCTGTACGGACTTGTCCTTCGTGCGACGCGACGCTTGCTTTCGCATAGAGGTGCGGCGTTGCGGATTCAGATGCGCTCATGCTCACCCTCCTCTCGCTGCGACGGCAACTGGCCTTTCATCCTTTTCATAAAGGCCGCCTTCCTGAAGCGACCGGGCTGGCCGGCACGGATAATCCAGCAATCCGCAAGGGAGCCTCAGACGTCATGAGCTTGCGATAGAGAGCTACGTATTGCGGGCCAAGAACCGGAGCCGAGAACTGCGGTAGAGGCCTTGGAGAACCATTCGGCTCCCTGAGAGTTGCAACAATTGCCTCTGCAAGCGTTTCCTCTGTGTTCCTCTCCAACGACACGAAGCGACATTGTTCATCCCCGACTTCCCGATATGCGGGGATATCCGAACAGACAACCCGACAGCCGGCAAGCAGCGCTTCGGCGATGGGCAGACCGAAGCCTTCAATTGTTGACGGAGAGATAACGGCTTGGCATTGCCGGTAGCACCACTGCAGCTCAGACTCAGATACGCCTTCGAGAAAGCTCACGCCGGCGTCGAGTCCGAGCACTGATACAAGGCGGTGTATATTGCGCGTCTCCGGTCCTGTGATCCCGACGATGACCAGCTTCATGTCCTTTCCGACCTGGCCCATCCGCAACATGCGGTGGAATGCCCGGATGAGCAGAGGGAGGTTCTTGTTGCGGCGGTGCTGTGCGACACAGAGAAGAAATTGATCATTCTTCCAGCTTGGTATAGGCGGATGCGGATTCAGGAAGGGCTGAGCCTCGACGCAGTTATAGAGCCGCACCGCCTTCTTCCATACGGTAACCGGTACATATTTTTTCAAACTGTGAAGGGTTGCTTGCGAAACGCATGCGATCGAATCAACGTTACGCAGGCACTGTTGAAGGACCGCGCGGTTGAACATGAACTTCGGAAAGCCGAAATTCATAGGTATCTGATACGGATATAGATCATGGAGCGTCACCAGTGTTGGGCAGTGAAACGCTCCCGCATCGACGGGCATGGGAAACGACAAATGAACCAAGTCGGCTTGCAGGTCCGTCGCGAGTTTTGGAAGCCTACGGTAGTACCAGAGATTCCTGCCCACAGAACTGCGGTCCATATCCGCGACGTGAACCATCATCCGTGCATCCTGCAAGAGCCCCCCGGACTCAACCATACCCAGCTGCCATGGGGCGATGACGAAATGTACAGAAGAGATCTCCTGCTCAGGCAGGAGGCATTGCGCGACATTCAGGGCATGACGCTGCAATCCGGACATATTGGTGGCGAATGAGGCTGCGGCAATAAGGATCTTCATGGCTTTGCCCCCATTTGAACCTGGGACACTTTCGACAGAGCCGAAACGCCGTTCCTCTCTCTTGTCCCAACCAGCCTCCAAAGCAGCGGCAGATAGACCAGCAACGCTACCGAGCCGTAGCAGAGTCTTGACAGCGCGAGTCCCTGCAGCCCCATGTGACGTAACAGTTCGATCATCAGCAATAACATGGCTGCTCTGGATCCAAGACTGATGACAGCGACGGTCCGGAAAAGTCCTAGTGCCTGCATCGCATATGTTCCGGTGACGCTAAGCCCCATGAAGGCTGATCCAAGAACGATCGGAACCATGATCTTTGCCGCGCTCGCTCCTACTACGGGTCCGGCCCAGAGGCGAATAAGGCGCGGCCCTTCGAAAAGCAACAGGCCCGCACCGCAAATTACCAACGCCAGGTTGCAAGCGAATGCCTTTAGCAACGTTCGCTTCAATGCGCTGATTGACAGCGTGCTGGCACGCCCGGAGAGATAGGGAAATAGAAAACTAAGCGCGGATGCCGTGAGGCCGAAGATGGGATGTGCGAACTGCACGCACAAGGAATACGGGGCAACTGCCAGCGCACCAAGTGTGACTCCGAGAACAATTCGATCCAGCTGCCCGAAGATCACCCCGCCGACAGCCTGCAGCCAGATGAATATGCCAAGCCCAAGCAAAGCTCGCGCCTCCGTGAGAGAGAAACGCGGCCAAACCGAAACCGCGCCAAGAAACCGGGGCAGCTGACGAAACTGCATGTACATTCCGAACGCCATCAACACGGCTGTGGCCGCCAGAATGCCGATTGTGCGTTGGCCGAGATAAGCCATCACTGCGGCGGAAGCGAGAGTAAGAAGCCGCACGGCCGTGCTGATCTGCACCGTACCGCGATACTGCTCAAATGCACGCTGCGTGCTGACGGGAACGGATTCAATCGCTCGCAGAAGTATTAAGACGCTCGCAATGCGAAGAGAGATGAGGCACTCGCTGGGCGACAACTGGCGCCCCATGGCGATGCGGGCGACGGCGTATGGGGCGGCTATCCAGGTGGCGGCCGCAAGGAGGAATCCGAGCGACATGCTGATGCCCAATATTCCGCGGACGGTATTCGGGATCAGATCCGAGTTGCCGATTCCGCGCAGATGCGCGACGCGTTGGATGCTGGCGTCGCAGAATCCCGACGCGATGATCCCTCCAGCACTGATCAGGGCCGCGGTAATCATCCACAGCCCGTATTCCGAAGCGCCCAGCCTGTGCAGGACCACCGGCGCAACCAGCAGCATTCCTATCGGATAGGATGCATAGTCCAGAACGCCATACGCAGCATTTGTCAAGTGCCTACTCATGCAGCGCCTCGCTTCATCGCAAAGATGGAGCTAATTCGACGCCGCATCACTGGGAAGACTTCCGCTGCAAGCGCTTTGCTCGGATCGCTCAAATCGACGGTTGACCAATGGATGCGAAACAGAATGACAGTGGACGCAATCGCGAATGAAAGAAACGTAAGCAGCAAGGACAGGAGCAGACGCGGGGGAAAGGACTTCTTCTCCGCGATTCCGGGAGCATCGATCACACTCACTGCCGGAACGTCTTTGGCCTCCTCGATCCGGGCCATTTCGTATTGCTGGGTAAGAAGCTCATACAATGTCTCCTGCACCCGTACGTTTCGGTAAAGATCCGCATAGGGAACAGCCAGTCGCGGAAGCTGACGCAGCGGGGGGTAGAGTTCTCCCTTTTTGTCGCTGTCGCCAGGATCTGTCGCAGCAACGTCCTGCATTCCGGCGGCGAGAGGAGCTGAGGATCCGGTCATCCTGGCAAGCTCCCCTTTGAGGCTCGCGATGCGCGCTTCTGTTTCGCGCACTCTCACATTGCCATCTCCATACATTTGTCGCAGCGACTCGAGCCCGGATTGTTCAATCATGAGTTCCGCCTGCACCCTGGCGCCGGCATCGACCATCGCGCGCGTCTGCTCTTTGATATCGATCGTGCTGTTTCTGCTTGAGAATTCGCTCAACTCGAGCTGGGCTTTCTCGAGGTCGGCCTGGACGGTATGCAGCCTGTGTTCGACGAAAATGCGCTCCCGATGCGCCGACGAGGTGTTGGTCCGCAAAACAAGGTTGTTCAGTTCGTCCAGATAGCCTTGTGCCAGGTCGCGCGCTCGCACGCGGTCTGTGTCCTCTACCTCGATCGTGATAACGCCGCTCTTTTTGTCTTCGGTAATCTTTGTGCGCCGCGCAAGACGCTTGGCTGTGTCAATGCGATA
>JBEKRU010000021.1:0-64185 GCA_049518435.1 Occallatibacter sp. | reverse complement strand
TATAAAACATGGTTAGCGACAGATGCCGCAGAGCAATCACCACGCACACGTTGTTCGCCATGTCGAGGCAGGCACGCAACCCTTGCCGCCACACCGATCGCGGCCGTAAATTTCCAAGGTTGCGCCGCACCGCCCCCTGTAAAGCAAGCGTCAGCGCCATGAACAAGCCCATGAACGCGACCACCTCTTCCGGTGGCAGCCCGAACTGTCCAATCCACTTGATGCAGCTGTCGCCCAGCACCCAGCAGGTGAACCCGAAGCAAGCAAAAAAAATCGCGGTTAAATCGGAGACGCGCGCTTTCATCGCGCCCCGGCCCTGCGCGCGGCGCAGCAGAAGAAGAAGATCCAATTCGAGAGGGAGAAGAACCGATCAGACATGACGTAGTTTAAGGTTAGCCGATCCAGGCCGCAGTCGCCTTGCATTGGGGCAAGGTCGGTCGACGTCGCATGTCCATTCGGCCGTCACGCCATCCGCCGGGTGCCCCATCCATCGAGCAGTTTCATCGCTCGATGGGTGGGAGACCGCAAATGCCGACCGTCGGCCATCGGGCCCTTCGATTTTTCATTCTGTTTCTTTTCAGACCACGGTCGTTATTCATCGCATGACCATTACCCGTCACGCCGTCAGCTGAACCCATTGGCGCCGCCAGGCCGGCGCCTCGAAGGGATCCGCGAAATACTGTGTCTCGTGCACCACCTTGCCGTTGCGGAATTCCATAATGCTGACCGTGAATGCTGGCCGCCCCTGGTAAGTGATCGTGTATTCGGTAATCCACAAATCGCCCGCCCCGATCATGCGCCGCACCTGGAACCCTGACGGCTTCCCAGGATGATGTCCCCGCAGCGCCTGCAGATTGCTCCTCCCCAGGATGCGCTCGCCTGACTGCGGATAGTCGCAAATGGCATCGTCCTCGTAAATAGCGTGCTCCGCGTCCAGGTCCCCGGCCGCCGACGCGTGCCAGTGCGCATTCAGCGCTTCGCGTATTTGTTCTTCCCCTGTTTTTCCCTCTCCCCCGCTCCGCACAATTCCGGGATTGTCATTCATATTCATCCCCCTTGTGCGATCAGTCTACCGCTCCCTGCCCGGGCCTCACCAACCCGCCCTTGCGATCCGGCTAGTCCGTTCGCAACGCTTGAACGGGCTCGACAGAAGCAGCACGGCGCGCAGGGATGAGACTGGCCAGGATGCCAACCAACGCCAAGCCCGCTGTGACCCCAGCCAGCAACACAAAGTCGTGCCTGGCGTGCATTTCCACGACCGACTGCAACACGTTTCTCAGGGCAAGCGTAAGTATCCATCCAATAGTGAGACCAGACACCATAAGCAGCGCCACTTTGCCGAGAAGCAGTTTTGTCACCTGCATGCGGGTTGAACCGAGTGCCATGCGGATGCCGATTTCGCGCGTGCGCAGTTCAACTTCATGGTTGACCAGGCCGTAAAGCCCAACGATGGCCAGCAGAAGCGCGAGAGCCGCGAAGATGCCGAATAGCCATCCTTCCAGCCGGTCAAGCGTGATGCTGTTGCTGACGATGTCGTTCATCGTTTCCGGAGTCCTGAAGGGAACAGTTGGATCGACCTCATGCACGGCATTGCGAAGCGCAGGCACAAGCGTGCTCAGGTCGCCATTGGAACGCACAATCAACGCCATGCTGTTCAGGTTTTGCATCCGGTCCTTGGGATCGATCTCGTCCATGAGCCAATCCATCTCCGCCATCTGCGGTTCGCGCAGCGCCTGCCGCACGTTGGTCACGACGCCCACAATACCGCTTTTCAGTTCCGGTTTGGGTGCATCGTCGATATGTGCGCCCACCGGATCGCCACCCGCTGGAAAGAACTTGTGTTGAAAGGCCCGATTCACGACCATCGTCCCGGCAAGATTTTCCGCCTTGTCGAGCGAGGGTGACAGCAGCCGTCCGTCGGTGAGTTGAAGCCCCATCGCATTGAAGTATCCCGCGGAGACATAGCGGGTCTCAGCGCCCATATCCAGATTTGGCGGGTACGGCGGCTGCCCGGTGATGTGGATGCCATATCCGTCTCCAAAGGCCTGCACAGGGAGCAAATCGATGACGCCCACGCCCTGCACTCCCGGGAGGCTGGCTACCTTTGCCAGTAGTGGGTTGTAAAACGTGGCGATAGGATCGCGTCCTGCGTAGTGGCCTTTGGAGAGCTCAAGACGGGTGGTCAGAATCCTGGCCGAATCGATCCCGAGATCGGTGTGCAGCAGGCCTTGCAGGTTCTTGAGCAGCAGCCCCGAGACAACCAGCAAAACAAGCGAGAGCGCGACCTGCGTAATGACGAACGCGGACCGAAGCCGATGCTGGCTGCGTCCTGTGCCTGCTCCCGCGCTGCCCGCACGCAACGCGCGATTGGGGTCTGCACCCGAGAGCCGCAGGGCAGGGGAGAGTGATGCAAGCATACTGGCGAACAGCGAAAGCGCAGCCGCCACAGCAACCACGGCAAGGTTGAGGTGTATGTCCGCGCCGCGCGACATGGCCTGCACCAGAAACACATTCATCGACTTCAGCACCGCCCAGCCCACCAATACGCCGCCCACCAACCCCGCAAAGCAAAGCACAAGACTCTCGTTGACAAGTTGCCGCATCAACCGCGAACGGCTGGCGCCGACTGCGGAGCGTAGCGCCATCTCTCGCTCGCGCTTCACGCCGCGCGCCATCAGCAATCCAGCCACGTTGACGCAGGCAATGGCCAGCAGCGCGAGCACAGCCATGGCCAATGTGCCAAGCGGGCCGGCAATCGTGCGGTTGCCAAACCGGTCAAGGCTGTTTGCCGCCACGTCCAATGGCAATAAACGAGACACAGTATGCCCGGTTTCCTGCTCCGGATACGCACGGGCAAGGTCGGCCATCACGCGATTCAAATCGGTGCGCGCCTGTTCGTTGCTCACTCCCTGTTTCAGTTTGCCAACGGTCCGCATCCAATGCATGCCGCGCGCCTTTGCCCAGGCTGGATTTGTGTGCAGTGGCGTGTAGACAGCTCCTCTTGCTTCCAGCGGAAAGCGGAATCCCGCGGGCATCACGCCGATCACCGTATACGCGGTTCCATCGAGTTGCACATCCTTGCCGACTACGTCGGTCCGTCCGCCAAAACTGCTTTGCCAAACCTCATAGCTCAGCACCACCACGTTGTCTTTGCCCGGCAGATCTTCTCCAGGAAGAAAGGTGCGGCCAAGCAGCGGCTTCACTCCAAACACATCGAAGAAATTGTCCGTGCTCTTGACTGCTTTCAGCGCCACAGGTCCACTGGGCCCTTCAAGGTTGACCCTGCCGAACATGGAATAGGCGGCCAGTGCATCGAGTGTCCGCTGCTGCGCGCGAACATCGAGATAGCTCAGGTAGGACGACGGCAAGGTATCCCCGGTACGCGAGATCATCACCGGGTAAACAAGGCGCTCCTGATCCGCGTAGGGCAGCGGCCGCAACAGCACCGCATCAATCACGTTGAAAATGGCTGAGGATGCGCCAATGCCAAGCGACAGCGTCACAATCGCCGTGATCGCAAACCCCGGCGAGTTGCGCAATTGCCGCAGGGCAAAACGAAGATCCTGAAGCACGGAGGCGACCCACAACGTGCCCCGGCTTTCGCGGCAATCCTCCTTGATCTGCGCCATGCCGCCGAACTCCAGACGAGTCGTTCGTCGCGCTTCGTCCTCTGAAATGCCCGCGCGCACCTTGTCGGCAATCTGCTGCTCCAGGTGAAACCGAATCTCGGAGTCGAGATCTCGCTCCATGCGTTTACCGGCGAAAAGCCTCTGCAACCAGCTCATGACAGCTCCTCCTGCGGACCTTGAAGAATCATTCCCACCACTTCCGTGAGCCGGGCCCAACTCGCGGCCTCATTTTCAAGCTGATGCTTTCCCCTGGCCGTGAGCCGATAGAACTTTGCCTCGCGCCCGGTCTCCGATGGCCTCCAGTCCGCGGCAAGAAACTTCTTGTACTCCAGCCGGTGCAATGCCGGATACAGCGATCCCTGCTGAACCTGGAGCGCATCCTGCGACATCTGCTGAATCCTTTGTGCTATCGCGTAGCCATGTATTGGTCCCAGCGCAACCACCCGCAGAATCAGGAGGTCAAGAGTGCCTTGAGGAAGATCGAATTTGGTTGGCTTCTTCATACCTGTTACTTCTACATATACACGTCGATATGTAGAAGGTCAAGGCGTCAGGCAATCGGTAAACTCACAGATGCCTGGGACAACTTCAGCCTGCCCGTCCCGCTCAGCAGCCAATTTGTGTTGCGTTGTCGAAGCAAATTCAATACTTTTGTTTCAGCGCGAAATTCCCCTGCTCAGGCACACAACTCGTCTCGACCAACCCATCTCCGCCAACCCGTCTCGACCAGCTCGTCTCGACCAACCCGTCTTTAAAGGAGCGGGGGCCAAACCCCACTCCCAGCTCAACTTCATCGTGAAAGCGAGAAAACAATGAATCTGCCCCCCATCAGGCTTGCCGCCGCGTGCACTGCTGCTCTCCTGTTCCTCTCCTCCGCGCCCTCGCAAGAGGCAGGCGCCGACAAAGTCGATCTCGCCGCTCTCACCCAGATCAAGAACGAAGCCTTCCAACACTCTCAGGTCATGGAGAACCTCTTTTACATTTCTGAGGTCTACGGCCCACGCATCACCAACAGCCGCAATCATCGCGCCGCCGCCGAGTGGGCCATGCAGCAACTCAAGTCCTGGGGCCTGCAAAACGTCCATCTCGAAAAATGGGGTCCCTTCGGCGACGGATGGCAGATCAAGAAATTCTACGGCGCACTCGAGTCCCCCGCCTACGCCCCGCTCATCGGCTTCCCCCTTGCGTGGACCCCCGGCACCAACGGCTCCATCACCGCTGAAGCCGTCCTCGCCCCTCTCCATTCGCAAGACGACTTCGCCAAATACAAAGGCAAGCTCAAAGGCAAAATCGTCCTCATCTTCGATCCCCGCGAGCTAACCCTCCACACCGATCCCGACGCCCACCGCCTCACTGACGAAGAGTTAGCCGCGCGCACCAAAACTCCTGACCCATCGCACACCGGCTTCAACTTTGGCGGCCGCCCCGCGCCCCCCGCGCCTCGCCCCGGCGAGTACACGCCCGCCACCCTCACCACCGCCGCACCCACCGGCCGCATTCTCCGCAACCAGGTCAATGCCTTCCTCAAGGCTGAAGGCGTAGCCGTCGCCCTCACTCCCGGTTACAACGGCGACGGCGGCACCGTCTTTGCCACCTATGGCGGATCGCAAGATCCCAAGGATCCCATCGGTCCGCCCATGGCCGCCATCACGCCCGAGCAGTACAACCGCATCTGCCGGCTGCTCCAGCACGGCATCACCCCCAAGCTTACGTTCGATATCGATACCGAATACCAGAAGGATGATCAGATGGCCTTCAACGTAATCGGAGAAATTCCCGGCACAACCAGGCCCGACGAAGTCGTCATGGTCGGCGGCCATTTTGATAGCTGGCAGGGCGGCACCGGCGCAACCGACAACGGCACCGGCTCGTCCGTCGCCATGGAAGCTGTCCGCATTCTCGCCACCCTCCACAAGCCCATGGCCCGCACCGTCCGCGTCGCTCTCTGGGGAGGCGAAGAGGAAGGCCTCTACGGTTCGCTCGCCTATGTGCAGCAGCACTTCGCCCCGCGCGACACCATGAAGAAGACCCCCGAATACGACAAGCTCGATGTCTACTTCAACGACGACTCAGGCTCCGGCAAATTCCGCGGCGTGTCGGCCCTCGGCAACTCCGAGCTGGCAGCAATCTTTCAGTCCTGGATCGCGCCCATCAAAGATCTCGGCATCGAGGCGGTCACTGGTCTCACCGCCGGCCCCACATTGCAACCCGGTGGAACCGACTCCACCAGCTTCTCCTGGATCGGCCTCGACGGCATCGGCTTCATGCAGGACCCGCTTGAATACGGCACCCGCACGCATCATTCCAATATGGATTTGTATGACCGCGTGCAAGCCGGCGACGTCATGCAGGGATCGATGATTGAAGCCTGGTTCGCCTACAACGCCGCCACCCGCCAAGACATGCTTCCCCGCATCGAAACCCCTGCTCCCACGGCCAAATAAGCAAAGTCCACCCGCCCACAACGGGCTCTACCGGTAGGCCGGAGCTTCATCCCCGGCAACAAGCCGCCGTTGGAGGGAGCAGGGGCCTTGAGGCCCCTGAATACGGCCTTAAGGAAGGCCGGCTTTAGCCGCGGGTTTTATCGGTAGGCCGGGGCTTCATCCCCGGCACCGCGGGTCTTATCGGTAGGCCGGGGCTTCATCCCCGGCACCGCGGGTCTTATCGGTAGGCCGGGGCTTCATCCCCGGCACGAAGGGTAGATGTGTGAAGGGGCACGACTTTACAGGCGCTGGAAAACGCCATCTCGGGAAGGTTTTGTAACAGGGCACGACTTCAGTCGTGCCGAAAGAACACAAAAAATCCCCCGGGCTTTAGCCCCTGCCATCTCCGTTCCGCGCGCCCACAACGGGCTCTACCGGTAGGCCGGGGCTTCATCCCCGGCACCAACCCGCCCACAAAAAATCGAAAGATCAAGCACGCGGCGCAAGCCGCGTGCTTGTTTCCACTGCAAGCGGAAACGAGCCCGCAACGCGCCGGAGCTTTATTTCAAGGCCAGAGCTTTGTATCAGGGCATGGCTTTAGCCGTGCCGATAGTGCCCATAAGAAGCCCCGGGCTTTAGCCCCTGCGGGCCCTACGCATGGTAGCACAAACCCGCTGCAAGCGGAAACGCGCCCGCAACGCGCCCGAGCTTTATTTCAAGGCCAGAGTTTTGTATCAGGGCATGGCTTTAGCCGTGCCGATAGTGCCCATAAGAAGCCCCGGGCTTTAGCCCCTGCGGGCTCTTTCGCACGGTAGGCCGGGGCTTCATCCCCGGCACAATCCCACCCACAAAAAATCGAAAGATCAAGTACGCGGCGCAAGCCGCGCGCAGTTGGTCGGGTATTCTCCATCCAGGAGCCAAATCATGACCCCACAACCCACTGGCAAACCCCGCCTAATCCTAACCTGGATCCTCCGAATCCTTCTCGGCCTGCTCTTTCTCGGCATCGGCATAGAAAAGCTGACCGGAACCATGGGCACGATTCCATTCTTCGACGCCATCGGCTGGGGCCAGTGGTTCCGCTACGTCTCCGGAGCCGCCGACACCGCCGGGGCCATCCTCATCCTCATCCCGCGCCACACCTTCTACGGCGCCATCATCATCACCTGCACCGTGGGCCTGGGAACCTGGCTCTGTTTCACCCTGCCCCTCTACAACCCGATCTTCCCGCTCGTAATGACCCTCCTTGCCGCCACCCTTGCCGTCCTCGCCCGCCCTTCAAAACTAAGAACTATGAACTAAGAACTATGAACTAAGAACTAAGAACTAAGAACTATGAACTGATTACCACCGCACCAATCGTCCGCATTGGCAACACCAGCCGCGTTGAATCGGGCAACGGAATGAATCCATGGGCCCGGTAGAACCGCGCCGCTCGATCGTCGATTGCGTCCACTACGACCATCGATGACCCCACAACGGCGGCATTTTCGTAAGCCTTGCGCAGTGCTTCGGCTAATAGAACCGCGCCCAGCCGTTGCCCTTGAAATTCCAAACTCACTGCCAACCGGCCGAGTAGAGTCGCGCTCACCTGCGGGTACCGGGGAATATGTTTCCGGGCCTCTTCGGGAACGTCTCCCGGCGCAAGCCCGTAAGCGCACAATGTGAAATACCCCACAATTCTTTCCGGGGATTCTTCCGCAACCAATACAAAAACAGCATTGGCCTTGCGGCGCATGTCCTGCGATGCCTGCGTTTTCAGATAACTGTCGAGACTTTCCACTGCGCAGCAGAAACCGGCCCGGTCGTGCTGTTTCCCCAACGGCTCTATCCGGTAACGCCGTTCGGGCGCAAGCTCCACTAGGAGACCACCCGCTCCTCAGCCGACCGAAACGCGCGCCGCAAACGTGCATTGGGCTTTGGAGCGTGAATCAAAGCATCGAAGAAAACCGCGCGGTCGCGTTCGGAAAGCGAGAGGCTTTCATGCCGCGTGATTGTCTCCCGCGTCGCCTCGGTCAGCGCTGTAAGGCAAAAATCGGTCAGGCTCCTCCGCTCCAGCGCGGCGGCGCGTTCCACCAGCCTCTTTGTCTCGGCATCCACGCGAAACCCAAGCCGCGTACCGCGTGTGCGGCGCTCACTCGTTTCTGCTCCTGCGGTCTGTGGCATAGCAAGCCCTCCCGTCGAAATTCGCTCCCGTGCCCTCCGATTGTACGTCCAATGGTATAACAATTCAACCGAGCCCTCGAGCAACGCAGGCCGAGCGTCTGTCCCACCTCAGATGACACTATGAACTATGAACTTTCACCCCGCACACACCAAAAAACACAAAAACCCACTTGAAATCAGGAGGTTACGCTGCATCTCGATGTGTTTAAATCCGTTTTTGCGGGAAAATGGGTAATTGCAGGCAAACTCGCTGGTCATATTCATCCATGTGCGGGCAGAAAAAACGCGCGATCGCTCACTTTGTGAGGTTAGTTTCTGCAAGATATGTAACCTCATAGGGTGAGCCCCGCCCCGATTTGTCACCTTGTAAGCAGACTTTTGGCCTCTGATTTCACCCTCCGATTGAACAATGCGGACTCGATTTTGCGGTCAATTTTCCTGCACTTCTTCGGTCCCGAGAAGCCGGTAAAGCGTCGACCGGCTGATGCCCAATTGCCGCGCCGCACGCAGTTTATTGCCCCGGTTCAGCTCCAGCACCTGCTGCACATGGTGCCGTATTACCGAGTCCAGATTCAGACTCTCCGGGCTAGGCTCCGGCTGTGCCGCGGCCCGTGACTCCGGCTCACTAAGCCCTGACGGCAGAGCAAGATCCGCAGCGCGAATCACCCCGTTCTCCGCCTCCAGCAACGCCGTTTCCAGCACCGAACCCAGCTCCCGCACGTTCCCTGGCCAGTTGTGCTGCAGCAGGCGCGCCAGCGCCCCCGGCCCCAGCGCAACCGGCCGCTGCTGATAGCGCTCGCAGATCCGGTCCAGTAGACACTGCGCGATCGGCGCGATATCCTCCCTGCGCTGCCGCAACGGAGGAATCGCCAGCCGCACCGCCGTCAGCCGGAACGCCAGATCCGGCATCAGCAACCCCTGCCCCGCCATCTGCCGCAGCGACGTCTGCGAACCCGCCAGAAGCACGGCACGGCCCATGGGACGGTCCTGTAAAGCCTTCAAAACACGCAACAAAAGCCCCTGCCCCGGAGGCGCGAGCAGATCCACCCGATCAAGATAAGTGAACCCGCCAAGCGACGAAGGATCAGCGTCCGTCACCAGCCACTCCCGCGCGTCCCGCCGCTGAAAAGTGGAATTAGCCAGCGGCGAACGGCTGAATAAGTAGTGGGCCAGGGTTTGCTTACCGGCGCCGTGCTCGCCCTCAATTGCGGCGACCTGGATGTGGGGCGCGGCCATCTCGGCCTGCATCAGGAGCTTGCGCCATGCGGCGCTGATACCCGCGAGTTGGAGGGCCGGCGGGTCGAGTTCAAGGAGGGCGGGGCCGAGAGTGGAGCGGCCCAGATGGGAAACGTGGGGCGGGGCCGGGAATTGAGCGGCATTCTGGATCGATCTCACGGTGCCTTGCCTCCTGGGCCGATGCGACGGCTCATGTAGCGGCCCGATTAGGTGTAGTGGGCCAACAGTTGAGTTATCGGCGACAGTAGGAAAAGCATGAACGGGAGAGACCAGGAAATCTCTTCGTGAATTGCGGGAGAATCGTCGGGATTTATACCGGTTTAATGGTGGTTCTCATTCCGGTATAGCCCGGGCCATGAAGCATCGGATGACGACTCCCTGAGGAAATCGCCATTCGGATGCTGAGTATTTCGCGGGCAGCAGAGGAGGATATTTGCTACCGGGCGCGCTTGGAGGGGGTGTCAGAAAAGATCTGGCCGTCGCGGATGTGAATGATGCGATGTGCGTATTCGGCGATGTCAGGCTCGTGGGTGACGAGGACGATGGTGTTTCCGTTGGCGTGGAGGGAGTCAAAAAGGGCCATGATTTCGTCGCCGGTCTTTGAGTCGAGATTGCCGGTAGGCTCGTCGGCGAGGATGATGGAGGGCCGATTGACGAGGGCACGGGCGATGGCGACGCGCTGGCGCTGGCCGCCGGAGAGCTCGTTGGGCTTGTGGTTCATCCGCGACTCGAGGCCGACGTCGGTGAGGGACTCCTTGGCGCGGGCGATGCGGGCGGCGGTGGGGGTTCCGTTATAGATGAGGGGCAGCTCGACGTTGTGGAGCGAAGTGGCGCGGGCGAGCAGGTTGAAGGTCTGGAAGACGAAGCCGATTTCCTTGTTGCGGATGCGCGCGAGCTGGTCGTCGTCGAGCTCGGAAACGAGCTGGCCGTTGAGCCAGTATTTGCCTTTGGAGGGCGTGTCGAGGCAGCCGATCAAGTTCATGAGGGTGGATTTACCCGAACCGGAGGGGCCCATGATGGCGACGTACTCATTGTGCTTGATGCGCATGGAGACGCCGCGCAGGGCCTGGACCTGCTGCTCGGACCCCATATCGTATGTGCGCCAAAGGTCTTCGACAACAATGACATCGCCGGTGGGGCGGACCGTGGGCTGTGCGACTGCTGCGCTGCTGGTTTCCAAAGCCATCCGAGTTTCTTCCTTTGCCAGGGGTTTGAGGGTTCCTGCCCGAATCTCGGGAGAAGAGAACCCTCAGTGATGGGCGAAGCGCCAATGCGGTTCGCCGGGAATGGGGTGAACTCGATTACGAGGACGAGCCGGACGCCGGAACCACGGGCTTTTCGGTGTCCCGCTTGACGAGCGAGCCGGATTTGAGGGCGCGCAGGGTCTTGAAGGGCCCGGTAACGATCTCCTGGCCTTCGTTGAGACCGGAGAGAACTTCTATGTCGGTTGCGCCGGTAATCCCTGTGGTAACAGGAACGAACCTGGCACGGAGCTTGCCGGACTTGTCGGTTTCCAGCACGTAGACACCCTGGATGGGAGCGGTCTTGGGGGTGGAAGTGGAGGCGGCCTGCACGTTACCCGCGGTCTTTGGCTTGTCGTCGTCGGGGTTGTGCATGGTTAGGGCCTGAATGGGCAGCGAGAGCACATTGGGCTTGTGCGCCGTGGTGATTTTGGCGGTCGTGGAGAGGCCGGGGCGAAGTTCGTTCGAGACTGTGTCCAGGGTAACCACGACTTTGAAGTCCTTGGCTTCCTCGGTTCCGGTGGTCGATGTGGAGGTGGCCTGGCCGGTGGAGCGGAGCAGGGCCTGGTCGCCGACGAGGGTCACATGTCCCTTGAAGACCTTGCCGGGAATGGCGTCTACGGTGACCTCGGCGGGTTGGCCGATGGAAATATTGACGATGTCGGTTTCATCGACCTTGACTTCGGCGGTGACCACGCTCATGTCGGCGATAGTCATCAGCGTGGAGCCTTCCGCGTTCTGAATTCCCTCAACCACGGTTTCGCCTTCGCGGATGGGCTCGTTGGTGACGATGCCGTCAAATGGGGCGATGGCGACGGTTCTGTCGAGCAGATCCTGATTGAAGGTGAGGCTGGCGACAGCGGTGCCGAGGTGTCCGCGAGCAGAGTCTGTCTGTGCCTTGGCCTGGTTGAGCTGGGCCACTGCCTGGGCAACGGACGCGACATCAAGGTCGTAGGCGGCCTTCTTGGCGTCATAGTCCTGCTTCGCCATGATGCCGTCTTTATACAGAGCCTGGGCACGATCCCAATCGAGCTTTTTCTGCTCAAGGTCGGCCTTGGCATGATCGACATTGGCTTCCTGGGTCTTTTCGGCGGCGATGTCAGAGGCGATATCCGTCTTGGCAGCAGCGATGGCGGCCTGCTGGCCGGTGACGTTCGCTTCCTGTTGCACGTGCTCGATCGTAGCGACGGTCTCGCCCTTCTTGACCATGTCTCCCTCCTTCACAAAGAAGTGGGTGACACGGCCCATGGCGGTGGCGCCGAGATTGACGTAATTCTTGGCCTTGATCTGGCCGGTTCCGCTGACGACCGTGGCCAGATCCTGCTTGACCAGCTTGGCGGTCAGGACCTTGGTGTAGCCAGATTGCTGCCTGTAGATGAAAAACGACACGAGGCCGGCGGCCACCAGAACGGCGAGTACGATCAAAATTATCTTTTTCATGATGGGTGCGTGCTCCAGGTCTCCCCGATTTCAGTGTACGCAATTCCAGCGGTTACGGTTCCCGCTCTCTGCAAAATCGATTCACAAGCGGGCAGTTCCGGCCCGAAGGCTGGTTGGGCAATTCCGGGGAAACCCGGCCGTCGGCAAAGGCCGAGCGGCAGAAAAACCGAGGAAGCGTCTTGGAATCAAAGTGGCAGAAGATTTGCGCTTGGCTTTTTGACGTTAAAGGAGCCTTAAGGGTCTCAAAATTCGAGGTGGGGGTCGGATTCGCGGGGGTTTCGATTGGATTTCTTGGAGGGTCGAAGTACTTTTCGGCTTACCTTGGGGTCGATTGCGCGTCCAAAACGCAAGCCGGCTCCAATTGGAATCTTGCCCAGCCTTATCGGGACCCGTAGAATAGAGGTTCGCAGGAGTTTTGAAGGCAATGACGTTCAACAGACGCACTTTTCTCGCCGTCGCACTGGGTTGCGGCCTGGCAATGGTTCCCGGACGCGGTATGGTTGCCCAGCAGGCATCCACCCCAGCCGCCTCAGCTCAGAAGCAGGACCAGGAAGTTGACCCCCTGAAGCGCGAACGCTCCGACAAGGAGAAAATCGCGGCCCAAAAGGCGGTTCGGCAGGAGTTGAAGGGCGCCTACAAGACCTGGCTCAACCAGGATGTGGTCTGGATCATTACCGACGAAGAGTCGAAGGCGTTCAAGAGCCTGAGTAACGATGAGGAGCGGGACGCGTTCATTGAGAATTTCTGGTTGCGGCGCAACCCGAATCCGGATTCGCCGGAAAACGAGTTCCGCGAGGAGCATTACAGGCGCATTCAATATGCAAACGAGCGCTTTGCCGCTGGCAAGCCGGGTTGGAAGACCGACCGTGGGCATATCTATATATCCTTCGGCAAGCCGGATTCGATTGACTCCCACCCCTCCGGAGGCGCTTACCAGCGGCCCATTGAAGAGGGCGGCGGCGAGACCTCGACGTTTCCGTTCGAGATATGGCACTACCGCTATCTTGAGGGCATTGGTGAGAACATTGACCTTGAGTTCGTGGACACCTGCCAGTGCGGCGATTACCACTACACGATCGACCGCAGCGAGAAGGACGCTTTGCTGCGGGTTCCGGGCGCGGGCCTGACGCAATCGGAAGAGACGGGCCAGACCAAGAAGGCAGACCGTTTCAAGGGCGGCATGGAGGCACTGGGAGCGGGGCCGATGTCTTCGCAGAACCAGTCGAAGCAGTTCGACCGCATCGATATGGCAGCCAAGCTGTTTGCGCCTCCGCCGATCAAATTCACCGATCTCGACTCGTTTATCTCGGAGCACAAGATTCTTAGCGGCCCGGTATTCCCGTTCGATGTCCGGACGGATTTTGTGAAGGTGACCGATAGCACGGTCATGGTTCCGATCACAATTCAATTGAGGAACCGCGACATCACATTCGTAACCAAAGACGGCGTTTCGAAGGGATTTGTGAACATCCTGGTAAAGGTGACCACGCTGACGCACAAGGTGGTACAGAGCCAGGAGGACACGGTTTCAGTGGAGGAGCCGGCGGAGTTGCTGGAAAAGCAGCTGGACCGCAAGTCGGTATACTGGAAGGCGCTTCCGCTGCTGCCCGGGCTCTACCGGTTGGATATCGCCATCAAGGATGTGAACAATCCCGACCATCTGGGTTATTACGGCAAAGGGTTTGAGGTGCCGACATTCCACGACGAGAAGCTGGCGACGTCGTCGCTGATCCTCGGGGACGAGATGAACATCGTTTCTTCGCGCGAAATTGGCGCGGGGAGTTGCGTGATTGGCAATACCCACATTTGCCCGCGAGTGGCTGCGAATCCGGCGACCCCAGTGAACTTCAAACGAAGCCAGGAGCTGAATTTCTGGATGCAGGTGTACAACCTGGGCATTGACGAAGCTACCAAGAGCAATTCGGCGACAGTGACATACCAGATCATCGACACAACGACAAACTCGGTGATCTTTGAAAAGGAGCTGGCCTCGAAGGATCTTGGCCAGCACAGCGACCAGTTGACGGTGGAGAAATCTCTGCCGATGGCGGGGCTGCAACCGGGAAAGTACAAGGTGACGATCAAAATAAATGACGTAATCTCGAAACAAGAGATTGCGCAATCGGCACCTTTTGTCGTGGAATAGGAAGTACACCGCGCACATGGTTTATCTGACGGAAGATCGGAAAAACTGCGCGGGCTCATTTCGCAGGTTCATTGCCAGGGACGCCGCACAAAGTCACCCATTGTGATCATGCGCAGGCTCCATCTCGTTGTTTTCGTCGTGCTGATTGCCCTGAGCACCACTCCGGTCCGCGGAGCCGCTCCTGGATCGGTTTCGGGGGTCGTGCGCGACTCTGCCGGTGTTCCGCAGATTGGCGCCGAGGTGCTGCTTCTGCGCCCCGATCTCTCAGTCATTACGAGCGTTTACACCAACAGCGAAGGGCGTTTCCTGATTGCGTCACTGGCTCCGGGCCAGTACTCGTTGAAGGCGATGAACACTTCATTTCTGCCCTCTCTGCGCGAGAATATACGGGTACGTGCGGCCACGGTGGTGAACCTGACGCTCAGCACGCTTTATGAAGCGATGCAATGGCTTCCTTCCGAGCCTCGGCAAGTGAATGCGCAACAGGACGACTGGAAATGGACGCTTCGCTCCGCGGCGAACCGGCCTCTGTTGCGATGGCTGGAAGATGGGCCGCTGGTAGTAGTCTCCGACGGTTCGGGAGCCGCGCCCAGGTTGAAGGCGCGGCTGATGGCAACCGGGCAACAGGGCACTTTCGGCGAGAGCGGCGAGCGCATTTCAGCGGCAGTGGAAGAAACGCCGAGCAACAGCCGCGAACTGCTTGCCCATGTGGATTTTGCGCCAGACAGCGACGCGGGCATGGAGTCTATGCTGGGTTTTCGGCAGGACCTTGGATTTGCCGGCTCCGTTCAATCGGTTGCCGCCATTGCAATCCATCCCGAGATTGAGAACGAATTGGCGGGGGGCGATGGAGCCGCTGGGCTGGATGAGGCTGCCTTCCGCAGTTGGGAAGATTTGAATCTGGGCGATGAGCTCGAGGCCGAAGTGGGCTCGACGCAGGTGGTGGCGCACCTGGCGGGAGATTCGCCGAGCACGCTGGCGGCGGTACTTCCGTTTGCGGAAGTGGGCTGGCGCGAAGGAGACTCGACGGTTCGCTACAGGATGGCCACTTTCGCGCACGACTCTGACGCCGATGAGTCGCAAGCGCAAAACTGGATGCCAAAGATGGCTTTGCGCAATGGCAGCCTGGTGGTTGAGCGCGGCATGCATCAGGAGATTGGCTGGCAGCACCAGACGGACCGCACCGGGATGACTGTGCTGGTGTTTGCCGACAGGATCGAGAACCCTGTTCTTGAGGCAAGCGACCATTTTGCAACAAACGGCACGCGTCCGGCAGAGTCTCGTAATCGGGCAGTGTTGTTCGACCCAGCCAGTGGATTGCTGCGCGCGGCAGGATCTAACTACACGAGCGCCGGAATGACGGCTACGTTGGTGCGTCAACTGCCTGGCGGCAACGTGGTGCGGGTAAGCTACGCCACCGGCGATGCGCTGGCCATGGCGGCGAACTCGCGGGGCGCCTCGTTGGAGCAGGCACTGGCCACCGCCCACCCGCGACGCACACAAACATACGCGTTGTCGCTCTCTGGAACGCTTGAAGGCACAGGAACGCGCTGGCGAGCGAGCTACCGCTGGCAGCCCGACGAGATTGTAACGCGAGTGGCGCCGTATTCGGCCGACGCGGTTGCGCCGTATCTGAACCTGCATCTTTGTCAGCCGATTCATAGGCGGCACGACGGAGTTAGCGGTTTTGAAGCTCTGCTGGATCTGCGCAACCTGTTGGCCGAGGGTTACCGGCCTTATGTGCTGAGCGATGGCTCGGTCGTGGTTTTTGCGCAGAACCAGCGTGGAATTCAGGGCGGGCTGGCTTTTACATTCTAGATTTTCCGTGGGCTTTCAATGGCCAGCACTGGGATGGAAAGACTTCAATCAGAGTTCTGACTCAGGGTTTTTCGATGACCTTTTGCACCTGGCCAACCTTATTTTGGATCTTCCCAGCTAGATTCTCGCCAGCACCCTCGCCTTCCAGGTTAGGGTCGTTCGTCAGATGACCCACCTTCTCCTTGATCTTGCCCTTCACTTCGTGGATTTTACCTTCGACTTCGTTCTCAGTGCTTGGCTTCATTTTGTTGGCTCCTCTGTGTTGATCTCAATTCCGGCGCTGGGCGGCTGATCTGCGGGACCGCTACATAAGGCACCAGAGGAGCAATATTAAGAAAGACGCATGCGGATGTCTGTCCCCTTTAGGACACCCTCAAGTCCAATTTGCCGGTTTAGGAGTTGAAGGATGAGCGGCGAATACGTCCAGGAACTCAGGTCTGGGTAGGGCGTTTGCCGACGGGTTCAACTTGAGGCAGAGATTTCTACAAGTCTCGAATTGCCCGGAAACCACCCTCGGTCCTTCTGCGCGACACGGCCGCGCAACGCGGCAAAGAGTTTCTTCAGCTCTTACTCCCGATTCCAGGCTCCGGCGCGGGTTCTTCCTTCAGGCTGGAACGGTCCGAATGGACGGGAACTCCGCTGATAAGACCTTGAAAGTTTGTGAGGCGTTTGCCGAGGATAACTACGCCTTTGGATGTGATTTCATATTCGCGGATATCCTTGGCATGGTTTCCGCCCCGCATCTTGATGACAACCATGATCTTGCGAAGCTGCCCATCGATGGATACGTAGCGCATCCGGATGATGTCATCGCAAAGGAAAGAAATCGAGTAGGTGCTGAACGGAAAATCCGTGAAAGACTCATCCACTTCAACTGTGCTCAGAATCGTCACCCCGATTCCTGTCAAAGCGAAGATCATCCGGTAGAGCGATTCGCGAAAGTCGGCGCGGAAGCCCGGCGACAGAGCCATCTCAAAGCCGGCCAGGGAATCGATCACCAGGCGCTTGGCGCCGATCTGCTGCACGGCATCGAGGATCGACTGCATGGTTTCATCCACTGACAGGTCGAGGGGACGGAGATACAGGATCGTCAGTTTCCCGTCTTTCTGCGGTGTTTCCAAATCCAGGCCTAAATTAGTGGCCCGCAACGCATACGCTTCCGGACGTTCCTCAAAAACCGCTATGATTGCCGGGTCCCCCTTGCTTATGCCATCTGCAATGAATTGGGTTGCCAGAACAGATTTCCCGGTTCCCGAAGACCCTGCCACGAGTATGCTATCGCCCTCGGGCACGCCTCCATCCAGCATCTTGTCCAATTCCGGAATACCGAAGCAAAGGCGCCGACCGCCGGGCGGATTCCTCTTGCGTGCGGTCAAACCAAACGTGCGCGAGAAGGCTTGCACGCCGGCGTCGGTAATGCGGAAGGTGTGCAACCCCGGCACAGAATCCTGCCCGCGCAGTTTGATGATCTGCAACTTCCGAACAATTGAATTTCGCTCCGTCGTCTGGCGCAGCCAGAGCAGGCCATCGGCGACGGTAAAGATGGGATTATCGCGTAGTTCCTCCTCAGCATATTCGCCGATGAGGAAAGTTGTAGCCTGCCAACTCGCCAGAAACAGGGCTAACCGCTGAATGAAGGATTGCAGGTCCATGTCACTCTCCGGTTTCCTTACCATGGTGCGGAAGGAATCCACAACCACGACGGCGGGATTGGCCTTTTCAACTTCCCTGGTAATCTCCTCCAAAACCGCGCCTAGGTCCTTCTCGAGGACAACCTGGCTCAGGTTGACAAAGCGAATGGAGCCGTGCAGCTTTGACGGATCGAAGAATGTGTACTGTTGCTGATATCGCAACATTTTTATTGCGGACTCGCCGAGGACGGTGAAGTAGAGAGCAGGACGTTCCGGGGTCGCATTCGCAAACACAAACTGGTGTGCCAGCGTCGTCTTCCCACTTCCGGGTGCACCCGCAATGATGTTGAATGAGAATTCCGGGAGACCACCGCCCACAATCTCATCAAGGCCCGGAACTCCAGTGGGCAGTTTGTTGATCTTCACTTTGTCTTGGGTGCTCACGCTTTTCTCCCGTGGACCGAATTGCGATCGTCAAAGACTTCACCTGGCCACGCATTGCGCAGAAGGCTGAGTGTTAAGGCTTCGCCCAGGAAGAGACGAAGCAGTCCGAGTAAGCGGGCGATGAGAATGATTTCTCCATTGCCGGCCGGATCCGTGTCCGTGTCGAATTGAGTGTCCATTTCGCCCAGGCCCTGTAAAGATCCATCCGCGGCAATCCGCGCTGAGCGAAGAATAGGCGCTTCCGGCCTAGCCAGCGTCAACGCACGATAAGCCAGCGAGTGAAAACCGGTCGCTCCAACAAACTCACCAAGACTCTTGCGGAGCTTCTCATAGACACGAATGGTCGGCGACTCCCCTGGTTCGGAGGATTTGCCGGCATCGGCTTCATAAATAAGAAGACGATGAGCCAAGTTTCGCATTCCTGGGTTAGCCGTCATGTAACTCTTCATTACAGATTTCGATTGCCGTTCAACCCATTGTAAGAGGGTAGGGGTGTGATTCCGTTTTTTCGGAATCCTACCTGGAGCTGCGGCGTTTCTCATCCGGTGCGCAACCCACGGCTCTCGGTGTAGCGCTCGTGGATCTCAATTCATAAAGAGATTCGTTTCCGGGTCAGGTCCGTCTTCCTGTGAACCGCCAGCCTTGCTTCGGATAAGAGTAAAAACGTCCAGAACCGTGGCAATACTGCGAATGTTTCCAGCAACACTCACGAGTCCATCTTCCATGCCGGGATGCATCTCCGCCAGGGCTTCAACATGGTCACTCACACTTCGCAGCCTGTCAATCTCCAGCAGAAGGTCCTCGAAAGCCGCGGCCATTACCGGTCCATCGGACTCCAGTTCTCCAGGGTCGACTGAGGTCGCAACCGACTCAGCCCCGATGTCAGACTGAAGGCGTAAGTCTTCTATCAAACGCAGCGTTGTTGCCTCACCGAGAAACGTCAGGAACAGTCCGAGCAGTTGAGCAATCAGAATAGTTCCGGCCTCGCCATCCTCGTCCGCATCCGTCTGGGATTCAACTTCGCCGAGTCCGCGCAAGCCTCCATTCGCCGTGAACTGCACAGCGCTAAGCCGGGGAGATTCTGACTTGGCAAGAGCCAAAGCACGGGAAGCGAGTGCTTGAAAAGCGTCAGTCCCCACGGGGGCTCCAAGTTGTCGGCGCAGACGCTCGTAGACGCGCACAGTTGCAGGTTCAGTTTGCAGGGACGTCGTACTTGCATCTTCCTCACTGGCAACGAGGCTGCGGGCCAATTCACGCGTCTTTTGTGGAGGAAGCATCGGTTCCGTTCTTTCATTGCACGCTACGCCTCGCCTTGGGCGCCAGACTTTCATCGGGATGAGGCCCTGATGGCGATTGCTTCTGTAGTCGGATTTCCGACGAGGTTCATCATACTCAATTTGCGGTCATGCGATCCAAAAGTACTTGAAGTATCTCGGGAAAAATGAGCAAACTTGAACAGATCATCCCGCCGCTCGAGGAATCCCGCGGTGAAGTTTGATTGAGATGTGCGCCTGCGCAGTCCGCAAGGGATGCTGGTGGAAAGAAGAAGCTCCGCTATCCCTGGAGAAATTGAATGCATGTGGAGCATAGTTGTTCTGACCTCTTTTTGAAGGTCATTCTGGAAAGAAGCATGCGCATTCAGGCTGATCTGATCGATCAGCTTTTTCAACTCCAGTGAAAAGCGCATGGCGCGAATACTCCTGATGATGACGGAATTGGGCAAGCCGGACGATCCGGAACAATACATACCGAAGATATCGCAAGAGACCCTTGCGGAAATGGTTGGCACCACACGTTCCCGCGTGTGTTTCTTCAGGAATATATTTCGCAAACTCGGGTTTATTGAATACAACGGACGCATCAAGGTTCACAAGTCGCTGCTAAATGCGGTCCTGCTTGATCGATTACCCGAGGTTAGCCCCGAGAGGCCTCCAGCTTCGGCCTCTGCGCAAACTCGATCGAAGCCTACCAGCACCGCCTAGCATGGGAACAATTGGGAAAATTAGAGCTGAGTGTGGTGGCACTCAAAGGACCAGGAATCACGCTCGCATAGAATTGGTCGCAGGCTTATCCTGGGTCAGTGTGGCCTGGTCACGGAGACTGTTGCGGACCGACTCGGTTAGTCGCGGCTGATCCATCTCTCTTTTAACATAGGCGACAATCTCTCTTGCTATCTCGATCCGGCTCTTCTTTTTCATGAAGTGATCCTTCTTCGAACAACGAGCAGTGAATCTCCGTATCGAACTCGCAGGCGATCTTTCTTCATGCGTCCAGCAAGAAAGATCAACCCGCACACATATCGGTTTATCCCCCAGTCGGGTTAACGACGCCACCGCGAATATCCCCAGCCCCCGCCTCCGAGCAGAAAAAGTACCAATAGAACGATCAGGATTGTTGACATGTTGTAACCTCATTTGCAATGACGAAGCGGACCTGCCCTTATAACGACTGTCCCACTTCTTCTCTGAACATGATCCTAGGGCTGGCTCAGACGATTGTCTGAGCACATTCGACCGACACCTGCATCAGGTGCGGCGGGTCAATTGTTGCGTTTAATATCTGCCGTCGCAGAAGGCCGATTAAGACCCGACGTTGTGTAGAAGATCGGGGAGAGGACGCTCCGGCATTACGGCAGTTGGTTAAGATAGCACGCTCCGCTGGTGTTTTGCGCCGGCGGGGTGGGCGGCGTCGTCCACGGCGGATTGCTGAAGTCAAAAAACTCCGTCATATCCATCTGTGCCGCATCGCGCGCGCTCAGCGCGGGCAAACTCCATCGTGTCTCAATGAACTTCAGAATCGCGGTGTAATCCGCAACGGTGTGGTCGACGTAATTCTTCTTCTCGTACGGTGAAACTACCACGAGGGGGATGCGATAACCAGTCCATGTGAAGTTGCAGGTTGGCCCAGTGGAAGTGGTGCAGATGTCGCCGGACATCAGGTCCTTCGGAGCGATACCGTCTGGGCTTGGCATAGGCTGTGGCGAAACATGATCGTAAAGGCCGCCGGATTCGTCGTAGGTCCAGAACAGCACCGAACTGCTCCACGAAGGGCTCTTCATTAGCGGGTTGATGAGCGACTCGACGCAGGCCTCGCCCGTCTGAAGGTTTGTGGGCCCGTCCGAGTCCGTATCGGTTCCATGTTCGTCCAATCCAGCGGCTGAGGCCGGTTCAATCTCGGCAACCTGTGGCAGCGTGCCATTCTGCACATCGGTAAGGTATTGCGAGATGGGCTGAATATTTTGCGGATAGGTGCTTACTACTGTCTGCGCGTAGGTGAAGTTCGATAAATAGCTCGCCTTCATCAGGCACGAAGCCTGGTATGGGCTCGCGCAACCAGTGCCTGTGGGATCGACGTAAATCTTCCACGTAACGCCGGCATTCTGCATGTCCTGGAATATGGTCATGGTTGTGAGCTGGGGCGTGTCCGCGGCGTCGGTTCCGTTGGGATAGGCGTATCCCCCTGAGGTAGCTCCCAGCAGGTATTCGCGGCTGATGTTTGTGCGGTCCATAACAGGATTGAAAAGCGGTCGGACGTGGCGAAATTCGAGGCCATGAAATAGAGGAAATTCAAGTCGGTGCCATCGTAATAACCCATAGCGCGAGTCCCGTTGGTATCGTAGTAGTCGAGGGCTCGGCCGTCGTAAGCGGCGGTATAGACAAAGCCATTATTGGCCGCCGGATTGTTTCCCAAGTTGTCGTTGATATCCCAATCATTATGCGCTTCGTCCCATGAAGGGCTGGTGTTCTCAGTGCACATGGTTTTCAGATGAAACGATGTGACCGGATTGGTGGTATCGGGAATGCAATCACTTGGCGCCGGGTCGTTGGGATTGCATCCTGTGTTCGAAGGCGCAGGCCCCTGCAGGGGAGCTGCGCCCGAAGTCGGATTGAACTGCGGCAGGCCGTCGAACGCTTGGTCAGGATATCCGTTCTGCGCCCAGTACTGGCGCAGTTGACCCAGGTAGTTATCAAGCGACCGGTTCTCCTGCACCAGGATGATGACATGGTTGATGGACGATATGGTTGCGACAGGCGTGGGTGTAGGCATGGGAGTCGGCGCTGGTTGGATGCTAGAACCGGTGCAACCGACGAGAAGCAACAGAGGGCCAAGGCTTGAAAGAGTGTATAGTTTGACTCGCATCAAATCCCCCAAGATGTTCAATGGTCACTTGGATGCAAGTTCCCGCACGTCCGCGTAAGGAGATAACTCTTGTGCGCGAGATATGTAACTGATATTCAAGGGGGTCTCTACTTATGAATAAAATGGCTGCCTGCCTCGCGACGCAGGGGAATGTTTGAACATCGTCGCTGAGATGCTCTCGGCGACTCGACCGAATCTGGTCCAGACTATCCCGTGTCTCAATTACCGGTAAATGCTCAGGTCAATATTAGCCAGCAATAATCAAATGCTTAAGTAACACTGCTTCTTGAAGGACATGACACGGGTACAACGCCGTGCAAAGTCCGGACATGAGATTCCCAGTTACAGGACGGCAGGAAGAGCCCGGGTTAGAAGCGCAGAGGATGCGAGGCGGGCAAAAGAGCACAGACAAATGAAACTGTGTCAAAGCACTGCTGCAGTACTGCTGTCGCTTTCATCCGGTCATATGTTGTTCGGTCCTTGAGGCGGCGGGCGCGAGTCAATTGAGAAGTGAGTCGCGAGTCGTCTGAGGCGACGCGCAAACGATGGACAGCATAAAGCATGTGCCCGAATCGCTGCCGTTGTCCGCTCAATCGTACGTTTGCGCACGATAATTGGTCGCTTCCACCTTGAGGTGGAGGAGAGGATAGATGACTAAGATGACTTCACTCATTACAGCCATCGAGAGAACAGAGAAGTTGCAACTATTTGCACTTTTCCTTACTCAATCGCGACATCAGCTGAGGAATGCTTCCGCATTGCGGCGGCTGGCGGCTCTAATTCTCGCTATCCTTGTTCCAATGATAGGGAGTTCACAGGCGTCTCAAGCGTCCTCTGGCGCCACAGCCGCATATACGCTCAAAATGGATGGCGACCTGGTGATTCTGAACGCAACCGTCGTTGATCCCTACGATTTGGTTGTGGCCGGTCTCAATCAAGGTGACTTTCAGGTATACGAAGATGGCGTCCTTCAACAGATCGCGACCTTCAGTCACGACGATATCCCGGTGACTGTCGGCATTCTTGTGGATAACAGTGGGAGTATGAGATCCACGCACTCGGACGCCATTGTGGCGGCCCTGGCATTTGCTCGCACCAGCAATCCCCACGACCAGATGTTCGTAGTAAATTTCGGTGACCACGCATCTCTTGGACTTCCCGCAGACATACCATTTACAGACAGGCGCGATCAATTGCAACTCGCCCTTTCAGAAATCACGGCGAATGGTCCAACCGCTCTCTTCGATGGAGTCGCTGTCGGTCTCGACCATCTCAAACAGGGCGATCGAGAGAAGAAAGTCCTGATCCTGATCAGTGACGGTGGCGACAATGCAAGTCAACACACTTTTGTCGACCTTATCGATTTGGCCCGGCACTCCGGGGTAATGATATACACGATCGGCATCTACGATACCTTAGACGGCGACCGCAACCCAGGAGTGCTGAGACGCCTTGCTGCGGAGACAGGCGGCGAGGCTTTCTTTCCGCGGTCATCCAACGACATTGTGCCAATCTGCGAGGAGGTTGCTCGCAGGATCCGCAGTCAGTACACCTTGTCATACGTTCCCACGAGTGCGAAGCGTGATGATAGATATCGTGTGATCCAAGTGAAAGCGAGCGAGCCCGGGCTAGACCAATTGTCTGTGCGCACAAGAGCCGGCTATTCAATGCCATCGGAGAGCGCGATGTCGGCAGCAAAGTAGCCTTGGATGATCTTCGCCAGAGTGGGAACATCGGCAGCGCGAAAACGAAGTACGCAATGAAGAAGCATTCGCAATTAGCATCGCGTCAGGAATCTCACTCGATCGATGATGGAATTCCCGTCATTAGTCAAAGCCGGCCAAGACCATTGACGCAAAGCGCGTAGTGTCAACGTTCAGGTTACACAGCTTCTGGACTTGAGTCACGGAGTTCTTTGGAAACAAGGGCTCCGTGACTTTTGCGGTTTCGGGGGCGTTTACCCTCAAACAGACGGCCATTTCATTATTCTTGCCAAGGCGCTACGCGCCTCGCTCAATCAGTCTCTCCTTGCGCCAAACTTCGGCCTGTCGCTTTGCATGGCCGAACGTACTGTCTGCTTCGCCCAGCAATTCGGTGCAAGCAACTAAAACTACAGCACTTTGTTGAATTAGAGAAGCCAACGTTTTCAAGATAAGTAGCTACCAAATAACTACATCGGCTTCATAAATACAAGCACCAATCATACAACTAGCTAATTAGTTCCTCATTATTCACGCTAATTCTGACTTATTCCGAAATAAAGGATGATATTTACCTGTAATAAGTGTACTGTTTTACACAGACACCAGTTGCATTGTCTGGATCAAGGTCAAAGGTTCGAGACCTAAGTGATCACATAGTGCAGAAGGTCGCGCCATATGCGATTACGCAGGCGTGCATCCTCTCCTCGATGTGCGCTTAGTCAGAACTAACGCCCGAAATTGCTAGACGCAAAGCCTTTACGGCAACGGGACCGGGTAACCGAAATGCCATCGAATTCTTGTCGCGCTTAGTTCACCATTTAGCTCAAAAATGGGAATCTCGTTCGCTATTGCCATGGTGACGGGAAAAAACTGCGCAATCACACGCCATTCATGACGCCTGTTTCAGTTGTCTATTCTACTCCGCGCCCACGTTGGCTGCGCGCTGACAACAAGCTGGGTAAAACCTGAAGATCACTTCTTTCGACGGCCGCAATTCTGGATCGAAGAAATCACAAAAGGATAAACCTATGAAAATGTTATGCTACAGTCCATTGATTTTTGCGATCTTCGCAGTCCCTGCGTTCGCGACGGTCATTGTGAGCAGCCCTTCAAATGGCGCCGAAGTCGGATCACCATTCGCTCTCTCCGCTAATGCCGCGAACTGCTCATCGCAAAATACTTCAGCCATGGGCTATTCGCTCGACAACAGCGCTGATACGACCATCGTGCATAGCACATCAGTACAGGCGATGGTTGCGGCTGGAGCGGGAGCGCATACCCTGCACGTCAAGGCATGGGGTGAAGCAGGTTCCTCGTGCGTCACGGATGTTGGAATCACAATCGGGGCAGCCGCTGTGACGAACGGAATTCCTTCGGATGCGATCCGAGTTGGCGGTTTGCAAGTCTTGAGCGGATGGGTAGGACAGAGGGACACCGCCTCTGCCGGCGGTTCGGCTGGAGTGACGAACCTCGTCAACTCGCCTTCACTTAGTGGGAGCGCACGGAAGTTTCAGAGCAATTACTCGAATTATGGCGACCAGCGGTTCTACGCCTCCTTTGGAGACGATACGACTTCAACGAACTTCTTTTATGACGCATGGATCTACCTGCCGTCCCCCTCCACTTCTATTGCTAACGTTGAGATGGATTTGAACCAGGTAATGGCGAATGGGCAGACGGTGATCTTCGGATTCCAGTGCGATGGGTGGTCGGGTACCTGGGATTACACCGCGAACAAGGGTACTCCGGAGAGACCGGTGGATGCTTGGCTGCACTCAAAGGCTGGATGTAACCCGCATCTGTGGGCCACCAACACCTGGCACCACATTGAGGTCAATTATTCGCGCGACGACTCCGGCAACGTTACATATAACTCTGTTTGGCTTGACGGCTCAGAACAGGTTTTGAACATCACCGTACCGTCTGCCTTTGCGCTCGGATGGGCCCCTACGCTGTTGACGAATTTTCAACTGGACGGATATTTGGCGGGGAATGGTACCGCCACTGCTTATCTGGACGATGTGACGATCTATCGTTGGTAGGGAATGACATGTGCAACGCGCTTTCACTGGAACCGGCTGGAGTTGCGTGGCGTCAGGAAGCAGTGGGGCGTGTTCGCTGGCTCTCTAACTCAGCCAGTTCATCGCCGTAATCCCTCAACTCTATGGCGCCGTTGCTTGCTTGTTGTGCAGTTCCGAATGATAACGCGCGTTGAGCGTGCTTGAGAACGGCTCGCTCGACCTCCTGGATGGACATCGGAGGTATGACAGTTATCCCACCAATCAGCTTGCATAGATCCAGATAGGACTGACGGTTTGAATGGAGAAACTCGAGCGGGTACTCAGGCTTTCGCGCGCGAGCCTTGACCGGATCCGCATCCAGTAAGTAGCTGGTATCAGGCGTGGGAACTAACTTGATAATCAGTCGAACGTATGCGCGAATGAATGGCTTGCGCAATGGCAGGTTCGCAAGCTCGTCATAAATGTATCGATCAAAGACCACGAGATCAGCTTCAGAGCGCAATGCTTTTTTCACTACGAACCGGACCGAGATTGCGTCGATGAAATAAAGGCACAACCGCACTCCGGTCATGAACCATGATCTGACATTCTTGTCTCGCCGGTTAATCGGTGCGGCCGGACTTCCAATCCCCTTATCCCCTTTAAATATTCGGTGCCCTGTGCCTTCCCTGAGCTGTGTCAGCTTCGCGATATCATCCCAAAACCTAATCAACAGCACTCTATGACCGTCTTCTTTCAGCCGAGTGCACAATGATTCGATCTGCGTGCTTTTTCCAGCGCCGTCAATACCGGAAAAGCTTACAAACTTGGCTCGACTGCTATTTCGAAGTGCTCGCATCGCTGTTCCCCTCGATCCTCTTAGTGTCCTGGGCCAAATCCTAATTCGGTCGACTTGGGCTCCCGTGGGAGAGTGCCACGACTGTTCCGATTGCGACCGCGCCCCCCACGATCACGCCAACACGGATCAGGATTAAGCGCGCACGCCGTTGCTTTGCCGGCGCGATCGCGGCTCCAACGGGCCTGGAGGCCGCAACACCGGTGGTCTTCTCGTACGGTGCTGCAGCGGTGCCAACCGGTTTCGGCGTGCCATCTTGTGCCTGTTGGGCGGAGGATGATGAAGTCCCAGGCCGTCCACCCTGATCATCAACTTGGGGGCGCGCAGGGACTGGGTTGTCCGGGTAGGCTTCTTCAGACCGGATGGAATCGAGATCCAGATTTCCAGCGCGGCGATCCGAGTCTTTCGACTGATCCGGGATAGACGACCCGATTTGAGGCTGCTGACTGGGAAATGTTACCGGCTCCTGCGCCGCGGCTGATCCAATGCACGTCAACGCCATGAACAGTACAAGGCTGCTCGCGATCTGCCTTCCTACCAAACTACTTGCTATTCTCATTGATTTCCTCCCCTTCCTCGTAATTGCAGGGAACCTCAGAATGACCATCCTGAAGCGATTGCGCTTCATTCTCCGACTCCCGCTAGAAGCTATCGCTCATATTCAGTTGGGGAGCAACTCCGACCCGGGGCCGACGGAAGCTTTCAACCGCTTCCTCAGCCGTGTCAAACACCTCAAGGATCCGGTCTACTCCCGTGACCTCCAAAAGAGCTCTTGATGCCGGAGGGAGTGCTGCAAGCTTTACGTCGCCATTGCGCTTCATGGCTTCTTCCAGGCAACAAAGCAAAAGGTGAATCACAGACGTGTCCATCTTTCCCACTTTTGAGCACTCAAGCACGATGCAAGGCCGATCAATATTGAAGCAACTCTCCACCTCCGCGAAAAACAGCTTTTGCTGTCTGGCTGTCATTGTTTCCGGCAAGTACCTCACTACGGCAAGAGTTGCTCGAAGTGTCATATTCCCGTCCCATTTTTCGTGGAGTCCGTTGTCAGGCATTAAATTCAGCAGTTCCCGTGGCGGTTGAAGGAAGGCGATTCTTTCGTCCCTGGCGAATGCATCTTCATCCGAATCATCCAGGGCTTTGCAAGGTGCGTGCAAGCTCTGCTTCCGGATTGCGAATTGACCGCGCCAGCTTGCTTCTCGCATATCGAAAAAGAGTCATGAAGTTGGTGTTATACCAACAGCATTCAGTCATGCGAGGCGACAACCCACAAAGGAACTTCAATTTGTTGAGGCCAATGGGAGATGCGAGTGTCGCGGCTAGCAGCCGATGATTTCCGTCTAGGACCGTGAGAGGTTCCCGTTCGTTAAGTCCGATCAGAATCACGGCATTGAAACCATGATCCTCGCGATTAAGTTGATCGCCTATGGACGCCATCTTTGTCAGAAATGGAGCGTCGACCAAGTGTTGACGGGTTCGCATTCCCTGGGTCACTTCGGTCATCGCGAAATTACCATGCGCGAGCTTTCGCCAATGCGCTCGTGGAAATGCCCGTATCTGCGCCAGGTCCGCTTCCTTGATTTCCACTTCATACCACTTTGTATCGGTGGGTAACTCTTTCCAAAGGGCAAGATGCCTGAGGAACAGTAGAGCTCGCCGTTTTGCGTTGTCATTCGCGTTGCCCAAATCCGGCGCGCGAACAATGTTACGAAAGCTCTCCTGATACGACTGAAACTCCTGAGCGTCAAAGTCGCTCTTCAGGAATTCCGAAATAACTTCGTCTTCAGCCACGCTCCGAATTAACCTGGCGGCCGGTACAACGCCAGGCCGCAGTAGTTCTCTTGGGGTGGTACGCAAATCCACGAGGAATGGTACTGCCACGCAAACCAGCAGAGCGGCCATCAAGACGAGTTGCACAAGGATGACTTCGCGTAAGGAGGAATGAAGGCGGCAAATGGCCACGATTACTACGCCACTGAACGCTAATTGTATCCAGCTTGTGTTGGCTATCTTGTACGACATCTCGAACGCGATAATCACGACGCTTAGGGAGAATATTATCGTCGTGATGGCATACAGTGCGAGAAGATAGGGGAGGTTGTGGGTGCCTGCAATCTCAAAGCCGGATCCAAAGAATGTTGTCCATATCCAGGCAGGCGCAATCCGCAGACAAAGGCCCAAGCAAGCGCCAGTAAACAGGACCAGCAGCAGCGAGGTTGCGATAACCTTGAGATCTCTTCGGTCTTCGGGCCGAGTGCCCGCTACATGCGGAAACATGCTGTTTACAACCGCTGATGAAAAGGCGAAGATCACTCGGCCAACCATCGCTACTGCCGCATAGATCCCCGCCTCTCTCGCAAGGAAAAAATGCTTCACTAGAACAATGTCACAGTTGTTGATAAGTACCTGGCCGGAGAAAAAGACCAGAGCTTGGGAGATTTCGCGAAAGACATTGGAAAGGTGGAGGGGGTTTGGAATCCGCGCAGTCCGCGCAGGTGCGGAAGTGAAATACGCTATCACGACTGCTGCAGAATTGGCAGCAATCACGCCTGCAACGCCAAAGCCCGCGATCATCAACAATATCGATCCGCCGAGCCGGAATGTTCCTTCGATTACGAGGTTGGTTGCAAGGCGGCGAAAGCCGTAGGTGCCTTGAATGTAGCCCCGGCGGCATCCGAGGGGAATGTAGAAAGCTGCTCCCATTGCCAGGATGGCAACGAGCGCCGGAGCAGACAGATTGAGGTAACCCGCAATCGCCTTTTGAAACGATACTAAAATGACCGCAACGAAGATCCCGCATCCCCACGCGCCGCGATGAAATCCCCTGTAAACCGCAGCCTTTCCTTCGGGAGAGCCCTGTTGTACAACCATCTTTGCGGAGATTAGTTGAAAGGAGAGTGTGACTGCGGAAATAAGAGTGAGAATCGTGTAGACGACCGTCGCCTGCCCAAAGCCGTTTGGGCCCAGGAACCGCGCGACTACAATGTTGTAGCCGAGGTTGATCGCGGTCGTCAGGCCGGATCCCGAGAGCAATACAACGCTTCCTGAGAGGATGCGAGCCTGCAGTGTTTTCGTTTTTGGGGTCAACCCGTCCACCATCACCCGGAACGCCGATTCAAAATGCAATTAGGGATTCGCACCTAGGCGAAAGCCAAGGTTGTTTCGCACCGATATTGGTATGATGCGACCATGCAGAGTCAGGCTGCTCTGGATATGAAAGTAATGCTGTGCGGTGGTACATTCGCGACAACCTAAAGCATTCCATTGGCCTCTAACAGATAAGACAATGTCTATGTTTACTCGAACGATCACTTCTGCCCTATTTTTTCTTTTGCTACCTCACGGCTGCTCCGGCCCCGGAGAGGGAAGTGCTCTGCCGTTGAAACATCGAGCGACAGGGAGTTCACCGGAGACAATTGCCTTGTATGAAGCCTGGTTTGGGCACCCAAACCACATTTCCGTTGGCTATTCCTCACAGGATCCCACTGAGATAAAGAGTCAAATCCAACACGCGAAGGCGATGGGTATTTCCGCGTTTGTAGTGGACTGGTATGGGGACCGGGAGCCCTTCATCGATCGGAACTATGCACTGATGCAGAAGATAGCCGCCGAAAGCAAGTTCCAGGTTGCGATGATGTATGACGAAACCGATGCGGAAGACGGAGCAACCGACGAGGCTCTTGCGGACTTTACGATGTTTCACGAGACGTATCTTGCATCCAATGCGCCCGGACATCAGAACTATCTCACCTACGATGGCCGCCCTCTAATCTTCATTTTTCCAAAGGGCAAGCACACCGACTGGAAAAGGGTGCGTGAGCTCGTCAGCAAGTGGAGTACTCCTCCGTTGTTGATTGAAGAAAATCTTCCCGGCCCCGATGCAGACGCATTCGATGGCTTCTATGCCTGGGTCAGTCCAGGAGAAAAGGGATGGGCGGCGGACGGCAGCAACTGGGGCGAGCAGTATCTAAGCGAGTTTTATGAAACGATGCGCTCGAAGTATCCGGACAAGATCATTGTCGGTGCGGAGTGGGCCAGCTTCGACGACAGCAAGGCTTCGTGGAGCCTGAACCGACATATATCAGCGCGATGCGGTCAGACATTTGCTGACACCTCTAGTCTGTGGCACAAATATTTTCCGCCTGACGATCTGCTGCCATTTGTAATGGTCGAGACATGGAACGACCACGAAGAGGGAACAGCGATTGAAGACGGCATTCCATCTTGTCCTCCGACACAGTAGACGCCCCATAATTACTGGAGGATTTGGGGGAGAAGACGAACATCGTTAGAGAAGAAGATAGCCAGTGGCACTCTCCGCGGCGCACAGGAGAATGTCGCTCATTTCTACGCCGCGTCAATGACGTCTTTCCTTTTCTGGCCATTGGATTGTTTGGCGATGACAGCGAGTTGGGGCTGTTCCATGGCGGCAGGAGAACGGAGAACCGTGCTGATGATCGAAAGGGGCCGGCTTCGCACCTCGTCGTAGACACGTCCAAGATACTCGCCAAGCACGCCCATGCATAGCAGAAGCAGGCCTCCGACAAGGAACACTGAAGCCGCAATACCAAACCCCATAGTCAACACGGAAGACTTCGAGAGAAGCATAAATCCATATAAAATGGCGGCTACGAGGCTTGCGAAAGCAAAAAGCGCGAAACTGAGCCGCAAAGGTTTGTAACTGAAACTCAAGATCGCGTCCATTGCGTATTTGATTCGGCTCAAGAACGAGAGCTTGCCCTCGCCGGCCAGTCGATCCTGCCGATCGTAAAGAACCACCTGGTTCCTGAAGCCAACCCAGGCGCGCAGGCCTGGCAAGTAGCGGTTCTTCTCTCCCAGCGCATTGACGGAGTCGACGGCCTTTCGATCCATGAGGCTGAAGACACCAGCGTTCAGCGGTATTGGATAATCAGAGAGAGCTCCCAAAACACGATAGAAAAGGGGAAAGAGCTTGGCCAGGATTTTGCGCCGTTCTTTCCTGCTCCTTCTTACCGCGACTACAACCTCAGCGCCTTGGCGCCAGGCGTCGATCAATTTAGGTAGGACTTCCGGCGGATCCTGAAAATCGCCATCCATCAGGATGACAGCGTCACCACGTGCGGACAGAATGCCGGCCGAGATTGCGCCCATGTGGCCCCAATTGCGCGACAGTTCAACAACCACTACACGCGAATCCATTGCGTGCAACTCCTTGAGCATATCGAGAGAGACATCTGTGGAGCCATCGTTTACATAAATTACTTCCCAGCTTATGTGAGCACCGTTCAGAGCACTTACCAGCGCCTCATGGAAGCGCACAATGATCTCTTCTTCGTTATAAATGGGTACGACAACGGATATCATTTTGTGGCTCCTGGGGATCTAGTTTTGCATTCATTCGGACATTCGTTCTCCTGCTCGATCAGTTCTTATCCTCAGGGCAAGAACTCGCACGTTCACGTTCGAATTTGTGACTTATTCGGACACGGCCTGGAAGACTCTCGCCCGCCAGCGCACTTCTGCAGGTGTAAGTACTATGACGTATCTCGCATTTATATGCTGTGTCGTTTTGACCCTGTCGTGATCGAGGAGTTGAAGGTCGTATTCGACCTTATCGATCAACTCGATTGACAATCCGTCGGGCGAGTAGAAGACGATTTGCAGATCGTGCGATAGATCCTGATAATGCGTACAAAGCCCCAACGCAGCCTGCTGCTGAATCGTTTGCGCGAGCTTGTCTCTTGCAGTTCCCACGAAAGCCGGATCGAGAAGATCTGAGCGATTTTGCTCAAAGGCGGCGCTGAAACTTTGCCATGCCTGCAGATAATCACGAACCGCTGCTTTCCCGGTCTGTTCTGGTAGTGGCCGCAGACCCTGTAAATTCGATGGTTCCACGCGCACGGCAGCCTCGGCGGATCCAATGCTCGAGGCAGCGGCAAGAAATATCCATAGAATCAGCGGAGACTTCAGCATGTCTACTTCTCCCAACGAATCTGGTTCCCCAGGACAACACCGCTCGCTGCGGAAATAATTGCACCATTATGGCTTGCCATCCGTACTTCTGCAATGCCACGCTTCAAAGGCACATCAACGTTTGTCTGGGCGCCGTTGTAGGCCTCGGTGAACGTCACGACCGTTCCGTCAGGTACCGCATTGCCGTTGCAATCGCGCACGGGATCCGTTACCAACTGAACCTCTTGCCCCGATTGACTTGCGTTCATCTTCAGACCGCACGGATCGCCTGGAACTTGGGCTACTACGCGGGCGCTGAAAACCTCACCGATCCGCGCTTCAAATCTATCCATGCCTTGTTGCGCGGTGGAATCCATTGCGGTCCAGGCAGTGCCGTCACGTGTCGCTACTATGCGCTTCTGCACGGTTCCAGATGGCGTCGTCAATTCAAAGGAAACCTGGGTGGGGGCAGTGATCAAATTGTGATAAGCGTCAAAGACATAGACGGCGCCGGTTATGCCATCGTGCAAGCTCACCGGAAGACGAGAAGGTCTTGCGAGAAAGGTCAGATTAACTGGTTTGGTTGCTGGCAAGACATCGAATGCCCCACTCTGCGTGGACGCGTCTCCCGCGAGAACGGCCAGATAGCGACCGGCGTTGTATAGCGATCCGGCGGGAAAGTACACCGTCTGTCCCAGTTCGACATCCCGCTTCATCACCTGTCCCAGTCCTATTATGTAAAGGGTCGCTTTCCCGCTCCCTGCGCTCTTAATTGAAAACCCTTCTCCAGCTCCAACGGATTTGGGCAAACTCAAGTTCCCAGCTTGCGCACAAGCTGACTGCATCGTGGCGATTGCCATTCCACTGACCAGTAAGACAAAACCTGGCTTCACTGCGCGCTTCCGGAACTGTACGTGGCAACCACTGTGCGCTGGGTGCTGATGTCTCTTGCGAGATCCTCGGGGATATGAATTTCGAAGGGAACAGGTGTCTCGGGCGGGAGGGCCTGATCGACATACTGATCGGCAACCCAAACCACCTTGCCACTCTTGTCGTAAAACGTTCCAAGGACATGCGCCACGTTGACGACCTGGCCACTTTGATTTATGAGCTTCCCCGTCAACGAGGCTCCTGGATTCGGATGCAACTGTTCGTCGCCGATCTCAATTACTGGGTCTGCCGAGGCGGCGATGAGAGCAGACAGAGGAGTCATGCGGATGCTTCCAATGTCAGACAACGACGCATTAGGAAACTTGATGAGAAACGGCGTGACCTGCTTGGGCAGCAACAGGTGAGAGATCTTGTCAAAGCTGCCTTCGGTCCCGATGGTCGATTGATTCTTTGAAATCAGAGTCGCGGTGACGGACACATAGGCAGGCACAACGTCTTCGTTGAGAAGTTCACCGAGGATTACCACGCCGTCGGCCCGTTCGACGGGGTGCATATCCACAATTCGAACGTGAGGAGCTTCCACGTCCTGAGCGCCCCAGTCATCCCCGGGGCCGCGGTAAATCACGTCCCAGCGCAAGTAATTGACTGGAATCACCTGCGGTGGAACCGCCTGCTGCTTGATGATGGGCCATTCCGGTTCCCAGCGATCTCCGTTCTTTACCAGGTGCAAGTCGCGCGTTGTTGCGGAACTGCCAACCACGGTCGCCCAATGCAATGTGAGTTGCATCTCCGCTTCATTCTGGGATGCGTGTAGGGATCGCACTTCAAACTTGTCCAAAGTAGTGTAGGTGAGAAGGCTCGGGTAATATCCAGTCACGTCATGCACAAAATCTGCCTCAGTAAACTCAGCCTTGTTCGCGAAACTGGCGTACGCCTTATCCCAGGATTGTGTTCGAATGTTGTCACCGAGGGTCGCGGTCGCTTCCTCCGGGGTCGATGACGAGTGCAACAGAGTTCCAGCCCCGGCATAGGCGGCCGCAGAAGGCACCGGCCACACGGTTCCAATCACAACGAGCGCCACGGTAGCGCCAGCAAGAATCACCGCGAGTAGAGGTCCCTTGTTCACGAAACTAACCTCCCATGTATGAGGTTCTCACCGGACGAGACAGGAGCCTCCGCCCGGCGCTCATGCCTTTTCTTCTCTGGAATGAGAATTACCAATATCGCAAGCAGGCTGCTGCCGAAGGGTAGGATTCCCCACATGAGACCTTCCCAACGGGCAGGAATTTGCGGCGCATTCACTGGGGTTGCCGGGGGTATGCCATCCTTGCCCCACACGCTGATGGTTTTGTCTTCAAGGCTATCCACCTGCCGCCAGCCGGCGAACGACAGCAGCGGATCATAATAGTGATCCCGCACAAAGACCCACTTCAGACCATAATGGTCGGCGTGCATCAACATTGCGCGAAGGGCATCAAGTCCCGGCTCACCAAAGTATTTTGAACTAGTGACTGCACCGGCACCGAATTGCGTCAGTTCCGGCAACAATCTTCCGGAATTCCACTCGCCATCGACGCTGCTGGCATTCGTCATCATCGCCAGGCGCGCGATCTTGTTGCCAAATCCGAGGGTGACATAGCGATACTGATCGTGTCCATCGCGATTCAGCCACGAGGCGACCGTATCGACGTTGAAGTCCTCCGCATCCGCTGGCCGATAGGTAGCCCAGCCTACAGCCATTGCACAAGTGAGAGCTGCTAATGTGGTCAAACCGACGACCGCGGACGCTCGATAGCGATCGACGAGCTCGGCGGCAAGTAGCCCCACGAATGGAAGCGCAAGCAATGTAGCCCAGTAGCTGAAACGCTCCATGGTCAGCACGTCGAATGCACGACCAAGGAGAAGGTGTCCAACCGGTGTTGTGCCGCCGAGTCCCACGAGAAAGGCTACCCAGAAGCCAAACAACAAGGGGCGGAGCCGAGCGACCATTGATCCACGCAGGAAGATGAACGGCAGGGCCAGAATCAACGCTCCATACGGAACGATAAAGTAATTGAGGCCCCACCGCGGATTCAGGATGTAATTTGCCCGAGAGGGGTGAGGGATAGGAGTTTGCGTGACGGGATAATGAATCAACGCTATCCAAAATGGAAGAAGCACGATTGCAATAGCGACTCCGACCACTACGGCAATCATGACGGTCCTGCCCAAAAAGGCCGGCATGGTAATGCGCTCGCCATTCTCGCGGTCAAGGAGGACAAGCGCGAGGACCGGCACTGCAAAGAGGATTGAACCGAATAGAAGTGTGGCATGGTGAGCAGCGGCAGCGGCGGAGAAAAGCACGGTGGCTCTAAGGAACGATCGCCACTTGCCATGCCGGACCCACTCGAACAAAAATGGCAGCGCGTTCAAATAGATTGGCGCCGCGCAGGTGGTGCCCAGTTGCCCGGCCGAATAGATCAGAAAGCTCTCCGAGCCGAGAAAGACGCTCGCCAATGCGGCAATCGATGCAGCACGGGGACTGACCCATAGCAACGAGAATCGATAGACGCCCACCACGAGAAGCAAAATGGCGGCGAACTGGACAGCCATGTATGCCATGTCCAAACCAAGAACCTTGGAGACCAACGCCACCCACTGCTGTGTCAGCGGCGGATAGGTTGTCTGGGAAAAGCCCGCATACCACTTCGAATTCCAGGGGTCGAACCATTGGTGGACATAATGCGAAGCAAAGAGAATGTGGAAGTTTGTGTCGTACGACTTCAATGGCAATTCCATCAGGAGAAGCGGAAGGTGAACCACGACAACCGCCATCAACAGGAAGCTCATCGGTATTGGCCGTGCTGCCGGTGCGGTCGACTCAAGGTTCTGCACGATTACCTCTCCAATAAATCGCAGAGTTCAACCAGCACACACTTCGCGATGTTGCTTGGCACGCTGTGTGGCCACTGCTCAGCCATTAAGCCGAGTTTCTCAATACGAAGATTCTCAGTCTGACCAATTTCGAACACTCTCGCCGGGTAATCCTCATTGATCGCATCGTCGTGGCATGCCCTTCTGGCTAGTAGCCCAAAGGCTGCCTCCGGCGGAAGTTGATGCGCGATGGCCTTTCGGGTGGTGGCTTCACTGATCCTGGTCCTGAAATTGCAGCTTTGATTCCCGGCCTTCCGCTAATTTGCACAGCAACAACTGATTCATTTCAGGCGTCCTGAATTTGATCAATAGTGCACAGGAATCAAAAGTCCGGGGGCGTACGGTCAAGTCACGCAAGTCTCTCAATGGAGATATCCCATGTGTTTGCTGCCGCAGTCCGCCCGTATCAATGCGGAACGGGTAATTGCGGCAAAGAAAACGGAGCATCCGAACTCGCAATTCAATTTGGAAGGCGCAAGAGACAAATGCCGCCTCTATACGACCGAATCCGGATCCAACTGCAACAAATGATTCCACCCTGGTGCACCTTTGATCGCTAGACCTCAATTCCTGAAGGCTGCGCTGGTACTCGCACTGGGCGCGCTAACCTGCGTCGCCGATGCGCAGGTGTATGACGTGGGACCTGACGCTTCAAAGAACTCGAAGACGGCTGCCGCAACCCTGTCTCCGGACCAATCTCTTGGATGGGGATCGAACATTCAGAATGCGCGTCTTGGTCGCGCAGCGGAATTGGCTTTGCAGCACGGGGATCACGCCCTCGCACTTGGTTTTGCACGCCGCGCCGCGGAAACTGCTCCAAATGATCCGCACTTATGGTTCCTGCTTGGATACGCAGCGCGGCTCAACGCAAAGTTTCAGGAGTCTGTGGATGCTTACACCCGTGGTCTTCGCCTGGCCCCCACGGCACTCGACGGACTTTCCGGTCTTGGGCAGACCTATAGCCAGATGGGCCGGACCGAAGACGCTGTGCGTCTGCTCAAACAGGCGGTTGCGTCCGACTCCAGGCGTAGAGATGACGCGTTGTTACTCGGAGATCTCTACATGAGGTCGGCAAATTACGCCGAAGCACTCGATTGGCTGGGCCGGGCGGAACGTAACCAGCCAAGTGCACGGTCGGAGCTGCTGATGGCGCTCTCCTACCAGCACCTGAACCAAATGGAACTGGCAAGCCATTATCTTGAGATGGCCAAGCGGCGCGACCCGAACAACCCGGAAGTGCAGCGGTCCATGGCGGGTTATTACCGCGAGGCCGGAAACTATCCTGACGCGATTGCCGCACTCCAGTCCATTCGCATGCCTAAACCGGACGTCATGGCGGAACTCGCGTACACATTCCAGCTGAATGGCAAGCTGAATGATTCTGCCAGGCTTTACGCGCAGGCGGCCAGTGCGGCGCCGAAGGATCTGGGGCTACAACTCTCCGCCGCGGAGGCCGAGATCGCCAGTGGTTCCATCGAGAAGGCGAGTCCCTTTCTCAAGCATGCTGCGGGGCTTAATCCAAACTACTATCGGTTGCACGCAATTCGAGGTCAACTTGCGAGCTTGCAGGAACACGAACAAGACGCCGCGCAGGAGTACGCGGCCGCCGTTGCGAACTTGCCAGCGGAACCAGCCGAGGGACCACTCTATGGCATTCAATTGCATATGGACCTGATGAATGTTTACAAGAACCTTGGCGATGAAGGCGCTGCCCATCATCAACTCGACGAAGCCCAGGCCGAAATCAACAGGCTTGGCGATAAAGTGTCGGGGAGAGCACAGTTCCTGCGCCTGAGATCCTTGATCAAAATGAATGTAGGTGACGTTGACGGTGCATTGGGAGACATGAAAGAAGCACTCGCAATGAACACCCATGATCGTGATGATTTGCAGCTGGATGGAGACATCCTGATGAAGCTTGGCCGCACCGAAGATGCAATTACGGTATATAAGCAGATTCTCGCGATGGATCCTGTCAACCGGTTTGCGCTCACCTCCCTGGGATATGCTTCGCGCGCGGCCGGACGCGACCTGGAAGCCGAAAAGTATTTCCAGCGTCTGGAGGAGGGTAACCCTTCGCTGTATGTACCCTATCTTGCGCTTGGAGATCTCTACACCGCTCGCCGTGACTTCAAGAGAGCGCAGGTCTCCTATGGCAAGGCATATGAGCTGGCTCCCCGGAGAGCCCTGATTCTTGCAGGTGGAATGAATGCCGGAATAGAATCGCATGACTTCAATTTGGCTTGGACCTGGCTCAGTCGTGTCACAAGCGAAATGGATAGCGAACCTCAAATTCTTCGTGAAAAGGAAAGGTATCTCAGCTTCAAGGAGGAATACCAGGAATCGGCTGAGGTCGGCCACGAAGCAATTAAAGTGTTGCCGCGAGACCGGGACGTGGTCGTCTACCTTGGTTACGATCTGCTCTATCTCGAGAAATACGACGAGCTCCTGGATCTGACATCAAAGTACCTCGATGTCTTCCCAAAAGAGCCTGACATTCCGCTGCTTCAAGGCTACGTGCACAAACATCAAGGACTGAGCGAGCAGGCGCGCCAGGACTTTACAGAGACTCTTGTTCGCGACCCTGAGGTGGTGACCGCCTACGTAAACCGCGGCTATATGTTGAACGATCTTCACCTGCCCAAAGAAGCTGCGACGGACTTCGAATCAGCCCTCAAAAGAGACCCGGCTAACGGCGAAGCGCACCTCGGACTCGCCTATGCGAGCCTTAATCTGCGAAAACCGGAGGCAGCCCTGCGTGAGGCCGATCTGGCAAAACGGTACCTGGGCGACTCAAAGGATATTCACGTGATTCGTGCAACCGCGTATGGGCGGCAACACATGCCGAAAAAGGCGGCCGATGAGTATAGAGCTGCCCTGAAGTACGCTCCCGACGATGGCTCACTGCACCTGGGGCTCGGGAATACGCTTTTTGCTTTGCGGCAATACCGCGAGGCGATCGTCGAGCTCGAGATCGCGCTGAAGGATTCTCCCGGCAACGCTGATATCTATGCGTCGCTTGCACGCTCCTATGCGAACCTGCAAGATCGCGGTCAAACACTGCGGTATGTGCAACTGGCTGAGGAGAGCGCCCTTCATGCACCGGCCTCCACACTGGGCTCCCAATCCAAGTTAGGCGAGATATATGTCTCCACGGGAAAGGCTCTCAGCACTCTTGGAGACCACGATGCTGCCATGAAGCGCTTCAGTAACGCGCTCACACAACCAGGCAGCGATCGCGTGGGCATACGCGTGGCTATCGCACAGCTGATGGCAGACCAAGGCCATTCTGATGACTCGGAAAGGCAACTTGCATTGGCGCAAATGGAAGGCGAAGCGGGAACCACCGAGCCAACTACCGGAAGCCAGTTCATCGCAGCGGCCGACGTGCTCCGTTCAATGCATGATTACGACTTGTCGCAGACTTATCTTCAACGTGCCAAGGCGGCTGGCGCACCGGATTCCGAAGTGCGGATTGGCTTTGCCGACAACTACCTTGCGCTGGGTGACACCGCCAGGGCTCAAGCCGAACTCTCGGCCGTGAAGGCTACTGACGGTGATGACACGGACTACCAGTATCTGCTGGCGAAAGCCAACGTTGATCGCCAGGAACACCACAACGCGGAGGCACTGACTTCCTTTGCCCAAGCTTCGAATGCTGAAGGGGACGATCAAAGTGTCGAACAGGATCTTCTCCAGGCGGGTGCGGATGAGGGGTTAAGAGTCACGCCCGTTCTGAGCGTACTTTCCAATTTCCTGGTGGAACCTGTCTTCGAAGATTCGACTGTGTATGTTCTGGACGCAAAGCTCGATGCGTCCTTTCCAGTGCCCAGTTCTGATATCGCGCTGCTTCCGCCGCCTCGATCCTCCATTCAAACGCAATCGACAAACGTATTTCATCTGCATCTCAGCCCACTGCCCACTACCAGCGGGTTTTTCCAGGTACGCAACGCGCAGGGTGAAATCTCGGTGCCCAGCACGAACTCAGTCATCAATCGCAATACTACGGACTTCACCTTCAACGTGGGGCTGAACCCTACGATCAATCTCGGCAATAACGTGTTGACCTTTAACAGCGGGATTCAGGCAACCGTCCGACGCGATTCCGAGTCTCCGGTGGATATGAACCAAAACCTCTTTCGCATTTTCACGTATATATCTACAAGTTCCTTCTTCAATGCGGTTTCTGTCACCGGGTATGTCATGCGCGAATCAGGCCCGTTTACTGAAAGCAATCTCCATTCGCTGGCAACTTCAGCCGCTGTTAATTTCCGTGTCGGGGCGCCATGGGGAAAGACTGCTCTTGTGACTGGATGGGGGGCCACCGATCAACAGTTCTCGCCACTGAACTACGAAACTTACTACACCTCTTCGTATATAGGCATCGAACGCAAATTCGGAGAACGCCTGGACATCAAAGCCGTCGCAGAGGATGTGCGAGCATGGCGGATCGTGGGTGCAAGCTGGGGCGATGCACAGAACCTGCGCCCGGCCGGAACAGTCAATTTCGCTCCAAATCATGGTTGGGACATGCAGCTTTCCAGCGCCTATTCAAGCACCAGGAGCTTCCACGTTTACGACGCAATTCAGAATGGATTCTCGCTGTCGTATGCCAGGCCCTTTCGCCGCAAATTCCACGACGATTCCGGAACGGTCATTCTCGCTTATCCGATTCGCTTTTCGGCAGGCATACAACAGGAAACTTTCTTCAACTTCACCGGTGGTCAAAACCAGCAGTTCAGACCGTATGTGCGCATCAGTCTTTTCTGAACGAGGAATCGAATGAAAATCTGCCTAGTGGCCACGTTTCCTCCCAGCGGACGCCAGCTAAACGAGTACGCGTTTCATATCGCACGCGAGCTTTCTCGCAATCCAGACGTCGAATTGACGATTCTCGCCGACGAATTGAGTGACTATGAATTCGCGACCGACGAGAATGGCGATTCACTGAAGGCTCATCAACTCAAAGAGCTGCCCGGGTTCAACGTAATTCGCTGTTGGAAGTTCGGCAGCCTGACAACTCCTCGGCGCCTGCTAAAAACCATCCGGCAGTTGAAGCCCGATGTTGTGTGGTTCAACCTCGTATTCTCGAGCTTTGCCACACCCAACAATCCGGTTGCCGCTTTTGGAGGGCTATCGGCGCCTGCTCTTACGCGAGCGTCGGGATTCTTCACACATATCACCATGCACAACATTATCGAGCATGTGGATTTTTCCACCGCCGGCGTTCGGCAGGAAAAGCTCTTCAAAATGGGCAGTAATCTGGTCACCAAAGCATTACTCAGGGCGAATTCAGTTTCTGTCCTGCTTCCCCATTATCGAAACACTCTCATCGCAAAGTACTCGGCTCAAAACGTCTTGCTGGGCACACACGGCACACTCGGTTCGATTCCAATCCCGCCTGATTTTACCCAGCGCGGTAATCCGGATATGCGCATTCTGGCGATCGGGCATTGGGGAACCTATAAGCGCTTGGAAACACTGATTCAAGCTTTTCCAACCGTGCTCGAGAAGGTCCCAAACGCACGGTTGATTATTGCCGGAGCAAATCACCACACGAAAGCGGGTTATTGGGAGTCGATTCGCGATGAACACGCTGCAGGGTTGCCGATAGACTTTCGCGGATACGTTCCGGAAGGAGCCATCCCTGAGCTCTTTCAGACGACATCCATCCTGGTTTTGCCCTACGATTCAGCCACTGGATCGAGCGGCCCAGCACATCAAGCCTGTGAATATGGAGTTCCGATCGTGTGCGCCGACATCGACGATTTTCGGGAGATGGCGGGAGCTGAAGGCATGGCGCTTCGCTACTATAAGAAGGGCGATTCGGCCAAGCTGGCTGAGCAGCTCATCGCCCTCCTGCAGTCATCGGCCCTGCAACGGAAGATGGCCGAACAAAACTATGCGGCGGCCCTCGAGATGACCATGACTTATGTAGTGAAGGACTACCTTCGCTGGTTTGAACTACATAAGTGCAAAAAAAACATCTGGAAGGCAAACTCTTCCTCGGGACCCAGGCGCTTTTGGACCCGAGCTTTGCGATTCAAGGCAGTATCGCCGAAATGGAGCATACGACCGTCTCTTCCGGCGCAACGGAGCGATGTCCCGGATTACTGCCCTGAGATTGCATCGAAGGGAGATCGTGGACACGTCGACAACGGATCGGACGCGTTCGCATGGGGACACGCAAACGCCGCCAAGCATCCATGCAACGACGTCGGTGATCAGCCAAATCCAATGCAGAACATGAGCTTGTGAAACGCCACATCGGGAAGTCAACTGTGCACGACAGGAAGGCAGACATTTTGACAACCGCGCGCATTCGCCAATCAATCTACCGGATTCTAACCTTGATGTCCCCCGGTCTGTTCTTGCCTCTGATATTCACCGGATGCGTGAGGGGTAGCCTGATCGCTCCATCGCCAATGCCGACGGTGGCCGTTAGCGCCAGCCCCACTTCAGTCGCTGTGGGAGGTTCGTCGACCCTGACTGTGACTGCGACCAAATCCACTCAGGTGACGGTCGCCGGAAGTGATGGAACCACGTATACCCTGCAACCAAGCGGTGGAACGCAGGCCGTCAAGCCCGCCGCGACGACGACTTATACCGCGACCGCAATCGGTGCGGGTGGAAGCGCCTCGGCCACTGCGACAGTGAGCGTGACTGCAGCGTTAATTCCTCCTGCAACTGTCACTATCGTCGCGAATCCAACCTCGATCGTAGCGGGGAACCCGTCTGTTCTAACTGTGACCGCGATGAATGCTACCCAAGTGACGGTGACGGGAACCGATGGCACCTCGTATCCGCTGCAGCCAAGTGGCGGAACGCAATCGGTGAGTCCAACCGCGACCACCACTTACACGGCAGCCGCGACGGGGTCCGGAGGCAATGGCACGGCGACTGCCACAGTGACCGTGACAGCGGCAGGAAGCTCGCAATCCATCGATCACGTCATCTTCATGCTACAGGAAAACCATACATTCGACAACTACTTTGGGATGCTGAATCCCTACCGGATAGCGAACAAATGGAACGTTGGAGACGATGGCAACACATATAGCGTCGATGGCATCGACGACAAACTCGCCACGATCAGCAACGAGGACGATGAAGGCACATCATTCCCGTTGTTCAAGTTCAAAAGCACCTGCATCGACGATGATAGCTCGGATTGGCTGGCGAGCTACGGTAGCGTCAATCGGTACAATTTTCTAGCAGTACGCCCGATCCTGATGGATGGCTTCGTGCACACCGCCGAAGGCTATGACAAGAGCTGCGCCCTCTCAGATATCTGTTCGGGCGTATTCACAAAACCGCTGAATGGCCAGCTTGCTATGGGGTATTACGACCAGGGCTTTCTGAATTACTACTACTATATGGCCTCTCAGTTTGCCCTGTCCGATCGCTGGTTCTCGCCAGTGGCGAGCAAGAGTATTGACAATCGAATCGGAACATTTACAGGGGGCACGACTCAGGGCCTCGTAAAGGATCCCGGCGGCGATGATCATCTGCCTCAGCTCGATATCCCGAATATCTTTCAGGAATTGGACAAGGCCAACGTCTCCTGGAGAATCTATTACACGGTGACCCAGGGGTTTTGCCTGGACGAGGATGACTGCCCCGGCGACGAAAACCTGGAGTATCCCGCGACCGACTTTTCTAACCTGACATATTCGTACCAGTATCTGTATGAGAATCCATCCGGTGCTCCCTGTATTGCACCTACCCAGGGATCCAGCGTAGTCGGCGATGCGGGTGACTCTTTCTGCATAGATCCGAGCCACATTACTCCGCTTTCAACCTATTTCAGTGATCTCACCAACGGCACTTTGCCCAGCTTTGCATTTATTGAGGCCGGCTATGGCAACAATGACGAGCATCCAGGGTCGGGTCAATCGGTTCTTTTGGGGCAGGCGCAAGTAGCAACGGTCATGAACGCGTTCATGGGCAGTTCTTCATGGAAGGATTCTGTGTTCTTCTTCAGCTACGACGAAGGTGGGGGGCCATACGACCACGTTCCTCCAGTGCCCGGCCACTCAAATGACTACACGGACGCCTCACTTGGAGCTATCCCGGACATTACCCAGATCGCCGTCAATCCGGACGGCTACAATCCCTGCGTGCCTGCCACTCCTGGGACGCCTAGTGTGCATTGTGATCTCGACTCGACTGACCCTGGGGCTAACTCGGGTGATGCCGCTGCTTTGAGCGGATTTGGTGCACAGCTCGGCTTCCGCTTGCCGAACATCATCATCTCGCCCTTTACGCGAATGCATTATGTTTCGCACACTCCTATGGACCATACGGCAGTCATCAAATTTGTTGAAAACCGGTTTATTGGGAGCACGGCGCACCTAACAGCCCGAGACGCCGTGCAGCCCGACCTTCTCGAGTTCTTCGATTTCAGTGGTATCCCCTGGGCAACGCCGCCAACTCCGCCAAGCCCCGTCACTGCCGAATCACTGGGTTACAATCCGTGCACTCCTACAGATTTGGGGCCGTAAGGGAGGTTCGTCGGCAAGGATTTCGGTTTGTTTGATGGGCTGATCCGAGAGGTGCCGATTACCCCATCTCGCGTACGGGAGATTACTGCTCATTTGACACAACCTCAAATGGCCGCATCATGTCGTTATCCTCATGTTCCAACATGTGGCAGTGAAAAACATAGCGACCGGTGTAGCCTTCGAATCGAGCGATTATCGTGAGCACCTCTCGTGGGTTGACCACCGCTGTATCCTTCCACCCGTCCTCATTTGCCGCAGGCAGACGGGGTATCCCCACCAATTCCAGGGTGCCGTTCCGCAATGCCACAGGATTAAAACCCTGACGGCGCAGAATCTGAAACTGCACTAGATGCAAATGCATCGGATGCGCGTCCTCAGTATTGTTGATGAATCTCCATATCTCAGTGGATCCCAATTTCACAATTTCCGTGACCGGATCGTCGTATTTCTTGCTGTTGATTTCTACACACATTCCTCGCCCTTGATGATAGATCCCTTCGGACAGTATGAAATCCCTCGTAGCGACGGATTTAGCTTCATCCAATTTAATGAGCGGTTGAACTCCTCGCATGCCCATGAATATCCGATTGCTGGAGAGCGAGAGAGTGACCCGAAACTGCATTAACTCATATAACTGTGCATGGTGTGGATTGACCATCGCGCCCCATCCGGGAAATGGAGCAGAAGCATTGTTTGACAAGGTCACGGTTTTACCTTCGAGTCCGGAAAAATCAACAATCACGTCGGCGCGTTCAGCCGGCGACAGTAACAGCTTTTGCAACGCAACTGGCCCTGGTAAAAAACCACCGTCGGTGCCGATCTGATGGAATGATACGAGCGACGGAATATCTGTAGGGGACTTCGACAGATTGAAGAAAAGATTGAAGAACCTTGAGTTCGCGCCATTTAAGAGGCGCAGTCGATAGCGGCGCGGTTCGACTTGCAGATAAGGGTAGATTGCGCCGTTCACGACTGGAAGGTCGCCAAACAACTCTGGCGCCCACCAGTGCGGAGGCGGCCTCTGGCCATCATCGAATGTTGGTGCGTAGGCGAGCTGACCCTGGTCATCCAGCGTGCGATCCTGCAGAACAAGTGGGACTTCGTAATCGCCGAAAGGCAAGCCCATGCCGCGCTCTTCGTCGTCGCGGAGGAGATAGAACCCGGACAAACCCGCATACACATTCAAGCGGGTAATTCCTACCGCATGATCGTGATACCAGAGCGTTGCAGCCTCCTGGCTATTGGGATAAGCATAGAGAGCCGAAGCTCCGGGGGTGAACCATCTCTCCGGTAACCCGTCGCTCTCCGATCGAGTACGTGCTCCGTGAAGATGGGGCACGGTTCGGACCTCCGGGGCCGGAGGCATCGCGCCGTGTATGCGGGGGTCAATTTCGAGCATATGGTGCAAGGGAAGATGATTTTCCCAACGGACAACGATTGGCTTGCCGCGACGCGCTTCGATGGTGGGGCCGGGAAATTGGCCTTCATATCCCCACAGCCTCGTCGGCGGCAGCTGCGAATGCAGCTGTTTCGTAAATTCCAACATGCGAACGCGATATTCAATCCCATCCTTGCTCGTACTCTCCGACATCAGTGGCTTCGGAACGGGCAGTGGATCAATGTATCGATCAACCGTGCCAGGTGTGCGGTATAGCTGCTGAGCACTCACACGGGTATCTAGCTCGTCGGCATCCATGCGCCTGGCAAGCATCAAAGCCGGCACAGAACTAATACATAGTTTGAGAAAAGTGCGCCTGTCTGATGAATCCATTCCGCCTCAAGCACTGCCCGGCTAACTGCTCCATCTCCAATTTTCATACAGATTCGCAAAAAAATCGAATCTTGGAAAGCACTCATTTCAGGTCTGTGGATTATCTGCTGGCTGGGACCGGACAAACATGCGGCCTCTTCATGATCCAATTCGGTGCAATTCATAAATTTAGCCGCAACAAAATCGTGCTACTGCCCAATTCTGCACACTTTCTGTTGAGTTCAAAGTGCGCTTTCGTAAATTGCGATCTGAGAAGGGAGGCACAGAAGGAGCCCTTGGAACCGTTTGATCTCTTCCTAACGCATTTTTTCAATCGACAGGAATAGCCAGAGTTCTGGGCGTTGGGGAATGAGCGGCCTTGGAAGTGGTAAGAGGCCGATGGCTTCTCAATCGACAAACTGACGGTGATTCAGAAAGTGTCAATTAGTTCCATACATGCTTTGAGGAATGCCTTGGCCGATTCAATCTTGATCTACCGGAATGCGGCAAACAAATTGGCCGTCAGCTTGTTACCAGTAAGTGACGCTGAAATTATCCGGGTAGGTGCTATTTGTCGATTGCCTGGAGTTTCCATCCATTTGGTAGTTGGCCGTAACTCCCCACCAGCCAGATGGAACGGAGAACGGCGGAGATGTCTTGTTAATGTTGGAAGTCACTCCGTTCAGCGATATCGACTCATAAAGAAGAGTGTTGTCCTCTTCCCGTTGCACCTGAATTGTCACATGATTCCACTGGTCATTTACAGGCTTGCAGGCGCCGCCGGTTGGGATCCATTTAGAAGTCTCGTCGTCCCAGATATCCCATTCGTTTCCACCCGCAATACGGCACTGGGTTCCCCAAATGAATCCGAGTCCATTCATGTACATGTTGACGTCAAATTCCAGGACCTGCGTAAGTCCCAGATTTGATCCGTAGAAGTAGGCATCGTAGCTGAAATTGCGAACGGTTGGGATGAGCGTGTGACCCGTGTCGGGAATATCTTGTGTTGTCCCTTGGCCGAGCAGCGGAATCGACCACAGAACATCGGAATAGGGCGCGGTTCCGCCGACATTGAACTGAGTTGCATTTCCACTCAAAGATGGCGACTTTACATGCTGCGACATGGACCACGTCACACCTGAACATGGCGAAGTGCAAATGTTGTAATCCGGTGTTAATTCGCCCCAGTCCTTCCATCCCTCACTGGCCTGCAGGTTGGAGATTAAACTGTCATCGCCTGCGCCGTAACATTGATCGCTGTGTAGGATGACCCTCCACACTCGTCCCACTCTTCTACGACTGTGTGCTGAGTTCCCGCATCGAGGCTAACCTGAGTGTTCAGATTTGCTCCGTTCTGTGAGACGACGAACTTATTATTCACGTAGATGCCAATAGATGCTACGCCTTTGGGACAACTGCTCGTAGCTGTTGCAACATAATTTGCAGGAGAACTGACTGTGCTACCGTTTGCCGGGGATGTTACATGAACGCAGACCGTACCTGGGGAGGTAATCTTCATCGAGACAAAAGTCGCATCTCCACAGTAGTCCCACTCTTCAATTACGGTATTGTGCGCTCCTGGGGGCACAGAGAGAGTGGTCTTCAAGTCGTTTCCATCAACGACAAAGAGCAATTGGGAATCAATATAGACACCCATCGATGCCACGCCTCGCGCACAGGTCCTTGTCGTTGCGGTTGCTGAGTAGCCTACTGTCGCACCAACAGTCTCACGATTCGACGGTGTGCTTACCACGACATTTGCGGATGCTGGTAAGGTAAGAGCAAGTACGAGGAACGGAATGGAGAAGAGAGTTTTCATGAATTAGCCTCAAAATAAGGTTGAATTGCGTACTTGTATGATTGCCACAAGGCCCTGACTACTGCACCGTTCCGGCGAGCGATTCGAGTCGGTTTCATTATCCAAACGGGTTGGTCTGAGAGGCCCCGAAGCGTCGTGCCTCGTGATAGCTCAGTAACCTCTGAACATCGAGCGGACTCGGCGGCTATAGATTGCGTGTATCTTTGAAACGCCGTGAGAATCACATCTCAAGCCAAAGAGCAATGCAGAACTTGTCGTGGCGGCCATCTGCTAAGAATTAGCCACTGAAAGTCGCCGCATAACTCACGAGCTATTGGTACCTTGGCATCAGATCAAAGGAATCTAAATCAAATTGTCTCTCGGCAAGTATATACACTTTTGCTCACCTGACGAGTCAGACCATCCACAGACTGATTCGGTGTTGAGCATTAATCATCATAAGTGAGCAAAAGAGATCACTTAGTCCATGAGATCAGCATTAAACATCCGTGTCTCTGAGGAATGGTACCATCAAGCATTTACGGATGGAAAGCGAACGACATAGCGATAGTAGGGAAGACGTAATCAGTTGGTGAGCACGGGTTGGTACATCGCCAAAGAATTATGGACCTTTCTCCTGCGCGATGTGATCGCACGATGAGATATTTGCATCATATAAGTATGCCGCGGGAATCTGTGATGGACCACATGTACGAGCACCACGAGAAGTGGCATTCATGTTACTTAGACGATGCAGTGTGGCGCGAGCTAGCTTGTTCCTGTTGGCTTTTGCGTTCGCAAAGCTGCCCGGAGCCGCCAGTGCCGCATCCTTCAAGACTCAATCGCAGATGACTGCCATGAGCGGGATGCCCTGTCGACTGCTGCACGAAGCATTGCAAACAACGTGCAACGTGGGGATGTGCAGACCCTTCAGGCGATGACCATTCCTCCAGGGGCAGCTGATTTTAGTGGGATTGCGGATTCCGTCAAAGGCCTGAGGCCACTTGTGCAAGGAGCCGCGATAACGGTCGACAATCTTTATGCGCTGGATGCATCCGCCGAGTCAGTGGGAGTCGCTCGAACAGATTTCTATTGTGGAGACCCGGTTGTGGTAGTGAACTTTACCGGTCTGCCGCCGGACTCGTACGCATTGGCCATTCTCCATGCAACGGGCGTAGCAAAGCCGCAGCAGGTTGCCCTTATTCTCTCGGAGTCAGTTGAGCATCGCTGCCTCCTTGCCGGTTTCTTCAACAAGCCAATGACAGAGGCGGATCACGATGGGCTTTGGTATTGGGCGTCGGCACGTCAATTTGCCAAAAACGGCAAGAACTGGGATGCATGGTTTTACTATCGAACTGCAGCTTATTTTCTGAATCCGGTGGAGTTCCTGTCCAGTCCGAACCTCGAAAACCTGCAACGCGAAGAAGACGAGGTACACCTCGCCAGTCTTCCCGGTGCCAAACCGTTAATGCTTGATGCGCATGGCTCGGTTTTTCAGGTTACCTCGATTGAAACAACGGCAGCATTGGGCGCGTTTGACCTTGAGGTGCATTACATTCCCGACGTAGCGGAGACAGCACAACTTCAGATCGTCCAAGCGCCCGGAGACAGGTGACCGAGGTGACGACGATGTTGCTGACATTGCATCCTGAGTTGCATGATACTTTTCACGGCATTTGGGTGTTTGCTGATGAAGGTTCTGCTCCTCTCTTCTCGCTGGAATTGCCGATGGACCAAATCATCCCTGCGACGGGGCCCACGGCAGCAACATTGAGTTCTGCTAACCGATAGGGAAGGGCAGTGGAGATCATGTCTTGGGATCCGCGTTCTCTTAGTCTGCAAACGATTCGGCCTATTCGTCTGGCGTCTTTGTTGCTGCTTGTCAACGGTGGATTGTCGTCACTGTGCCAGATGCAGCCTGCCGTGCCCTCGCAGGCGCAAGTTGCGACGATGCAGGATCTCACCCGCCCTGAAGTTCAGCCGCGTCTGGACGTAGACCACGACCCGATTCCCTCGCCGGATCATGAGGAAATCGCGCCGGCAATAGTTGCGTCGTCTTCCCCTGCGCCGGCTCACCCTGGCGAGATTCAAAAAGTCAAAGACGGCATCTACACGATGCATCAGGATACGGATGAGGTTTTGTTGAGCTGCGCGGCGGTGGATGAGAAAGGCCGACTGGTTACAGATTTGAGCCGCGGCGACTGCCAAATCTGGGAAGATGGAGTTCCGCAGATGACCACTTCTTTCGCGCACCTGGACCAGCCAGTTTCCTTAGGCATTCTTGTGGATAACTCGGGCTCGATGCTTGACAAGCGTGCGGCGGTCAATGCAACCACCTTGAATCTTTTAGGGCTTCAAACCTCTGGATAAGACGTTCATTGTGAACTTTTCCGATAGGGCCTATCTGGACCACGGGCTCATTTCAGACAACAGCGAGCTCGATCGGGGACTTTCACATTTCGATTCCAAGGGCACCACTGCCTTGTATGACTCCGTGGCTGTTTCAGCGGCCGAATTAGCCAATCATGGAAAGCTCCCAAAGCAGGTGTTATTAGTAATCACCGATGGAGCGGACAATGCGTCGCGCACTGACCTGGAACAGGCTATTCGCCGCGTTCAAAACCTGGGAGGGCCTGTGGTTTATACAATCGGGTCACTCTTCGACGACAAAAAAGAGGAATCCGAGAAAGCGAGAACCGCACTTGAGAAGCTGTCGCGGGAGACCGGCGGAATCGCCTATTTCCCGCGTTCTTTGCAGGAAGTCGATAGCATTACGGCGGAGGTCGTTCGGGACATTCGGGACCAATACACAATCGGCTATCGCGCCACCAAGGCGGCCAGCCTGGGAGGCTATCGGACTGTACGGGTTGAAGCGAGCGCACAGAAGCGTGGCGAGCTGATCGTGAGGACACGCAAGGGGTATTATGCGAAGAAGCCAGCATCGCAACACACGGAGACGGCTGAGAAAGTCATCCATTGATATAAGTTCAATTTCTCAATAGCAGGTCATCGGAGCCGCATTTGACGCATTCGCTCTGCCGGACGTGAATGAACCTTCGGCAAACTCGTCGCCGGGCAAACAGTAAGAATCGGACCTTCACTCGCAGGAAAAAACTAATGGTTGGTCATGAAGAAAGAAGAGCCTCCATTTGCTCCCCTCTCTTCATGCGGCTCTCGAGATCAATGGAGATGGAAATCTACCTCGACGACAATCTGCACAGATACAGGATGTCCCTGGTACATGGCCGCCTTGAAGTTGTACTGTCTCACGGCTTCGATGGCTTTTTCCTCCAACCCCATTCCCAGATGACTTGCCAGGCGAACGTCCTGCGGGTTTCCTTGCGAATCCACAATGAGTTTGATTGATACGCTGCCTTGGTAGTTCTCGCGGCGAGCCTGCTCCGTGAACTCGGGCTCGACCGAATGAATAAGCTGCGGTGCGGCAACGCCTCCGCCCACACTCATCAGACCTCCTCCGTAGGCGCCTCCGCTTCCCGCACCTACTCCGCCGCCACGGCCCGAACCAATGCCACCACCGCTGCCTGTCCCGAATCCCGAACCGCTGCCGCTTCCCTGAGATGCCATCGCGATCTGTGGCGACTGCGCCACACCAAGACTGGGTAGGTTGTTATTGTCCGGAATCGTTACCTGTTCTGAAGGCTCAGCGGCCAACTTTGGGTGATCGAAGCTGGAAAGCTGCGCGGGCATAAGCTGGACCTTCGCGATTGTGGGCAGATGCCCCTTGCCGGCTTCCACTATGTCATGAGCGCCGCCACCACCGCCCCCTCCCATTGCTTTTGGGACAGGCAGAATGACGGGAGGAATGTAGGGCTTGAAATCGACCGGAATAACAGTCGTGTCTGCCGGAAACGCAACGATTGTCCTGGCTTTCAGCGCCAGCGTCAGCACCAGAACGATTACCACTACGTGGAAAACGAACGAAACGGCGCTTGATGTTTTGTCGCGCTTGAATGACAACGGATCCAATGCGAAAATCGGCCGCTGAGCTTCCGCCGTCGGCGCCGGGACATTCGAAGAGAATCCCCCGTCATGCTCTGATCCAATCGATGGGAAAGTAGCAGCACTCGCGGTCTGCATTGTGTGCTCGGACCAATTCGCCGATGCCGCACTGCCTGAAATTGGTGTAGATGTCGACGTTACCAGATCGCCCATAATAATTTGCCGGAGGCAAAACTCCCGGCGTCCCCTCTCTTGGTTGACCACAGGTTAACTAACAACAAACGCATCCGAATTCTCCGGCTCAAGCTCCACGCGATCCATGCTCAATACGCCGACTTACCAAATGCCCTTATCGCTTCCTGTGATTCTTTGCCCCACCAATGCCGCTGTAGCTAGCCATGGCAATAAGCTGAGCCGCACGCCGTTCTGCAATTCGCGCCTGCGCATCAGGCCTGCGAGTTGCTGTCCATAAAGCTTGACGGATTGCGGCATGATCGGGACACGCAAAAATTCCCGGGCGTAATAGACTTCATCGCCACCAAAACGTGCTGTAGTCGTGACGAAATGGGGCAGTTCACAACTCGAACCGCCATAGCTTTGTGCGTAATCGGACACAATCGCAAGATAGGTTGCAACGCCTTCCCAAATGCCGGCTGCCGTCGCTGCTGAGCGCAGGTCAATGTGGTCAATGCCCCCACCTGTCGACAACGCAACCGTGTCGACAATATCGCACAACCGGAAATAAAAATGCCGGTACATTCGCTGCAAAGAAGAAATCATGAGCCTGTCTGAAGCAGATGGAACTCGAAACGACTGCAGGCCGATCTTAACCCGTCGTGAGCGCTCCAGAAGGCGCGATGCAATTTCAACCTGTTCTCCAGTTTGCCCCAAGCGACCCACGTGGACCTCGACAGCTTCCGGTAGTCCGGCGATGAGAAAATTCCACTTGCCAGCCAGGCGATCTCCCCAGCTCCGTGTCGCAATTTGAGCGTCGAAGCGCCTCTTCATAAGGTAAATTACGTCTTCCGATGAGGCGCTTGTGTAGAGGTCGAGGTCGCTGCCGAGATCGGGCCAGTGATCGAGGGACTTGATCACCACAACCCCGAATGCCTTGTCTTCAAACGCGCAGCAAATGTCGTGCAGAAAACCAAGGGCCTTTGTGATGCGCGCTCGCTCAGCTGTAAGGGCGGTCTTGGCCCATTCGCCGCGGACTTCATCCTTCGCCTCGCGCATCATGTCACCAATCATGACCAGTCCGCGCACGATCACGTGGTTCGAGCTTGCCAATGCCACTAAATTGTCGAACTGTTCGCGGCTTATATTGCTAACATCCCAGTTCAGTTCCGCCAGCATCGGTGAAGATAAATCCCCGCCGCCTGCCTGTGCAAGCAGCAAGCGAGAAAGAAGTGTCATCGATTGAAGTGAAGCGAACTCTGCAACGCGCTTTGTCATGGAAACAGATCCTTCTTAAAACTAGTGTGCTTGCGTCGCGGATGGAACTTCCGCGGGAGGGACATTGGAAGATGAAGGCTTCGCCGGCTGCACGCTCGAATCCCCGCCCGCAGCTTTATTGCGAAGTATCAGTTCAATTGGAGCTGTTTCTCGGCGGCGCCCCTGACTGTACCTGTCGAGCGCGCCATCCACATGGTGGTCGCTTTCAGTTGCCACTGCAGAAAGCTTTTTGCCTTCGGCTGAAGAGAGCGTTGCAAGTCCGACGCGGGCATCTGAATCGTCTGCCTTCCGAGCCTTATCGTAGAAGAACTGTGCCGTCTCAAGATCGCCATCCATCTCTGCAACGTACCCGCGATTATTGAGCGAAAATGCGCTCGCCGGATCGAACAGGTAAGCGTGCAAGGAGTCTCGCCTTGCCCCAAGAGGATCATTCTGATTAGTCGCGGAGACTCCGCGGAGATCAAACATGGCAGCGCTTACCTCTGCGCTGTTCATCTTCTTCATCCGGTCATCCAGTCGCTTGGCGCTCGCGGCCGCCATGGTGCTCACGGACTTTCCTCTCCATGAGCGATCCAACGTGACAACTACGACTTCAGTAGAGTGTAATTCTGCAGCCGCGCCGTATGATTTCAAGGCGCTGTCATAGTCTCCAACGGATTCGTCGGCCACCGCAATGTTATTAAACATGAATGGATTCCGTGAATCCAAAGCCAGAGCATCATTGAGAAGAGAAATCGCTTCGATTCCTCGATCTTGTGACAAGAACTCCATAGCGTCCACATTCATACGATTAACCTGCATAGGGATATCTTGAAGGCCCTCGAATGCTTGCTGCATGGGCTTTCCTTCCAGCCGCTTCGCACTGCTCCGCTCGATGTTCGCATTGCTGCCTTGTTCCTCCGCTAACGCGTAGAACTTATGCGCACGATCCAATTCCCCTTGTAACTCGGAGATGTAGCCGAGATTGTTCAGTGTGAATGGATTGGGTGGGTCATAGAGATACGCCTTGTAGAAGAGCGCCGCGGCCTTTTCGTATTGCTGCGTCTTAGCTGCGTCCACGCCTTCGCGATTGAGCTTTTGCACGAGCGTTAGCTCGCTGTGCTTCGGGATGGTAATTTTCAGAATCCTTCCCGCCCATGCATCATAAGACCCCATGACCGCTATGATCGCTATCGCCGCGAAGAATCTTAGTCGCGTCTTAAGCATTGTGCTCTTTTGACCTCTCCGCGTGGCGGGCTGAGCATAAGGTAAGTCTCAATTGGGGCCGACTGAATTCCGCAATACTGGTTGCTATTGTCAGCACGCAAAGAGTCGTCCGGTTGTTTAGAATCTTGTTCCGGGCCCGCTGGATTCGTTGGACGCCATAACTGCCTGTCTCACAACTTAGCATTTGCAATGGATCAAGGATGTGCACAATGGATCGTTTCTTCGCGGTAGTTTTATTTGGCGTTGTGGCAACGACACAAGTGTCACTCGCGAGCGCAATGCCACAAGAAGTTGCCGGCCGGCTACCTTCTCTTGACTCTGAAAGCGCGGCAGTGGATATCCCGGCGTTACCGCCCGTGCCCGGGGGAAAGAGCACCATCATGCGCGGTGAGATGAAGAAGGTTGATCCCGTACGGGATCAGATAACGATGAAGATCTTTGGTCAACGGCCAATGAAGATCCTGTTTGACGAACGCACTCAGGTGTATCTCGATGGGAAAAGGACTTCTCTTCGGTATCTGGGTTGCTGACCATGCCTCGGTGCAGACTGTCCTGGACGGAACAAGCGTTTATGCCATCAGCATCCATGTGCTGTCGCTGTCACCCGAAGGGGAGTGCGACGGCAGGGTGCTGAACTACAATTCAGGCACTCGTGAATTGACCGTTAGCTCCAGGTTGGCGCGTGAACCTCTCAAACTGCTGGTATCGGAGAACACGCGAATCGCTCGCGGGGGACAGCAGGCGGTTCCATCTGAACAGGCTGGAACTGCAGATCTAGTCAAAGGCGCTCTCATTTCGGTCAAATTTGAATCAGATGGCAAGGGGCGAGACCTCGCCAGCCAAATCGCGGTGTTGGCTATGCCGGGCTCCGAGTTTGTGTTCAGCGGGAATCTCTCTACCCTTGACGTACACTAGGGAATATTTGTCCTGATCGATCCTCGAGACTACAAGGGCTACCAGGTTTTTTCAATTCGGCCGATATTCCAACGAGCCAGGATCTTCATCCAGGAGACCATGTCAGGGTGACCGCGAAATTCGACGGTGTCCACTACGCGGCAAGCGGAGTCGCTGTCAACTTATCACTCGAGACAGCGTCCCGATGACCGATGTTGATATTCAGGATTGGATGCACCAGGGGAAGTGCGCTACGCGAGCATCCAGAATACGGGGGATGTCGATGCGCAGTCTATCGAGAAGAGCGCGCTCAATGCGACGAACTCCAGGACCGTGGAGATTTTCACGGACGGAGACCCCGCCATTCTGTCTGGGAAATTTTAGCGCCTACGGATCCTGCGACTCCATGGCGGAGATCGCTCAGGGTCGTGAAGCAACAGGACCACCATGGACCAGAGGGAAAAAGTGACAGGCTGTAAGTGCTTGATTCTATTGGTGGACGCGGTAGGAATCGAACCTACAACCTGTCGGTTAAGAGCCGAATGCTCTGCCAGTTGAGCTACGCGTCCAGGTGTTCTTTATATGCCGGAGGGTTGGAGTTTTGAACGCCGGCGGTGCAGGAGAATACCCCTGCTGTCCTTGAAGAATATAGCACAGTCTGAAGTGGATTCCAAAGAGGGAGTGGGCAGTGGCCGATTGCCCCCGGGATGGAAGAATTGCTGGCGGGGAATGTTCGCCGGACGATTCCGAGAAGCAAATGGACCAGATAGGATGGAAGGAACAACATTGCCCGGAGGCTGTGAATGCCGTCTCGTCTCATCTGTTTAGCCGCAATGCTTTGCCTTTCAACCGCACTCCACGCCGAATCGCCGGCGCAGGAGCGGTACCAGGTTTATGGCGGCTATACCTATCTTTCGAACAGCTTCAATGGAGTGCCCGGAGCGCGGCAAGGACTGAACGGGTGGGATGCAGCGGGAGAGTTCCCGGAGTATCACGGTGTGCGATTTGTGCTCGATGCGTTCAGCTACCCCGAATCCAACCAGGGAGTGCCGCAACACGCGTTCTTCATCCTGGGGGGTGCGCAGTTCGGACGGAGGTTTGGCAGGGAAAAGGCGTACCTGGAGGGATTAGCAGGGAACGGGCATATCAACGAGTATTGGGGGCCGGGCGGGGTACGCGGTATGACCAACGCTTTTTCCGCGGTGCTGGGAGGCGGGTTGGATACACCGCTTACGCGACACATCGCGTTCCGAGTGGCCGGCGGCTACCAGCACACAAGCTTCGAACCACTTGGACAAACGACCCTGATCGGCTACCAGATCCCTGGACTTCCTCATAGCTTTGCCCGTATCACCAGTGGGTTGGTCTGGAAGTTTTAAAAGAGCAGGGAACGGGGACCAAGGAATGGGATCGAGGCTCGATGCAATGCAACTGGAGCTCCCATGCAGGATGAGTGCGTTGGCGATTTTTGGCGCGAAACGAGACCTCCTCGATTGGCGTCTAGCGGCACAATCATGGATTGATTCAAGAACTTTGGCCGGATTTTCCAAGAGCTGGTCGTCTTTCGTCGTGTCGCCGGTCAAATCTCTTTGTTGCCGCACTAAGAGACAATTTGACCGCGATTCGAGGATCAACTTATGAGTGCTGCTTCGGTACTGGGACAGCGAGCAATGCTGACTCTTCCCGGCGACTCCGTGCGCCAGATTCAATGGCGATCTGAGGACGGGTTCGACCTGCAAATGCTGGTGCAATCGACACGGGGCGTGGCGCGGGGGACCGTAGCGAGGCTGGTTTCCGCAGGACTGCGCAACACGCATGAGTGGACGCTCGAATAGGCCGCGATGCTGGAGGATTTCGACCACGCGGGACTGAAGAACCTCGCGCTGGCACTGATGGCGTTCGAACTGGCATTGGTGGACGGCGGCGCTGCAACAGCAGCAGTGGCGAGTTTTCTGGCCCTCTCACCCATTCAGAGCGTGGAACACGCGAACAGTCGCACCACTACATGGCCTTGAGCACGCCGCCAACTGAGGGGGAAGACCGCAAGCCGTGGCGGGGGGCATTCGCGCTGACTGAACCGGTTCCTTACGTGGGTGTGGACACCGGAATGTTGAATGGAAAGATACGCGTGACCAAATGGAACGATGGTGAAGAGCCATGGCTTCAGGTGGATAAGCGCGGCCGATTCATCACCAAAATTGCTTCCGCGAACTTTGTTACCGCCGCGGTGAACTCCGCCGGTCCGCGCATCCAGGGAAGTTGCGTCGTGATTCTGGAAGACACGGATGAGGGTATTTTTGATCGCGGAAGCCCGACGAAAAAGCTGGTTCACCAGCTCTCGTCAACCGGAGACCCAAGCATTGGCGTAGACAAGGGCGCGCCTGCTGGCCGCGTCTGGCGAGGCCTTCGCACAGGCCAGGTCGCGAGTGGCTGCGGCCGTGGTGTTCCGGTTGGGCGGAGTGACCGATACGCACATCATCGCAATCGGCGGGACGGATAAGGTTGATGCCAGCCGCTGGTTCTATCGCCAGCGTGTGGAGGTGGTCATCAGCCGCGATCAACGACCATGGTTCCTAATCGTCGATCCGGGGACGCATGCAGCTTATGAAAGGGTGTCCTCTCCGGCGGATTCCGCGTCTCCGAGTGTCGAGGAAATCGCGGTGGAACTGCCTGCGCTGCGTACCACTGTGACCGGCATGCGGAGCCCCGCGCTGAGAGGAGAGACTATCCGGCCCGATGCAGAGTTGCTTTTCGTCGCCGGCGCCAGATGGACCAAGAAACAGCCGGATGGACAGGTTCATGCAAACGACGCTGCGCATCTAATTCACGATTTCCTAACCGCTTGAGGTGCGTCGCTGGGCAGCAGCAAATCGCTCGTGGATCAAACAGGCGAGAACCAGCAGGTGCTTCCTTTCCTTACGCACCTGAATCAAATCGGCCAGACGGACGCTGCGCCGCGCCATCGCAAGGGGCTTTCCACATGCTGCTACGGCGAGGAGCCGCACATGGTGGGCTGGCGCTTCATATCCGAGCGGCGCGCGATCACCCTGCACCCGAATTGCGATTGGGCGCGCGGGAAGGCCGACGTTGTCTATGTGGCAGATGCGTTTCAGGTAGTCGCTGAACTCAATAGGCTCCTGAACCCAGGTCAAGGCTAGATTTTCAAGATAATGTCAGAATCGCCATGTAACGCCGAAGGCGAGTCGCGGACAAAGCAGATCGCAAGAATCTTCTAATTTGGCGCATTACGGAAACTAAGCGGTCTGACGACTCAGCCGGCTTTGATGTGGGAAGTGACGAAACATTTCGCACCGGTAAATTTGGAATTCCGGTCGCTAGCGGCACCGTTCTGGTGCGTCCGGTTTCGAACACTCTTTTTCGGCAATGAACGCATGTCCGCGAGGTCGAGGTTTCCAAGCTGTTGATTTCAAGTGTCTGAAATAGAGATGATGTGGAACGCGACTTGCTTGCTGAAGGTATACGCGGAAGTGTGCGTGGAGGATCTTCAATGCGGATTCTACTTCAGGATGTGAGCTACGCGCTGCGCCAGCTTAGGAAAACGCCCGGGTTTACCATTACCGTTCTGCTCACACTGGCGCTCGGCATTGGCGCAAACTCGGCGATCTTCACGCTGGTGAATGCCATCCTGCTGCATAACCTCCCGGTTACAGACCCTAAGAGCCTCATTCGCATCGGCGACAACGATGATTGCTGCGTGAACGGCGGGTGGCATGACAGCGGAGACTACTCGCTCTTCTCCACAGACACCTATTACATGTTCAAGAAGAGTCTGCCGGAGTTCGAAGAGCTAGCGGCGATGGAGTCCGGCTATGCATGGCGGCCGATCACGGTTCGCCGCGCGGGTGCACAGACCGTGGCCAAATCGTTCACGGGCACCTTCGTCTCCGGCAATTACTTTCGCGTGTTCGGACTCTCGCCGGCGGCGGGTCGGCTCTTCACCGACGCCGACGACCAGAAGGGGGCACCCATTACCGCCGTCATGAGCTACGACGCCTGGCAACAGGATTATGCGGGCGACCCGAGCGTTGTCGGCAGCGCCTTCTACATCAACACTAAGCCGGCCACCATTATCGGAATCGCTCCGAGGGGCTTCTACGGCGACCGAATTGACACCAATCCCCCCAAGTACTTCGTGCCCATGAACGCGATGGACACAGTCAGTGGCGCGCCCTACTTTAACGACCCCGATACCCAGTGGGCCTACATCATCGGGCGCGTAAAGCCAGGAACTTCTGTCCCGTCCCTGCAGGCCAAGGCCAGCACGCTGCTGAAGCAGACGTATGCGCCGCTCAAGACATTCACCGACCCGCGCGCCCAGAAGGTTCTTCCCAACACGCACGTGGTGCTGACGCCCGGCGGCGGCGGCATCCAGAACCTCCAGAGCGGTTACAAGGACCATCTCAAGTTGCTGCAGTGGATCGCCGCGCTCGTCCTGCTCGTCGCCTGCGCCAACATCGCCAACCTTCTGCTGGTGCGCGGCATGAGCCGCCGCGCGGAACTCTCCATTCGCTCCGCTCTCGGCGCGCAGCGCAGCCGCATCGTCCGCCAACTGCTTACTGAAAGCGTGCTTCTTTCCGGCCTGGGAGGCTTGCTGGGGCTGGCTATCTCCTACCTCGGGGCACATGCCCTGCTGGCGCTCGCATTCCCTGACCAGCACAACATGCCGGTCAGTGCGTCGCCTTCGCCTCTGGTCATCGGCTTTGCCTTTCTGCTCTCTCTGCTTACAGGAGTGCTCTTCGGTCTGGTGCCGGCACTGATGGCCGCGCGTACCCAGCCTGCCGAGGCTCTGCGCTCAAACGCCCGCACGACCGCCCAGGGCGCTTCCTGGGTTCAGCGCGCGCTTGTCGTTCTGCAGGCCGCGCTGTCACTGGTATTGCTGGTCGCCGCAGGGCTCTTTGCACAGAGCCTCAACAAAGCTCAAAGCGTCGACATGAAACTGGACGCAACCAACCGCTACATCGCCCACATCAATCCGCAGGCGGCGGGCTACAGGAACACTGAGGTCGAGCCTCTCTACCAGACCATCGAAGACCGCTTCCACGCCATTCCCGGCGTTCTCAAAGTCGGCCTCTCCACCTACACGCCGATGGAAGACAATAACTGGGGATCGGGCGTAAAAGTCCAAGGTGATGCCGACATCAATAAAGGAGCTTCCTGGGTCAAAGGCACGCCGGAGTACTTTGATTCTGTAGGCACGCACGTTGTGATGGGTCGCGGCTTCACATCGCAGGACACGCTGAATGCCGCGCCCGTCGCCGTTGTCAACCAGGAGTTCGTGAAACAGTTCTTCGGCAAGCGCAATCCAATCGGACATCGCTTTGGTTTTTCAGGGCCCAGGCAGGCCGGCCTGGATGGAGCGCATGAGATTGTCGGCGTGGTAGAAGACACAACCTACACCAGCGTCTACTGGAAAGACCACGCCATGTACTTCCTTCCCCTCTCACAGCGCGCCGGCAGCGCGAGCGATCCCAACCCTGACAACACCATCGACAAAGACCTGTCCTTTTTTGCCGGAGCCCTGGTCATTCAGACCGCTCACCCCATCCCCGGCTTTGAGAAAATCGTTGGCGATACGCTGGGCGGCATCAATCCCAACCTCACCGTGGTGAAGTTCCAAACCTTCCAGCAGCAGATTGACGACCAGTTCATCCAGGAGCGCCTCATCGCGCGCCTTACTTCGCTCTTCGGTGGGCTGGCATTGCTGCTCGCCGCCATCGGACTCTATGGCGTCACGGCGTATACCGTCGTCCGCCGCACGCCGGAGATCGGGATCCGCATGGCGCTCGGCGCCGAACGCAGCCGCGTGATTAGCATGGTCATGCGCGGCGCCATGCTGCAGGCTGTCGCAGGACTTATCATCGGTGCGCCTATCGCCATGCTCTGCGTCCGGTACGTCAAGTCGCAGCTCTTTGATATCACCACCGTGAACCCGACAGTTATGATTGGAGCTATCGTCACGCTCACCCTGGCGGCAGCAATCGCCGGCATCATTCCCGCCAGGCGTGCTGCCTCCATCGACCCAGTAAAGGCCTTGCGCATTGATTGAGCCGCGCTCACGCGGCGAGAGGGAATTGATCGGGAAAACAAGGCTCCGATGCGCCGGTGTATTCTGTTGCAGATGCGCAATGAGCCAAAGAGAATACCCCTTTCGAATTCTCCGGAATTCGCTCCATCGTCCCGAGTCAACCGCCGCGATTTCTTAAGAACTACTTCGCTGGCCGCTGGTGCGCTCGCATTTGGCGTGCCCACGCTTTTGCGCGGCCAGAATCTAAACAGCAAGTTGAACATCGCCTGCATCGGGATCGGCGGCAAAGGCACCAGCGACACCGATGCCTGCGCCGCAGAGAACATTGTCGCGCTGTGCGACGTGGACTCGGGTTCTGAGATTTATACGACGCAGACGCAGAAATATCCGAATGCGAAATTTTTCAAAAATTACCGGCAAATGCTGGACCAGATGGGCTCGCAGATTGATGCGGTGACGGTGTCGACGCCGGACCATATGCACGCGATTATTGCGTCGGCGGCGATGAAGATGCACAAGGCTGTTTATTGCCAGAAGCCGTTGACGCAGACGATTTATGAGGCGCGGTATCTGCGGAAGATGGCCAAGCAGAACAAGATTGTGACGCAGATGGGGAACCAGGGCAGCGCCGCGGATGGCTTGCGGCGGGCGGTGGAGACGATTCAGGACGGGCTTATTGGGCAGGTCCACCAGGTGCATGTGTGGACGAATCGGCCGGTGTGGCCGCAGGGGATGGATAGGCCGGTGGGGGACGACCCGGTGCCAACTACTTTAGATTGGGATACTTGGATTGGTCCGGCGCCCATGCGGGCGTACAAGAAGGACAAGTACAACCCGTTTGTGTGGCGGGGGTGGCAGGATTTTGGGACGGGAGCGCTGGGGGATATGGCGTGCCACACGGTGAATATGCCGTTTCGGGCGCTGAATCTGGGGTATCCGACGGAGATTGAGGCTACGCCGTTGAGCGTGATGAACAAGGAGTCGTATCCGGTTGGATCGAAGATTCGGTTTGCGTTTCCGGCGCGGAAGGCTCATTTTCCGGCGGTGCATCCCCATTTGTTTCATCACTATACGACGATTGAACAGGATGCGGTGACACTGTTCTGGTATGACGGGGGTCAGGTGGATGAAAATGCGCGGGGCGGCCATGACCTTAGCAACAAGCCGCCGGTTGAACTGACGGCGGACATTGTGGCGCTGCGTGGGGAGGTTCCGGAGAGCGGGTGCCTGCTGATTGGCGAGAACGGAACGGTGTTTTCGCCGGATGATTATGGCGCGAGTTTCTTTGTGAAGCTGAAGGGCGATGAGAAGTATCTGCACTACTTGAAGCATCCGGCGATGACGCAATATGAGGAGCGTATCCCGCGTAATAAGTATGGTTTAGACGGTAAGTCGAATCATGCGCAGGAGTGGCTTACGGCGGTAAAAGAGAACAAGCCGGAGCTTTGCTACTCGCGGTTTGAGATTACTTCGCGGCTGACGGAGATCATGCTGCTGGGGTGCGTTAGCTTGCGTGTGGGCAAGAAGATTGAGTGGGATGGGCCGAAGATGGTGGCTAAGAATTGTCCGGAGGCTGCGCCGTTTATTCGGCGGGAGAATCGGGCGGGATGGGTGCTTTCGTGAGGTGAACAGGAACCCGGAAGTGGTTTATTTTCAGGTGCTAAAAGTTCAATCGGAGGCTGAATTATATAGGTAAGAGTCTGCTTATAGGGTTAGAGAACAGGCCCAAGCATCACCTTATGAGGTTAGGTTTCTATCGGGAATTCAGCGCGCAAAGTGAGGAAAACGATGTTTTTTCTGCCTGGAGTTCCCCATTTTTGGTACACGAGTCTGTTTCTAATTGGATTGGGGTGACCCCCTAAGTTGAGACAGTTTAAAATCGGCGCATTTGCCGTTTGCTGTTTTTGGTTATGCCGAGAGCCAGGATCTGGTCGATTCTGGCTTCGGCCGGTGAAGCGGAGTCGGGC
>JBEKRU010000020.1:0-64329 GCA_049518435.1 Occallatibacter sp. | reverse complement strand
CGGGATCGCAACAGGAACGCATTCAGGAGGCAACACAAACTATGAATACCGCTCAAAAGGTGGCACCGAGTTCAAACTCGATGCGCAGCTGGATTCGGCGGATACCTTGGCTGCTTATACCAGTCTTGGTTCTGTCCTTTTCCATCGCCAACGCCCAACAACTGACCGCTACACTCAGTGGTACCGCAACGGATCAAACGGACGCCCGAATCCCGGGCGCGAGTGTAACCATTGTGAACGACGCCACGGGCGACAAGCGCGACACAAAGGCCGACAGCTCCGGATTCTTTTCCGTTCCTGCCTTGGTACCAGGCACCTACACGGTAAAGATTTCGGCCAAAGGCTTTGCCTCCTGGGAGGAAACCGGGGTTCTGTTGAACCAGGGCGACTCCCGTACGCTTCCTAACATTCACCTGAAGGTCAGTTCCGACGTCACCGCAGTCACAGTCGTTTCGGGTGCGGACGCGGAAGTCCCGGTGGATAACGCAGAAATCAGCTCGACGCTGAACAACGAACTCGTCGATTCCGCCGTCCTGACCGGACGCGACGCCGGCGAACTTATCAAGATGATGCCCGGTGTCACCTTCAATAATGGTGGCAGCGCCGGTTCCGCTTTCAATAGCCAGACCACCGGCACCAACAATGGCCCGGCCGGAAACTTCTCCGCCAACGGCACCCAGCCTTACGGCTCAACGGCTCTCATCCTTGACGGCGCCAACCTGGTCGATCCAGGCAACGCCGGAACACAGATCGCCAACATCAACCAGGACATGGTCGACAGCGTCAAGTTCCTGTCAGCCTCCTACGGCGCTGAATATGCCAAGGGCCCTGCCATTCTGCAGGCCTTCAGCAAAAGCGGCGGCCAGAAGTATCACGGTGAAGGTTATGTCTATGCCCGCAACTCGGCAGTAGGCTATGCCAATGACTGGTACAACAAAGCCACCCTGGAGTCGGCTGCTGCAGCCTTGCCCGGTGCCACGGCTTCGTCCATCGCTGCATCCAACGTGCTCACCCCGCAGAGTTTCTATTACATCGGCGGCAACGTGGGCGGTCCCATCTCGTTCAAGGGCTTCAACAGGAACAAGGACAAATTGTTCTTCTGGGGCGGCTACGAGAAGATGATTCAGCACCCGTATAACGCGCCGGTGGAAATGAACGTTCCCACGTCGGCTCAGTTAAGCGGCGATTTCACAGATCCAGGACTTCCGGCACAGGTATACAACCCGGCGACCCAATCGGGTGTCTATCCTGACGCGTACGCCCTCCCGTGCAATACCAACGACGGCTGGCAGGGTTGCAGCCCCGCCGACTCTCCCTGGGTATCGCAATACGCCGGTGCGGGCCCCACTAGCCTGGCACCTTTCTTCGATGCCAACGGCTTGGCCGCCACTAAGCTCAACCCGCCTGCCAACCGGACGCCCAACGCAACCATCGGCTGGAACAACTATCAGTACATTCCGGATACGCCGACCGATCGCTGGGAAGCCACCGGCAAGGTGACCTACGCATTCAACGACAACAACAAGCTCTGGGGATCCTACACCTACCAGACTGAAACCGACGATCACCCTCTTTCGATCTGGTGGGCGCCGGAATGGGCCATTCCGTACCCTGGCAAGCCGGTGGGCAAAGAAACAGCCCACGTATATCTGGCGAACTTCACCCACGTGTTCAACGCCTCCACAACCAACGAGTTCGTCTTCTCGTATGCGGAGTTCGTCAACGACAACACTCTTGGTGATCCGTCCGCCGTTAACCCTTCGACGGTTGGCTTCATCAACCAGAGCCTGTTCAGCGGGAAGTCGCAGGATGAGATTCCTGGCTTCACCGGTGGATGGAGTTCCGGCATCACGGAAATCGGCCAGCAGACCTTCGACGGTGGCATCTACGGCAAGAACTCCTTCGGCAAGACGGCAAAAGCTCCTGCCTACACCGACAACTTCACCAAGATCATCAAAACCCACTCCCTCAAAGCCGGCTTCTACTGGGATACCCAGGAGAACCTGCAGTCCAACTCGAATGGTCCGCCGAATCCGTATTCGGGCTTGTTCGACGTTGAGAACTGGGGGTCTACGTCCACATACAACATGACCCTCGATCGTTTGATGGGTCGCAACCAGAATTACACCGAGCAGAGCACGATTCCCACGCCGGATGAGCTTTGGCACCAATGGTCCATCTGGGGTCAGGACTCCTGGAAGGCCACGCCGAAGTTGACGGCCACCCTGGGTCTCCGTGCAGACCACGAAGGTCAGTGGTACGACAAGCTGGGTGGCGCCCAGGTTTGGGATCTTGCCTCCTACGTCAATACCCCCAACCCACCCGCCAACACCGGGTTGCTCTGGAAGGGCGGAGTGGGCGGTTCTAAGGTCCCACTCTCCGGCTGGGGCAGCCAACTGTTCTACTACAACCCGCGCCTTGGCGTCGCTTATGACGTCTTCGGCACCGGCAAAACGGTTGTACGCGGCGGATTTGGTACCTATCGCTATCAGGTATCCAACAACGACGGCGGCACTGCTATGACCGGGCCCTTGGGCGTGTTCACGGTAAGCAGTTCAAGCCAGGGCATCAATGGCTTCTACGGCTATAACATCGCCGGCGGATCAGTAGCCCAATGCTCCCCGGTCCATGCAGGCTGTACGACGAGCCCTGCAGTTATCAAAGTACCGACAGTGAACAACCAGACCGGCGCCGGCAATACTGCTACCGCTGACAAAGAAGGCGACAACAAGGTGCCTTATGCGAATACTTGGAGCTTCGGCGTGGCGCAGGCTTTGCCTGGCCACACAGTAGCCCAGGCCTCGTATGTGGGCAGCGATAGCCGCAATCAGCTATTGAATGGTATCTCCGACGGATTTATCACGGATCCCAACCTCGTTGCTTACGGAGCCTATTTCTCGCCAGATCCGAAGACCGGAGCCTTGGTGAACCCGGCTCCATGCCCCGAACCCAATTGCACACCAGTACCCCCAGGAGGCACAGCGCCTCCAGCCCCGGCTTCCCTGAACATTCAGGACTACCGGCCGTACAACAACTACGGGCAACTTCACCTCTATACGCATGCTGGTTACGCAAACTACAACTCCCTCCAGGTCGCCGCGCAGAAGCAGTCCGGCAACCTGTTCCTGTTCACCAACTTCACCTTCGGCAAGGTCCTGGGTACCCGCGACGGCGGCACCTCAAACGGAAACGGCAACGGTTCCGCTGTGAACGTGTACAACCTTCGCTCCAACTACGGTCAGTTGGCGTATGACCACACCAAGACCTTCAACATTTCATTCAGCTACAAGCTGCCCAAGCCGATCCACAACAACTTCCTTCTGGGAGAAGCTGTGAATGGCTGGCAGGTTTCCGGATACACCACCTATGAGGACGGCGCTCCTTATCAGCCCAACTCCGGTGGCGAAATGAACGCAGGATTCAACCAGGCGTTGATAGCAACGGGTCCCAACAAGGGTCTTCCTGCGCAAACGTTCCAAATGCCAAGCGGTCTATATACGCAGGGCATCGGGGGCGGAGAGTGGTTTGGCTCGGGTGATGGACCTAACATGATGCCTGTCCTTACCTGCGATCCAAGGCACTTCGTGAAAGTCTACGAAGGTCAGAAATTCAATCCCAACTGCTTTGCGGCGCCGGCGCCTCCAACCGCCACAACGTATGGACAGAATGGACAGTATGTCTGGCCGTACATCCGTGAACCTAACTACTTCGGCAGCGATCTGGCGATCTTCAAAGCCTTCAAGGTTACGGAGTCCCAGCGCTTCGAAGTTCGCATCTCGGCAACCAACTGGCTCAACCACCCCAATGGACAATTCGGTCTGGCGGGCAATGCGGATAACCAGTTGGAGTTTACCGGCGTCAGCAACAGTGGACCAATATCGGGCTACTCCACTAACACAAACACTGCAACAACCGGCGCACCCCAGAACAAGGTGGGATACCGGTGGATGCAGTTCGCAGGAAAGTACTACTTCTAAGCTCGCTTTGAAGAGTACAATTCGAGAGGGGGTGGCTTACCGCCACCCCCTCTTTTTGGTATGCGCAATCAACTTGCCCCGACAAAACTTACACGAGCGCTAGGCCTTATTTTGTGGGGAGTTAGCCTTTCATCACCCGGCCAGCAGCCGCCGGCGTCCGCCATCCGATTTGACCTCAAGACACTCCCATTTCATTTGGAAAACAGCGAGACACCGGCAAGAAATGCTCCCGAATCCATGCCGGGAGGGGTTGCTGTATTCGATTACAACGGTGACGGGCGACCCGATATCTTCTTCACCAACGGCGCGGATATTGCGACCCTCAATAAATCCTCGGCTAAATACTCCAATCGGCTTTTTCGCAATGACGGCAATGGCGTTTTCACCGACGTAACTGCACAGGCCGGGCTCGCTGGAACGGGCTACGATATCGGCGTAGCTGTTGGCGATTACGACAACGATGGCTATCCAGATTTGTTTGTAGCAGGCGTTCACGGAAACACGCTGTATCACAACAACGGCGACGGGACCTTCACCGACGTGACAAAGAAGGCGGGCTTGGATAAGTCGATCGATCCGGAATATGGCCCCCTGTGGTCAGAAGCCGCGGTCTGGGTGGACGTGAACAACGACGGGCTTCTGGATCTCTTTGTGGTGAATTACCTTCAATGGACCTATTCTGACAAGCCGCTCTGTGGCGGAGATAGTGGAATTGCGGACTATTGCCATCCCCGCTTTTACAAAGGGCAACCCAATCAGCTCTTTATCAACCAGGGTAACGGAACGTTCAAGGACGCTTCTAAAGAGTGGGGCATTCGCGACCAGGTCGGCAAGGGAATGGGCGTGGGCATGGCGGACTACGATCTGGACGGAAAGCCCGATCTGTTCGTGACCAATGACTCGGAATACAACTTTCTCTTCCATAACCTTGGGAACAAGTTCGAGGAAGTGGCCTTTCAGGCTAACGTCGCTCTCGCCGAGGATGGCGCCTTCATCTCCGGAATGGGCCTGGACTTTCGCGACTTCAATAATGACGGATACCCGGACATCGCCTACGTCGCGCTCACCAGCCAAACCTTTCCCATTTACTCGAACACGCGAAAAGGCGATTTCGTCGACGTAACCACATCCAGCGGAATGCGGTCTCTGAGCTTGAAGATGTCAGGCTTTGGAGCGGCGCTCTATGACTTCGACAATGACGGCTGGAAAGACCTCTTCACGACGCGAGGACATGTGGTGTGGCACGTTCCCACCGGCTTTTCTGTGAACGAGCCGAACACGGTTTTTCGCAATCTTGGCGCCAGCGGCAAATGGGAGGCTCTCACCGCCGAAGCTGGATTCTCAGAGGCGACCGCTGGGCGGAATCGCGGCTGTGCCTTCGGCGATTTCAACGGGGACGGCCGCATTGATGCAGTTACTACTGGTTTGGGAATGGACGCGGAATTGTGGATGAATCGCAGTCCGCACGCAGGACATTGGCTTGACGTTGCACTACACGGCGTAAAGAGCAATCGTGACGGCATTGGGGCGCGCATTAAGGTGGTTACCAAGGCCGGAGCCCAATACAACCACCAGACTTCGAGCGTTTGCTATGCGTCATCGAGCCTGGGGCCCGTGCACTTCGGTCTAGGTGCCGAGACCATTGCCACGACGGTTGAAATCACGTGGCCGAGCGGAATTGTTCAGACGCTGGAGAATGTTGCTGGAGACCGAATTCTCAAAATCACCGAGCCGATTTCCGCGCCTTCAAAGCCGAATTAAGGTTCCGTAGACAAGTAATTACAACGGGTGCGGGCCCGCCTTCTGCTGCTTTTCTTCAATTTGCTGTACGATTGTTCGTTCCCGCTGTCCGTCCTCGGGGCGGTGAAGTTTGTAATAGATAGCCGCCAGCTCAATGTGAGGATCGAGCCAGTTGGGGTCGCTCTTTTCCAGGTCTTCCAATGTGGCGGCAGCCTCTGCATATTTTCCCGTCATGCCGTTCAGCTTGGCCAACTCCAGACGCGTCAGGGCGTGCCCGGGCCGCAACTCCAGGGCTAGTTCCAGCAGCGGTCTTGCACTTTCGAAGTCCCTTTCCTTCAGTCGAATCACACCCAGGTACAGATTGGCGGTGGCGTCCTTCGGGTCGGCGCGCAATGCAGCCTGAAAGGCCGGCACAGAAGCATCCGAATCGCCCATCGCATCTCGAGCCTGCCCTGCCAATGTGTAAAGTCCGGGGAAATTTGGGTCCAGGTTGAGCGCCGTATCAAAGTCGGCGCGTGCCTCACGGAACTCGTTGCGATGCATCCGCGCCGTGCCGGCGATGACGTACGCGTCGGGGGAATGGGTTGCGCTGGCCGCCTTCTCCATCCGTGGAATTCCTTCTGTATCCTTTCCGGACTGGATCATTGCATCGCCCAGCACATATTCAAAATCCATGTCCGCTTCGTGTCCCGGTTCAAGCGGTTCCAGCAGCGCAACCGCCGGGGACGGTTTCTCCAGTTTCGTATAGGTATAACCCAACAAAACCGCAGCCTTTACGTCGCGCGGCCTGGCAGCAATCACCGCCTCGAATTCCGTCTCGGCGTGCTCCATATCGCCCTTTTTGTAGTAAGCCAGCGCCAGGTTCCTGCGCACCGCGATCTTGTCAGGCGCCACAGCCATTGCGCGAAGATCTTGTTCGATTGCTGCGTCGAATTGTCCCGCCGCCCCCAGCGCGGCCCCCAGGTTGGCTTGCGCCTCAGCCAAACCGGGCTGAATGGCAAGCGCCTTGCGGTAGTCCTCGATCGCCGCCTGGTAATCACCGCGCTGCTGAGCGGATATCCCGCCGAGTAGCAACTCATCCACACCTGAAGAGGGAGCCTGCGTCGCGGTTTGCGCCGCTGCTCGAAGCAGGAAAAGCGAGACAGGCAGAATGCAAACGAACCGCATGGCTACAAGGATAAAACATCTATAGCCACACCGGATATGCGGTCCCACCCTCGCATATCCGGGCCGATCTGTGCATCAACCGCACTCCCGATGGGCCCATCCGACGAACGTTACGGGGTAGCCATCGGCCTGAAGTTGAGTACCTTCACGTTGGATCCGAAGCGCCGATAGTCGCGAAACTCAATCGTATTCAAAAGTGCTTCATGGCGCCCTTCAAGCAGGCTGACTTCCGCGCTGATAGGCATCAGGTAGTCATGCGCATTAATGGAAACGTAGTCATAGTCAACAGTGATCGCAGTCCCTCGCGTCGGAAAATCCTTGGGCAAGTCATCCGCAATCAGGGTGATTCGGCGAACGCTCCGAGTTGAGGTGTCGATATAAACCTTGCCATGGAAGTTCACATTCGGCTGCAGGCCGTTCGGCCCTCCAACGCTAAATGCGGAATTCGCTTTGGCCACATGGTAGTCAAACACCTGCACCGCGCCAGTGCCCAGGGTGTCCGTCTCTTTCCACTTGAAGTCAGCCTTGGCTGAAGGTTCAAAGACCGCACCGAGAACAGCGCCGAATTCTCCGGTGGACTTGGGCCCTTTGATCGTCTCCGGATCAGAACTCGCAGCGGGCTTACCGTCTACCTCCAGCACCGTCCGGGTTTCATTCTGCTCGCGATACCGCAAAAGCTCCGTGATCGTATCCCTGTGCTTCCACCTGCCCGTTCCCGATGAATCGAGCGACCGGTTGATCACTTCGACGCACAGGAAATTTGGCAACCCATTCTTGTATCCCACCGCACGTTCCCGCGCGTCCGCAATCAACGCATCGGCCTCTTCCTGGGTTGGCGCAGGAACCGGGTTGGCGGATGCGGCAATGGCGAGCTTGCCGCCAAGATCAGGTGTGATATCAAGATTCGGCGCGCTCTCACCGGCATTTGCAGCAGCACCAGCGTTGCCGGATGCATCCGCAACAGCATTTTCCCCAGGTTGGTTGCCTTCCACCGTAAATGCAATCTCCTGAAAGGCTGAATCGCCTCCCTGGTTCATAATTGCCTTCACTTTGTACTCGCCCGGCGCAAGCGATTTGGTCTGGAACGTCGCGAGGTAAGGGATGATCGTATCCTTGGCCCCGGCGGTCCGCAGCGGCAGCGGCGTCATGCGGCCTGCCTTGCCGTTTCGAATCACCTGCATTTCGAGTGTCGGCGCATCCGCGGCATGCGGGTCAGGATGCAGAAGCAGGAACAGGGAAAGAGATTTGGATTCATGTGGCACCATTCCCGAGAGATTGGGTATCACTTTGCCGCCTTCGTAGTGCAGGGGTTCCATCGGGTCGGCATCCTCATTGAATGTATCCATCTTCCGCACCAGCACCAGGTCGCTCATCGTCGGGCCGCTGGAGACAGAGGGTATCTCGAAGGGAATGCGTTGCGCGCTGATCTTCTCGCTGTTCTCATCCTTCACCGCAACTTCCAGCACGTATTTGCCGGGGATCTCCATGAAATGCCTTTGCAGCGTTACAGCGAGATTCTTATCCCGGTCCATCGACTCCAGGGCGCCGCGTCGCGCAATGTCTTCACCGAAGTGCTCAATGATCGTTCCGGCGCTGTCTTTGACTTGTGCAACAATCGCCACTCGCGTGGAGTAGAGGTTGGTGTGCGTATCCTCCTTCACGTCCAGCCCGGAGAACGGAACCTCCACTGCCAACGCATTCATATTGCCCTCCGGCGAATTCCCGAAACGCAGGACAGAAGCGTTGAATTTGAAGTCCGCAGGTAGCTGTGGTTCGCCCAGGCTCTTCAGCAGGGTAGCCTCAAAGGGACGAATTCCGCCCGCCGACCCAGGCGGTAACGAGAAGTAGCCCGTTTTCGCCTGTACATTCAACCCCACACGCAGCGGCTTGATGTCGATGCTTCGGAACTTCCCGTCATACTCCTGCGCAGGCGGGACGTAGGACGCTTCGTAGTAAGTCGACAAGTCCTCCACCATCTGCTGCAGCGGGCCCTTCACGCTCACCTGGGCATCGATATAAACACCGCCTGTGTTCTTCGAAAGATCTGCGATAGGATTCTTGATTTCAAGAGCCCTGTTCGGATCCTCGTTATTCCCGCGCGCGAAATCGGTCATCTGGGCAAGGTCCTGTTGAGGCCCCCATTGCGGCCCTGTCGCCGAAGGCGTACCCGCGATCGGAGCGCCGCCCTCTTGCTGCATCGGTATGATGGTGTCGCCGTGCGCGTTGGCTACAATCGCGGCCGGGCTGTACGGTCTTTGGCCATTCAGCATGGCGTTCTCCACGGACCGTTGTCCCGCAATGTTCATTGCGTCCAGGTCAACCGTGTAGATGGTGACTCCGGCCTTGGTAGCTGCTCCGGAGATGGTCTTCAGCATCTCTTTTGAGCCGGAATCCAGCGTCTCATTCAAAGTGAAGTAGATTACAGCTTTCCGTTCCGCAAGTTGCTGCTGCGACCGGACCAGGGCCAGGATCGCGGCCAGCGATCGGTTCGCGTGCTGATCCTGCACAATCAACTGGGCATCTTCAAGAGCCTTCAGGGTGGTCTGCGCCTTGGCTCGTTCCTTCACGTCAACATGCTGGCCGGAGGTGTCCACGCCCGTGCGAGCAATGGCGATCAGGTTCTTTTCCGCCGCCTCCGCTGCCGTTACTCTCTCCGGTTCCGCCTTGTCCTGCGCGATATTCACGCCCTGGCTTAAGGTTGAAACCATCCGGGAGACATTGCTGTCGGTTGCCACCGTAATAGCCTGCTCGATTGCCGCGCGATTTTCGGTGAAACCCTGCAGCAGGCGCAGGCGCCCACCAATATCCAGAACGGCAAAAGAGTAGCCCGTTGAGGGTAGAGCCTTCAGAATCCTCTCCGCCATGATCTTCGCGCTTTTCGCAAGCGGTCCTTCAAAGCGGTCGAACACCAGTGTCACCACGTGTCCGGAGCCTGCTTCTCCTCGCACAAGACGGAATGCATTCAATTTCACCGGAGTTCCATCGTCAGTGATGGCGATGTCCTCCGCCTTTAGATCGAGAACAGGTTTGTGTTTCTTGTCGTGAACCACCAGATCAAGGGAGACTTCGTCGACATTGGTGCTGAAGTGCGGAGTCCCCTCGGCCGGTTCCTGAGCGGGTGCAGTCGCCGGCTGATTCGCGGGAGCCGTCTGGCCATAAACAAGGGAAGAGAAGAGAACGAAGGACAAAGCGGTACACCACCGCATGGGGTACTTCGACCAAGGTGAGCGCATTTCAATGGTTTTCATTGTGAATCCCGATCTCTCCTGAGACATACTTGAAGCAACTCTTCGCATCGAGTATTGTCGTAAGCGTTTTCAATGCACGCGATATAGAACACTGTTAATAGAGTCTTTCTCGTTGTGTGGAATTGTATCTGGATTGAGTGCTCTCACTCATCAAGTTTTTTCCTTCAATGTGGCTTTCCTGTCAATTCTGGTTTTGTACTGCTAACAATCCTGCGAAAGCTCGCCGGTAACGCGTATCGACTGAATGGAATGCCCCCGGCCCGCCTGCATTCCCCGGCATTTCGGAGGAGCCACGCTGAACGAAACTCAACACGCCATTAGCGCGGTCTTGTCACTTGCTGGCGGAAACGATGGGAACATTTTGTGCGGAGTTCTTTCTCCCATTTTGGTAATATGGAAGCAGTTGATTATTGGATTCCGGACGTTTTCTTGACCTTCTCCTCAAGGTAAGTTCCGGAAGTGGCTTCCGTGTGTGAAGCCAAAGCGACCACTGGGGAGAATCAATGACACCGAAACTCGCGGCCGCCGCGGCTATTTTATTGGCAACCGGTGCTTGCCTCACAGGCAGAGTCCTCGCCAGTGGATCGGGCAGTGGCACAGCGCCTGCGTCTCCGGGAAGCGCCGAAGCGTCTCCAGCCTGGCTCAAGCCCGCCTTCATGGACTCACCGGCATCAAATGATTTTTCCGCTCAACACTCCCTCACAATCGACCTGCCGGTAAATGGAACCATCTATCCGCCTGACATCATCCCGCCCCAGTTTGCATGGCGTGACGACAACTCCGCCGCCACCGTCTGGCAGATCGAAATTGCCTTCGGCGAACACCGGCGTCCCATCAAAGTCTGGTCCAATGGCGAGATGATGCAGCTTGCCCCGGTGGATGCAAGCCTGGTGGGCTATGTGCCGCCAGTCTTGACACCGGAGCAAGCCGCCGCGCACACCTGGAGACCCGACGCAAAGACCTGGGAAGAGATCAAGCAGCACTCCGCGGATACGCCGGCCACCCTCACCATCACCGGGTATGCGAGCCAGAAGGACCGCGCAGCGCTCTCTCACGCGGAAGCCGCGTTTCAGACCTCGAAGGACCCCGTCGGAGCGCCAATCTTCTATCGCGACGTACCGTTGATCCCCCCGGATCTCTCCACCACCCAGCGCGGCGTCATCAAGCCACTTCCCGACTCCGTCCTCCCCAAAATCAAATGGGAGCTGCGCTATATCAACGAGCTCCAAAGCAAAGTAGTAATGACCGGCCTTCCCACCTGCGGCAACTGCCACTCTTTCTCCCGCGATGGAAAGACGCTGGGGATCGACGTCGACGGTCCGGCCAACGATAAAGGCCTCTACGCGCTGATCCCCGTGAAGAAAATCAGCACCATCAGCAACGACTACCTGATTCATTGGAGCGCATTTTCCGAGGAGCACGCGCAAAAGCGCTTCGGCTTCATGAGCCAACTATCCCCGAACGGAAAGTTCGTCGTCAATTCCATCGACGTGCCTCACGCGAATGGTGTGCGCGTGCTCGACCGGCTCTACAACGGCTTCTATCCGGACTATGGCTTCGGCCAGGTTTTTTATCCCACACGCGGTGTGCTGGCCTGGTATAGCAAGGACACCGGAAAGCTGAATCCGCTTCCAGGTGCGGACGATCCCAACTTTGTCCAGACCTCCGCCTTCTGGAGCCCGGACGGCAAGTGGCTTGTCTTCTCCCGCGCTGCCGCCAGAGATCCCTATCCGCCCGGCTATAAGCGATCGCTTTACGCCAACGATCCTAACGAGACCCAGATTCAGTACGACCTTTACCGCATTCCATTCAACGACGGCAAGGGCGGAACGCCGGAGAGAATCGTCGGCGCCTCTGAGAATGGAATGAGCAACAACTTCCCCAAGGTGTCGCCAGACGGAAAGTGGATCGTCTTTGTTCAGTGCAAGAATGGACTGCTTATGCGCCCCGACAGCAAGCTCTACATTGTTCCCTTCCAGGGCGGTGTCGCGCGGCCATTGCAATCGAACCTCGCCGTCATGAACTCCTGGCACACATTCTCACCGAACGGTCACTGGCTGGCTTTCTCGTCCAAGACGCCGTCCCTTTACACCCACCTCTATCTCACCCACATCGATGACCAGGGCAATGCCAGTCCGCCCGTCGTCGTTGAAAATGCAACAGCCTCCAATCGCGCCGTCAACATCCCGGAATTCGTCGCACTTGGTCCCGAAGGCCTCGACCACATCGATACTCCCGCAATCGATTTCTACCGGGAATTCGACGCAGCGCAGCAGCTGCAGGACACGCACAAGTATTCCGAAGCGGTCCCGGCCTGGAAGGTCGCCGCCGCCAAGGACCCAACCGATGCTCGTCCCTATAACAACCTTGGTGTTGCGCTGGCAGCAACCGGCAAAACCAGCGAAGCAATCGAGGAATACAAAAAGTCGCTTGCGCTGAATAACGATAGTTCGCAGACTCACAACAATCTCGGCAGTGCGTTCGCTGAAGCCGGACAACTCGACGAAGCCATGGCCCAGATTCAAAAAGCCATTCAGCTGAATCCAGATAACGGATCGGCCCACATCAACATTGGCCATATTCTCGAGGTCATGGGCGGTCATCGGCAGGACGCCATCGATGAATTGACCAAGGGAATCGAGCTCGCTCCCAAGTCCTCTGATGGGCATAACATCTATGGCGTCATTCTCGCTCGCATGGGCAAACTCGATGACGCCGTTGCTGAATTGCAGAAGGCCGTGGACCTGGCCCCTCAGTCAGCCGAATGTCATTTCAACCTGGGGCGTGCATTGGCGGCGAGCAACAAATTCTCCGACGCATTACCGGAGTTTGAAGCAGCCGCCAGTCTCACCGGAGGCCAGGAGCCGGCGATCCTGCAAATGCTTGCGGCCATGTACTCTGAGACAGGCCAATATCAGAAAGCGGTTGACACAGCGCAGCATGCTCTTGACCAGGCCGTCCGACTACAGAACAACGACCTCGCGGCGGCTCTGCGGGGAAATATCGCGCGTTACCAATCCCAGGCCCGGCGCCAGCCATAGAAGCTACATACCCGGTCAATTCACTGCGTGCGATTGCGCTGTCATTACGTCACTCTTCAGCGGAAGCTGAACTTCATACGTCCCCGTTCGATTATTTAACTTGTCCCGAACCGCCAGGCGAATCGACTTCGCTCCGGGCGGCACCTCAAGCTCCTGCTCCGCGTGAAACAACGCCCCAGCTTTTCCGTTTGCATCCGCTTCGTCGGAGGCCAGCCCTTCGTTCAAGATACTGTTGAGCAGCCGTCCGTCCGCGTCGTAGGCCGCCGCTGCAAATTCGAGCTTTGCCGGCTTGCCGCCCTCGCCCGCCAGTGCCTTCAACTGCGGATCGAAAACCCCAAAATCGATCAGGTACTTTTGCAGTTTCACAGGCGCCAGCGGCTTCAGCGGACGGTCCTTATGCCGCGTGCGGAAAAAAGCCGGTGAGTCCTCTAATTGCGCCATCTGTTCTGGAGTTGCCAATACGGGTGCCCCGGCCACAGATAAGTGAGCACTGAACAGCAGGTCGTGCAGCATTGGTGCGCCGTGTTCGATATTCGCATAAAGTGTGTCTTCGGCTTTTGCGGCGATAAATCGAGCCTGCACGGTGCTCCCTTTTTCCAGCGTCTGCACAGCGTCGTCGGCCATGGCATAGTAGAGGCTTCGATAACTCAGCTTGTAATCGCCCTTCTTAGCAAGAGTAATCTCAATGTGGCGATCAGACCCATCGAAATTCGAATTAGTCGGCGAATAGCTAAGCGTGTAATAGCTCAAGCCCGACTCCACAGCATTCTGCAGGGTTCCACTTATATTGTTCTTGCTGTAGTAGGCTTGTCCGCCGGTCGCTTTGGCAATATATTCCTGTCGAAATTGATCGACTGAGGTCACCGAGTAACCCGACAGACCGACCGTCTGCCCCGCAATGGATGCCGTGCTTCCCTCCAGTGTGTTCTGTCCTGCGGCGCCGGTGCCGATACCTCCCAGCCCGCCCGCTCCGCCCCCGCCTGTTGCCCCGTTCTTTGCCCCCGCATATTCACCCCATGGCGACGGGTTCTGATCTGCGTCTCCCGTAGGCGACTGGCTGTTCTCCGCGTACACCACCGCCCCTTTCAAATCGACGGGATAAACCGCAACCTGGCTGCGCATCATGGCGGCGAAGGCATTTCGTACCACGAGCGCTTCTTTGTTCATCAGTTCATTGCCGGCGATGGCCATAAACACAGGGCCCTGCGGCACCGGGAACTTGTCTGACAGCCAGATCAGGTTTTTGCGCCCTGCAATTCCGCCCAGGTACTCGGCAAGGAATTGAAGGTTTGAGATTGCTGCGCCCATGTCCTGTCGGCCGAAGTTTTCCCCTTCCAGAAACAACGGGGGCATGTGCGGCCCGGGTCCCCTCGAGTTGATTGCAGCGCGAAGCAGCGCATGGTCGCTGGTGAATCCCTGCACCATATGCAAGCCGTCTGCGTTCACAAAAATCGCAATGCGCGTGCCCGGTCGCGCCTTGTCCACAAAATCAAGCAGCTCTCTGCGAAAGGTCCCCTGGTCTTCCGGAAACGTGTTCACCATGTCGTAATACAGCACGTACAAAGGTCCTTGTTCTGGCTCCCCGGGTAGGTTGACGAAAGTGTTCGCGGGAAGCTCTGGAAGTTTCTTCGGGACATAGCTCGGCGCTGAGCCATCGAAGTAATCAAACGAAAGGAGATTCTGTACCGTCTTATCTTCCTTCAACACAAAGTCGTCTTTCGTAAGGCCACGCACAGGGTTCCCGTGGCTGTCGGTTACAACAACGTCCACAGGGACCCGGCGCACCTGCACTTGCAGCACAGACCCCTGCTGGCCAGTGATCGTGAAATCGTCTTCGTCCTGCTGGGTTTGCGGTGCGGGCGTTTCCGCCGGCGGATTCTGAGCTATTGATGCAAGCGGCAAAGCCAAAAGCATTGCCGCAAGAAACCCATGTGACCTCTCCATGGTGCCTCCCTGCAAATGCCCGTTCAACGACTCCAGTTGGGGATATGGATCAATCCGCGAATGCGGTTTTGGTCCGTCCCTGGGAACTTCTCCCCGCCGGGTGTTGTGTATCAGCGTGGAAATTCAATGAGTCAAGGAATGCAATCGGCTAAGGAATCCTGCTTCGAGGTCAGGCTGCGGCCCATTGGGCGCCGCAGAGGAATCAGCAATCCTGCTCCTTCGATTGCACGCAAATGTTCATGGGGAATCGCCTCATTCGGCCCTTATTGGCTCGAATTGTAGCAGTCTAATTCAGGGTTCGGAAAATTGTTTCCCTTCTGGTTGCGGATACTTTTCAGCACACAAACAGACCGTTCACTTCTTTTCGATACCCGGAGACTCAAGCCGGTTGCCCAAACACGAATTCAATTCTATTTCCGCAGTGAAGGTCCCTCCGGGCCAACGATAAAAGTCAGTCGTCCGCAGTCCGCCCCGTTGCAACAGCCCCGGCCCATCGCGCGCAGCAAACAAACAATTTTGAGGAACGGAGGCGAAGCTCTAAGATGGCTTACATCCTTGCTTTTGTCCGGAGCTCCCCACACGATGACGTTTCGCCGCTTGATCTGTCGCCCCAGTTTCTCTGCTTTCCTCTCAATCGCGCTCCTGGCGTGCTTCTCCATTTCGCCCGCAATGCTGCTCGCGGAAGAGGCCCCGACCGTGCCTCTGCCGGAGTTGCATTGGCGCATGATCGGGCCGTTTCGCGGAGGTCGCACACGCGCGGCAACGGGCGTACCGGGGCAGCCGAATGTGTTCTACATAGGCCAGGGAGATGGCGGTGTTTGGAAGAGCGATGACTATGGGCGAACCTGGAACCCGATCTTCGACGCCCAGCCGTCGCAGTCCATCGGCGCCATCGCCGTAGCCCCGTCCGACGCAAATATCGTGTATGTGGCAAGCGGCGAAGGCCTGCATCGTCCGGACCTTTCCGTGGGTAATGGAATTTATAAATCCATCGACGCCGGCAAGACCTGGCGGCATCTCGGCCTCCGTGACGGCCAGCAGTTCCCGTCGCTCGCCGTCGATCCACGCGATCCGAACAAGGTGTTTGCCGCCGTATTGGGCCATCCCTATGGCCCCAGCGAAGAGCGGGGAATCTATCGTTCTACCGACGGCGGCGCGACCTGGACCAAGGTGCTTTTCAAGGACGCAAACACAGGTGGATCCCAGGTAGTGATTGATCCCACCAACCCCGACGTTGTGTACGCCGCGCTGTGGGAGGCAACGCTCGGCCCCTGGGAAGATGGCAACAGTTACGAGGGCACCAAGGGCGGCCTGTTCAAGTCCACCGATGGCGGCACTACGTGGAAGCAGCTCACCAAGGGGTTGCCGGAAAATGTAGTCCATATTCAGGTCGCGCCTTCCGCCAGCGACGAGAACCGGCTTTATGTAACGTTGGCGACCACGCATGAAAGCGGGTATGCCTCGGCCGCTGGTCTCGGCGTGTATCGCTCCGATGACGCGGGAGAAAACTGGTACAAAGCAACGGACGATCCGAGGCCCGCACTGAAAATCGGTGGTGGCGACCTTCCCATCCCGGTGGTCGACCCGAAGAACCCCGACATCATCTACAGCGCCAGCATTGTTACGGAGCGATCTGTCGATGGCGGCAAAACGTGGATGAGCCTGCGTGGCGCGCCGGGTGGAGATGATTATCAGAACCTGTGGATCAACCCCGACAATCCCAATATCATTCTCCTGGTCAGCGACCAGGGTGCAATCGTCACCGTGAACCGAGGCGAAACGTGGAGCTCCTGGTACAACCAGCCCACCGCGCAGCTTTATCACGTTGCGGCAACCGCTTCATTCCCCTACAAGGTCTGCGCCGGCCAGCAGGAAAGCGGTTCGGTCTGCATTTCGACCCGTGGCAACGATGGCGAAATCACATTCCGCGAGTGGCACCCCGTGGGCGTAATTGAATACGGCTACGTCGCGCCCGATCCGCTGCATCCAGAGATTGTCTTCGGCGCCGGCCGCTCTGAAGTGTCGAGGTATGACATGGCCACAGGCCAGGTACAGAACGTGACGCCGATTCCCGTACGCGACCCGGCCTACCGCGCGGACAGGACCGAGCCGATTCTCTTCTCCCCGCTCGATCCGCATGATCTCTACTACGCGACGAACGTGCTCTTCGAAACGAAAGACTACGGCAGAACCTGGACCAGGATCAGCCCGGATCTGACCCGCGAACACTCTGGCCAGCCCGCTTCGCTCAAGCCGCTCCCCGACAAAGATCAGGCACGCCGTCGCGGTGCTATTTACGCATTTGCAGCATCCTTCAAATCTCCCGACACACTCTGGGCAGGCACCGACGACGGCCTCGTGTGGACAACGCGCGACCACGGAAAGAATTGGAAGAACATTACGCCGCCATCTCTGACGCCGTGGAGCAAGATAACTCAAATCAGCGCGTCGCATTTCGACGACAGTGCGGCGTTTGTGTCCGTAAGCCGCATGCGCATCGACGATATGAAGCCATATATCTTCCGCACTCGCAATAGCGGCGCGACATGGGAGTCAATCACGGCCGGCTTGCCCACTGATTCACCCGTCGACACCGTGCGCGAAGATCCAATCCGCAAAGGCCTGTTGTTTGCAGGCACGGAGACAGCAGTGTGGGTGTCGTTTGACGATGGCGATCACTGGCAGCCGCTTCAGTTCAACCTGCCGCATACCTCCATGCGCGACCTGCTCATCAATGACAACGACCTGATCGTCGCCACGCACGGCCGCTCCTTCTGGGTTCTCGATGACATTTCGCCACTGCGGCAGATTGCCGATTTGAAAGCCGACTCCGCCCCCTTTCTCTTCAAGCCCGGCGATGCCTGGCGCGTCCGTCGCAGCACCAATCCCGATACGCCAATCCCCAACGACGAACCCGCCGGCGAGAATCCCCCCGACGGCGCAGTCATTGACTACGCGCTCCCGCAGGGGACCACCGGCCCCGTTACACTGGAGATCTTCGATGTCAAAGGCGAAGTCGTTCGCAAATATGCAAGCACCGACGCCCCCGAGTCCACCATGGAGGAGCTCTCCAAGCAGTTGATTCCGCTCTATTGGCTGCGCATGCCCAAAACGCTGCCGGACTCTCCGGGCATGCATCGCTGGGTCTGGGATCTGCATTACACCACCCCAACTGCAACCGGCTATGAGTATCCAATCTCTGCCGTGCCCCATGAAACTCCGCGCACCCCGCAAGGGCCTCTCGCGCTGCCGGGTACGTATACAGTCAAGCTCACCGCGGGAGGCAAAGCGCTGTCGGCTCCATTGACCATCAAGATCGATCCCCGCGTCCATGCCACTCCAGCAGATCTGCAAAGCCTTTTTGCACAGCAATCCAAATTGGCCGCGATGGTGTCACAGAGTGCCGCCGCGTCGCTTCAGGTTCACTCAGCGCAGGAGCAGTTGAGCGCCTTGGCGAAGAAAGTGGAACTGCCCCTGAAAGATGCGGTTGAAAAGCTGGACAAGGAACTCGATGACCTGTTGAATGGTCAAAAGAAGCCCGGCGGTGGCGAGCAGACCCCTGGCCTCGATGATGCTGCAGCCGAATCGGCCGGACTCTATGAACAGGTTGGCATGGCGGATGCCGCGCCAACTGCAGCTCAAGTGAAAGCGACAGAACATGCAAGCGAGGAACTGACGGAAGTCCTCAAGCATTGGCAGCAATCAAAGGAATCCTCGATTCCTGCCTTGAATCATCAGCTAGAAGCGGCTCATCTTCCCCCGCTGAATCTTGAACAAAAGCCGCAGATAATGCCCGAAGGCGGCGACGAAGACTAGAAAAACGGAGACAGTCCTTCATAACAAAACAAAGGCTGTCATTCTGAGCGAATGGGGCCCCGAGCGTTTTTCAGCTCGGGGGTGGTGAGTCGAAGAATCTGCATTTTCTTTTTCGTTCGAATTCAAGTACCGCTCACTCGCATCACACATTCGTTTCCCGGAGAATGAATGGATAAGAATCGTGTCACTCGCATTCAGGTTGTTTGCGCATCGCTTCTCCTGGCCCTTCCAGCCGCGGCGCAGACCGTTGCCCCCCAACTCTTCAGCGATCTGCAATGGCGATTGATCGGGCCCTTCCGCGCAGGCCGTTCCGTTGCCGTTAGTGGTATTCCAGGCGATGGTGCAACGTTCTACTTTGGCTCTGTCGATGGCGGCGTATGGAAGACCACGGATGCCGGCACAACCTGGAATCCAATCTTCGATCAGCAACCGGTTGCCTCCATCGGCGCGCTCGCCGTCTCGCCTTCAAACCCCAGCGTGATCTACGCCGGAACTGGCGAAACCGACATACGTTCCGACCTCGCATCCGGCGCTGGTGTTTATAAGTCCACCGATGGCGGCGCGACATGGACCTACGTCGGACTGAAAGAGACGCGCCAGATTGCGAAGATCGTCATCGATCCCGCGAATCCTGACGTCGTGTACGTCGGCGCCCTTGGCCACGCCTATGGCCCCAATGCAGACCGCGGCATCTACAAGTCCACCGACGGCGGAGCCACGTGGAAGCGGACCCTCGATAAAGGCTCTGACATCGGCGCCGCAGACCTCGCCATCGCCATCAACAAGCCGAACGTCCTGTTTGCATCCATGTGGAACGCCCATCGTGCACCGTGGAGCACCTATGCGCCACTGGCCGGTCCCGGCAGCGGCATTTATCGCTCGACGGACAGCGGTGAAACCTGGGCCGCATGCATCGGGAACGGCTTGCCGGACGGTCCATGGGGCCGCTCCGGCGTGGCTGCCAGTGCGGATGGGAAACGCGTCTATGCGTTGATCGAAGCAAAGCGATCGGGCCTGTATGTTTCCAACGATGGCGGCCTGAACTGGACGCTTGCCAATGCCGATCCGCGTCTCATCAGTCGGGCCTGGTACTTCAGTCGCATTACCGTTGACCCCAGCGACCCCAACATCATCTACATGCCCAACGTTGCGCTCATGTTCTCCGACAACGGGGGCAAGACCGTTTCCGTATTGCGCGGCGCGCCCGGAGGCGATGACTACCACGAGCTTTGGGTCGACCCGAAGAACGGAGCGCACCTCGTCCTTGGCACCGATCAGGGAACCACCATCAGCCTCAATCGCGGCAAGACCTGGTCCTCCTGGTACAACCAGCCGACCGCTCAGATGTACCACGTCACCACCGACAACGAGTTCCCATACACCGTCTACGGCGCTCAGCAGGACAGCGGCGCCGCAGCCGTGTTGAGCCAGACCAACCACGGACAGATCACGTCTCGCGATTGGTTCCCCGCCAGCGCCAGCGAGAGCGGCTACCTGGCCGTCGATCCAAAGGACTCCAACATCGTTTATGCGAGCGGCAGCTATGGCACCGTCTCGCGATGGGACAAAGCCCGTTCGCTCTCGCAGGATGTTTCGCCGTGGCCTGTTCCTGTATTCGGCACTCCGATTCAAAAGCGAAAGTATCGCGATCCCTGGACGCCGCCGCTTGTCTTCTCCCAGGCCGATAAAACATCGCTCTATCTCGGAACGCAATATGTCCTGAAAACATCGGACGGCGGTCTGCACTGGACGCAAATCAGCCCCGACCTCACCGGCTCAAAGGCGGCTCCGGCAACTTCTGAAGCCGTAGCGCCCAGCGGCAATCCTTCCACGCGTCCCACAATTGGCGATGCCACAACTCAAGATGGTCCGACCCCCGACAATGCGATCGAACGTGGCTATGGCACGCTCGCTACGGTTGCCCCTTCTTATATCGACAAGAATGTCCTCTGGGCAGGCAGCGATACGGGAGTCATCTCGCTCACCAGAGACGGAGGAAAAACCTGGGCCAACGTGACTCCTCCCGACATGAAGCCATGGGGCCGAGTTTCGCAGATCGATCCTTCCCACTTCGATGCAGCCGTAGCCTATGCATCAGTCGAGCGCCATCGCATCGACGACCGCACCCCCTGCATCTACCGCACTGCGGATTATGGAAAGACATGGAAGCTCATCATCGATGGACTTGCCGATCCAGCCTTTGTGAATGCGGTGCGCGAAGATCCGAAGCAAAAAGGGCTGCTGTATGCGGGCACCGAGTTCGGCATCGACTTCTCAACAGACAATGGAGATCATTGGCAGCCGCTGCAATTGAACCTTCCCGTCACATCGGTCCGCGACTTAGTCGTGCATGGAGATGACTTAGTAGTCGCAACTCATGGGCGATCGTTCTGGATACTCGATGACATTACGCCACTGCGCCAACTAGCGCAGCGCAATGCAATCTCGGCGCCCTTTCTCTACAAGACGCAAACCACGGTTCGCATCGATAGCGACGCATGGTCGGGCACACCGTTGCCTCCCGAAGAGCCGACCGCGGAGAACCCGCCGAATGGCGCGATTCTTGACTACTATCTCCCCGCTTCCGCGCAGAAGGTGGAGATCCGAATTTACAATGCGCATCATGAATTGGTGCGCAAGTTCACCTCTGCCAGTGAGCGCGAAGCAATTCCCGGTCCGCAACCCATCGCCGAGCGCTGGTTCCCAAAGCCGCAGCACCTTGCTGCCACACCGGGCATGCATCGGCTCGTTTGGAACCTCGCATGGGGAACTACCGGCGTGGCCGAAAGCGACGAACCGGACGATGGCGAGGGAGACATTCCGCGCGGTCCGCGTGTGGCGCCAGGAACCTACAGCGTGGAACTGGAAGCCGAAGGAAAGAGGCTCCCCGCTGAAAGCCTCACGATCGTCAAAGACCCGCGTTCCCCTGCGAGCCAGGCCGAACTTGAAGAGCAGTTCAAAACCAGCTATACGATATTCCTTGACTCCCTCAACGCCCGACGCGCTCTTGCGGAAGTCGACTCGGTAAAGCAGCAATTGGCCAAGGTAATCGACAGCCAGCCTCCCAGCGAAACCACTGATGATTGCAGGCGACTCATCACTACGATTGATGCGTTGGTCGAGGGCGCTGGCGGAGGTTCGCTTGGGCTTGATGCGGCCAATCAGGAACTGACTGCAGCACTGGGTGTCGCCGAGGGCGCCGATCGCGCAACACCCGCGCAGGGACTCGAAGTCTACGCTGAGGCGAAAGCTGCATCTGGTCAGCGTATCGCCGAGTGGGCTGCGTTAAAGAAGGGACCGCTTGACGCCCTGAATCAAAAGCTCCGAGCGAAGGGCCTTGCACCCATCGCGATTGCCGAGATTGAGCGAGAGGTGTACTACCTCATGACACGATGATTTTCGCCGTGATTGCTTTTTTCGCAAGATGCTAAACTACGGCATATTTGAGAATTGCGGCTGTGCATTCTCAAAAACATGCCGCCCGGCCTGCTCCATCGGCGAACCGCACTTCACAGAAATCAACAAGCAGGATGCGATAGTGAGGAGGCAGATTTGTTTTCTTATAAACATCATCAACAACAGAATCGATGCGTTGTAGCGCGGTCGATGGCAGCGTCTCTCACTTTCTTACTTCTAGTCTTTGTTTCAACGAATCTGCTCTCCCAGAATTCCAACGGCACGCTTCGCGGTGAGGTCCAGGACGTCACCGCGGCGCGAGTGGCCGGCGCGCGAATTGTAGTGCAGGCCGCCGGTTCCTCTTTAAGCCGCACGGCGACAGCGAACGGCCAGGGAGAATTCCGAATGGAAGGTCTGCTCCCCGGCTCTTACCGCGTGCTGGTCACGGCCGCGGGCTTTTCCCAGGCCACGGCTGATGTCGATGTCGCGGTCAGCGTCGTGCGCGATATCAATGTCACCTTGAAGCCCGAAGCCGCACACGAGGCAGTGAATGTGAAGGGGACCCCCTCCTCCATCACCAGCGAGACAATCGACACTTCGAGCGCAGTGCATGGCGGCGTTGTCGGTAGCCAGGACCTCGACAGGCTTCCTCTTCCCGCGCGCAGCTTCGCCAACATTGCTTATCTCGTGCCCGGCACTGAGCCTGTCGAGCCTTCCGATCCCACTAAGGCGCGCATCACCGCTGTCTCCACCGGGGGAAGTTCCGGATTGAACAACGAACTGTCAGTCGATGGTGCCGACAATTCAGACGACTGGATCGGCGGCTTCCTGCAGAACTTCTCCCCCGACGGCATTCAGGAATTTGCCGTGCGCACTTCGAATGAAGATGCGGACACCGGATGGACCACTGCTGGATCCGTCGTCATTACTACCAGGCACGGAACCAACGACTGGCATGGCGATGGCGCCTTTTACGAGCGTGCTTCCGCGCTCAACGCCCGTTTTCCCATTGAGAATCCAGCCGAAACCTGCACCGACGACACCTGCGTCTCCAACCCCAAGCAGCCGTTCTCACGCCAGAATTATGTCGGCACCCTGGGCGGACCCATCGCCAGACACAAGACCTGGTTCTTCGCCTCATTCGAAGCTGTTCATGAAGATGCCAGCATCGCCTACAGCCCAGCCAGTATGCAGCAATTCGATGCGCTCAGCGCAATCGCGGCACAGGGCCTGATCCCTGGTGTGACTTCCATCGCCACGCCCGCCACGGTGCCCATCCCTTTCCGCGATTATCTGGGCACCGCGCGCTTCGATTGGGACCAGTCTCCAAAGTCGCAATGGTTTCTGCGGACTTCTGAAGATACCTATCTGACCCGCAACGCTCTCGTAGAGCAAGGCACGCTGCCTTCCACCGGACTCATCACGCACAACAATTATTGGAACACTGTCGTCAGCAACGCTTATACCTTCAGCCCCACCTGGCTCGGCAATCTGGTTCTCGCGTCGAGCCTGTTGCACCTGACACAAACTCGTAACTCAAATCTCGGTTTCGCGCTCGCCTTTCCCTTCAGTTCGACAGCACTCACCATCTCCGGATTTGAAACCTTCGGCGACAACCAGTTCGCCACGCCCATCACGTTGTTCCCCGATCTGCGTAATCAGGAAAAATATCAACTACGTTACGACCTCACCCACATCGTAGGCAGCCACGCTCTCAAATTCGGCGTCGACTTCATCCACGAGCCGGTTCTCGGCGGAGCGTTTGCATCCACAGCAGAGCAGTTCATTCAGTACCCATCCAACCCCGATTGCTACATCGGCACACCCGGTGCTGATTGCGGCGGCATCACCAGCCCCTTGCCGTTTTATGATGTGTCACCTGCCTCGCAATGCAATCCAGCGCCCAGCGACGACTCTGGCATTACGTGCACGTATACTCCAGCGGGTGACGGCAGCTTTTCGCAGAATGTGCAGCGACTCGCCTTCTACGCTGAGGATGCGTGGCGCGTTTCGCACCACCTCACAGTCAACTACGGCCTGCGTTACCAAACCACCTATGGATTGTTTGAAGGTTCAGGCCGAAGTCAGCTTGAGAACAGCGCCTACATCACTTTGCAGGCCTTGCAGATTCCAATCGCCACAACCTTGCCGCATGACTACCGCAAGCAAATCGCGCCGCGCCTTGGCTTCGCGTACTCGCCCGGCGGCAGCGGCAAAACTGTGCTACGAGCGGGCTTCGGCATGTTTTATGACGACCTCGCTCAGAACGGATGGGCAACTGCATTTCAGGGAACCAACAACACCAACGCAACCACCGGCACATGCGAGCTTTCCGGCGATCCCGGAAACTACGCGCTCGCCGGAGCGGGCTGTCTGCAGGGCGGAAACGATAGCACCGGCAACCTCGTCGGTTCCAATTACAAAACGCCCTATGCCATTCACATTACCGGCGGCGCGCAGCATGCATTCAACGACCACTGGCTAGCTTCAGCCGATTACACGCACGAGCAGGGAAATCATGGCTACCGCGCCTTCCCTTACAGCGGCGGCGCCAACCTCCTCACGCCGCTCATCTCACCTTCCGATCCAAACTACGCAGCCGACCAAGCCAGCGTAGTCCCAAACGTCAATGTTTTCCAGTCCGACAACCGTTCCAGTTACAACGCCCTCATGCTTCACCTGCAGGGAAACATGCGCCGCTTCGATCTCGTTGCCAATTATCAGTTCTCCAAGGCGCAAACCTGGGGCTGCCTGCTCGGCGAACTCTTCGATTATGTCGACGGTGTCTGCACGTTGCAAAGCGGACCGAATGCCGGCCAGCTCGATGCCTTCGGCCCCGGCGACTACGGCCCTTCCGGCGAAGATGTGCGCCATCGATTCGTGCTCGCGGGTACCGTTCATATCCCCGGCGGATTTGAACTGAGCGGCGTCTCCCAGCTTGAGAGTGCACGCCCCATCACCATCACCAATGCGGACAACACCGGGCGCATCTGGGTCAATGGAGCCTACACAAGCCTCGACGAATTCCGCGGCACGCCCTATATGCAAACCGATCTGCGCGTGTCCCGCCCCATCAAGATCGGCGAAAACTGGCAAGTCAACCCGTTCGCGGAGTTCTTCAACATCTTCAACCGCAACAACCCTGGCGCTAATTACGCGGTCAACGTCGCCCAGCTCCCCATTCCGGCATCGCAGATGCAGCCAGACCAGAACGGCATCACCAATGTCACTTCGATTTGCGCGAATCCCGACTGTTCCCAGACCGCGCCCATCACCAGCCTCAAGCAACTCGAGATCCCCGAAGGAGCTCTGGGAGACTTCTTCGGTCCAGGCACCACCGTCGGCATCCCATTTGCAGCGCAACTGGGTGTTCGCGTAACCTTCTGATTCAGATTGGCGCAATCTTCTCCCGGGCAAATATCAACGGAAAAGCACGCCCCTGCGCGGTCTTGAGGAAATCATGATTGAATTCCGCTCTGTTTTGTTCGCTACATGTTGCCTTGCCGCATCTGCGTGCTTCGCCCAGGATATCGACACCGCAGGCCTCGATGCCCTGCATTGGCGCATGATCGGCTCGTTTCGCGCGGGCCGTGTCTCGGCCGTGGCCGGCGTTCCAGACAACCCGAATGTCTACTACTTCGGCACGCCCGGTGGCGGCATCTGGAAAACGACCGACGCAGGCCATGTGTGGTCGCCCATCTTCGACAAGCAGCGCATTGCCTCCATTGGCTCGCTCGCCGTTGCCCCTTCAAATTCCAAGACAATCTATGCCGGCACAGGCGAGCAGACCCCAGGCAACGGTGTCTACAAGTCAGAAGATGAAGGCAACACCTGGACCCACGCAGGACTCGAGGACACGCGATTCATCCAGGCAGTCTATGTCGATCCGCATAACCCCGACGTCCTTGTTGCCGGCGCAAACTCCATCGGCGTATACGTTTTTTCCCGCCCTTCGCCGACGCACACATTCACCACATTGCGAGGCGTCTTCAAATCGGAAGATGGCGGGAAGACCTGGAAGCAGACGCTGAAGAACGATGACACCGCCGGCGTCTTCGACCTGACAGTCGATCCCGATAACTGGCGTGTCCAATATGCTTCGCTCTATATTCCTGCTTCCGGACCTCCACCTACTCCCGACAAACCCGGCGGCAAAGAAGCGAACTCGCTCATCTACAAGTCCATTGACGGCGGTTCCACGTGGCAGCCGCTGGTCTCCAAGGGACTGCCTGAAAAAGCGCGCGGCCGCCTCGGCATTGTCGTCGCTGGTGGAACCAAAGGGCGCCGTCTCTATGCCATCGTCGATCAGGGCTTCTTCCGCTCCGATGACGCTGGCGCAACATGGACGCAGTCGACCAAGGACCCTCGTATCCTCGGCAGCGCCTACTTCAGCCGTCTCTTCGTCGATACCAAAAATCCTGACATCCTCTACGCCGCGCAGACCTCGCTCTATCGCTCCATCGACGGCGGCCACACCTTCGAGGCCTATGTGGGCGCGCCTTCGGGCGATGATTTCCACGTCCTCTGGATCGATCCAAACAATGCCAGCCGTCTCCTGCTCGGCGTCGATCAGGGTGCCGTCATCAGCGTCGATGCCGGCAAAACATGGAGCTCCTGGTATAACCAGCCAACCGGCCAGTTTTACCACGTCATCACCGACCATGAGTTTCCCTATCGCACCTACGCCGCACAGCAGGACAGCGGCACCCAATCCGTACCGAGCCGCAGTGACAATGGCGAAATCACATTGTCCGACAACATCTCCGTGGGCGGATTCGAGTTCTGCTTCATCGCACCCGACCCCCTCCATCCCGACTGGATTTATTCAGGCGGCTGGTACGGTACCGTCGTCCGCTACGACCGCAAGACTGGCCAAACCGCGACTATCTTTGAAAAGGGAGACAAGTATCGCGTGGCGCAGATGCCGCCCTTGTTCTTCGCGCCGCACGATCCGCACACACTCTATTTCGGAACGCAGTTTGTGCTCAAGACTACCGACGAAGGTGAGAGCTGGCAGCCCATCAGTCCGGACCTGACCGAAGAGGGTAAGAAAGCTCCCCAGGAAAACCTGCCCGAAGTCGCCGGCAAGAATGACAAGGCCGACAACGACCAAAAGGCGGACAAGGACAAAAAATCCGACAAGGATAAAAAGACCGACAAAGACAAAAAGGATGATGATGAAGAATCCAATCCAGACCGTCCGCGTCCCGCATCCATCGATGCCTTGTCTGCTTCCACCATCGACTCTGGCGTAATGTGGGCAGCCACCACCAACCGCATTGTTCAACTCACACGCGATGGCGGAGCACACTGGCAAAAAGTAACTCCGCCGGGAATCGCCGCGCCCACTGAGATCTTCTACGTTGAGCCGTCCCATCATGACCCAGCCACAGCCTACGTCTCCGTTGGATCAAGCCGCCAGGCCGTCCCGCCGCAAATCTTCCGCACCCACGACTTCGGCGTCACCTGGCAATCCATCATTACCGGCCTGCCTGCCAGCGAAGGCGTGCGCCTTGTTCGCGAAGATCCGGTGCGCAAGGGCCTCCTTTTTGCCGGCACCGATTCCACCGTCTTTCTTTCCTATGATGATGGCGATCACTGGCATCCGCTCACGCTTGATCTCCCCGCCACACCCGTAACCGACATGGAAGTCCATGGCGACGATCTGGTGATCTCCACCTACGGCCGCAGCCTTTGGATTCTCGACAACATTACTCCCATCCGCCAGCTCAGCCCCGAGGTCCTCAATTCCGCTGTTCACCTCTTCGTGCCTGCCCCCGCGCTTCGCGTTCGCTGGGATACAAACCAGGACACACCGCTTCCCATCGAAACGCCCAGCGGAAAGAACCCTCCTGACGGCACCGCCATCGACTACTATCTCAAAGCATCGTCCTCCGACGGAGCTACCATCACCATCAAGGATTCCGCAGGCAATGTGGTTCGCAAGTTCACAGGCACGCCGCACGAGCCCAGGCTGCCTCCAGCAAACGTCCCCGAGTATTGGTTCTCCACGCCGCAGCCCGTCGACGGAACTGCCGGCCTGCACCGCTTCATCTGGAATCTGCGCTACGAGGCGCCCAGGGTGCTTCCCGCGGGCTATTACGGACCCATCCTCCAATACACCGAGTACACCCTCGCCGACCACGCCATTCCTCACCAAACACCTCGTCAGCAACCCGAAGGCCCACTCGTTGTGCCAGGCACATACACAGTCGAACTCACTGCTGGCGGACAGACCGTTCAGCAGCAGGTCACGATTCAGCTTGACCCACGCGTGCACGCCACCCAGGCCGATCTTGAATCCCAGTTAGCTGTAGCTCGCCGTCTGCTCAGCGGCATCAAGCTCTCTTTCGATGAGTACCAGGATCAGGCAACGTTGGCCACAGCGCTGGAAGAGGCCAAAAAGGGCAAGACCATCGACACTGCGGACCTTGAAAAGAAGATCAAGGCGGTGACAGAGGGCAGCAAAACCGCACCCGGCCTCGGCCCCGTCAATCGTGACCTTACGCGTCTGCTCGATAGCGTGGAGGCGGCCGATCAGCGTCCTACCGAGCCACAAATCCAGGCGGTCAACCAGGTCTGCGATGCGCTGGTCAAAGTCACCGGTCTTTGGAAGACCCTCAACGACGAACTTCAAAAACAGAATCCGCTCAACCTGCCGATCGCGCCGGCACCACCAACTTCCGGCTGCACGCAATAGCAATCGAAGCATCAACGTCTAATCCAGCCCGGCTTTCTCTACTTTCCTGGCGCAACAGCGACTCCAGGGTTGCGGGAGAGCAGCCGGCTGGACTTCGGCCTGAAAACGAAAGATTATAGAGAAATGCCCGGGTCCTTGAAGCCTTTTCTGGTCCTCGCGTTTTGCGTTATTGCTGTCTTACCAGCCTGCGCTGCCAGTCCCTCTCAACATCCGCCGCTCATTCCCCAACCGCGTGAATTCGAGTCCCAGCCGGACCTTTCCCTTGCAGCCGGCGTCAGCATTCTCGCCCCAGGCCGCGACCCCGAAGACCGCTTTGCCTCGGCAGACCTCGCCGCCGAATTCAAGCAGCGAGGTGTTCCATTGCGGACAACTGCGACGGCCATTCGCGTGTATCTACTTCGCGATTCGAATCTTCTTGCACAACGCATTCTTGTCCGTCATCACCTTGTAATCGACGAGCCCATGCGCGCGGAAGGCTATATCCTGCTCACGGAAAGCCACGAAGCGTATGTCATCGCGCACACAGCCGAAGGCATCTTCTACGGAGCGCAAACACTGAAGCAACTCATCAAGACAACCACGCCCAAACCGCTACTGTTGGGCGCCGCGATTCGCGACTGGCCGGCCATGCGCTATCGCGGTGTTGACGACGATCTATCGCGCGGCCCCGTCCCTACACTCGAATTCCAGAAGAAGCAGATTCGCACCTTCGCCGCCTACAAAATCAATATCTATTCGCCCTATTTCGAAAACACCATGCAGTATCCGTCCAATCCGCTCCCAGCGCTTCCCGGCGGATCTATTTCGGTTGACGACGCAAAGGCCCTGATTGCCTATGCGCGCGATTATCACATCACCGTGATCCCCGAACAGGAAGCATTCGGCCATCTGCACAAGGCGCTTCTCTGGCAGCAATACGCACCGCTCGCTGAGATTCCCGGTGGAGATGTTCTCGCTCCCGGCCAACCCGGCTCCATCAAGCTCATCGCCCAGTGGTTCGGCGATCTTGCTGCAGTCTATCCAGGCCCTTTCCTGCATGTTGGCGCAGACGAAACCGCGCAACTCGGACAAGGCCAAACACTGGATGAAGTGAAGAAACGCGGCCTTGGCGCCGTCTACATCGACTTCCTCTCGCAGATCCACCAGACCCTTGCGCCGCTCCATCGACGGCTTCTTTTCTGGGGTGACATCGCCATGGACAGCCCTGAGCTTGTTCCACACCTGCCCCACGACATGATCGCGGTTGCATGGCACTACGAGCCCGAGCCGCAAGGTTTTGACAAGTGGCTCGATCCCTACACGCATGCCGGCATGGAAACCTGGGTCTCTCCCGGCGTGAACAACTGGAACCGTGTTTTTCCAAACTTCGATATGGGTCTCGCCAACATCCAGGGCTTTACTGCGGCAGGCCAACGTGCCGGCAGCACTGGCCTGCTCAACACCGTCTGGAACGATGATGGAGAAGGCCTGTTCCTCGAAGACTGGTATGGCATTCTCTTCGGCGCAGCAGCCGGATGGCAAGCGGGGACCAGCGACATCGCACAGTTCCAGAGTAGCTATGGCGCCGTCTTCCATGGCGACACAAGCGGAAAGATAGATGAAGCGCAGCGCGCGCTCATCGCCGCGCACAAGGCTCTCATCAATGCCGGCCTTGACGATGCCCGTGATGCCTATTTCTGGATAGACCCGTGGACCCCCGAAGGCCAGCAGGTCGCCGCGAAAATCCTTCCTGTAGCAGCCGAAGTCCGCCTCAATGCGGAACGCGCTCTCACGCTCCTCGCACAGGCGAAGACCGCCGGCAACCTGCGCGAACCCGAAGCGATTGAAGCCATCGATCTTGGCGCGCGCCGCATCGATTTTCTCGCCTTCAAGTTTCAAGCAGCGGACGCCGTCGCCGCCGGATACCGTCATCTATACGCCGGCCAGAAAGATCCTGAGACCAGCCGCCACATCACGCGCGACCTTTACGCACTCTCCGGAGTCAACGGCCGATGCGAAGACTTGCGTGATGGCTACAGTTATCTGCGTTCGCGTTTCAGCGCTGTGTGGCTCATGGAGAACCGCCCCTATTGGCTCGACAATGTTACCGCCCGCTACGATGCCGCAATGCAGCTTTGGATGGCGCGCAGCAGCAAAATCACAGCGGCCCGCCAGCAGTGGAATCGCAATCACACGCTTCCCGCACCCGAAGAGATTGGCATTCCAGCCTCCGCGAACTGAGACATATGAGCCTGTCTTCATTCAACAAAGTCGTTCTTTCAGCGGCAATCCTTTTCTTGCTGCGCGTGGCTGCCGCCGAAAGTCCAAATAAAGCCCGACCCGCGCCCGGCTTTCATCAGGAAGATCGCATTCTCAATGCCGCAGTGGAAAGTCATCAAATTCCCGGAGCCGTTCTCGTCATCGGTCATCACGGCAAGGTCGTCTATCGCCATTGCTATGGATCGCGCTCGCTTGAGCCTGTGCAGGAGCGCATGACCATCGACACCGTATTTGATATGGCTTCACTCACCAAGCCATTGATAACGGCAACAGCGGTCATGCAGCTCTATGAGCAGGGAAGGCTATCTCCCAACGATCCGGTCTCCACCTATCTGCCCGACTTCGCCGCCAACGGCAAGCAAGACATAACCATCCGCCAACTCCTCACCCATTACAGCGGCCTTCCTCCCGATCTTTCGCTGGCTGATCCATGGGAAGGGAAGCAGGAAGCCTACACGCGCGCATTTGCCGTCGAACCCGTCCACCCTGCCGGCGTGCAATTCGTCTACAGCGACATCAACTTCATCGTGCTCGGTGCACTGGTTGAAAAGATCTCCGGCCTTACACTCGACGAATACGCGCAACGATTCATCATCGCGCCGCTCGGGCTCACGCACACGCGTTATCTGCCGCCCGCCTCGTGGAAGCCGCTCATCGCACCAACTCAATATGACCAGGGGCTCATGATTCGCGGAGCCGTTCACGATCCCACCTCGCGTCGCATGGGCGGCGTCGCTGGCCATGCCGGCCTCTTCAGCACCGCCGATGACATGGCCATCTACGCGCAGAATTTACTCGATCGCCTTGCCGGTCATCCCAGCCGCTTTCCCCTCTCCCGCGTCGTTCTTCAAAAAATGACAACGCCTCAACAACCCGCCACCGGTACAGCCCTCCGCGGCTTTGGATGGGACATTGACTCGCCCTACTCCAGCAACCGCGGCACGCTGTTTCCCATTGGTTCATTCGGGCACACCGGCTTCACCGGCACATCCTTGTGGATCGATCCCGCCAGCGATTCCTACATCGTGCTTCTCACCAACTCCGTGCATCCCAACGGCCCCAAAAGCATCATCGATCTTCGCGGCAAAGTTGCCGATGCCGCTGCGATTGCTCTAGGCATCCATGCGGACAGCGGGACGCAGGCCGCAGCCATTACCGGATACAACGAATCGCTAACCGGTATGCGCCGATCGTCCGCACGCAATGACGACGTCAAGACCGGCATCGATGTTCTTGAGGCTGATCACTTCAAGGAGTTGGCCGATCTGGCCAGTACCCACAGCGGCAAGCTTCGCCTCGGCCTGCTCACCAACCAGACCGGCGTCGATGCCGATGGGCGCCGAACCATCGACGTGCTCGCTCACGACGCATCCCAGGCCGTTCCCGGTCTCACGCTCACAACCCTCTTCAGCCCCGAGCACGGCATCGCAGGCTCTTTCGATCAACCCGGCGTGCCCAGCACCGTCGACGCCGCCACAAACCTACCTGTCATCAGCCTCTATGGCACAACCGACGCGCAGCGTCGACCATCCCTCGATACTCTTCGCGCGCTCGATGCAGTCGTGATCGATCTGCAGGACGCGGGCGTCCGCTTCTACACCTACGAAACCGTGCTTGGATATTTCCTTGAAGCCGCGGCGCAAACCGGCACGCAGATCATTGTCCTCGACCGTCCCAATCCCATCACCGGTTCCTTCGTGCAAGGTCCGCTCTCTGACCCCGGCAAGGAAAGCTACGTCAACTACATGCCCATCCCCGTCCGCCACGGCATGACCATCGGAGAACTCGCGCGCTTCTTCAACCAGCAGCATCACCTCAACGCACGACTCACCGTCGTTGCCCTTCAAGGCTGGCAGCGCGGCGACTGGTTCGATTCCACCGGCCTCACCTGGATCAATCCCTCACCGAACCTCCGTGATCTCGAGGAAGCCATGCTCTATCCAGCCCTCGGCCTTGTCGAGTCCACCAACATCTCCGTCGGCCGCGGCACCGACATTCCGTTTGAAATTTTTGGCGCACCGTGGATCAAAGGCCGCACGCTTGCCCAGTTTTTGAATCAGCGTTTTCTGCCCGCGGTCCGCTTTCTCTCTGTCGATTTCACGCCGCAGAAGCCTTATCCCTATGCGGGAGAGCTCTGCCATGGAGTCCGCATCCTGGTCACAGATCGCAATGCGCTCGATGCTCCCGAGCTTGGCCTTGAGATCGCATCGGCGCTTCACCGTCTCTACCCTGAAAAATTCCAGCTTGAAAAAATGAAGACCAATCTCGCGAATCAATCCGTCCTTGACGACCTTGCCGCCGGCCATGATCCGCAGCGCATCGCAGAGAGTTGGCGCGCCGCATTGGACGCCTTCGAACAAGAGCGACAGAAAGCTCTGCTTTATCCAGTCAAGTGAAACCAGGAGCCGCAGCTCAAATTACCGGAACCGCCGAATCCTCAGCGTGTGCCGTCCAGATCGATAAAGCCCCGTCACATAAACCGTCGCACGCCCCTTGGTCGAAAAGATAAGCTGACGAATGCGAAGCAGCGGGCTGCCGCTCGGTATATTCAGGAGCCGCGCAATTCGATGATCGGCATGGGTCGCATCGATCTCCTCATCCGCATACGCCAGCTCAATGCCGCACTCACGCTCCAACGCTCCAAACAGCGATGTCCGCTCCAGAGGAATCTCCATAACCGCCTGGTATTCCTCAGCCGAAAGATAGCAGATCTCGAGCGCAACAGGTTCATCGCCGGCCGACCGCACACGTTCAATTCTTATCAGCCGGCATGTAGGCGATAACCCAAGCCGCGCCGCAATCTCATGTTCCCGGGTTACGATGGTTTCCGAAATTATCCGGGAATGGGTCGTTAATCCCAGGCTCGCCATCTGCTCCGTATAACTCAGCAGTTTGTTGAAGTGAACCTGCGGCGGCGCAACAAAAGTCCCGGCCCCGTGACGCCGCTCCACAATGCCTTCTTGTGCCAGGTCCGCGAGCGCGTGGCGCGCAGTCATCAGGCTCACGCCGTGAATCCTGGCGAGTTCTCTTTCGGAGTCGACAACGTCACCCGGCTTCAGCTCCCCGGATTCGATCCGCTGACGGATCGCACTTTGGATCCTCTTGTACGCCGGCTCTTCTTTCTGAGTGCGCACCATCGTGACTGCTGTGCTCATAACCGGATCGCTGCCGCTTTCTAAATCTCGCTAATTGATCTGCAACCAAGATACCTGAATCACACCGAATGTCGAGTAAAAACTAGCTATAGAGCAGTTTACCCATATATTCAATCCCGTGAAAATCAATTCACGCCCCGCATTTACAGGATTTCCGGCAGCGTGCTGCGAACTCGTCTTCGGCCAATTTCTTGTGAATTCCCAGAATTGTCGCCAATTCGAGGCTTCATGTCGTTCATTTCAAAGGTGCTCGACGCCTTTTCCACAGTAGCCAACTCCCGGCCGGCCCTTTTCGGCGTTTTTCTTCTTGACTCAAAAATTAATGACTGCTATATATCACTTTACCGTCTTGCTATAGCTGTTCTTTAAGACTACCTGTCAACTTGAACCTGTATTTGAAGGAGGATCACAGTGAAGCGGATCTATTGTATGTTGCTGATTGCGGTTGGCGCTTGTACCGTCATCGGGAGTTCCGGGACTTCGTCAACTCTGTGGGCCCAGCAGGCTGCTGGCTCAATCACCGGCACAGTGCTGGATCCAGCCGGAGCGGCTGTTGCCAACGCAACCGTCACCGTGAAAGATGTGGATCGCGGCACAACATGGACTACGAAGACCAGCGCATCGGGCCTCTACGAGTTCCCCGAGATTCCGGTCGGCAACGTCACCGTCAAAGTGGATGCGACTGGTTTTCCTCCGCAGGTTCGCACATCCTTCAGCCTGATACTCAACCAGGTCGCCCGGGTCGATTTTCAACTGTCGCTGGGCAAGGTCAACGAGACGGTGAGCGTATCCTCCGCTCCGCCGCTGCTGCAGGCTGAATCCACCGAGGTCAGCACACTTCTCGACACCGATGCCGTCAACGCCCTTCCACTGGCCACACGCGACATCAACCAATTGACGCTGTTGGCGCCGGGCGTTGTCAGCCCCAACATCTTTGCATTCGAATCGGCTCAGAACACATTCGGCACGGGCCGCCCCTACGTCAACGGCGCTCGCGAGCAGGACAACAACGCGTCTCTTGACGGCATGGATATCAACCAGCCCGACAACAACGACGTTGCCTACGTAGCCAGCCCCGATGCGATTCAGGAATTCAACATCATCACCAGCAACGCACCGGCGGACTTCGGAAACTATATTGGCGGCGTAGTGGTTGAGACGCTCAAGTCCGGGACCAATCACTTCCACGGAGATGTGTTCGAATACATCCGCAACACGGACCTGGACGCGAACACCTGGCAAGACAAGGCAAACGCTTCGCTGCAGCTTCCATCTGCAAGCAACCCCAACAATTACGTCGCTACCGGCGTAACGTTGCCTCGTCCCGTTCTCCAATGGAACAACTTTGGCGGCACAATCGGCGGCCCCATTGTCAGGAATAAGCTGTTCTTCTTTGCCGATGAGCAATCAGAGCTCAATAACACACCAAGGACGGCCCAAACCAATACCCTTATTCCAACGCCCTTTCTGACCGGCAACCTTGGGCAGGTTTGCACAAACCTGGGCGCGACCTTTGTTGGTGGCCTGTGCACCAATCCCGCCGGACAGCTTTACAGCCCGGTCTATCTCAGCGGACCCAATGCCGGGCAACCGGCCCCTGTCGCCAGCCGTCAACCGTTCGCGAACAACCAGATTCCGTTGAACAGCACGGTGGCCGCGGCCATGGTCGCTTCCCCCTTGTTCACTCAGCAATTTGAACAATCGAACTACTACACAAGCGGCTACGTCCACAGCTACCAGGGCGATGTCAAAATCGACTGGCAGGCATCCCAGAACGATCACCTTTCGGGCCGCTATACCCAGATGCATACCCTCAATTTCAGCAGCAACGGAACCAACGTGCTCACCCCGAACCTGACGCGTGAATATCCGCTGAAGAATTTCGTGGTGGATTATGTCCGCACCATTACTCCGACGCTGGTTAACGATGTCCGTTTCGGCGGTCAGTTTTTCCCCGCAAACGACCAGACTTATACCAACGCGACGAGTGCGAACCTGCCCCAGCAGTTTGGCCTTCCCGGAGTTCAGGAATCCATCCTTCCCTCAATGAGTTTCGGTTACGGTCCCGTCGGTAGCACGGACGGCGTCGAGATCTTCCATGACACTACATATGAGGCCGAAGATTCGCTCACCTGGACGCACGGCAAGCAAACCATTCACACCGGTTTTGAGCTCTACCACTACATCATGAACGATGTGTACGCGGGCAACCAGGGCGCCGCCGGGTCCTTCACTTTCAACGGTCAATACACGACCCAAGGCGCAGGCGCAGGTGGCGCCGCAAATCAATTCGCTGACTTCCTGCTCGGACTGCCGCAAAATGTGCAGCAGGGCGTACCCTTCAACTTCAACCTGGTCAACAGCCTGGTTGCGGGCTACGTGCAGGACAACATCCATGTAACGCATAACCTCAGCCTGAACCTGGGAATGCGCTATGAGTTGACCACTCCCCGCGGCGACAAGAATCAGAACGCCAACGTGAACTTCGACCTGCTCACCGGAACGCCGGAGATCGGCACAAACTACAACACCTACAAGGGATGGGATGACTTCCAGCCCCGTATCGGCTTCGCATACAGCCCTGATTGGGCTCCGGGAACCGTAATCCGCGGTGCCTATGACATCTCCAGTTACATGGAGGGCAACGGCGTCAATAACATGGCCGTTGTGAACCCACCCTATGTCGAACTTCACAATGAGGTGAACAACACCGCCGCCACGATGATGTATCCCACCACCACGCTGGATCAGGGATATACGGCTTTCTCGGCCGCCTGCACCCCTGCTCAACTTTTGGCCTTTGCTGCAAACTGCTTCGCCAGCGGCCAGGCGCACGCCACTAACCCTGCACTTCAGCCTGCGGTCGATCAGCAGTTCAGTCTGTTCGTTCAGCACCAGTTCAAGGCCAATACCACGGCAACCATCGGTTATGTGGGCAACAAGGACGATCACATGTCCGACATCTACCTCTACAACCAAAAGCAGCTCACAACCGCTGACACAGTGATTCCGGGCCCCTACATGCAGCCCATCGTGACCGCCGGAGCACAAGCTCGTTACAACGCTTCGGACGGTATCTCCCGCTACAGCGCGCTCGAAGCTACGTTGTTGCAGAGAAACTACCACGGCCTCACCTTCCAGGCCAGTTACACATGGTCTAAGTGCCTTGCTAACTCGCTGGGTTACTTCGGCTCCTATGGCGATGAAGAAGGTGCCGGAGAATCGCAGACTCAAGCCACGCAGAACTTCTTCCAGAACGAGTACAACCCCATGGGCGATTACGGGCGTTGCACCATCGACACCAAGCAGGAACTCGCCGCTTACGGTGTATACAGCCTCCCATTCGGCAGAGGAAAGCTGTTTGCCAACAACGTCAACCACGTGGTCAATGAAGTAATCGGTGGCTGGGAGACCGCGGTTGACACCACCTTCCGCTCCGGTTTTGGAATTACACCATTCGCCGGTGCGTACATGGGCGATGCGAATGCGAACTCCGCATCCACGCTGACTGGATCGTATGAACCCCGCCCCGACTGCGTAGCCGGCCAATCAAGCTCTCAAAGCATGCAGACTGTTCAGATAGGTGGGAGCATCGGGCGGACGAATCTCAATCCGGGTTCAGTGTCCGAGGTAGCGGACTACACTTATGGCAACTGCCAGACTGGCGCGTTGCGGGGGCCCGCTCTCAAGACCGCCGATCTCAACTTGACCAAGAGGTTCCCGGTCACGGAGAGGTTTAACATGGCGCTCGCCGCCGAGTTCATCAACCTGACCAATACACCGGTCTTTAGCGTGCCGGCCAGCTGGTGGGGCCAATACAGCTCTTGCAATGCTTGCAACGGTGTCCGCCAAACAGGCCCCGCAGTGAACGTGGGCAGCGGGAACGTAGGGCAGTTCGGCCTGCTCGATGGGTCGAACCCCGGCCGCGAGATCGAACTTTCGCTGAAACTGAACTTCTAACCCACAAAAACAACCACGCTCAGGCGTCGCCTTCAGCGGCGCCTGGGCAAATTCATAAGTTAAGGAATCTCCAGAATTTGCTTTGGAACAAGGCACGGTTTTAGGGGTGCCGCAAACCGTCCCAAAGGAACCTGGGCTCTAGCCCCTGCAGAAATCCCGCGGCGGCAGCACCTCGTGTGTGCCAATCAGCCTTAGAAAATGCCTCTCCACGACAACACCTGCTCTGCGGGCTTACACTGGTGCATTCCAAATTCATCGCGGATTGCGGTGGTCTAATCCTGGGACTTGGTGGACACGTGTGTATCGCGAAAAGGGATCGAGAAATGCCAACAAGATCCATTGATACGTAGAGGGTTCCGTGCGAACGCAACAAGGACGCAAGCGGATCACGCGTCAAGGTTTAATCGAAAGAGAAATTGGTTTCTGGAATTCATCGAGAACCGGCTGCAAGTGTTTTTAGAACGAATGGAGATTTCCTCAGGCTTTTATGAAGAATTATCTTTTTGAGCTGTGTGCCGAGAGTGCACAGGCCGCACAGGCGGCCGAACTCGGCGGTGCCGACCGAATCGAACTCTGCTCGCAATTATCCATCAGTGGCGTTACGCCCAGTGAAGAACTGACCTCCGCTGTCATCCGGGCGCTGTCCATTCCCGTACATGTATTGATTCGCCCTCGTGGCGGCGACTTCGTCTACTCTGCGGCTGAATTCGACCAGATGCGCCGGCAAATCGAATACGTAAAGCAGGCCGGAGCTGCCGGAATTGCCATCGGTGTTCTGCTTCCAAATGGGCGCGTGGACGTGGAGCGCAGTCGCGAACTCGTAAATCTCGGTCGTCCCTTGAGCGTCACATTCCACCGCGCATTCGACGAGACGGCAGATTTGAGCGGCGCACTGGAATCCGTGATTCAAACCGGCGCCGATTGCCTCCTGACTTCGGGCGGCGCCCCGGATGTACTTGCCGGCGCAGATTCGATTGCGCGCTTGCGCAGGCAGGCCGCTGGGAGGCTCCAGATCATGGCCGGCGGCGGACTCAGGCTCGCCAATCTTGCAGAGGTTGTGCGCCGCACCGGAGTCTCCTACCTGCACGGGTCATTAACGCGCAGAAACGTAACTCCGATGCAGGCGGAAATCAGCGAAGCAAACGGAAAGCAAGCCGGCAACGGGCATCCCGCGGTCGACACTCAGGCATTGCTTGAAGCCGATGTGCGCGAGTCAGTCCGCCTGCTTGGCCAGGAAGTTGCCGCAAGAGAGTCTGCGGCCCAGCCCACGCTCTAACTTCCTGTCTCTAAAGACTATACATAAAATTACCTGTCATCCTGAGCGAAAGGGGCCCCGAGCGTTTTTCAGCTCGGGGGTGGTGAGTCGAAGGATCTGCTTCTGTTCTTTCGAATCTGGCCCCGCAGGTGTCCCAACACATCAAACCAGAATCACCCGCGTGCCCTGTTCCTCGAATTGCGCCAAAATGTCCTTCGGCGCGCCGGTGTCCGTAATCAGAATATGGATTCCATTAGCCGGGCAGATAAACGCTGGGCTCACCTTGCCCAGCTTGCTTGAATCCGCCGCCACAATCACCTGATTCGCCTGTTTCACCATCTTCCGGTAAACCAGCGCCTCGTCGGTCTCAAGGGTGGTCGCGCCCTTTTCCGCATCTAGCCCCGTCACACTCAAAAACACCTTGTCCATGTAGACATCGTCCAGAAACGTAAGCGCCGCATTCCCCGTAAGCGAAAACGACCACGCCCATGGCACCACCCCGCCGGTCAGATAGGTGCGTATCCCCGGCTGATTGCATAGCTCCATTCCGATATTGATCGCGTTCGTCACCACCTGGATCTTCTCGCGGTGTCGAAGGCTTCGTCCGATATGCGTTGTTGTCGTGCCCGCCGTCAGGCCCACCGTCTCATCGCCCCGCACCAACTCAGCCGCCGCTAGCCCAATGCGCCGCTTTTCTTCGGCAAACCGTTGCTCGCGCGCCAGAAAAGTGCTGTCATAGCGGAAGGGTTCGTACAGCAGCGGTTCCACCAGCGTTGCACCGCCATGCGTCCGGCGAATCATGCCCCTCTGTTCCAGCTTCGCCAGGTCGCGCCGTATGCTGGGCGCGGAAGAACCGGCAACCGCCAGAATCTCTTCGATGGTTGCGCTTCCTACGCGCAAAAGGAGCTTGATGATCTGCTCGGAACGGGGATTGAGTGACTCTGCCATCGCAAAGATTCTATCCTTTCCCGAGAGCGAATCAGCCCGTTCGCCCCGGAATTCTTCTCATATTTTGCTATTTTGTTCATAGGCATGATCATATTATCAAGGTATGATCATAATTGGGTCACATCCTCATCAAGAGCGAATCCCGCCGGAGTGGAAACATGCAGACCTTTGCCCATGAAATGTTGCGCGAGATATACGAGCAGCCTGAAGCCATCCGGCGCACTCTGGACCTTTATCTTGCGCATGATTTCCTGAAGCCTGAAGTTGCCAAACGCCTCGCCGCCTGGTCCGTCCCCGAAGGCGAAATTCTCATTGCCGCCTCAGGCTCCAGCCGCCACAGCGGACTCGCCGCCGAAATCCTGCTTGAAGATCTATGCGGCCTCGCCGTCGACGTCGAATATGCCAGTGAATACAGCAGCCGCGGCAACGACGACAAGCAGGGAACCCGCCATCCCAGCGTTCTCGTCCTCTCCCAATCGGGCGAAACATCGGACACGCTGGCGGCTTTGCGCGAAGCGGAACAGCGCGGGCAACGAACCCTGGCCATCACCAACGCCGCCGGTTCCTCCATGGAGCGCGAGGCCGATGTTTCCATGCCCCTGGCCGCCGGACGCGAGCGTGCCATTCCCGCCACCAAGAGCTTTACCGGCCAGCTTACGGTCCTTTATCTCCTCGCCCTTTACGAGGCAGCCCGCCTCAATCGGCTCGATGCGGACGAGCTGACCCGCCACATTGAAGCTATGCAGGCTTTACCGGCCGCAATCGAAGCTCAGCTTGATGGTTGGCGCGATCAAATGGCCGCGCTCGCGCACAAGTACAACTCCGCCTCCACCTTCCTTTACCTGGGCCGTGGAATCCACTACGCCATCGCGCGCGAAGGCGCATTGAAGCTGAAGGAAGCCTCGTACGTCCACGCCGAGGGCTATCCCACCGGCGAGTTGAAACACGGGCCCAACGCGCTCGTCAGCGATCGTGTGCCGCTGGTCGTGCTGGCCACCGTCGATCCCAGCCTGAGCGGCTCCGTGCTGCGCTATCAAAAGACCCTGCAGCTCCTCCGCGACATGAAAGCGCAGGGAGCGAAAATCATCGCCATCGCCAATGCAGGCGATGAGGAAGTTCCCACCCTGGTCAGCGATTGCGTTTTTGTGCAGCCGGCCGCGGAATACCTGCTGCCGATTTCCGAGGTCGTTCCGCTACAACTCTTCGCTTACTTCATGGCGCTTGAACGCGGCGTAGACGTCGATCGCCCCCGAAATCTCTCCAAGGCTGTAGTCGAACAAGGCGCGGCGAACTGAAGCCCTCCCAATCGGAAATCAACAATTACCTTGATTCCTGGATAAATCGAAAAGTAATTCCGGCAACTCTTAACAATTGATTATGTTTTGATGATGAGCATCTGGCGCGCCGCACTTAGCTTATTCTCGCCCAGACGGCGGGCGTGTAGTGAATGCCAGATTTAACTGGACAATTCTGCCAGAGTCACGGTAGGCTCTGGAATTGATCCACTTCCCCATTATGCTTGGCAAAACACATTTGACCTGGAAACTCAGTTCCCGCCTTCGTGTGTCCCAAGACGGATCGTTCCCCATCAATCACCACCGAATTTCGCTCTCTAACCCCTAACCCCAAGCCTCGTTGTCGCAATCTCTGACGATCGTCTTGTGGATTCCCCTGTTCGTTAATTTTGTGATTTCACGCAACAACGAGGGTGTGAATGATTCGTCTTTCGAAATCCTGCGGACTCGTGTGTGCAGTAATCCTGCTGTTCCTGCTCATTGCTTTGGTTCCCGGCGACCCACTGGCCGCTCAGGCGACCATCAACTCGGTCACCGATCTGCAACTCCACACGTTTCATCCCATCGTGGCCCCGGACGCCGCTTCGCAATCGGCCCCAATCCAGGACAGGAAGAAGCAAGCCAATGGTGTGTCGCTCTTCGCCGCGCGCCAGATCGCTGCTCTGAATCAGGAAAAGAACTCGCGCACTGCCGCACAACAGAAAATCGACTCCAATGTCCTCTACACGCTCCGCATGATGGACGGATTGCCCGCAGCGCCCGGAGTGCAGTATCTCGAGACAGGCGTCGAGCTCGACGCGAGTAACAACATTGCTGTTGACATGGTGGCCAACGTCACCGACTCGCTGCTAAGCACGCTCTCTGATGCGGGTGCGCACGTCCTCGATTCAAATGCCGGACTCCGCAGCATTCGCGCCCTCATTCCTCCTGGCAAAATTGAAGGCATTGCCGCCTCTCCCGATGTCATCTTCATTTCGCCCCGGCAGAATGCGAACCACAACTGGCATGAAGCGGCGCCAAAGGGGTACAGCCCTTATGGCTTTCTGACTGCGCCGGGATTTGATGTACGGGCCTCGAACATACGGAAGCAATTGGCCAACGCGATGGACACGCCGGGCACCCCGTTCTACGGCCAGGGCAGCGTCGAAACCCAGGGCGACATCGCGCACCTCGCCTACCAGGCGCGCGGAGTCTATGGCGTCAACGGAGCAGGCCTGAAAATCGGCGTACTTTCCGATGGCGTGACCAGCGCCGCTCTGAGCCAGGCGACGGGCGACTTGCCTCCAACGTGCGGAGGAGCCGCGCCCTCGCCATGCCTGACCGTGCTCTCAGGAGAAGCGGGTTCAGGAGACGAAGGCACCGCCATGCTGGAGATCATCCACGACATGGCCCCCGGCGCAAACCTCTATTTCGCAACCGCGGATAACAGCATCACCAGCTTCGCCGCAAATATTGAGGCCCTCCAGGCGGCCGGTTGCAGCATCATTGTTGACGATGCTTTCTATTTCGTTGAAGCGCCCTTTCAGGACGGGCAGGCCTCGACCGTCGTATCCACATCGCAGGGGGGCATCATTACCCAGGCGGTAAACACTGTTGCTTCCGAAGGAGTGTTTTATTTTTCATCGGCGGGCAATCAGGGAAATGAAGATATTGCAACCTCAGGTACCTTCGAAGGGGATTTTGTTCCGCAGGCCGCAGCCGCGCCATTGCCCACCGGAAACGTGCACAATTTCGGCTCCGGTGCGGGGTACGACACCGTCACCGGTCTCGGCGACCAGATCGTTGCATTATTCTGGTCCGATCCGTTGGGCGCTTCCGGCAATGACTACGATCTTTATCTCCTCAACTCAACCGGTACATCGATTCTGGCTGCGTCAACCAACATCCAGAACGGAACACAAGATCCAGTTGAGCTTCTCGAAAGCGCAAGTGTCGTCAATGGCAACCAGCTTGTTGTCTTTCAAAATACGGGTGCGCAAAACCGTTTCTTCCACCTCGAACTCTATCGCGGCACATTACAGGTCAACACTGCGGGAGAGACGCATGGCCATTCGGCCGCGTCGGGAGCTTACACTGTGGCCGCAACGCCAGCAGCGGCTGCCTTCGGGCCGCCGACGCAGAATGGACCCTATCCAGGGCCGTTCGTTTCGACGGATCAGATCGAATACTTCAGTTCTGACGGACTCCGCCGTATCTTCTTCAATGCGGATTCGAGCGCCATCACACCGGGGAACTTCTCTTCGACCGGCGGATCAGTTCTGAACAAGCCGGATATCACCGCGGCGGACGGCGTATCCGTCACAGGAGTGGGCGGCTTCGACAATCCCTTCTATGGCACCTCGGCTGCAGCGCCGGCCGCTGCTTCCGTAGCCGCTCTTGTGTTATCCGCCGATCCTGCCATCACGATATCGGGCATGAAGACCGCTCTCGAATCCTCTGCCATTGACATCATGGCTCCAGGCTACGACCGCGACTCGGGGTACGGCATCGTGATGCCCTTGTCGGCCATTGCGTCGCTCGGGGTCACCGGAGGCGCGAACCCCGAGCTTGGCGTCATTTCTGCCAGCGAGAATCCCGGGAACGGCAACGGCATCATCGAAGCAGGAGAAGGAGCACTCCTCCAGATTCAGTTGACGAATGCGAGCGGCATAGCGGCTGCCACCGGTATCACCGCGACGCTCACCTCCACCACGCCGGGAGTGATTATCCCGCAGCCCGGGGTTGGTACTTATGCGGATCTCGCTATCGGAGCAGGGCCGGAATACAGTGCGGCTCCGTTCCAATTTGCGTTGTCTCCGACGATTGGCTGCGGAGTTTTGGTCAACTTCAATTTGACTGTGAGCTTCTCCGGCGGCACCACCAGGGTATTGCCCTTCAGTCTCCAGACGGGGATGCTTACCGTAACCAACACCCTGGGCAACACCGCCACGGTTCCATCCCAGGTAACCTTCGCTACCGGATCCCAGACCGGCCGCCTTAGCCGAAATGGATCCACGGGCGCCTGCGGCATACCAAAGACATTTCCCGGCACCATCGCAGGGACGCATACCTTCGACTCGTATACATTCACGGCATGCAAGGCCATCTGTTTGGAACCTCAGCTCAATGCCGGTGCAGCCGGTGTCAATCTCCTGGAGTCCATGTATTCCCCAGCCTTCGTTCCCACCAATATTCAGACTGGCTACGTGGGTGATCCGGGAAGCAGCACCAATACTCAAACCTTCGGCGTCGAACTGACCGCAAGCACAAACTATTCCATTGTCGTGGATGACGTTGCGGGAAATCCGTCCACTCCGCCGAACACCTATACCCTCCAGATTCCGAGCTGCGCTTTCGATTGCAATCCCTATCCCTTGCCGATTGCGATCGCACAGAACGTAACCGTTACGGCAGGAGTCAACGGAACGGCTAGCGCCAGCGTGAATAACGGCTCCAGCGATCCGGATGGCAATCCCATCACGATTACCCAAAACCCAGCCGGCCCTTACCCCATCGGCTCAACGCTCGTCGAAATGACAGTGACAAATGAGGTCGGTGGCTTCGCGCAGGCATCGGCTACCGTGACCGTCAATCCCATATCGACCACAACAGTCGCATCCGGCGCCACCGCCACCTACAGCCCGAGCGCGCAAAGTGTAACGTTAAGCGCAACCGTGAACAGCGCCGGGCCCGTAGTAAATATCGGAACCGTGACATTCGGCGTATTCATGGGCGGAACGCAAATTGGTATTTCCATCATCGGAACGGTGACCAACGGCGTTGCCACCGCGAGTTTCGCAATTCCGGCAGGCACAGCACCCGGCAGCTACACCATCCAGGCGGTCTATAACGCCACTGGAGGCTTTGCCACCAGCAGCGACAGCAGCCAGACACTTACTGTCACCGCGGCTACACCGACAATCACGTTAGGCAGCCTGACGCAGACATATACAGGATCGCCACTGGCGGCCACGGCCGTCACTGTTCCCTCAAGCCTCCCCGTGGCGTTCAGCTATACCGGAACCGGTAGCACCACCTACGGTCCGTCAGCAACCGCGCCAACGGCAGCGGGCACCTATTCCGTGGTTGCAACCGTAAACACGCCGGACTACCGGGGTTCGAATACGGGCACGTTCACCATCAACCAGGCCACGCCCTCCATCACATGGGCCACACCTGCGGCCATCACCTATGGCACGGCACTCAGCGCAACGCAGCTTGATGCAACCTCTACCGTCGCGGGCTCCTTCGCCTACACACCCGCATCGGGCGCGACTCTGACCACAGGCGCGCATACCCTTTCGGTTATATTCACGCCAACGGACACAACCGACTACACAACCGCAACCACGACCGTGCAGTTAACAGTGAACCAGGCCACGCCCTCCATCACATGGGCCACACCTGCGGCCATCACCTATGGCACGGCACTCAGCGCAACGCAGCTTGATGCAACCTCCACCGTCGCGGGCTCCTTCGCCTACACACCCGCATTGAGCGCGACTCTGACCGCAGGCGCGCATACCCTTTCGGTTATATTCACGCCAACCGACACAGCCGACTTCACAACCGCAACCACGACCGTGCAATTTACAGTGAACCAGGCCACGCCCTCCATCACGTGGGCCACACCTGCTGCCATCACCTATGGCACGGCACTCAGCGCAACCCAGCTTGATGCAAGCTCTACCGTCCCGGGTTCCTTCGCCTACACACCCGCATCGGGCGCGACTCTGACCGCAGGCGCGCATACCCTTTCGGTTATATTCACGCCAACCGACACAACCGACTTCACAACCGCAACCACGACCGTGCAGTTAACAATCAATCAGGCCACGCCCTCCATCACGTGGGCCACACCCGCAGCGATTACTTACGGCACCGCGCTGAGCACTGCGCAGCTTGACGCGACCTCGCCGGCTGCTGGCACGTTTGCCTACACGCCAGCAGTTGGCGCGACTCTGACCGCAGGCCCGCACACACTCTCGGTCACTTTCACACCCACAGACACGACGGACTACACAACAGCAACGGCAACCGTCCAACTCACCGTGAACCAGGCCGCGCAGGCCATCAACTTTACTGCGCCCACCTCACCTGTGAACTACGGCGTTGCGCCCATTGCGCTGGTTGCAACTGGCGGAGCATCCGGCAACCCGGTCGTCTTCAGCATCGTCTCCGGCCCTGGCACGGTAAGCGGCGATACGCTCACCATCACCGGTGCCGGCACCATAGTCATCGCCGCCAACCAGGCCGGCAACACCAACTACGCCGCCGCGCCGCAGGTGACGCAGTCCATCGTGGTCAACAACACCTCGCAGACCATCAGCTTCTTGCCAGGCACGCTGGCTTATGCGTCCGGCGTCACCTTCGGAACCACACCTCTGACGCTGAGTGCAACATCGACCTCCGGTCTAGCTGTTGCCTTCACCCTTGTCTCCGGTCCGGCAACGCTGAGCGGCAACGTGCTCACCGTCTCCGGCGCGGGCACAGTGGTGATTGCCGCCAACCAGCCCGGCAATAGTCAGTACACCGCTGCTCCGCAGGTGACCGAGAGCATCCCAGTGAACAAGGCTCTCCCCATTGCCGCCGTCGCCAGCAGCGTCACCTCGGTGCTGCTCGATAACGGAATTACTCTGACTGCGACCGTCACCTCGGGTGCGGGCACACCTACCGGAACGGTCACCTTCTTCGACGGCTCAACCGCTCTCGGCACCGGCATACTGGCAGGCGGCACAGCCACTTTCAGCACGTCGAGTCTGGCTGCGGGCACGCACACCGTCACTGTAGCTTATGGCGGCGACCAGAACTTTCTGGCCGCCACCAGCAGCCCTCTTTCCGAGTTAGTGGAAGACTTCAGCTTCAGCATCTCGTCTCCCACGGTCAGTGCTTTGCCGGGTGGCGCTGCCGTGTTTAACTTCACCGTAACTCCGACCGGCGCAACCACCTTCCCGGCTAACATCGTTCTGTCAGTCAGCGGCTTGCCGCAGGGAGCGACTTATACCTTCTCCCCGGCCACACTTACCGCGGGCGAAAGCGCGACCCCAGTCACTCTGACCATCAACCTTCCGACAACAGAATCCGCCGCGGCCGCCCTGCACCCGGACATCCGCCTGACGCCCAACCATCAAAGCACCGCAAGCGGAAACTTCGCCAGCCGCATGGCTCCGTTCGCGCTGGCGCTTATCCTGCTGCCCTTTGCGGGCCGGCTGCGCAAGGCCGGCAAGCGGATGGGCCGCATGCTGTCGGTCATCTTGCTTATGGTCGCCGGCTTGGCCGCGGTGGCCGGAATCAGCGGCTGCGGAGGCTCCAGTGGTTTCTTCGCCCAGCAACAGAAGAGTTATACCGTGACGGTAACTGGAACAGCGGGCGCCCTGTCGCACTCCGCCACCGTGAACCTCATAGTCGAGTAACAAGGAGAAGGATTGAATATGCGTAGATCGCTTCGCGGCAGCCTGCTCCTTGCGGGCGCATGCATGTTAGCCCCGGCCGCCGGCTGGACCCAAAGCGCGCCCGGCCCCGCGCCCAGCCCCGCGCCCAAGCCGAAGTTAGTCGCCGACGTCGCCCTCACTTACAACACGGAACGGGCCGAACTGGCGCCGGGCAACTGCGGATGCTTCTGGCTGGAGGGCGCTGGCGTGGATGCGGCGTTAAGCCTGCGCAACGGCATCGGCATAGCCGCAGCCTTCAACAGCGGCAGCGCCTCGCAAGTTGCTCCCGGCGTCGACATCCTGAAGGTGCAATACCTGGCAGGCCCGCGCTACACCTTCACCGCACACGGCAAATCCGCGGAGTCACGCGCACGGCTGCAGTTGTTCGGCCAGGCACTGTTCGGCGGAGTGCACGCCTTCAACGGCGCGTATCCATCCCCAACCGGCATCAACAGCGAAGCGAGTTCCTATGCGATTGAAGCCGGCGGCGGCGTGAACCTGTTGCTCGCCCGGGGCTTCGGCCTGCGCCTGGTTGAAGCCGACTACGTCCGCAACGCCCTGCCCAACAACTTCTCCAACACCCAGAACGACACCCGCCTCGCCTTTGGCGTTACATGGCGATTCGGCGTGCATTGATCTGCCAGTCCGTCCAGGAAGAGAGGTCGAAAGCCCGAGGTCCGGAAGTCAAGAATCTCATGCAGGAACTGGCAACGAGTTACAGAGCAAAATGGTTATAAAAGTATAGGAGAAGCTCACGGATTTTCTCTCATGGTCCACCAAGACCTCAAAGGCAAGCGACATTGAGTCCCAATTCACGCAGGTGCGAAAATTCCCGCGCCTGGGATCCGGCAGAGCTCAAAGGGTCTGCATGTCATGTTAGGGAGTGCCCAGAGGAGTAATCTGATTCCAATATGTTCACTCGATTCAGCATGTGCCTCCTCTTTGCCCTGACCTCCGCCCTAAGTCTGTTCGGCGCCGATTTTGCCATGAAGGTAACCGACAAGAATTATCTCGATACTCAGGGTTTTAGCGTCTTTCTCTACGACAGCACGTACCATCCCGTTTTCGTTGACCAAAAGAACACGGCCATGGAGATGATTCTCCATGGGGCACGCATCGCCACCAACGGCGACGTGCGCCTCATGCCGACGCCCGAGCAGTGGGACCTGGTGGCAACCCTCAAAGGACGCCATGCCGATAAAGCCAACAACCGGCTCACCGCCAACCTCGCTTTCCCGTCCTTCGATTTGAGTTACACGCTGGAAGTCGAAGCGGAACCTGGCGGCGTGAAGGTCAGCATTAATCTCGACAAGCCGCTCCCTGAGAAGCTGACCGGCCGCGCGGGCTTCAACCTGGAGTTCCTGCCCTCCATTTACATGGGCAAGGCTTACCTGGTGGATGGAACCCAGGCCGGCATCTTCCCGCGAACACCCAACGACCCAATGGTCAAGACGTTGCCGCTGGCCGATGAACCGAAAAAGGCATACTACCTGGAGGACTGGGACAAGGCCAAGGGATACACTCAGCCGCTGCCGTTCGCGGAGGGCAAGAGCATTACGCTTGGCGTGGACGACGCGCTGGCCCGCGTCAACGTTAAGTCGGATACCGCCGACCTCATGTTGTTCGACGGACGCAACCGCGCGCAGAATGGCTGGTTCGTCTTGCGTTCGCTCATCCCTTCTGGCAAGACCACCGGCGCCATCGTGTGGCACATCAGGCCCGACGTGATTCCGAACTGGACGCGGCCGCCAATGATCGCGCACAGCCAGGTCGGCTACGCGCCGGATTTCTCCAAGGTTGCGGTAATCGAACTCGATCCGAAATACAACGGACCGAAGACGGCCAAAGTGCTGCGACTGATGGAAGATGGAACCTACAAGCAGGCGTTCGAAGGCCCTATCACGACCTCAACGCCGTGGCTGCGCTATGTCTATTCGAAATTCGACTTCACCCCGGTCAAGGATCCAGGCCTTTATGTAATCGAGTACGCAGATCAGCGTACCGCGCCCTTTCCCATCTCCCGGCAGGCTTACGCTAACATCTGGCAAGACAGCCTGGACCACCACCTTGCGGAGCAGATGGATCACGTTTCCGTTCGCGAAGGCTACCGCGTGTGGCATGGCGCTTCGCACCTGGATGATGGCCGCATGGCGCCCGTGGTTGGTGAGCAATTCGACGGCTGGAACCAGGCCACGGCAACGGATGGGAACTACAAAGGCGGCGACCACATTCCTGGAATGAACGTCGGCGGCTGGTACGATGCCGGCGACTTCGATCTTGAAGAGCCTGCGCAACTCAACGTAATTCAGAGTTTGGCTCTTGCATACCGGGAATTCAATCTCAAGTACGACGAGCTTACGGTGGATGAACCCGCGCGTGCTGTGGAAATGCATCGTCCCGACGGCGTGCCCGACACGGTGCAGCAAGTTAAGCATGGCGCGCTGCTCATTCTTGCGCAGTTCCACAATATCGGCCACGCAATCCGCGGCACGCACGAGCCGGATCTGCGCCAGTACACGCACCTGGGCGACGGAGCGTCGAAGACCGACGGTCGCATCTATGACCCGAAGCTCGGTCCCAACGAAGTGCGCGGCGACTACTCCGGCAAGCCCGACGATCGCTGGATCTTCACCACCAACAACCCATATTTCCAGTGGAATGCCATCGCTGCGCTGGCTGCTGCGGCCGATACGCTGAAAGGCTGGGACGACCCATTGGCGAAGGACTGCCTCGAGACCGCCATCAAAGCGTGGAACGACGAGAAGGCTCACCCGACGCAGTTTCCCGCTGTTGCCGGCTTCGGCGGGGCAGCGCCTGCAGGTGCTCCCGGCGGCGTGCTGGCTGCATCTCAAGGTTCGGTCTCTGGCGCTCAAGCCGCTCCTGACGCACATGTCGCCGCAGCCACCCCCGCAAGCTCTGGCGCGGGGAGTGCACCTCCACCTCCTCCCGCCGGCTTCGGCCGCGGCGGTTTCGGCGTCGGGCAGGACTGGGCTGCGGCTCTTGAACTCACCATTGCCACGAATGGCGCCGAGCCCTACAAGTCCCGTCTGAAGGAGTTGTTCCCTCAGGTAATCACCCCGCAGCAGATGGGTTTCCGTGGCTGGACCGCAGTCCGTGCATTGCCGTATCTGGACCCGAGCGCGAAAGATCAAATGCGGGAAGCGGTCAAGACCTACATGGCAGATTTGGACAAGCAGCTGGACGCAACCCCCTTCGGTGTGCCCCCAAGCCTGGGCACCTGGGGCGGATCGGGCGCAGTAACTGACATGGCCATCCGAATGTACTTCCTGCACAAGGCGTTTCCTGATCTTGTGAGCCCCGAATACACACTGCGCGCCGTCAACTACATCCTCGGCACGCACCCCGTATCCAGCACCTCGTATGTAGCCGGCGTCGGTACGGTCTCGAAGACGAAAACCTACAGCAACAATCGCGCCGACAATGCTTACATTCCTGGCGCAGTGATTCCGGGATACATCATCATCAAGCCGGACTTTCCAGAGTGCATCGACGACTTTGGATTCCTCTGGTTCGAAGATGAAGCCGTCGTCGCCGGGTCAGCAAGCTGGGTTGTGGCCGGCAACGCTGCGTACGCGATCACTACGGAATTGAAGTAGCGCCACCACCATAAGTCCAATAACTCGCGCCCGTCTGCGCCCAGCCCAACCCTCGCAGCTATTTGATCTCCACCTGATCGATCTCAAACTGGAACTTCCCCGGCTCCTGCACATGCACAAAACCCAGCCCGCTCAAATCGCCCCCGTCCGTTTCAAACGTTTCGAACGGAAATGCGTATTGCTTCCACTCCGGCCCCGCGACAAAGGTCGTAGTCGCCGGCATGTTCCCATTCCCATTGCGCTCTTCGGTCAGCACAATCAGCGTGTACGTCTTCCCATCGCCCTTGGCCCAGAAGCTGATCCCTTTTTTGCTCGACAAATTCGCAGGCTGCATCGGCGCAGCCCCCGGCGAATACAGTGCCCCTGCAAACTTGAACTGCGAAGCCGTATCGCCCACCACCTCGCCATTCACCTGCAGCGCTCCCTTCGTTCCATTCGCGCCCGGTTCCACCACATTGATCGTCGAAGTCGATTTCCCGCCATTCATCGTGTCACTGGCTGGAATCCACATTCCAAAATTCGCCGCAACCTTTCCCTCATCGAAAGTACTCACCACACCAGACTCGGAACCTGCGGGCGCGGGCGGCAGCGGTGGTTTTCCCGTCTCGCCCGTTGCTCCCGTAACCGTGAGTCGCACCATGCTCGTCTTGTCGGAACTTGGCCCCACCATCAACTCAAACACGCCTGGCTCAACCACCCGATGCATGTCGATGTTCAGGATCGAAAGCGTCTCCGGCGTCACCATAAACTCCACCGTCTTCTTCTCACCAGCCTTCAGCGTGATCCGTTCAAAGCCCTTCAACTGCATCACCGGTTGCGTTACGTCGGCAATCTTCTGGTGGATATAAAACTCAGGCACCTCATCGCCCGCGCGCAGCCCCGTATTCGTAACATCCACGCTGACCTTCGCCGTCCCGCCCGGCAAAATCTGTTTCGGCTCCACGCGCAGATTGTCAAAGCTGAATGTCGTGTAACTCAGCCCATATCCAAACGCAAACAGCGGTTGCCGCGTACTGAACTCATAACTCCGATTGTCAGATGGCTTGTGATTGTAGAAGTCCGGCAAATCGCCCACATTGTGCGGAAACGTAATCGGCAATTTCCCACCCGGATTCACATCGCCAAACAGCACCCCTGCCGCCGCCACGCCGCCTTCTTCCCCAAGATAGAAGCCCTCCAGAATCGCAGGCACTTTCTCCGCGATGTAGTTGATCGAGAGCGGCCGTCCATTGATCAGGAACACCACCGTCGGCGTTCCCGTCTCAACCACAGCCTTCACCAAATCGCCCTGTGCTCCCAGCAGGTCCAGCGAGTCGCGATCGCCGCGATGTTCTTCCGCCCATGCCTCGCGATTGGTGCTCTCGTTTTCACCCACCACCACAATCGCCACGTCCGACTTCTTCGCCGCCGCAACCGCTTCTTCAATTCCAGCAGTCTGCGTCTTCGCATCCACCAGCTGCACATCGTTCGCCCACCACCCGCGATATCCTTGCGGCGCAGTCGTAATCTTGCAACCCTCCGCGTAAATCACGTTGGCCTTCCCGCCCACACGCGCTTTGATTCCATCCAGAATGCTCACGCCCTGCCCCGGATCGCGGCTGTATCCGCCCAGATGCACATCGGCTGCATTTGGCCCAATCACCGCAATATTCTTCAGCTTCCCCAGGTCCAGCGGCAGCACGTTCTTCTCGTTCTTCAGCAGCACAATCACCTTGCTCGCCGCTTCAATCGCCAGCTTCCTGTGCTCCTCGCTGTTGGTCGTCTGGGCCGCATAGTCCGGGTCTACATAAGGATTCTCGAACAGCCCCAGCCGAAACTTCGTCGTCAGCACCTTCGCCACCGCGCGGTCAACATCGCTCAGCGGCACAATGCCCGCCTTCACCTGCGCTGTCAGCGTGCTGAACGCCGTGCCCTCTGACAAGTCATAATCAATCCCCGCCGCAATCCCTTGCTTCGCCGCATCCGCATTGTTATACGCCACATGATGCGTGCTCACCAGCATCTGCAGCCCATCGCCATCCGACGTAATGTAGCCCTTGAACCCCCACTCCTGCCGCAACACCTTGTCCAGCAGCCAGTGATTAATGTGCGAAGGCACGCCATCAATTTCGTTGTATGAGGCCATCACGCTGCCCGCCCGTGCCTCTTGAATCGCAGCCTGAAACGGCAGCAGAAAGTTCTCCCGAATAATGCGCTCGGAGTAATTCCCCGGAGCCGTGTTCGTGCCACCCTCCGGCTGCCCATGCACCGCAAAGTGCTTCGCAGTCGCCACCACATGATGCCGGTTGATCAGGTAGTCGTCGCCCTGCAACCCTTCAATCGCCGCCACGCCCATGCGCGACACAAGGTACGGATCCTCGCCATACGTCTCTTCCGTCCTGCCCCATCGCGGATCGCGCGCCAGATCCAGTACCGGCGAAAACAGTTGCCCCGCCCCACGCGACCCAGCCTCATCTCCAACCGCCGTAAATACTCGCTTCACCAGCGCCGGGTCCCACGTCGCAGCCAACCCAAGCGCCTGCGGAAAGCTGGTGCTGCCGTACTCCATAAACCCGTGCAGCCCCTCGCCCAGAAACATCGCCGGAATCCCCAGCCGCGTCTTTTCCTTCTGATACCGCTGCACGCCGTTGCGCAGAATCGCGGAATCGCGCGGCGTAAATTTCTGGTCCGCGCCCCAGGTATTCGCAATCACCTGGCGAGCCTTCTCGGTCGTATACGTCCCGGTCGGATCAATCACCTGGAAGCGCGTCTCCCAGCCTCCCGTAATCTGCTCCACCTTCTCTTCCAGCGTCATGCGCGGCAGCAAATCCGCCACACGATCCTCAATGGGTAAGCTCGCATCCTTGTAGCGAGGCTGATCGCCCGCCGCAGCAGGCTGAGCCGCAACAGCAGTCTTTGCCTGGCCATGAGCGCCCGCCGTAAACAACATCAAAGACATCACAACTCCGGAGAGCAGCCAGTAGCGGATACTACGAATCGAGTTCGTCATTTTGATCGTGAAGGCCTCAGTTTCTTTCCATTTTTTGCCGGGAATCATTCTACTCGGACTACGCAATCCCCGCAGAAACAGTTCAATCAAACTGAGCCGGTCACCGTAGCGCCGATCTCCAGATCGGCTGTCGCACGGGCGTCCTCGCCCGTGCTCTTCAGCACCAGTCAGACCCACGTCCGTAAAACAGAAGCTCCAACCATTCCATTCCATTCCGCGCCGCAACAAGCCAGTGCGAGCCTCCCGCGAGCGCCTGCCACACCGCAGGTGACGGCTGCCCCACCGCAGGTGACATGCGAAGATGAAAGTCAGGTCCAATCCATTCATGCGTCGTGCCGCACTCATCTACAACCCGGCGTCCGGTCAGCAATCCGCAAAGCGCGCGGCTATCATCGCAAGTGCACTGGCCATCCTCCGCGCTGCGGGCGTAGAAGCCCATTCCATGGAGACCAGCGCCCCCGGAAGCGCCGGCACTCTGGCGATCGAGGCCGTGCAGCAGGGTTGCGACACCATTCTCGCCTGCGGCGGCGATGGCACAGCCAACGAAATCCTGCAGCATCTGGTCGGAACGCCAACCGCCCTCGGCGTGGTCCCGTTAGGCACCGCCAATGCACTCGCAGCGAATCTCCAGCTCGGCTCGTCTCCCCTCAAGGCCATCCAGATGCTGATCCTGGCCGCGCCCGTTGAAGTCCCTGTAGGCCGCATCACCTATCGCGATAAGGAAGGAACGCAGCAGTCTCGCTACTTCACCGTAGCCGCCGGGGTAGGCGCCGACGCTCTATGCATCTCCATGCTGGACGCTGGTTTGAAGCGCCGTTTCGGCTATGCGCTCTATATGGTGGCAATGTTCCGCGTCTGGGCAACCCACGCATTTCCACTCTTCGACGCATCGTACCTTCCCACCGGAAATACCGCGCGAAACGTCGAGGCATACTCGGAAGTTCTGGCAATCCGTATCCGCGACTTTGGAGGCCTGCTTCACCACCTCGCTCCCGGAGCCAGTTTGCTCAAGCCGACCCTTCGTCTCCTCGCCTTCAAAACCCGCAGCCGCTTCCACTATCTGCGCTTTGTCCTGGCGTCCCTCTTACAGCGCCAGACCTTCTCCAATCATGTCGAATTGCTCGACGTCCATTCCATCGAGTGCCGCAGCCGCACTGGCTCATCAGACAACGTCTTCGTTGAAGCCGACGGCGAACTGCTAGGTGGCTTACCCGTCACCATCGAGATGGCTTCAGAAACATTGACCCTGTTGATTCCGCGCGGTGTCCGCCCCTGATTCCGGCTTCGGCCTCGTTTCTACAAGCTCGCGAGTCTCAGGTCAATAGAGCCTGTCATCCTTGAGCATCATGACTCGCCGCGGCGAGTTACGGCTGAGCTGAACATTCCGTAGCGAAAGGCGCCCCGGAGGGGCTGCATGAGAATAGCCCAGGACCGGGCCCCCACGGACAGGTCTTCGTCTGTGGGGTGGAGGACAAGCGTAGCGCGGTCCTGGGTACGGTGCCAAAATCAGTCTCGCGCCCTGTAGGGGCGCTGTGAAACATCCTCTCTTCATCCGGAGCGAACCGGGGTCCCCGGCGAAGGTCTTCGTCGCTGGGGTGGGAATGGAGCTCCAAACACTTTTCAGTCCCGGGGTGGAGCTCGGGGGTGGTGAGTCGAAGGACCTGCATTTGTCTTGCGTAAACTCTGCAACCGCCCTCAGTTTGCAACCCCCGCCCCCACCCTGCAATCATCGGAGCGAAGTTTTTGAGGGAACACGATCACTCATGAACAAATCCGCCGTACTGTTTCTCGTCGCATCCGTAGCCATCGGTCCCGCACTGCACGCCCAGCAATCCGGCTGGCCACCAACGCCCAGCCATCTCACCCTTCCTGTGTGGCCCGGCACCGCTCCCGGCGCACCCGCCAATCCCCCTGCTGAAACAGACACAACCACCGCCAAAGACAATCTCATCGCCGGCAAGCCCCTCGTCCGCCTCGGCAATGTCTCCACGCCCACTCTCACGCTCTACAAGGCCACCGGCAACAACACCGGCGCGGCCATCGTTGTCTTCCCCGGCGGCGGCTACAACATCCTCGCTATCGATCTTGAAGGCACCGAAGTCTGCGACTGGCTCAACACCGCCGGCGTCAACTGCGTCCTGCTCAAGTACCGCGTGCCCGGCACCGGCCCCTATCCCAAATCCCCCGCCGCCCTGCAGGATGCACAGCGAGCCCTCGGCCTTGTTCGCCAGCACGCAACCGAATGGGGCATCGATCCCAAGCGCGTCGGCGTCCTCGGCTTCTCCGCAGGAGCCCACCTCGCCGCAGCCCTCAGCACGCACTACGACAAGCGTCTCTACGACCCAATCGATGCCGCCGACCAACTAAGCTGCCGCCCCGACTTCGCCGTCATCGTCTACCCCGGCTACCTCGCATTGGCCGACAAGAACTTCGCCCCCAACGCGGAAATAAACCCCACCGCCGACACTCCGCCCACCTTCATCGTCCAGGCCGAAGACGATCCCGTCCACGTCGAGAACGCCGTGGTCTACTTCATGGCCCTCAAAAACGCCAAGGTCCCCGCCGAACTGCACATCTACGCGCAAGGCGGCCACGGATACGGCCTCCGCCGCACCGCTCTCCCCGTCACCACCTGGCCCCAGGCAGTCGAAGTCTGGCTGCGCACCATTGGCGTGCTTACACCCTAACGAGGAGGGTGCCCCATTCATCGGACGTCTCTGTTTTTTGTCCGATGAGTGGGAGACCACGGAGGCCGACCATCGGCCCTCGGGCATTTCGTCCCCATTCCGATTCGTTTCCGCACAAATACAATCGACATTATGCTTCTCGCCGTCCTCACCATCTCCGACCGCTGCTCGCAAGGCCTGCAACAAGACACCGCAGGCCCAGCCGTCGTTGCGCTTCTCCTCGAGCAATGGCCCGAAGCGGAAATCAGCACGCACCTCCTCCCTGACGACGAGCCTGCCATCGCAGCCATGCTCACCAAGCTCAGCGAAGCCGGCGCCCATCTCATTCTCACCGTCGGTGGCACCGGCCTCAGCCCCCGCGACCGCACACCGGAAGCCACACGCAGTGTCATCGACAGGGAAGTCCCCGGTCTCGCCGAAGCCATGCGCTCCATCGGCGCGCAAGCCAATCCCTACGCATGGCTCTCGCGCGGCATCGCCGGCCTCAAGGGAGCCACACTCATCGTCAATCTCCCCGGCAGCCTCCGTGGGGCGACAGAAAGTTTCGCTTCAATCGCCAAGCTCCTCAAACACGGAATCGAAGTCGCCGCCGGCAGCCAGCGGCATCCCTGATCCTGCCGAAATCAGCAACAGCTCCCGCACACGACCGATCGGCCCTTAGGAAACGCTTTCCAGAAATCCCCTTCAATTCTTCTTCTTGCCTGCAATCTGGGCCGCCAACCCGCATTGAAAACCAGGCAAATCTCTGTTTCCAAATAGTTTTCACAGGACGTGGAATAACCGCTCTGGTTGAGAAACACCGGAAACGATACAATTCCTCCAGCCGTGACCACGCCCCGAAAGAATTCGTCTGACCGCAAACGCCCGGCCACCGTCAGCATCCGCGACGTAGCCCGCCGCGCCGGCGTCTCCATCGCCACCGTCTCCCGCGCCGTCAATCGCATCCCCACCGTCGACCCCGAACTAGCCAAGCGCGTCTGGAAAGCCATCGACGAAGTCGGCTACTTCCCCAATACCCAGGCCCGCGCCCTCGTCTCCGGACGCAGCCGCATGCTCGGCCTCATCGTCTCTGAGATCACCAACCCCTTTTTCCCGGAGCTCGTGCAGGAGTTTGAAAACCTGGCCGTGGCGCAAGGCTATGAAGTCCTCATCGGCTCCACCAGCTACGAACCAGCCCGCACCGAGTCCCTCATTCGCCGCATGTTGCAGCGCAACGTCGATGGTGTCGCCGTAATGACCTTCGGCATTGAAGAAGAGCTCGTACAGAAGCTTGTCGAACGCGAGTTCCCGCTCGTCTTCGTCGACGCCGGTCCCGACCTGCCCAACATTCGCATCCTCAAAGTAAATTACGGCGAGGGAATTCGTCAGGCAGTGCAGCATTTGGCCGCACTCGGCCACCGTCAAATTGCCTTCATCACCGGTCCCCTGCGCCTGCGCTCTGCAGTGGCCCGCCGCGAAGCATTTCTCAAATCCATGGCGGAGTTGGGCCTCACCGTTCCAGCCGCTCACGTCGTCGAAGGCACCCACACCATGGAGGGCGGCATTGTTGCCATGGAGAAATTGACTTCACTGCCCAAGTTGCCAACCGCCGTCATGTGCTCCAACGACATGACCGCCATCGGTGCTCTTCACGCGCTTTTCCGCACCACGCATAAAGTGCCTCATGAGATCTCCGTCGTGGGATTCGACGACATCCATCTTGCGCAGTTCATGCTCCCGCCGCTCACCACCGTGCAAATGTCCTGCAAAGATCTGGCAGCCGCCGCCGTCGAAGCCCTGCGCGCAGGTATTGAGCAGGACCATCCCAAGGCCGCAAAGAAGGAGTGGCAGATTTCCACCCGCCTCATAGTCCGCCAGTCCACTGACTTTCCTTCGGGATCCCTGCCTGCACTCGCGCGACTCAAGCGGCCTTGAATCCGCCCTCTACGAGTCGCAACGCCAAGTGACTTAAGCTCCCGCTGTCTCTGCCTTCTGTGGATCGGCAATCGAGAGCCGCAATCCCATCGTCTTCAGCACTGCCACCAAGGTTTTGAGGGTCGGATTGCCCTTCGGGGATAATGCGCGATAGAGGGATTCTCTGCTGATGCCCGCTTGAGCCGCTACCGCGCCCAATCCGCCGTAAGCTTCCGCCACAGCGCGCAGCGCCAACAGCCCACCGCCCCGTTCCTCAGGGTTTTCGAGGGACTCCATGGCTACTTGCAGGTAGGCGATGGCGAACTCGCGGTCTCTACTTAGCTCTTCAACTTCCCATTCGTGATAAGAACCAACCCCTACTGGTTTCTTCATGGCTGTCTCCTCTTCCACTCTGCCCACAGAACCTTGGCTCTGGCAATGTCTTTCGATTGGCTGTCTTTGTCTCCTCCATACAGGAGAATTACCATGTATCGACCATGGCGTCCGCAATAGACTCGATACCCAGCTCCCACATCAATCCGCAATTCTGTTACGCCCTCGCCCACCGGTTTTGAATCACCGAAATTGCCCAATTCCACCTGTCGTAATCTGGAAGCGATTCGCGCCTTCGCCATCTTGTCGCGGAGTGTAGTGAGCCATTCGGTGAAAGGATTGTGTCCATTCTCTTGCTGGTAATAGACGAGCTCGATCACACCAGTAAGTGTAGCATAAAAGCTACAAGGAGTCTCAGTTTGATAGGAACGATAGGTCGAACCGGAATCTCATTTCTGGCAGGGGCAATCCACTGTTCCGAATAGGCCAATTTCTTGGGCGTACTTCACACCCTTCGACACAATAAGCTCATCAGGAGGCATTCCGATACCGCGTTGAATTACGTTGTACGCGATGCCTTTGAGATCTAGCAGCATCGGAAAGGTATCAATATGAGCATCTCCACAAACGAAGAGGACTTCGCCATTGAGACGACCCCAAATCATGCCGATCCAAAACTGCTCACGAATGCTAATTCAAAAACATCGTCCGATACAGCGTATCCCGCTGCACAGGCTTGAACCCCGCATCGCGAATAATCCGCCGCAGCTCTTCTTCCGTCGTGCAGTTCGATGTGCCCGCAGCCTTCACCACGTTCTCTTCCAGCATCACCGAGCCCACATCGTTCCCGCCAAAGTGCAGCCCCAGCTCCAGCACCTTCAGCCCCTGCGTTACCCAGCTCGCCTGCACATTTTCAATGTTATCCAGATACAGCCGCGCAATCGCCAGCACCTTCAGATACTCAACGGAAGTCGCTTCTTCCCATCCGCGACCGCCCAGCGCCGTGTTCCCCGGCTGAAAGCTCCACGGGATAAACGCCGTGAACCCGCCCGTCTCTTCCTGCAACCGCCGCACTACTTCAAAGTGGTTGATGCGCTGATCGAATGTCTCGCCCACGCCAAACATCATCGTCGCCGTGGTCCTCATGCCCAACTGATGCGCCGTCCGATGCACACTCACCCAGTCTTCCGTGTTGCACTTCAGCCGCGCAATGCGGTGCCGCACCTCGTCATCCAGAATCTCCGCCCCGCCGCCGGGAATCGAATCCAAACCCGCGTCGCGCAGTCGCGCAATCGTGTCGCGCAAACTCAACTCGGAGTATTCCGCGATCGCCAGCACCTCTGAAGCCGACAGGCAATGCAGCCAGATCTTCGGGAATCGCTGCTTGATTCCCGTAAACAGCCGCTCGAACCAGTCAATCTTCAAATCGGGATGAATGCCGCCCTGCATCAGCACGCCCGTGCCGCCCATCTCCAGCGTCTCCGCAATCTTCTCGTAGATCTTTTCGAACTCCAGAATGTAACCCTCCTGCGCCCGCGGATCCGGCTTTCCGGCTCTTGGCAAAGGCCGATAAAACGCGCAGAAGGTGCAGTACTCCGTGCAGAAATTCGTGTAATTAATGTTGCGGTCAATGATGTAAGTAACCACGCCCTCGGGGTGCAAACGGCGACGCACAGCATCCGCCTCAAATCCCAACCCGATCAGGTCAGGGGAATGGAAATGGTCAAGGGCCTGTTGGCGCGTAAGCGGCATATTCTCGATTCTACCAATTCAGCGGTTCCGCTGCGAATCATGGTTCGTTCGGCGTGCGATTCAACGGCTCCTTCGCCTTCCGCCGAATCAAAAACAAGCCGCGCTGACGCAGCGGCCGCCCTTGCGTCCGTTCCAGGTTTGAAGCAGTGGAAATGCCGCTGAACAACACGAAAAAATCCCAGAACGCCCTGAAGAAACCCTTCTTGTCGTCGGTTGTCATGGGGAAGTACCTCGCCGCATTGAACTCATCCAACATGCCGGCCCACTTCATTGGAGCATTGATAGACCGATACGGTTCCGCAATCTTTCGACCAGGTTCTCCATGTTGAACCGAAAGATTTAAACGGATCGTCCCGACCCCGCTGTGATCGGCTTTCTTTCGAGAGTTTGGAGCCCCGAAAGCGGGAAGCACCTCGAAGACCAGGTCCACCAGCATCTCGGCCAACCCTGCAAACACCTCACCAAAGTCAACCATACCGGCTCCCTCCGATGACTTCAAATCACTCTTTGGAGCGCGGAGGCGCAGGTCTCACAACCGGTCGCGGCTTTCCCTTGGGTCTCGATACACCCATGCTCATCATCAGGAAACCCAATCCCTTGCGAATCGAATCCATAACGCTCATAGATCCATTCTCTCCCATCCCGACTCACTTCGTCCGGCCAACATCGCGCTGAGGCCACAAACACAGCGGCACCGGAGGGAACAGGGGTTTCAACCCCCTGGAAACAGTCCCAATTTTGCCAGGCCTTCAGGCCGGATTGGGAATCCACTTTCGCATCCAAAGCTGTGGTTTACGGCTTCCTCGAGTCATCCGTAATCAGTCCCGCCTGCGGCGCAGCCTCTCCCCGCAGAATCGCCAGCACCGCCGGCGGCAGCGGCTTGTCCGCATTGGCCAGAAGCAGGCTCACCTGCCACATCTGCGTATCCGTCAGCACCTGCTTATACGACGGCATCCCCGTCAACCGAATCCCATTCGCCACCTTCCAGTACGTCTCCCCCGGCGGATCGTCGCTTACCCCCACCACATCATTGTTGTGGTGCTTCTCCCACAGCGGCGGCGCGTCCGGAAACATGTGTGCCCCGAACGACGAAGGCTTCCCGTGAAATCCGTGGCATGCCGCACACTGGTCGCGATAAATTTGCGCGCCGGCAATGAAGGTCTCCTCGTTCGCCTGCACAGGAGGATTCTTGATCAACTCGCGGTCGATGCGGGCATCCAGCGGAACGCTGGTAATCAGCCTCTCCTGCGGCAGTGGCGGGTCGGCCACGGCCACCGGCACCTTCCCATAGTGCAACCACGCCAACACGGCAACAGGGACAAGGACGACGCCAAGAACAATTCCAAACAGAATACGTGCCATTGGGAAGCGGGCTCCTTCGCCCTTCATCCTACTGCATCCTGGTCCAGGCCGCATTCTGGTCCAAGCCGCGCGCAATTACTTCTCCACTATCGTCCTCCACCCACAGCACTGTCATCAAACGCAGTGAAGGATCCGCGGTTGTTTCTAAGAATCCATTCGATCCAGTGCACGGCGATAATCGGCAGGCTCATAGTCGTACCAATCGCGGCTTAAGTCCACCCAGACCGGGTTCATGGCCTCAATCAGGGCGATCTTCTTTGCTCGTCTCCAACCCTTCAGCTCTTTCTCGCGCCTGATGGCCGCCGCAATCTCCTCACGCCCTTCGAACCACACCAGCCGATCGCAGTTGTACTTCGCCGTAAAGCCTTCGTGTTCTCTCCATTTATGTTGAAACACACGCTTCTGAAGGTCGCGTGTGACGCCGATGTAGAGCGTGTGGCTGCGGCTTGCCATTATGTATGTGAAGTAGCTGTGTTCACGCATCGGGGCATCATAATCTGCCCGTGGCTCTGGTGGCTGTGACGCCCAAGACAACCGCGAATCCCTAGTTACACTAAGCATCACAGTTGCATATGTGTCCACCACAGCACTGTCATCCTGAACGCAGTGATGGATCCGCAGTTGCCGTTGAGACTCTCAACTTGCCATTACTTCCGCGTAGTTGAGGATCCATCCCGACTCTCGTCCGGCGCCATCTCCTCCACCCACAGCACTGTCATCCTGAACGCAGAGAAGGATCTGCGGTTGCCTTTGAGATTGCCAACGTGACGTTACTTCCCAGCAGACGACAATCCAACCCCGACTCTCCTCCGGCACCATCTCCCCCCACTCACTGCACTGTCATCCTGAACGCAGAGAAGGATCCGCGGTTGCCGTTGAGATTTTCAACATGGCGTTACTTCCAAGTAGGCGACAATCCAAACACGATTCTCCTCCGACACCACCTACTCTACCTACCCCAAGCACTGTCATCCTGAACGCAGTGAAGGATCCGCGGCTGCCTTTCGGAGTGCAACGTGGCGATACTTCCGAGTAGCCGACCATCCATCCACAATGCCCATCTCGTAGTTCCATCTTCCACTTACAGCACTGTCATCCTGAACGCAGTGAAGGATCTGCGGCTGCCTTTGAGATTCTCAACCTGCCGTTACTTCCGGGTTGGCGACGATGCACCCGGATCGATGTCAATGAGCGCATTGGCCCGTTATCGTCAATCGAGAAAAAATGTGAAATCATGTTTGACGGATACCATACCCTCTCTCCCACTGAGCCGCGAGTTTCTGCGAAGGAGGATTCCGTGTTCAAGCCTATTCTCCAGTTGTTTTTGGCTGCTTCGCTGACCACAAGTACGTTGTGGGCGGCGAGCGATCCATTTGTCGGAAAAT
>JBEKRU010000019.1:0-64811 GCA_049518435.1 Occallatibacter sp. | reverse complement strand
GTGGAATCCATTATTAGACCCAAACCGCGATACAATCGAAATATCGGGGCGTAGCGCAGCCTGGTAGCGCATCTGCTTTGGGAGCAGAGGGCCGGGGGTTCGAATCCCTCCGCCCCGACCATCCAACCTCTTCCCTTTCAACAAGTTTGACCAAGGAACGATCGGTGATACCAAGAGTGATACCACTTTGCCGGGAGTTTTCCCATGCAGGTGAATATCACCAAGCGTATCGACACCCCGGAAGGCAAGCGCTACAGCCCCGTTATCGTCGGACCCAACGGCCGCATTCAACCCCGATTGGGTGATGGTCAATGACCGGCAGGAGAAGCACCCGGAAGGCGCCTACTACCTCGATTGCAACGAGAACGGAAAGCGCAGGCGTACTTCCGTCGGCGCCGACGCGGCTGCTGCTTACAACAGCCGCGATCGAAAACAAAAAGAGCTTGATGCAATCGCGGCAGGTCTCATTGTTTCCCACCCTATCGAAGACGACTCCCGCCTTCGCATTCGGTCTGCGGTAGATGATTTTCTCGAGGAAATTCAACTCACCAGGCAGAGAAAAACATGGCGGGGGTAATCCCCCGCAGCGCAGTTTCTGCTTGCCGATCATCGCCCACGGAAACACGATGGGCGTGCTCTATGTGCAGCGCCATGACGATGCGACCGTCGAGTTGGTCAACTGGCACATGGATGGTTTGCGGCAACTGGTGCAGTTTACAGGGATGGCAGTTGCCACGCTTAACCTTCGAACCAAGCTGGAGAACCAGTCCATACGAGATTCACTAACGGGCCTTTTCAATCGGCATTTCATGCAGATTTCGTCGGAGCGGGAGTTGGCTCGTGCTGCGCGACGAAGGCAATCACTCGCGGTCTTCATGCTGGACACATCACTCTTTCCACAGAGCACAGATGCGCTTCGGTTTCCTGGGGCTTCCGTATACCACCGGTGGCCTGTTGACAACGATAAGTGTGCCGATTGAAGTGTGGTGTCTTACCTGTCAAGAAAAGGCCGGAACTCCATTTAGGACTCCCAAGGGATTTATCATGGTCGGCTCCCATCTTGGGTGCTCGGATAATATCCCGCCGAAACGATCTAGATTCGAGCAAGAAAATTTGAGTAATTTGAATCACGCCTGTGTCAATCGATTGCAAAATCCATTTCGCACACTGTGACATGACGAAACTCTCCGAGTTGATTATTGGCCACGATGTCACCGACACGCCGACCGAAGCGATTTGCTCAGTCTGCGGCAAACGAATGGTTGAGGCGGACTCGCTATTTTCCAATTCTCACGACACCATCGCAGCCTTCTCAAGTCAGTTCACGGTCCAAGTCGAATCAGACCATACGCCCCCTTCGATCAATTGAACGCCCATTCTGCCGAGTAGTCTATTCCCCAGATGTTGAACCTTCCCTCGGTGTGCCCTTCCATTGTCGTGCACCTTCTTTTTTCACCGATCTAATTTAGCAATCTTCAAGATCGGGCGGCCTGTCGGGAACATTTACGAAGCTGATCCCAATTGCTCAGTCACAGGTTACCGCGAGGATCATTATCTGAATACTTCGTTCAGCGTCTAGCCCGCCTCCGTTTGAATCAGGTAGATGGAGATGAAATCCATGGAAAGGAGTCTTGTGCTCTCCGGGAGGACACCGCGTCTCAGTCTCAAAATCGCAGAGACCATCCTGATCGTCGGAGACCACCCCGTTGCATGTGTGAGATCACCGGATCTCGTGCAGAATCATTCGCCGAACACCATTTTGAGTACTGTCCAACGAATGAGGATTGAGGAACCACATTCCTCTCCAGTCCATTCGATTCGAAGCGGCTGTTCTCATGCGCAAGCTCACGACTCTCGATGGCTTATCTTTCATAAACTGTGCCATTTCTCCAGTTTTGCGATCGGCCTCGGGCAAGTCCTCAAGCATACCTTGATGCTTGTCGGGATCGCTCTACTGGCTTACCCGGCAGGCGCGTCACAGGCCGCAGATCTCACCAAGAGAAGCCTCGAAGATCTGATGAACATCGAGGTTACCTCGGTATCGAAGAAGGAGCAGAAGACTTCCGAGGCCGCTGCGGCTGTCTTTGTCATTTCTCGCGAGGATATTGCCCATTCAGGCGCGCTCAACATCCCTGACTTGCTGCGGATGGTTCCCGGCCTGGACGTTGCGCAGATCGACACCGCCAATTGGGCCATCAGCGCCCGTGGCTTCAACGGTCAGTTCTCCAACAAACTCCTGGTCCTGGTTGACGGCCGCACGGTATACACCGACACTTTCGCTGGCGTCTTCTGGGATTCTCAGAATGTTCCCCTCAACACCATCGAACGAATTGAGGTCGTGCGCGGCCCCGGAGCCGCCGTCTGGGGATCGAATGCCGTGAACGGTGTCATCAACATCATTACTCTCAGCGCCGCGGATACCAAGGGAGGAACCGTTGCTGGCGGTGCAGGCAATGGAAGTATCGGGCCAGAGACAATAGGCTACGGAGGCACGGTTCGCAACCTCGGGGCTTATCGAGTCTATGCGGAGGGCTTTGAGGTTCACGCCCTGCCCACTCTGTCCGGACTCAGCGGCCAGGACGACTGGCGCCTGGTCCATGGCGGATTCCGCACCGATACCGCCATCACCGCAAAGGATTCCCTCACCACGGAGGGAGAAGTGTACAACGGCAATGCGGGAGAGTTGGCTTATATACCACTTTCCCTCCAGCCGCCGGAGAGTGCGACCGTCGCCTTGCGCGACCTCTACTCCGGCTGGAATCTGCTAACGCGGTGGAATCGCACCTTCTCACCGAGATCGCAGGCCACTCTTCAGGTCTACTTCGACCGCGCCTCTCGTGGCGACACCACCTACAGCATCGGTTTAGATACCTTCGACATCGATTTTCAAAACCATATTGCCTGGGGGGCAAGACAGGATGTCGTTTGGGGGCTTGGCTACCGTCTCAACGCGGATGACATTAGTCCGAGACTGCGAATCTCCTCCACTCCTCCGGTTCGCCACGCGCAGCTTTTCAGTTCGTTCATTCAGGATGAGTTTAGTCTTCTACCAGACCGTCTTCACCTGATTCTGGGAGCACGAGGCGAGCACAACGACTACACCGGATTTGACTTCCAACCTTCGGCTCGCTTGATGTGGACCCCGGACAGCAAGAACTCGATCTGGGCGGCAGCCTCCCATGCCGACCGCACTCCCGCTCGCAGCGACACAGATTTCCGTGTAAATTTCGAGGTCCTCCCTGGACCAGATAACCTTCCGATCCTGGTAAGCCTTTTTGGGAATCCAGATGAGAAAAACGAACAGGTGGCGGCATTCGAAACGGGGTACCGGACTACGTTGACAAGCCAGTTCTCATGGGATTCGACAGTTTTCTACAACCGCTATCGGGATCTGGTGTCGGTGGAACCGGGAGCCATGCGTCTTGAAACGAACCCTGAGCCCGTACACCTTCTTATTCCTAATTCGTTCGGCAACGGTCTCTTCGGAGAAGCGCACGGTATTGAGACCTTCGCAAAATGGAGAGTCACGAGGCTCTGGACTCTTGATCCAGGCTATGCGTTTTTCTCGTTGCACCTGCACAAATTCGCCACCAGCCAGGACACCGGATCAGTCAGTCAAACCGAAGGTGCGGCTCCGGATCACGAGGCACAGTTGCGTTCCAACTTACAGCTGCCATGGAAACTCCAGTGGAATGCCTCGACATATTTTGTAAACCGCCTCCCTGCCCAATCCATTCCTTCGTACACACGGCTTGACACAGGCTTGAATTGGCGTGCGGGAGAGAGCGTTTCGCTGAGCCTGAACGGGCAGAACCTCTTGAAAGACCTACACCCAGAATTCTCCGGCACCGATTCTACCGTGCAGTCCGGTCTGATGCGGCGTCTAGTCTACGGCAAGATTGCGTGGTTCTTCTAGGCAGGATGTCGTTTATGGATCGAGGATCAACCAATTCGGCTTCGGACCTGTCTTCGAGACGGATGTATCGTCGGAGATTCATGGTCCTTTGCATTGTCCTGATCCTTTCGGTGCTGCCACAGGATGCCGGAGCCCAATCCATTCCGGAAGAGTACCAGGTAAAGGCTGCATTTCTCTTCCATTTCGCACAGTTTGTGGACTGGCCGGCCAACGTCCTGAACACCGGAGACTCTTCGCTAAAGCTCTGCATCTTCGACGACGAGCCACGCAGACAGGAACTCCAAAGCACTATTGAGGGGAAGAGTATTGGATCACGGGTAATCCATGTCCTTCAGATAAATCAATCGAAGCAAATACACGGTTGCAACATTCTCTTCCTCAGCCGTGACGAGGCTCAGCGCCAAACCGCAATCCTCAAGAGCCTCCGCGGGATGCCCGTCCTCACAGTGGGAGAAACCGACAACTTTCTATCAGACGGCGGAATGATACGCTTCCACCTCGATGCCGATAAGATTCGCTTCGACATCAACCTTGATGAGGCTGAATCATCTCATCTCAAAATCAGCTCTCGACTGTTGCTTCTGGCCACCTCGGTGACTCAAAGCAGCACTTCGAATTCGGGGAGGTGAAGCTGTGCGAATCAAGGACCTCTCCATTCGTTTCAATATCGGAGTCCTTATTGTATTCGCCAGCGGACTTGCCGTCCTTCTTGCGTCCATCGGGTTTGCAATCTACGAGTGGCAGAGTTATCGAGAGAGTGCGGTTCGCGAACTCACTGCCCTGGCCGACACCCTCGGGGCAAATAGCGCTGCCTCTCTTGCGTTCAACGATCAGCGAACCGCCCAAGAGATGCTGGGCGCCCTGGCTACTGAACCGAATGTTCTCTTTGCCTGCCTATACGACAACCAGGGGCACGTCTTTGCCGATTACCGCATTCCAGGCGCCGCACAAGCGCTGATTCTTCCCGCGCAGCAACCGGATGGAGCCTATTTTGACGGCGGATCTCTCACTCTTTTTCGAGGCGTTCTCCTCAACGGAGAGCGCGCCGGATCTATTGCAATCGTCTTCGATCTACGCGGGTTCCGTCTCCGCATTCTTCAGTATGCGAAAATCGCCGTTGTTGTTCTTCTGGTTTCTGTTTTTGCCACTTTCCTTGCCTCTCTCCGCTTTGCTCACTCGATAGCGGATCCCCTCGTGCAATTGGCCGCAATCGCCCACCGCATTTCCGCCGACAAGGACTACTCGATCCGCGCGGAAATCCATTCCGGCGGGGAGACTGGTCTTCTTGTCGATTCCATCAACGAGATGCTTTCGCAAATTGAATCGCGCGAAAGGGCGCTCAACGACGCACTCAGTTCTCTCCGGGACAGTGAAGAGCGATATGCCCTCGCGGCCCGCGGGGCCAATGATGGCCTGTGGGATTGGAATCTCGCTACAGGTGAGATTTACTTCTCTCCACGCTGGGGTCAGATGCTCGGTTATACCGAAAGCGAAAGCTGGTCCACCCCCGAACAGTGGTTCAGCCATATTCACGCCGGCGACCGAGAGCGTGTGCGCGCTGAGATTTCCGCCCATCGCGATGGAAAAACCCCCGAATTTGTTAGTGAATACCGAATGCGTCAAAAGTCCGGAGGCTATATTTGGGCGCTCAGTCGCGGTGTCGCCGTTCGCGATTCGGCCGGAAAAGCGGTCCGCATGGCCGGCTCACAGACCGATATTACTGAAGGCAAAATCGTCGATCCACTTACTCACCTCCCGAATCGCCTTTACTTCATCGACCGCCTCGAGTCGGCAATCGAAACTGCCGATCAGCAAAAGACGGTCTTTGCAGTACTCTTCGTCGACCTGGACCAGTTCAAACTGGTGAATGACAACTTCGGACATGCTGCAGGCGATGAACTGCTCATCGATGTAGCGGGAAGGCTGAGGGCCGGCGTCCGCTCCGGTTCACGCGTGAGTGGGACTTCTGAATCCGTTGTAGCGCGTATCGGCGGAGACGAGTTCGCAATTTTCCTCGGTGATATCCAGCGTGAAACGGAAGCAGCCACGATCTCTGCCCGCATTCTGGAACGGCTGGGCGAGGCGTTTTACATCGACGGCCGCAAGATGTTCATCTCAGCCAGCATCGGTATCGCCCTTAGTTCCACCGGCGATAAGCCGGAGGAACTCCTCCACAATGCAGACACCGCCATGTACCACGCCAAAACGAACGGTAAAGCACGCTCTGAATTCTTCAGTGAGGGATTGCGCCAGGAAGGCGTTACGCGCTTTGAGATCGAGATGGGCTTACGCAAAGCTATCGACTCGGGTCAACTCGTTCTTCACTACCAGCCAATCGTCTCGGCCAGCGATCGTCGACTTTGCGGCTTCGAGGCACTCGTTCGCTGGAATCACCCTGAGCGCGGACTCATTCTCCCAGCCGAGTTCATTCCGATTGCCGAAGGAAGCGAACTCATCGTCCTCCTCGGTCGCTGGGTTCTGGCCGAGTCCTGCCGGCAGATGGCCGATTGGCATAAGAGAATTCCTTCCGACCATCCTCTTACGATTAACGTGAACGTCTCCTCCAGGCAATTAAGCGATTCGCACCTGATGGAAGATGTTCAATCCGCCCTCGCGGAGTCCGGACTAAATCCCAAATCTCTCGCACTCGAAATGACCGAGAGTTCCGTCATGGGAGACGCGAAGCAAACACTGGTTGTGCTTGACCAACTGAAGGCCATGACCATCCGCCTCCAAATAGACGACTTTGGTACGGGATACTCTTCGTTGAGTCGCCTTCAACGGTTGCCATTCAATTATCTCAAGATCGACCGCTCATTCATCCGTGAACTGCTCACCCGAAAAAGTAGTCAGGACATCGTGAGAGCCATCATGCAATTAGCCCACTCCCTCAAACTCAAGGTCGTTGCCGAGGGCGTTGAAACGGAGGAACAGCTTTGCAACCTGCGCGAGCTAGGATGCGACTACATTCAAGGGTTTCTGATTTCAAAACCAATTGATGCCGAAGCAGCTGAGTGGTTGTATCGGGAGTCCTGTGAGGCTGGTGGTCCGTTCGCTCTTGCGCCTGCTCGTCCGTAACAGCTAGAGAATGCACCATTGCCGCCGGTGCGTGCACCGCGAGCCGCTCTCGCCGCCCATTCTCGCGCCACTCAAGATAGTAGGAGCCTCCTGGGTGCTTTTCCTGATGGCCGTCCACTGTGACCCAGTCAGCTTTGATCCTCCCGCTGCCATGCGGTCTTGAAACTGCTCACAGGCTGATTTGGAAATGTGCGGAAGGGGACGACTATACCACCAAAAGTTCCCTTCTTGCCTTTCAATCCGTATGCTTCGCGTGGAAAGACTGCACGGCCAGGCTGCGCGCCGGAGAACTGTGCGCGCCAGTTTTGAAACGTCTGGCCGACCATCCGGGCGTACTCCATTTCCGGACCCGAGGGCGCTCACTGTTCCCAGTCCACAGGAAGCTCGTGGGTCGCGTAGAGTCAAAGGCCATCGCTGGATTGTAGATGCACCCTCCACTTTGTTGAACCGTTTTGAGAATCCACGGAACCGACGGAAATAGTTTGTCGTACAGGATTCCCATGGGACACGATCTGCGCTACGCCCTGCGTTCGATTCTCACGCATCCCTGGTTTTCAACGGCTGTCGTTGTGATCGTAGCCATGGGAATCGGCGTGAACACCATGGTGTTCACCCTCGTGAACGCCGTGCTGCTGAAGCCGTTGGCGGTGCCACACGGAGACCGGATTGTTATCCTGAGTAACAGCAATCTCGCTCACCGCGATGATTCAATGCGCATCTCCTATCCGGACTTCCACGACTACCGTGCACAAATGTCTTCGGTGGAATCGATGGAGGCTGCGAGTGACGTACAAGCTGTCTTAAGCGAGCACGGGACCCCTCCCGCGCCCTATCACATGGAACACGCCACCTCCGGGTTGTTTGAGATGCTGCATATCAGGCCCGTCTTGGGACGCGGATTTCTATCCAGCGATGACAAACCTGGAGCCCCACCTGTCCTGCTGCTTGGCTATGGGGTCTGGAAAGACCGTTACGGCGGTTCCCCCTCGGTCATCGGCCGCTCGGTGCGCGAGAACGACACGCAGGCGACAATTATCGGGGTGATGCCGGAGGGCTTCAAATTCCCTGTCAACACGGATATTTGGATGCCACTGGTGCCGACACCGGATCTTGAAAAACGGGACTCACACCCGTTGGACGTCTGGGCAATGCTCAAGCCCGGCGTTGGGCTGGAGCGGGCTTCCGTGGAATGCAACGAGATCGCGAGCCGGCTTGCCAAACAATATCCGGCCGCCGACAAAGACCGCGGCGTTCGTGTGCAGACCTTCAACCAAAGGTACAATGGCCCCAATATACGCACCGTCTTCCTGCTTATGCTTGCTGCCGTTGGTTTTGTTCTGCTCATTGCGTGCGCCAACGTTGCCAATATGATGTTGACCCGGGCACTCGGCCGGCAGCGGGAAATGTCCATTCGTGCCGCGCTGGGCGCTTCGCGGTGGCGGGTCATTCGCGAACAGCTCACGGAAAGTTTGATCCTCAGCCTCCTCGGCGGCCTTCTCGGGCTAGGGTTGGCTGCACTCGGAGTGCACTGGTTCGATCTCTCCACACAAAACGTCGGCAAGCCGTACTGGATCCGGTTCACGATGGATTTGAAAGTATTCGGATACTTCGCGACGCTCTGCATCTTCAGCGGTCTACTGTTCGGCATTGCGCCTGCCTGGCGTGCGTCCCGCGTGAATTTGATTGAGGTGCTGAAAGAAGGCGCCCGCAACATGGGTAAACATCGCGACGGCAAATTCGCGGCAACGATGGTTATCCTGCAGTTCGCCCTCACGCTCGTCTTGCTTTCGGGAGCCGGAGTCTTTATCCACAACCTCCTTCTTACCTTGACCGCCAACCGCTCAGTACCGGGCGATCAATTGATGACGGCGCATATCGACTTTCCCGATAGCCACTACAAAGATACGGATTCCAGGCAGCATTTCTTCGATCAGTTGTTGCCGCGTCTCCGTTCTCTACCAGGAGTAACGCAAGTGGCTGCGGCATCGAACTTGCCTGGACTCGGATCAGGCGAGCGTGACCTCGAAATTGAGCATTCCACAATGGAGGTCAAATCCAGCCGGCCTCGCGTGTCGATGGTGGTGCAATCGCCCGGTTACTTCAATACCATCCATTTGCCACTTTTGCTCGGCCGTGATTTCAACGAGACGGACGGGGCTGATGGCCACAAGGCTGCCGTTCTCACACAACAGTGCGCGGCGCATTTCTGGCCGAACCAGAACGCGATTGGAAAGCGCTTTCGCTTCTACGACGACAACAACAAACCCGGAGATTGGATTACTGTCATCGGCGTCTCCGCCGATCTCGTCCAAAGCCTGAACGACAAAAACCCACAGCCGCTGCTCTTTCTCCCCTTCCGGCAGGAAGGTTGGAACGGGATGTATGTCTTGATTCAATCAAGCGTGGATGTGACTGGAGGATTGCGCGCAGCCGTCGCGAGTATCGATGAGGATCTTCCTTTGCGCGATGTCGCCATTCTGAATAAAGAAATCGAACATCAGGAGTGGTTCTTCACGCTTTTGACCCAAATTTTCTCTGGATTTGCTCTTATCGCGCTGTTGATGGCCTCGGTCGGCTTGTACGCAGTAATTGCACACGCTACGGGAAGCCGGACACAAGAGATAGGGGTCCGCATGGCGCTGGGCGCTGACACCAGCAACATCATGATGCTGGTGATGAAGCGCGGACTGTGGCAGATTGCAGTGGGGCTCGTTCTCGGCCTGGGCGCCGCATTCCCCGTAGCCAGAATCATGGCGAGTCTTCCCCTCGGCGTCTCCTCCTCAGATCCAGTTGTCTTTATGATCGTGGCATCGGTTCTAGTTGCCGTAGGTCTTTTCGCATGCTGGCTTCCAGCCCGCAAAGCCGCAGCGCTCGATCCGGTGAAAGCAATTCGAGTTGAATAAGAATAGAGAAGATGGCCTGGCTGTACGGTTTGCCGATATATGTGCTCAGCTATAGCCACGAGAGAGCAAGTATTTCGCGCACGCCTCGAATGCTTCCGGACCCGGGACCGTGAAGCCGAAGGCATCCGCCAATCGACCAATTACATTGAACGCGCTTGCGGTCTGCTTTTCGCATCCGCACAAAAAAAAATCGTTGCCAACGAACAGGGTTTTAGCGCGGCGGTTGCGGATGATTTTGAGCCTGGCCTTTTGCTGAGTACTCACTGCATGTGCTGACCGGACGACTTCCGCGGTGCGACCGAATTTGGTGCGGGTCCAAGGGGCCGCTGCTATGGCGGTGGCCTCGCCGCGCCGAACCAGTGCCCCTGCGAACGTGTCCGTTCCGGCGCCTTCGTCAATGGGGACCAATTCGCCTGTAAGCATCGACAGGTCGGGAAGCGGGGGAGACGTTGTTCCTCGCCTGATTTTGACTCTGGGAGAACTCATGGTCTCGCATCCAAATGCTCCGGGATTCAGGAAAAAAGTCCTAAAATCCTTTTCTGGAGCCGACAATCTAAAAACCTTGATAATCCCCAGCGGATCGTATTTTGTCGACCCGCGGCTACGAAACCGCGCTCGTCCACCTACCACCGGTACACCGTAAGATCGTCGAGATAAGCGAAAGTAGTCGCTTCCGATCCCGTCAAACTGTCCACCTGGAAGTTCGTCAGCAGCGTGGAACCCCAACCAAGCGCGAAAGCATCCGGAACAGTAACGTTCAGATCGTGCTCAACACCATCCATCCACACCGATTGGTAAGTTACGTTGCCCTCGTCGTCGCGCGAATAGCTGAACTGAACGTGGTGCCAGGTGTTCGTGCTCCAGCTCTGAACATCGCAAGGGGCAGTTGAGGGCCGCCACACATCAACCGGGACCTGCGCGGTTCCCGCGTTGGCTGTGTAATCCCACGCCTCCGTCCATGAGTCGCACTGGATGCCAAAGATCACGGTATCGCCGTTCGCCACAACCTGGTTGAGATCGAATTCAAGGTTGGCGATATCGGTCGACGGGCTGGGAAGGTAGACCCACGCGTCGTAGAGGAAATTGGCGGCTGAAGTGTCGGCGCCAAACGACACGTCATACCGTTCGCCGCCCAATCCAGGGAAGGTGGTCGTAAACTCCCGGCTTGTTCCACTCAGCGATGGCGCTCCCGCCAGTGCCGTCACGCCGGATGTCGAGGGCCCCGCATCGGTTGCCGTATCGATTGCGGCTTGCCAATTCGCCATCGCCTGGATGCCATGCACCGCGACGGTGTTGGAGGGAAGCGTAGAAACCGGCGACGGAACAACAGTAACGGCCACATTGGAAACACAGCTTGAACCGCCCTTGCCCCATGACATCACATGCAGCGTATGAGCGCCTGGAGTGGAAGATACCTGGGTATCCACCGAATCGCCGAAAATGATCTTGGTTGCGCTGGTATCGATCGAGAAGCCCATGGCCACAATGGGCTGCGAATCGCACTGCGTGCCGGAAGCAACAAGGGCAATCGGCGAAACCAGCTCGGCGCTCGCTGCTGGCTGGCTCACTGCCACGTTGGTAAGCAGCGCAGGAGGTACCCCCGCTGACACCTCAATCGGCACATCGGTGTCGCAGCCCGCACCCGCGTTTCCCCACGACTTGACATGCAGTGTATGCGCCCCCACTGACGCGGTAACCAGCGCGTCCATGGATGTGGCGTTGACGATGGTGGTCGCACCATAATCAATCGAGTATCCAGTCGCTGAAACGGGCTCACCGGAACAAGCAGTCGTCGTTGCCTGCACAACAAACGCCGTGCCAACTATAGCGCCGGCGTCGGGGTTGCTGACAACAACTTCGGTGGAAGCATAGGCAATTACGCGCACTGCACATACGAGCAGCGCAACACTAAAGAGGGAGGAGGATTTCATGATAACTGTGCCCAACCTTCAGAGCGCACACTTCGGCTACAAGATCACTTCTTGCTTGAGGTCGGGAGGAGACACACGATCCGAACGACGCCTACTGCCTCTACTTGCGGATCCCTGAATTCAGGTGCTACTCGGTGTATTAGGTCAAACGTAGCCCAAATGTTACCTTTGGGTCAATAAAAAACTTTGGTCACAGGCAACCTTTACAACCAAAGTTGCATTACACATGGCTGCGGGCTTCTTCGGACCATGCTTCGCCCGAGAACCGCTCTTGCTTTCTTTTCGTCGCTTTCCAGCCTGTCACCCATAATCCCCGGCAAAACTTCCCATGAAAGCGCAACGCGCCCGCACGCTTTCTTTGAACGCACAGAGAAGCCTGCCCGGAAGAATGTTGATAATGCTGTGCACACGATGAAAAACTTGAAAAGAGATTAGCATCCGTTTTTCCCAGGTAATGTATAAAAGTGCTCTAAATTCCTCTTGCCTAAGAGGTTCGCTCGCCTGTATGGTGGGTACACTTTTCCATCATGATCCATCAAGCGGACACCCCCGCGCTTACCCCGGCCTCCTGTGCCCTCAGTTTTGCGTCAACCCGCAACGCGGTTTGGCCGCAGGATCCTATTTCGAGATTCTCCTTTAGCGTTGTCACAATTGCCCCGGGGAGCGCCACATATCCCCGCGAGACGTTTGCTTCGGGATTGACACGCCACTGAGAAACCAGCATTTCGGCAGATTTACCAGATGACGCTCATCCCCCGCAGCCATACATGAAGTGCAACTTCAACATCATTGAATTCAACACCGACAGGAGCCAGACATGATCCGAGCTTTTCTCCCACGCAGCTACCGCATCTCCACTGCAGTTGTCGTTGCAGCACTCTGCATCGGGCTCAGCCTAATCGCTGCGGGGCAGGCTTCCGCACCTGCGGGCGCACTCATTGGACCAGGCGCGGTACATGTTGCTGCCGCCAACGGCGAAGCACCCAGCCATCCACCGGCAGCACTCACTCAGATCGCCGCCGGCACGGAGGAAGGCCCACAAAAGCCTGCGTCCGCAATAAACCAGGGCCTCAAGATGCATGGCCATTGGATCATCGACATCAAGAACCCCGACGGGACGCTTGCCCAGCACCGCGAGTTCGAGAACTCGATTCAGTACGACGGCCAGAACTATCTTGTGGGGTTACTGTCAGGCTATGCGGCAGCCGGGCCCATGGCAATCTACTTTACCGCTCAATCCAACGGCACCGCCCCTTGCGCCGCGACGTATAACTTCTGCGCCATTGTCACCTCGTTAAGCACAGCACCTGCACTGGGCTTTTGCAGCGAATACTACTGCGCGCCCGGCCTTACCATCACACCCACATTCGGCGTTGGACCGACTCTCAAACTGGCTGGGTCCATTACCGCCAATCAAGCTGGAACCATCGGGATCGTCGCCACCAGCATGAACGGCTGCGGGCAGACGGGCGTGGCTTTCGGCGCCTATCCCACAGCATTGTCCACCGTCACTCCGGCCGCATGCTATACCTCCACAGCCGTCGGCGCTGGAAGTGGCAGCGATTTTGGCGGTACTGCGACGTCAGCCAACCTGTCCTCGCCTATCTCGGTCGCCAACGGGCAAATCATACAGGTCACGGTAGTCCTGTCGTTCTCCTAACACCAGCCAGATTGTTCGGGTAACGGTCCCCTCGCCCCAACGGCGAACTGGGGCCGACCGCACGCAGGAGTTCCAGTTAAGAGAAGGGGAGAACGATGAAATTTCCGCGGAGAATGGGTCTATGCTTTGGCCGCTTCGTGCTTGTGCTGTTTCTTTTGGGACATGCCCTGGCGCATGTCTCCGGCCAGGCCGCGTCCGCCATTCGTAGCCTTCCCACCACTTCCTCCAAAACGGACCAATCCATCACTATCCCGCTTGGCTTCGCCCAGAAGTCATTCCCCGATGCCATGACCGACGTGCGCTACGAATCTTCCGTCCAGGCCATTGGCGGATCGGGATTATACGAGTTGAGCGTCATTGGTGATTTCCCACCGGGACTTTCCATGGAGACGGGAGGCAGCACCGTTGCCTTCGGAGGGATTCCCACCACTACCGGTACCTATGAGTTTCAAATCCTGATCCGCGACGCGGAAGGAACCAGTTTCAAAGGCGACTTCTCAATCCAGGTGCATCCGCAAGTGCCGGGCCCGCTGGCGTCGCGAGGGCCTACCGTCACAGACTCGGAGACCATAACCGTTACCGATGTCCCGTCCGTCTTTTTTCCCGTAGTGGTGGTTTATAACGAGACCATTACGACTACCGACAAGATAACCGGGTTAGATTCTGTCGAGGTCCTCGACAACGAAATCATTACAACTACCGATGCGGTGAATGGGCTTGACGCCGCCGAGGTCGCGGACAACGAGACCATCACTACAACCGACACAATCACTGTCGCCGTACTTACAGTTCCAAAAATCTACTGGAGTACGCCTGCACCCATCACCTACCCCACGGCGCTAAGCGCTACCCAACTCGATGCCACAGGCAGTGTGGATGGAACTCTTACCTACACCCCACCCGCCGGAACCGTCCTGCCCCCGGGACAGCAGACCCTCTCGGTCACTTTGACGCCGAACAATACCACCGAATACGCCCCTGCAACAGACACCGTCACGATAACTGTGAACCAGGCCACCCAGTCGATTACTTTCACGCCGCCAACCTCTCCGGTTGTCTACCCGGTTTCGCCCATCACATTGAGCGCGACAGGCGGCGCATCGGGTAATCCGGTCACCTTCAGCATCGTCTCCGGTCCAGGCTCGCTGAGCGGCGCAAACAACAGTATCCTCACCGTCACTGGAACAGGCACCATTGTCGTGGCTGCAAATCAGTTGGGCAACACTGACTATTCCGCTGCGCCCCAGGTCACGCAAAGCATCGTCGTCAACCCGCCCGCAGTCGCAATTCTTCTCTCGCCCACTCCAGGACTCACCACCATACTGGGCGCCAGCAATGTGACCTTCACGTGGACTCCCGCCGCCGGAGCCACCCTCTACGAGCTCAACCTCGGCACCAGCGCGCCCGGCGCAAGCGATCTGTACGAATACAAAGGCACGGCTACTTCCACCACCGTACCCACACTTCCCGCAAACGGCGTAACGGTCTACGCAACGCTCTATTCCGAGGTCAACGGCGTTTGGCATTCGAATGCCTATCTCTATACCGAGAGCGGCACACCTGTTCCTGCAGTCCTCACATCTCCTACGCCCGGCATAAGCACCGTGCTCGGCACAACCAGCGTGTCCTTCCAGTGGAGCTCCGGAACCGGGGTCACCGAGTATCAGCTCAACCTCAGCGCCATCGCGCCTGGTGACCACGATTTGTTCACATACAAGGGCACGGCTCTCACCGCGACCGCACCCTCGCTGCCCGCAAACGGCATCCCTGTCTATGCAACGCTCTATTCCTATATCAACGGAGCGTGGCAGTCGAACAACTATGTCTATACCGAAAGCGGTACGTCCCCCGGTATACTCACATCTCCCACGCCGGGCGTTAGCACCATCCTCGGCACAACCGATGTGACCTTCCAATGGACCACCGGGGCAGGGGTCGCCGTCTATCAGCTCAACCTCAGCGCCATTGCTCCTGGTCAAAGCGAGCTGTTCCTTTACAAAGGCACAGCCACTTCCGCCACCGCGCTCACGCTACCGGCAAACGGCGCAACCGTCTACGCAACTCTCTATTCAAATATCAACGGAGCCTGGACTTCGAATGCCTACGAATATACCGAAAGTGGCACGCCCACTCCGGCCATACTCCAATCTCCAACTCCGGGACTGACCACTATTCTCGGAACCAGCAGTCTATCCTTCCAGTGGAGCGCCGGAATTGATGTCTCCGACTACCAGCTCAATCTCAGCGCCATCGCACCCGGTGGCAGCGACCTCTACTCATATAAAGGCACTGCCCTCACCGCGACCGTGCCCGCCCTGCCCGCAAACGGCGTAACCGTCTATGCAACTCTCTATTCCGACATCAAGGGAACGTGGCAGAAAAACAGCTACGTGTATACCGAAAGCGGTTCGCCCACTCCGGCGGTACTCACATCTCCCACACCGGGACTCAGCACCATCCTCGGCACCACCAATGTGCTCTTCCAGTGGAGCGCAGCAACTTCGGCCACCCTCTACCAACTCAACCTCAGTGCGGTTGCACCCGGCGACGGCGACCTGTACTCATACAAAGGAGCGGCGCTTTCCGCCACCGCACCCACTCTCCCCGCAAACGGAGTAAAGGTGTACGCACGGCTCTACTCATACATCGATGGAACCTGGCTCTACAACGACTTCGTCTATACCGAACAGTAGCAAACTGTGACCCGTTCATCGCGGACTTTCGCGATGAGCGGGATCGCCGCGCAGAACACTGCGCCCCGTCATCCTCGTATCAGCACAAATGCGGGTGCCCCACATTCGCCGCGGCTGGATCGCCGTTAAGGTGGGATAGATCCACCTATCTATGGCTTTTTATGCTCTACTCCAATCCCTACAGACAGTCGCTGAGCGAGCGCAGCGAGTCGCAGGGCCTGCTTCTTGCATCTCTTTCGTGTTGAGCGGGACGCCGATTGAGCGACGGCCAACAATCTCGGATAACAATTCATTTGGCAAAGTGGCGGGAAATTTGCGAGCAATATGCGACAGTTTTTATTTTAGCCAACATATATTGTGTGGCATGCCATCGCTGTTAGCGACAGTTTGGACGACGTCTCAACCAGTGCTACCCTGCGGGTGGTGTTGCACTCAATGCAGCGCGGTATTCGATGTCGGGCCTGTGCGTGATGCGAAGCTGACAAAGGTTCAGATCGATCGCATAAACAATGAGTTTAAATTGCACTGCAAAAAAGTACATCGGCACGAATACCAGGTCGACGGCTTGAATTCGGAGAGTTGAGACGGGCGCCCACTCACCCCGGTATCAGGACCTGTCCCCATTCATCCGAGCCCGATCGTAATGAGTGGGATCGCCGGCCCTCAGGACCCACACAAATCCAAAGTTCCGCCGGCCCGGCCCGAACTCCGTTTCAAAGCCCTTTCCACGCGTACCCGCACAGCTTACGAGCGGACTACGGAGTGGAGAGGTGCAATCTTGTGTACCCTACTGGTGATTCCGGAGTCTTGGCAGTCGTGGAGTCTTATTGAATATTGGGGCAAGTCATTGCCCGTTGACTGTCAGCGTGACCTGCACGGAGTTCGAAATGGTGCCCGATGTTCCTGTCACGACCAAGGTGTAGTTCCGGTTAAGGGTTCCGCTGACTGAACCACAGCCTTCTACACCTCCGGCAAGGGCCATAATTCCAAGCAACAACGAGAGGGTCGAGATCGTGCGGAATAATCTCTTACGGGTGAGGCGCAGCATCCCTGCAAAAGGCAAAACCACGAACCCAAGTGTGAGCGGGACGATGCGAGAAACAAACTTACCACTGATTCCGGCGGGCGATCCGGTCGCCAATTCGTTTTGCGGCGCCGCAACTTCGAAGGATACCGTGGTGGTGCCCGCACCCATTGCAATCGTTCCCGGATTGAACGTGTATGTGGCGCCAGTCGGCAACCCGCTCACAGAGAGGTTGACCGCGGACGACAACGCGGTCGCAGGTGAAGCAGGACTCACCGTCAGGACATAGGTTACCGAACCTCCCGGATTCACCGACGCCGAAGTATTTGAAGTGCTGATGCTGAAGTCGCCGGTTGTTCCGCCGCCCGGCGTGCTAATGGTGTAGGTCGCAGTTCCCACAGCGCTGTTCGTGTAGCCGGTTTCAACGGCAATGGCTTCCAGAGTTTCCGAGGCGCTCACCGTAATCGCGCCGTTGTAAATGCTGGATGACGTAGTCGGCGTCGTGCCGTCAGTGGTGTAGTGGATGGTCGTTCCGGCTGTTGCGTTGCTGATCGTCACAGACTGCGATGTGGTGTATGTCCCCGCGCCAGGCGAGAATGCGGGTGCGGGAAGAGCCGTAAGGATGGTGTACGGCCCGTAGGGACTGACCGCGCTGTCGCTCAGCGTGCTGCACCCTGCAACTACTTTTAGTACTTCGGTGGTGGAGCTGAGAACGATGTTGCCGCTTGCCCCCGAAAGCGCTGTTCCCGTGGTGCAGCCTGTTCCAATATCGTTGGTCACTGGAGTGGTTGCGTCCTCCGTGTAGCACATGACCGTAGTGCCGAAGTTCGAGTTGGCGCAGGTGACAGTGATCGAGCTGCTCGAGCTGCCTGATGGGGGCGAACAGGATGGGGCGGCCGCTTGAGATCCGGCATCGGTTGTAATCGTGTAGTTCCCAATGGTCGGCGAAGACAACGGCGCTTCTCCTCCTCCCTCCGCCATGGTTTTCATCGAAGTTGCCTGAGCGACCGCGGTCAAGGTTTGGGAGGAGGATACGGCGACGGGACCTGTGTATAAGGTTCCCGTATAGCAACCCGGGTTACAGGTTCCGGTTCCGTTGTAGGCTTTGTCCAGGCCAGCCTGGCAGCTTGTGTCCCCTGCAGCGAGTCCATTTGCAACCGGCTTAAGGGCTGGAGTGTCGCTGGTGAGTTCATAGCAAATAATCGTCGGAGAGCCTGAAGTAGTGGAAGAGATGGTGACATTTTGCGTTTCGTTATAAGTTCCCGGGACGGGGGAGAAAGTTGGAGATGCGGTCGGAGTTGTTCCGGCAAAGGGATTCAGCGTATAAGTCGCAGAATCTGCCTCGCTGTCACTGAGCCCAGCCCCTCCACCCACTGCATAAATGGTTTCGTTGGAAATGACCGTGATTGGTTCGGTGTAGAGAGTGCCCGCGGTGCAGCCGGTCCCACCGTTGGTTGCGGGAGAGCCTGAGGTGTTCCAGCAGATTGTAGGGCTGCTGGATTGGAGCTGGACCCACTGGTTACCGGAGTATGTTCCGGAAGCGGGAAGAAAAGTTGGGCTTGTCCCGGTTCCCGTAATTTTGTAGGCAGAACCGGCAACGGTTGAGTCACCGTAATTGGTGCCTCCTGCCACGGCGTAAACAGTTTCGCCGTTGGAGATTGAGATGGACCCTGTGTAGCGGGTCCCATTAGTACATCCTGTAGAACCGTTAGTAGCCGGTGCACCGGTTGTGTTCCAGCAGATGACGGGGGCGGAGGCAGTCAGCTCAAGAGACTGCGTGCCGGAGTAGGTCCCGCCGGAGACGGAGAAAGTAGGAGAGGCGGCAAGGGGTAGCTCGGTATAACTCACGGAGTTGACATAGAGACTTGCGGAAACAGGCGCATTTACTGACGAAGCCAGGCCCACCCACGCCGTGTCTTCCCCCACCGCCGAGGGAATGTCGACGTTTTTCCAGGTATAGGTGAAGCAGCTTGAGCCCGGGCAACTGCCCCCCGCAGTTATGTCATATAGATTCAGGGTCACGATATTGCCTGTGTAGAGGATCGTTGCAGAATAGGTGTCACCTGTGGTCGTTAACTCTGTTGCCGCGGGGAAGTTCATCGTAACGGGAGAGGTCGAGATTTTGTTAATTGCAAACGCATATCCCCATGTGTTGTCGTTGGAGGCGACATTCAGAGGTGGTTCGGTATTTTTGTAAATCTGGACGTTGCTGTAGGTAAAGGGTCCGTCGTTAGTCTCCGGGGCGTCTTGGTTGAACTGGAGAGCCCAGACGTATCCCGGCCAGCGGGAGCAGCACTCCTGGTAGAACGATCCCTCGAATCCCGCTCCTGCCCCAAATCCATTGATCCACGGATTACCGCTATTTCCGGATGTTACAAGGGTCTGATTGTTCAGAACAAATGCGATATTGTATCCATTGGGAATGAAAGTGAAGTTAGCGACGAATGCCTGAACGTTGACTGGCGCATCGGCGTTCAGGTTTAGCGCCGTATGCACATCGCCTTCGGGGTTGAGCTCTACCCGTGACCCCGACAACCCCACAAGAATGGGATCAGTCCCGCCATACGCTCCTCCAAGCCAGAAGACCTCCGGATTTCCGGGGGAAGTAATCCACCCGGAACCAACTCCGCAGCTGGCCGTCGAAGAAGAATTGAATGCTGTACAGTTGATGACGGTGGTCTGAGCAGCTACCGTGGCCGCCCAGATTAATCCGAAAAATACAGCAAATTTCGGACGAAAATTCATTTTTCTCTCCTGCATTCCGCACTTTTCCAAGGCAATTTTTTTCGCCCGCATGGGGCGTACAAAGCCCTTCGTTTCGAGTCGGATATGCTGCCCTCGAGGCTCGCGCGCCCAGGTGTTGGCCAGACGATCAAGGCCATACGTTCCTCTGAGTCAGATCGCTGGGGGCATAGTCCTCGAACGCGAAATCTGGATGTCATTAAGATCTTCCGTTCGAGAGCATTCAGCTTTACATCTTCCAACAGCGTCAAGTACATCTGACATCTCGATGTATTGCTGACCTTCCGGTTGATCCATCTTATCCAGTAGCCCATCCTCGAAAAAATTGTCCTCGAGAAGGTGCTTGCCGTGCTTGTTTTTCATAGGAGCAGCTTGGAGCACTATAGCACTTCTGTCGAACGGCGCAGCCCCGAGTGGTCCTTACGAAAGTACTAGCGGTGGGTGAGGCGCTCATCCACGCAGCAGGTCAGCCGGTTGGTCGCCGGAAGAATAACAGACTCCCGCACGGCACTTGCTCCGTCGTGGACGAAGTTGGTGGACGTGCCCATGATCGTCTTGTTTACGCGGCGTCCAAACGGTCATACCTGAAGACCGGGCCACCGTTGTCCGCGAGGACCAGCGTGGGCGTACGCTTACCTTGCACATACCATCGCAAACCAGGATAAGGTCTACAGAGCGCTCACCGCACAGCAAACAAAATCAAAATAAACAACGCGTTTTCATATACATAAGCCGTAAGCTCATGCAAAATTAGCGCGCTTTTCGAAGACACACCCCAATTAGAGGCAGACTTGCCGCTCCAAACATCCAGTTCCGCACAAACAAAACACGTCTTCCCTCACCCTCTGAGGTAAGTATCTGAAAGAAATCTCACCTCAAAGGGTGATGTTTTCGGCCCGTTTGCTCACCTCATAGGCAGACTTTTACCCTATGTAGCTCACCCTCAAGGGTGTCATTTCGCGCCTCAAAAACAGCCTGTTGATGCATCCGTCACAATCCCGTTGAATGCGCCAAATCCCCATGTCCCATCGCTGCACAAATAACGTAATATGATCCCACAGGTATCCCCTGAAAATGTCTCCTGCGAACAAGAAGCAGTTCAGCAAAGGCGAAGCTCTCATCCGCGAAGGTGAGCGCGGGGAGTGCGCCTATATCATCGACAGCGGCAACGTCGAAATCCTCGTCCATCGCGCTGGTCAAATGATCCAGATCAGCACCCGCGGACCCGGTTCCCTCATAGGCGAAATGGCCATGATCGACGACAAACCCCGCACTGCGACTGTGCGCGCGCTCGATGACTGCACCGTACTCGAGATCACCCGTGATGACTTTAACCACCGCGTCGACAGCGCAGACCCGGTCCTCAAGATGGTCATCCGCGTCATCACTTCGCGCTATCGCGACATGCTCGCCCGCACCGATTCGGTCCGTGTCTTGGCTTCCACTATCACCGCCGAATCAGCAGAGAACAGTGGCGCAAGCCATGAGTCTGCGCTCTCCACCATCCGCCTCAACAGCGAGCTCAAACGCGCCCTTGAACACGGGGAGCTCCTGCTCTTCTATCAGCCCATAATCGACGTCCAAAAAATGAAAATCGCCGGCTTCGAAGCCCTAATGCGCTGGGCCCACCCCATCAACGGCATGATCTCCCCAGGCATCTTTATTCCAGTTGCCGAAGAGAGCGGCCTCATCAACGAGATGTCGCGATTGGCTCTGGATCTCGCGTCTGACGCGGCGATTAAGCTACAGGCAGCGGCATCTCCTCATCTGATTGGAGACGGCCCGATCTTTGTGGGCGTGAACTTTTCAGTCAAGGATTTTGCGGCGGCGGACCTCTTCACGAATCTGCAGGCCACCATTGAAGAGAAGAAGATTGATCCCAGGCAAATCCATCTGGAGATTACGGAAACGTTGTTGATGGACGCACCTGAAGTAGCCCGTGCAGAACTGGAAAGGTGTCGCGGGATCGGGGTCAACGTTTCGATCGACGACTTCGGTTCCGGCTATTCCTCGCTAAGCTACCTGCATTATTTTCCAATCGATACGCTGAAGATCGACCAGAGCTTCATTCGCTCGCTGTCGACACATCCGGGGAGCATCGTCCTGGTCAAATCCATCATAGGACTTGCCCAGAATCTTGGCATGTCAGTGATTGCGGAAGGCGTAGAATCGGCGCACGATGCAAAGCTGCTTCAGGGGCTCGGCTGCGAGTACATCCAGGGATACTTCTTCTCAAAGCCGCTGCCCTTTGAAGGCGCAATGAAGTTTGTCCAGTCGTGGCAGGCACCCAGCCTTGAAGCTACAGCTTAAGGCCGGCCCAGTGCTCTTCGCCGTTAGAAACGAATACGGATTCCCGGCCGAAAAGTAGGCGCGCCAACCGTTCCAGTGCCAGTCGTGATTTTTGTGCCTCCGTTGGTGCTGAGTTCAGCAACTACGATGCCAACGACCACGCCAATGGCCACGCCTCCCACAATGGTTGCCGGTTTCGACAACGGCCACTTAAATGGTGGCTTCTGGGGGGGCGGACTGTTCGTCTGATTCTGCAACGACTTGAAAACATTCGATTGGTTGATGTTGGTGGTTGTGGTCAGGTTGCCATAATGGGCTGTGACCTGGATCTGCCACGATCCCTGAATTTGATTCGGCAGAAGCCCAATTCCCTTGGCCACACCATTGGCGTCCGTGAGCACCGAGAGCGAACTCGCTCCCCCGGCAAATGTGCCACCCGCTCCCCCGGCTGCTCCGTGAATCGCAAACAAAACGGATGCTCCAGCGAGCGGCTTGTGGTTCTCGTCCTGAACCTGCACGATCGGCTCACGAGCAGTGCGTTCCTGAACATTGTTGAGCGCGCCTTCCCCATCCAGAATTACGATCTGGAGGCTATGCGGCACAGCAGCGCCAGGCGCATCCTGTGCAAGGAGAGGAGCAGCGGGTTCAAGGAGCAAGAGCGAAGCCAGCAGCAGCGCAACCCCGCGCCCGCCGGATCCAGAGTGAATCGTGTTGGCCATGGGGCTTTTCATCCTAATTTGCGGTCTCCACATTGGAAGCGCCGACCGAATTGGTCAGCGTCACGCTCACTCCTCCAACGGAGGATGCGTCAGTGCTCAGGTCGAAGGCTTGCGTATACGTGAAGGCACTTCCGTACTGGATCGAGGATTGCTGCCCGTACCAAGTCGAGAAGTCCGTGCCTACGTCAACCGTCAGTTGCGCATCCAGGAGCGTCTGGCCGGCGGCCGGCGTGAAATTGAAAAGAGCGGAAGTCATATCCCGTGTGCTGGAGTAGCCCTGTACGGTCACGGTGAGGGTATTGCCGCTGCGGGTGACACTGAGGCTGGTGAGAACCGGGGCACTGGCCGGCACAATGATGATGACCGGCTGCAACCCGGCTGGGGTAACGTCCTGATTATTCGCTTCCAATTTAAGAGAGACAGTGATGGTGCCCGCAAGTGTGCCCGTCTGAAGCTGGATTGAAGGAGCGGTCGTGGAGTTTGCAGGTTCCGTAAAGCTGAATGTGGTGCCCCCGGTGGAGAACTGCACGGCGGGATCAACCGCGCCGCCTGCGGTTGCCGGTTGGACCGTTAGTGACAACGTGGCCTGGAGCGGCACTGGATAGCCATCCAGGAATTGCAGATTGAGACTTGGCTGCTGGGCCTCCGATTCAGAACCGGGACCGCTGAAGACGAGCTGAATATTCGGCAGTGTGATCGTGAATGGAATCGAAGCCGAAGTTTGACCCGTGGCAGGGTTGGTAACCGTGATCGCGCCAGGCTGCGTCTGCTGGAAGAAGATGGCGGGAATCGTCGCGGTAAGCTGGTCCGGTCCGATATACGAACTGGTCAGAGTTGTGGGTCCCGAAGCCCAGGCGAGTTGGACGACAGCGTTCGGGCTAAACCCGGTGCCATTGAGCGTAATGGTGACGGGAGTACCCGTCGTGGTTGGGCTTTGGAACGCTCCGCTCGATGGCGAAACAGATGTAAATGTAAGGCCGGGATTCACCAGGATTGTGACCGAAGCGGAACCCGTTGTGTAATCGATCGTATCTGCCGGCGTATAGGTAACACTGAGAGTCTGCGTACCCACGGGTAGCACAGTTCCCACAGGTGGCGTATAGGCAAAGACGCCGCCGATAGGCGAAGCTGTCGCGTTCAGCTGAGTTGCGCTGAGTTGCACGCCGTAGCCAATGGCAACCGGGTTCGTCCAGGTAATGACTGGAGTCGCCTGGTTAACCAGGATCGGGACTGAGGCAGTCACGGAGTTGTAATCAGTGGTGTCAGTTGGCGTGAAGCTGACGTTCAGCGTTTGTGGCCCGGCGCCGAGAACAGTACCTGCTGCCGGATTGTACGTGAGTGCGCCGGGAGTCGATGGGATTGCGTCAAGCTGCGCAGCTCCCAGCGCCGTCCCATAGGTAATTGCCGCTGGCGTGGTCCAGGCTAAGGATGGGTTGGCACGGTTGATCGTAATCGAAACCGTAGTCGTGGTTGGGGCGTAATCTGTGCTATCACTCGGCGTGAAAACAGCAGTTAGCGTGTGTGTCCCTGCGGTGAGGATCGTTCCAAGCGGCGGTGTATAGGTAAAGGATCCAGGAACCGAGGAAGTAGCGTCAAACTGCGCCGCAGTCAGCGGAGTACCGTAGGCGATGGACGCAGGAGGCGGCCACGTGACGGTGGATGAGGTCTGGCTGACAGTTATCGAGGCTGTCGCCGTCGAGCCCAGGTAGTCGAGTGTATCGTTCGGCACGAAACTCACAGTAAGCTGATGCGTACCCGCGGCCAGAACTGTTCCGAGCGCCGGCGAATAATTGAAAGTTCCCGGCACCGAGGCGGTAGCATCGAGCTGCGTGTTGGTGAGCGCAGTGCCGTAGGCGATCCCGGTAGGATTGGTCCATGTGACTGTGGTTGGAGCGGGCGTGACGGATACCGATACCGAAGCCGTTGCGCTGGCGTAGTCCACGCTGTCGGTGGGCACGAAACTGACACTCAATTGTTGCGTGCCAACAGTGAGAACCATCCCGAGTGGCGGCGAGTACGTGAACGTTCCGGGCACCGGGGCGGTCGCATCCAGCTGCGTGCTGCTGAGTGCGGTGCCGTATGTGATCGACGCGGGGGTCGGCCAAGTGATGGTAGACCCGACCGAATTGACGACTTCGCTGATCGCCTGTGAAGTGGATGCAGCGAAGATGCTGGAAGTGGAGGGGGTGTATATCGCAGTGAGGGGCTGCGTTCCCGCGTTCAATACGATATTTGAAGCAACAGCCTGCGCCGCGCTATCGAGGAATTCCGTGACTCCATTCAATCCAACGGCGAGGTCGGGATTGCCGTCGTTGTTGAAATCAGCACTGGCAATCGACTCGCCATAAGCTGTGGGCAGAGATGTCTCACCCGTCATGGCGCCGGTGGAAGAGCCCAGCAGAATGACTGTGCCTCCGCCCTGGCCGCTCCCAGTGCCGGCAACTGCAATGTCGGCATAGCCGTCTTTGTTGAAGTCGTTCATCGCAATGACCGTGGACTGCGAGGAAACTCCGTAGATTGTTCCCTCAGGGAACGTGCCTGGCTGGCCGCTGCCGTTGTTGATGAGCACATCTACCGTGGAATTGACTTTGCTCACAACTGCGACGTCAGGATAACCATCGCCGTTGATATCGCCGGACGCAATCGCATCGGCCGATCCGGCGACGGGATAGGTTTGCGGGCCAGTGAAGCCGCTGCCACCCGCGTTGTAAAGGAAGACAGCCGTATCGGGGCCTGCATTGTCGCTGACAGCGATGTCGTCGTATCCGTCGTGGTTGAAGTCAGCGACTGTGATTCCCGTGAAGTTGCTCGTTTCGAACGTTTCGTAATACGAACCTTCGGACGGGAAATTGCTAGGCGTGCTTCCTGTGCCGTAGAAAGCGGCGAGCGTGTTCGTGCTGATCACGGCAAAGTCCTGGTTGCCGTCTTTGTTGAAGTCGCCCGTGGCCACCGCCACTGCTCCGTAGACCTGAAGTTGCTGGCTCAAGGCAAGATCGCCGGCGGCGTCGCCCGCGGCCAGCAAGACCGAGACGTTGCCATCGGAGGCCGCGATCACCAGATCGGTGTAGCCGTCGCCGTTGAAATCGGCAGATGCCATCGCGACAGATGTTGGATCGACACCAGAGCTTGTGGAAGCATAGCTCACTGGCGCCTTGAATGTGCCGTCGCCGTTGCCCAACGATATAAGCAGCGTCGCGACGCCAGAACCGGTCTCAAGAGCAGCAATGTCCTGATTGCCGTCCTTGTTGAAGTCGCCCGTGACGACCGAGATGACGGTTTGCCCGGTGATGGAATCGACGGTGCCAACGCTGACAAGACCGCTGGAGCCGTTGACCGTTGCGAGCGTGCCGCTGCCGACCTGGATGCCGTTGTCCTGGAAGCTGATGGTCCCGGTTGGGACGCCGAGGCCATTGCTGCCAACAGTGGCAGTCAGGTTCATGGGGGTGGGATACGCAATCGGGTTGGCACTCGAAGCGAGAGCAACCGTGGCCGCCGCAAGAGATACATTGAGCGAAACCGTGTTCGATGCGGCAGCCCCGCCTGCCAAGGATGCCTGCACGGTATATGTTCCCGGCGGGAAGAGACCATAGCTGTAACTGGCGAAGCCGTCGCCATTCAGCGTCAGTTGAACGGTCGCAGCTGTCGGCAGCCCGGTGAGCGTGACTATTTGACCAGCCGGCGTTGAAGTTCCGTTTGCCTGCACCTGGAATGTAACCACATTCCCAGCAGTGGTGGACGTAGTGGAGCTGACGAGATTGAGAGTCAAGGTTGGGGGGTTAACCTGGATGGTGACCGAGGCCGCGGCAGTGGCGTAGTCAGTGGAATCAGGTGGGACATAGGTGACGCGCAAGGTCTGCGCACCCTGGGGCAAAGTGGTGCCGGCGGGAGGTGAATACGTGAAGGTGCCGCCGGAGGGGGTCGCCGTTGCATCCAACTGCGTTCCACTGAGTGGGGTGCCATAGTTGATGGCGGCCGGGTTGGACCAGGTGATGACCGGCGTGGCCTGATTGACTTGGATTGGGACCGACGTGGTTGCGGTCGTGTAGTCCACGGTGTCGGATGGCGCAAAGCTCACGTTCAGAGTTTGCGGCCCTGCGCCTAAAACTGTTCCTGCCGTCGGACTGTAGGTCAGAGTGCCGGCGGTCGATGCCGTTGCATCAAGCTGGGAACCGCCAAGCGCAGTGCCATAGGTAATTGCAGCCGGCGCGACCCATGTGATGGTCGGGACCGCCTTGTTGACTGTGATTGAAGCGTTGCCGGTGGAAGGCGAATAATCCGTGCTGTCAGTCGGCGTAAAGTTCACACTAAGCGCTTGTGTCCCGGCGGTCAGAATGCTTCCGCTCGCTGGTGTATATGTGAAGGTTCCCGGAACCGAGGCGGTGGCGTTCAGCTGTGTCGCGGTGAGCGGAGTGCCGTAGCTGATGGCTGCGGGATTCGTCCATGAAACAGTGGTCGTGGCCTTGTTCACGACAATCGTCGCCGTCGTCGTAACCTCTGAGTAATCGACGCTGTCGGTCGGAACAAAGGTCACTGATAGCTGGTGTGTTCCGGCAGTGAGTGTTACTCCAGTAGCAGGCGTATATGTGAATACTCCGGGCACCGAAGACCTTGCGTTCAGCTGCGTGCCACTCAGCACCGTTCCATACGTGATCGCGGCGGGATTGGGCCATGTAATAACAGGCGCGGTCTGGCTGACGGTGATCGAAACAGTGCCTGTGGTGTCTGCATAGTCGACGCTGTCAGTAGGCACGAAACTCACCGTCAACTGATGGATTCCCGCTGTCAGGAGGGTTCCGATGGGTGGTGTGTACGTGAGAGTGCCGGCTATCGGTATATTCGTTCCCGCTATCAGGGCGGTCGCATTCAGTTGCGTGGCGCTGAGCGTTGTTCCATACGGAATGGATGCAGGAGCGGCCCACGAGATAGTTGTTGCTGCCTGAATTACTGTAATCTGCGCAGTCGTTGAGCTGCTCATGTAATCAGTGCTGTCGGTTGGCACGAAAGTCACAGAAAGCGTCTGCGAGCCCGCGGGGAGGATGGTTCCTGCGGGTGGCGTGTATGTGAAGGTTCCGGGCAGCGGAGTCGATGTTCCCGGGATGACTGCGGTTGCGGTCAACTGGTTCGTGCCGAGCGGTGTGCCGTAGGCAATTGCAGCTGGATTGGGCCAGTTCAGCGTAGGCGTCGCCTGGTTCACCACTTCGTTGAGTGTCTGGGACGTACCTTCCGCAAATATGGTTTCCCCAGCGGTGAAAACGCCTGTCAACGGCGCCGTCCCTGCTGGGAGTGCGACGTTGGAAGCGGTGGCTTGCGCGCCAGTGTCGAGGAAGATGGATGTGCCGTTGTTTCCGACGGCGAGGTCGGGATTGCCGTCTTGATTGAAGTCGGCGGTGGCGATTGAAATACCAGTGGTCGTGACATTGCCCGTGGTGGGAAGATAAGTCTCACCGTACATATTGCCAGTGGAAGAACCCAGCAATATGGTTGTGCCTGTGCCCACTCCCGCGCCTACGCCCACAATCGCGATGTCGGCATAGCCGTCCTGGTTAAAGTCGTTCATTGCGATAGCCGTAGGCTGGTAGGCAACACCGTAAGAATTCTGGGCGCCGAATGTGCCCGGGCTGCTTGTCCCGCTGTTGATCAGTACGGCAACTGTTGAATCGGTATTGCTCACAACCGCCAAGTCAGGATATCCATCGCCACTGATGTCACCGGAGGCAATTGCGCTCGCTGACGCTCCGACGCCGTAGATACTTGGAGCGTTGAAGCCGCCGTCGGGATTATAAAGGAAGACAGCTACATCGAGGCCGTAGTTATCGCTGACTGCGATGTCGGCGAAGTGATCCTGGTTGAAGTCAGCTACAGTGATTCCCGTTAATGCGAAAGTATCCGAAGTTGTGCTCCATGAACCTTCTGAAGGGAAGTTAGCCGCTCCGTTGTTATAGAAAGCAGTCACCTGGGTGGAGCTGATGGCGGCAAAGTCCATGTAGCCGTCCCCATTGAAGTCGCCCGTGGCGACGCCAATCGCACCCGTCAATGGAACTGACTGGCTCAGCGCAAGACTAAATACGTTGCCGTTCGGGTTCACTGAGGAGAGATAAACCGACACGGTGCCATCGCTGTTTGCAATTACCAGGTCGTCGTTCCCGTCTTTATTGAAATCAGCGACCCCCATGGCAACCGCAGTCGAATCGACAGTAAAGGTCTTCGCCGCCTGGAATGTGCCATCGCCATTGCCAAGCGATATCAACAGCGTCCCGCCGCTGTTGCCTTGGAGAACTGCGAGATCCTGGTTGCCATCACCATTAAAGTCGCCCGTCACGATCGAACGGTCGGTCAACTCAGGATTGGAATCAACTATGCCCGAGTAGGTGAGGCCGCTGGAGCCTTCGACATTGGAAAGCGGGTCGCTGGCGAAGGGACTGCCAGCGTTCTGGAAGCTGATGAATCCTGTCGGAACGCCAAGACCGCCGGTCGTCGCATTGGCAGTGAGACTGATCGCGTTAGGATATGTGACCGGATTGGCGCTCGGCGTAAGCGTAACGTTCACCGGTGTGTTGCTTACATTCAGCGTGATCGGATTGGACGTTATAGGCGCGGGTGCTCCAGGGAGGTTGATGGACGCCTGGATCGTGTATGTTCCCGGCGGGAAAAGCCCATATTGGTATGACGCTATCCCTATCCCATTGGTGGTTGGAGTTACGGGAGCCACAGTGGGAAGGCCAGTGAGCGTAATCGTTTGACCGTACGGAATCGTACCGCCAGCCCCCTGCGTGAGCAGATTCACCACGGTGCCGGCAGTCACGTTGTACGCTTCGCCGTCAAACGGCGCGGTACTCGTGAGCGACAGCGATAGAGATGAAATCTGGACGTTAATGCACGCGATGTGGAACTCTGCGCTGTAATCGCCATCACCGGAATAGGAGATACAGACTTTGTGGCTTCCGGGTGTGAGCGATGATATAGATGAGGTCGTCGTTCCGATTGTTCCGCCGTCCGAACCTAAATATTCCAGGTCGAATTGGGTTCCGTTGTCGTAGAAAGTTACATACTCAGTCGGCGCCACCCCATTCGCCACCCCAATGACGCTCGCGTTGAATGTCAGGTTTGTGCCATATGCGTAAGACGTGCCGGTGGGATTGACCGTCAGGCTACCGGTGGGCATGCCCTGCGTAATTGTGATTGGATTCGAGGCGTTACCTGGCTGATAGAGCGGGCTGCCGGGGTAGCTCACGCTCAGCGTGTAGGTGCCGGGAAGCGGTACAGACGGCAGCGTGACGCCGGTTACGCTGGCCTGCGCGTCATTGGAGAAGTACCACGGTTGTAGATTGTAATTGGTGAATCGCTCGTCTTGAACATAGGTGTATGTTATGCCATTGATCGCCAGATCAAGATAACCATCGCCATTCATGTCGCCCGTAACAATGAAGTTCGGAGGCGTGTATTCGCAATCGCAGTAATTTGGCAATTGCGACGTATCGAATGAGTTGACGACACTCCAATTTCCGGCTTGCAGCTGCAGTTCTCCAATCCAGAAGTCGTTGTTGTTTCCGATGTACGAGTAAGCGAGATTCCATCCGGGCGCAACCGATGCACCCGCCGCAGGCTTGCCGATGGTTGGGAAAGGTACGCCAACAATCGCGCCTGCGCCGTTTATGGGCATGTTCAAAGTCTGATTCAGGTCGCCGTAAGTATCATTCTGGAAAACAAAAATGCTGCCCGTATCGTCATTAAGGCCGCCGGGATCAGCTATGGCTACATCAGGATATCCATCCCCGTCCACATCGGTGACAGTCATACTTTGCAGGGTGTAGGTCCCGGCGTCGAAGGATTGCTGACTCTCTTGGTAGAACCCACCCCCTCCGTAGCTGATGAACACGGTAAGCCCGCCTACTTCATCATTGTTGTAGTTGTATTCCTCGAGGACCAGATCCGTGAGGCCATCCTGGTTGAAGTCAGCTGCTGCGGCTGCAACCACTTGGCCGTAGTACGGAATCAAATTGGAGAAATTCTGCTGCGGACCATACTGCTGATCGCCAAAAGGACTGATAATCTGGAAAATTCCGTGGAAGCCGTCGATGACAGCGATGTCGAGGTGACCGTCGTTATTGAACTGACCGAGAACCACGTTGGTGGGCGTGCCAATGTATGAGCCGCCTCCGAACTGCACTGGCGATTGGAAGGTGCCGTCTCCATTACCCGGCATGTAAAGGGCATCAAGCGTGGTTATGGCGCCGTAAGGGCTATTGGAACTTGTGCAGACGACAACCAGGTCCGGGATACCGTCGCCATCAATGTCGCCCACGGCGAAATCCTGAGCCGGGCACCCGGTGTAGACCATCTGCTCTGCCTGGAACCCATCAAACCCTGTGCTCAGCATGACCTGCAAATAGGGCGTCGATGCTCCATAACCGTAGTAGTAGGTAGGCAGACCGACGACATCGACAAAACCGTCACCGTTAAGATCAGCCGATATCAGCTTGCCGGTCCCGTTGGCGTCCATTGCTTCAGTGAAAGGAGAAAGATACGTTCCCGGCGTGGTCACCTGGGAGAGCGTAGCCGATCCGAGCGAAGCACTGAATGTGTTCCCATTGGTTCCGTTTAGGCTTAAAGCGACCTGTCCTGCTGGGACAGCGGCATCGATGGTTGCGGATCCACGCGTGATATTTGCGTTGAAATTCGCTGAAAGAGTAGTGCCATAGGGAATCGCCGTGGGAGTCGTTGAAACTCCGGCTGTATCTGCAAACAGCGCGTAAACCTGTACTTGAACAGGACCGCCGCTAACAACGAGGGCTCCGTTGACATTGGGAATAACCAGGTCCGCGTACAGTTCGCCGATAGTCCCGAGATCGGCAGATGGGATGGTGAACTGGAGTTGTGGCGGAACCGCGCTCAGATTGAAGCTGTCCGGGGTAATGTAGGCGTTCGATCCATCTTCCAGGAAGAGTTCCACCTGTGCGTTTCCGGTGATTCCCGGACCAGTCAGGGTGAAGCTGGTGTTCCCCGATCCTGCGGTTACTGCAGCAGGGCGGATTGTGCTGAGGCCGTTTTCAACGAGGATTGTGCCATAGACCACCTCCGGGCCATAGTTGGCGTCTCCGCTGTAGACAGCGGTATAGGTGGATCCGGAGAGTGCCGCATAGATTGGGCCGTAGGTCCCGCCGCCGTTCACTTGAACCGAGCCGAGAGGGCATCCGTAATTGCCCTGGCAGACTTGATTAGGATCATAGAGCGTGATTCCACCCGTGGGCCCGGTCTGGCCAGGTGGAGTGGTCAATGTGAAAAGGAACGGGAGCGTCTGTCCCAGTGCGGCCGCAGGCGGCACAATTACCGTGAGGATTGTCGGCTGATTCACTGAGAGCAGGTATGGCCCTGCTGTCGCTGCCCCGTAAGGGTCATATGTGGCGGGTATATAAGCTGCGCAAATGGGAAAGGTTCCTGGCACGGATGCGTAGTAAGAGGCGGTCGAAACGCCATCCCCAAGGCCGTCTCCCAGAGAGGTGATAGGAGATGTAGTGCTGAAACTCGTATAAGGATTGCAGCTAGTAGCACTGGTGGAAGTGTAGAAATTGATTTGGCCCGGCGGGACTCCGTAATTACCGTCGATATTTGAGGTCAGCGTGGAGTTGAGCTGGTCGCCCATCGGATTGGGTGATGCGCCAAGATCAAACCTCGTGAACTGATTGTTGCCTGCCGCAATGAAGGTAACTTGGATAGGGCCGGTCGTATTCGCGGGGTACGGGTCGATCAAAGTCGGATTGGGGACGTAGCTTGCGCAAACCTGAAAAGTCCCCAATGCGTTGGGATTCCAGTAATACGAGGAATATGTGGGAGTCCCGTTTGATATTACCCCGTTGGCATAGATCACAGTGGCGGGGGTCTGGCAGGCATTAGCGCCAGTAGCGTTAGTCGTAAAGAACTCGATAGTGCCATTAAAGTTGCCGTCGGTCCCAGCCAGTGTCGCGGTCAGCTGTGCATAACCACCCTGGGGAACGGACGTGGGCGAGGAAGTTACGGTAAACGAAGTCCACAGAGATGTCACGGTGACCAGGTGGGGCCCTGCCGTATCTGCGCTGTACGGGTCGGCCGGTCCAGGGATATAAAGGGCGCAAACAGGAAAAGCTCCCGTCGCGGTGGGCGTCCAGCTCAGCGTGGATGTGTTTATCCCCACCACGCCAATCACATTGTCCGTCAGCGTGCAGACTCTGGCACTGCTTGAAATATAGTATTCAACGTCGCCGGTTGGGGTGCCGGACTGTTCGAACTCGGTCGTGCTTAGCGTTGTGGACTGGCCCAGGGTAAGGAAACTGGAAGAAGCCTGTATGGAGAACGAAGAGAACTGAGAACTTTGCGCGTCGACGTTAACCGGAGGCAGGGCGGCGACGATTGCCAGAGATGCGGCGAGCACCAGTATGAAAAAAAAACGACGCATTATTGACCACCCCGAACCGGCGGAATAAATAAAACACGCGACGTGGGTCCGTCAGCTTCGATCATCCAACCCGGCATTGCGGCTGGAGGCGTGAGTTCGAAAACCGCATTCCCACTCAGCGACAACAATTGTGTGGGCGAGCAGCCGCAGGTGGATTGAGCTGGAGAAGTGGCTCCGGTGAGATCGATGCGCAACAGCGAGCTATCGGCCTGATCGGCTGTCACTGCCCAGTGGCCGTCCTGGCTGGCTGCAACGGCGAAAGGCTGATTGAGGCCGTTGGCATGGGTTGCCAGGACTGTAGCGGCTCCGCCGTGATAACGCGAAAGCGTGTTGGCCGTGGCATCCGCTATCAGAGAATCTTCCGATCCCGGAATAAAGTTCATTCCGCCGTATCCCGCCAAAGACGCCAGGCTGGAGCGGGTTCCGCTTGCGCTGATGGACGCGACGGTGACCCCGGTGCTGGCCCCGCCTGTTGCCAGCAGCATGGTACCGGCGTCGCTGACGGCTACTCCCTGAATTGCTGCACTCGCACTCACTGTGCTCACAGAAGGCGCCTGCGGCAAGCCGCTCAACATCAGAACCGAAGCTGATCCGGGTGCAAATACCGCCGCATAGCCCCCGTGCGGCGCGAAAGCGATTACCGATGCGGGAGAGACGCTTTGAGCCACGGTTGACGGAACCAGCGACGGCAGAATCAGGATCTGCAAATTACCCTTCGGATCAATCAACAGCCCTGTTTGAGTGAGAGGCGCAAAAGCTCCTGCGGCGTAGGCGCCCACTGGAAACAAGGGGGGACCAAGTTGCGTTGAGCCCGGCACACCGACGAGCGTTCGAAGAGTCGAGTCGCTCGAGTTCCAGATCAAACCCATTTGCGCTCCCGTCGAGACATTCGTTCCCGAAGGCGTGTTGGTGCTAACCGGCCCCTTCGCCAGAGAACTGGGCGTTCCTGTGCCGCAGCCGGAAACCAGCACCATTCCGAGGGAGGTGACTCCGGCGATTTGGGCTAAGCGCGGCCCGAGTGAATGTAATTTCAAGGGCGACCGTCCTGAGAGTCTCTATCGAGAAATGGGGAACTTGGGCGTACAAACAAGAAGAGAATGCCGGAACTTTAACCTGCCTGTTGTGCCTCAGTCAATCTCTTTCTGGTAACAGGAGATGAAACTTCGGGCACGAGTCAGGCAAATTAAGAGCGCGGCGACGATGCGTGGACGAGGAGAATCGTCTTAGTGCGCGCGGGCAAAGTCCGCGTCGGCAAGTGATTCAGTTTCCGGTAATTGGTCGTAGAGTGTTCCGCGCATCTCATAGAGGTTGGAGCGATTCGGATACTTTGCGATCAGGTCCGAATAAGCTGTCAGAGCGTCATACCACAGTCGCTTATCGAAGAAAACCTTGGCCCGCGCCACATCCGCATCGAAATCGTCGCCAGAAATCTGGCTCATCGCCGATTCCAGCTGTGCGCGTTCCGAAGCGCCAATAACAATGATCATTGCCGCCGGCGGAGGAGGTCCGAGCAAAGGCGAGACCGGGTCGACCCTCCACAAATAAGTGCCGCCCGGCAAGAGTGGCGGCGCATCCGCGGGATAGGCGAGGCTGGTTCCATTCACTTCACGATTCCAGGCGAATGTGCCCGTCACGTCCTGGATGTGGAGTTTGTATTCTGCGCCAGGATCGCCTTGCCACGAAAATGAAGGGCGAAGGGTATAGATCCTCGCCTTGTGCGGCGCATAGAGAGCGAGTTTCTGGCCTGCGCCTCGCGACGCTCCTCCCACTTGGTTCGCGCTTGCCTTCGCAGGAGCAAGTTCAAAGCCGTCAAGCTTGGCCTGGACCCGGCGCGGATGAGCCTGAGGCGGTTGAGTCTGCGGAGCGGGTGGCGGCGGAGTAGCCGGCTTCGTTTGCGTGCCGGCCTGCGCGCATGCAAGAGTTCCGCATGCGGCCAATACAACTAAAATGAATTGTTCTTTCATGCAAGAATCTCCGGTTGGCGTGCCTCGACCTCTGAGCTCTTTCCCGGTTTGCGGGGGCCTATGCCATAAATCGTAATCTGTTCGTCAAATCCTCTCACAGCTGTCGCGCCAAGCGGGAAGATTCCTGACATCTTGTCCTTCACTCTTTCGTAAGTTCCCTGCGAGAGAATAATCTCCGTTCCCGTTTCCTTATTGAGACTTTCCAGCCTGGATGCAAGATTGACGGTCTCTCCGATAACGGAGTATTCCAGCCGGTTCAGGGAACCGACACTTCCGCTGGTGAGCAATCCAGTATGAATTCCAACGCCGATCCTGAGGTCAGGACAGTCCTCGTCGGCCGGACGGTCTGCATTCAGTTCCTCGACCCGCTTTAACATGGCTAGTGCGCTGCGAACGGCATTGCAGGCATCTACCGATTCCCCCTGCGAAAGCGGCACACCGTACACCACAAGCAACCCGTCTCCGATGAACTTGTTGAGAAACCCGTCATGGGCGCGGATCACTTCATCCATTGCAGTAAAGTAGCGGTTGAGCCAGCGCAAAACGGTGCGTGAAGGCTTCCCCGCTGTAATGCCTGTGAAGTTGCGAATGTCGCTGAAGAGCACCGTGGCAACGCGTTCGTCGCCTTCGAGGCTAACTTCATCGCGCCTGACCCAGATAGCATTGGCCACCTGCGGGTCTACGTAACGCGAGAACATTTCCATCAACTGCTTCCGCTGCTGTTCGGTCTCGGAGCGCAGAAGGTTCGCCTTCACATATTGCCAGGCCACGCCACAGGGCAAAGCAGCCGCCACGCCGAGAAGCGTTTCCAGATTGGGATACCACAGGTGATACACAGTGAAGAGGATTTGCGTGGGGACATAGACGGCCAGCATGAAGACCCCGATAAGAGCAAAAGCCGCTCTGAGCCGAACCCGCGTAAATATCCACGTAGCGCTGGCCAGCAAGATGAAGTTAACGCACCAGCGAACCCAGGCAGGGACTTCTCCAATGGCATGGCCGTGGAGCAGCGTTTCAATGGCCGCCGCATGAAGCTCGGTTCCCGCAATCTGCTGGCGCTTGCCATCGATTTGCCGCACGCGGTAGAGTGGCGAAAAATCGCGGTCGCGCGCGGCGTCGCTGCCTTGCCCGATCAGAACCAGCTTGTTATGAAGCTGGGCGGGTGTGGTGACTCCCGATAGCACGTCCCACGCAGAAATATGCACGGCAGGATGCGGTGACCAGTCGCCAATACGAAAGGTACCGGCCTCGGAATCTTGCAGGGGCACACGGTAACCGCGGAATTGCGCGTTGCCTTTGTTCAGCGGCTGCAACGTACAATTTTGGCACTGCGGGTCGACTTGTCCAAGATACTGCTCGGCCAGAAAAACGGGAAAGCTTTCCGCCTTTTGATTTTTGCTCCACGTCACTAGTTCGGCATCGCGCACGTAACCGTCCGTGTCAATCGGCATGTTCACCGCCGCGTAGGCAAAGGCGCCCGGCTTCCCTTCCGTACAAAATCCAGTAGGGAGCTCAGGCTTCTCCGGCTGGCAGAACATCTGTAGCGGCATCACGTACGGAATCTGCCCCGTCCCCGCTTGTGCGGCGATCACCACATTGCCCGCGGCGGTAAGCGCGCGCTGCATTGCGGCATCCTCTTCCGCGTTGCGCGGCTCGGAAAGAAGAATATCCAGCCCGATGACTGCGGGAGCGGCCTTCCCGACACGCTCGATCACGTCGGCTACCGTTGAGCGTGGAATAGGATATTTGTTGATCTTGGCGAACGTGGCATCGTCGAAGTCGACAAAGACAATGTCCTGCGAGACCGGCGCGTACGTACCGTGATTCACAAGAAAGTCGTATGTCCACTCGTTCAGGTCGGCAAACGCAGGCCAGCTCTCGAGCACCGATACCAGGATGGTCAATGCAAGAGCCACGACCGTGGCGACAATCAGGCGATCTGGCAAGCGGCGTTTCATGGATGAGAAGTAGTGGATTGCTGCTGCGCGAGCACTGAATCGATGTTCTTTACGTATTTTCGTGATCGATCCGCTTCATTCGCATCGGGATTCTTTTCAACCACGTTTTCAAAGTGCTTGCGTGCCGCGGCCAGGAGCGCCACGCTCCCTGACTGGTTGTATTGTTCTGCAAAGAGAACGCCGAGCCGATAATTGGTGAACAGATCGGTGGGGGTAAATGTCAGCGCCGTCTGGCAATAGCGGATAGCCGAATCGAGTTTTTTCTGCAGGAACTCACAGTCGCAGAGACCGGTGTTCGCTTGGCCGCGCAGTTCCTTCCAAATATCAGTTTGCGCTGCGCGCTTCTTCACTCCGTAGCCCAGCAGATAGCCGCCGAGATAGTAGTTGAGTTTGCCGGCCATTCCGCTATCAAAATTCGAAAGAGATAAGTAATCGTTGTACTGCGACTCAGCTTCGCCGCACCCGTTCTTCTGGCGCAGCGATTCGGCTAGCCAGAAATGTGCCTCGGCATTACCGGGCGTCAGCAGGATCGCCTGACGCGCAGCCTGAATGGCGTCGTCATAATCGCTCTTGCGCGCAAACGCCTGCGATAGCAAGTAATAAGCCATGCCGCTTTTCGGGTCTCGCTGGGTGACGATATTCAACTGGCGGATCGCTTCGTCCAGGTCACCGGCATCGAGCAGAGCGCCTGCGTAACTCGAACGAGCCTCCAGGTAGTCTGGATCAATCGAAATCGCCAATTTGAAGAGTTCCAGCGCCGGACGGTCTTCGTATAAGGCGTTGTACGCGCGGCCTCCGTACAACGCCGCCTGGCTGTATTTGGGGTCAATCTTAAGTGCTTCCTCAAACTCCCCGGCTGCCTTGCGGTAATTCGCTTCGAAGCCTTTGTTATAGAACTCGAGACCCTGATTGAAGTGCTCGACAGCCGCATGGTTGCGGTTGCGCGCAATCAGGATACGCAGGGTGACCGTCGTCTCCTGACCCGGATAAACCTCTTCCTGGCGCGGGCCATCCGGCTCATAGCCCATGTGAACGCCCTGAACGGTGTGCGAACCAGGCGCCAAGCCCGGCAGACGCAGCGCCGCAGCCTTGTTCACCACACCCGCGCTTTGCCCGTCGACGAAGACCTCAACGCCATCCATATTGGTTTCGATCACCAGCGTTCCGTACTTTGGCGGGGGCAGATTGGCCGCTGTCACGTGCGTCGGGTTATACGCCAGCAGCATGTTCGGATCGAAGCTCCCGCGCTCCGATGTCGGATTCTGCGCCGCATTGGTCGCATCCCGCACGTTGGTATGAACGTATTCCGCCAGTTCATCCGCGCTCACAATGCCATCGCCATTCGTATCGGCCTCACCCTCCAGCCCCTTCACCACGTAGTAGGTAAAGATGCCGTGACCGCCACCCCACTTGTCGCTTTCAAAACTCTGCTCTCGATCGCGGCTTGCTGTAATGGAGAAGAGCGACTTATCCAAATCCAGCAGCGTCCGGTTTACCGTCGAACGATCGGCCTCCGGCGTAATGGCGCCAGAGTGGCAGGAATCGGTGACCAGCACTTTCCACTTGCCGTTGATCCGCGAGCCTATGTCCTTGCCCAGCGCTTCCATCGGATACGCCGTTCCCGCGATGTTCTTGAGATCGATGTCGTGCGGCGCGATATACGCGGTTCCGTTGGAAACAAAGCCGTGGCCTGCAAAATAGATCAGCACTCGGTCTTCAGAATGAGTCACCGAAGGCAGCCACGTCTCGAGCTCGTGTCGGATATTTTCCAGAGTCGCCTGGCCATCAATCAGCTTGTGCACATTCTCAGCGGGAAACTGACCGCCTTCCGGGCTGATCAGCACAGTGTATACCGATTCGGCGTCCAAGTCCGGATACTGAAGCTGCGCATTCTCGGGAAGGTTTTTGTATTTCGAAATGCCGACAACAAGCGCATAACTTCGCGGGATCTGCACTGTGGCCGTGGCAGCTGAAGCGGGCCCTTCCTTCTTGAAGGTAAGGTCGCGATTCTGGTCCGGCGCTGCGGGTTGCTGCGCGGGCGGTGGTGTTGTTGCTTGCCCCAACAGCGCCGGGCCCGTCCACATTGCGAATACGGCCAGGAGTGAGATGGTACTACGCTTCATACTTCAAGCCCCAGAAAAGCCATTTGTGACCGCTGCTTTCCAATTGTGGAGTTTGCTTCACCTTTGTGACAGTTCTACTTATGAGCGAGCAGGAATTCGTACACGACAGGCCCCGACAACGGTGCTCCGCTGCTCACAGTGATACCGGCCGGATCGTTGGTAAACTTCAGGTCTCTTGAAGCTCCATTTGCCAGCTCTGTCAAGTCGCGCGGCAGTGATTCTCCTGGCGTAACCGCCTTGGGACCAGCGGTGGAGTCGACGCAATCGCCTCGCGCCTTGAATATTTCATCGTTGCACCGCGGGCGCATGTCCGACGGGGCGGTGCCCTGGGGAGGCATGGAGTTGGTGCGGCTCTGCACCTGGCCCATGGTCAAAGCTGCCGGACTGAGCAGGAAGTAGAGCTTTTCATATCCCGGAGGGCCGGTGACTTCGAACCAGCCATTCTCCGTGGCAGGCACAAGGTATTTCTTTCCGCGTTCAATTCGGTTGTCGTTTCCTGTCTCCGGTCGCGGGAACAATACCTCGTACTTCCCTGACGTATTCAAATCCATCACGTAGAGATAGCCATCGACCGCCGGGGTGAGCCGAAAACGCACCGTGTCCCCGTCGACGAAAACATGTGTGGGATCGACCATTACCGCCGCGTCCCCGATCTTCTTCTCAAGCACGATGGATATCAGGCTCACAGCTGCGGGGTCCTGGGGCGCCGGTATCGCCGGCGACGCAGTTCCAAGCAGTGCCACAAAACAAAGCAGTTGCCTCCGCATAAGACCTCTCTACAGCACCGGGAAACTGGGCCTGATATCTTTTCAAGCATTCCACGGTGTTTCGCAATCTTCCATTCTGAGGGGAGTACCGCATCATCATACTGCCACCGAACAGGCAATGGGGAGAAGAGTTTTTTTGAAGGGGGGTACTTGCGCATGTTCGGCGGCTTTTCAATTCACTTGTCCACCTGACGCAAAATGCTTTATGCTCCGGTTCTCACTCTTGGAATGTATACATTCAGGACGGCAATCGGCTATCTTGCGTGTGACAACCTGGAAAGAACGATTCTTTGCCGGGATGAATGGCTGGCGGGAAAGTGAATCAGTGGCTCCGGATCGAATGAGACTCTTGCAATGAATCTGAAGTTCTGGGGAGTGCGCGGATCCATCCCGACACCCGAGTCGGACCGGCTGCGATACGGCGGCAATACCACCTGCCTGGAGATCGGCAATCCAGGTGAGAAGGAGGTCGTCCTCATCGATTGCGGCAGCGGCATCCGTGCTCCGGGCGTTGAGTTGATGCGGCGGCCCGTGGAGCGCATCCATATCCTCCTGTCACACTTCCACTGGGACCACATTCAAGGCCTGCCGTCGTTTGCTCCCTTGTTCCAATCGGGCGTAGAGATCAACTTTTATGCCCACCGGCCACCCGATCAGGTTCGGCGACTACTTGGCGTCCTGATGGCTGAACCGTTTTTCCCGGTTCCCTTCGCCGAGATCGGTTCCCGTGTCAACTTTCTGCAAATCGAGTGTGGGAAGACATTTCAGGCCGGACCGCTTACGGTGGAAGCCTTCCTCTTGAACCATCCACAGGGCGCAGTGGGATTCCGCGCAGAATCGGGTGGACAGGTTCTGGTGCATGCCTCCGATCATGAATACGGAAATGCGGAGATCGATGCGGGCCTGGTTCGCGCCGCGAAAAATGCGCACGTTCTCGTGATGGATGCTCAGTACACACCCGAAGAGTATGCCGGAAAAGAGGGTTGGGGGCACTCGAGCTATGGCCACGCGACATTGGCCGCCGGGCACGCCGGTGTTGGTCGCCTGCTGCTCTTTCATCATGATCCGGAACATAATGACGAGTTCCTCGATGCGATGCTCGTCGAAGCCAAAAAGCTCTTCCCCCGCACGGGAATTGCCGCCGAAGGCGAAGCAATGGATGTTGCGCAGTTAGCCGAGTAAGGGGAGCGGTCTAGGAGAATATGGCCGATGTCCAGGATTGAATGCGCGGCCCTTCATAGGCCATTTTAAGGATGCCCCGTCCTAAATCCAGAAAAAGAGGGCCTGGCGCCAGTCGCCTCTCCAATTCCCGTCTGGGCACCGCGGAACTCAGGTGTAGCAAGACCGCGGCGACGGTTGCCTGCTTACTTGACCTGTGTCTCGGCGAGATTTCCGAGGACCGGAATATGGAATCGCTTTCCGTTCAATGCGGAGATCGAGGTCGCGATCCAAAGCCCGAACCAGACGCCCCACATCACGCGCGTAAATCCAAGCAAGAAGTAAGCTCCCCCATGCAGGGCAGGCACCGCAAAAAGCGACAAAACAACACTTACCAGAAATGCGGCAATGTCGAGAAGGATGGACTGCCAGCAATGGAAACGCACGTACGAACTCTTGTTGTAGCGCGGGAGGATCAGAAAAAAGATCGCCGGTACAAAGGTGATGTAAGCGAGCGCGGCGATTCCATTTTCCGAGAGACCAGACTCAGTTTTTGCTTCAGACACATGAGCTCCTTAGCGGGGTTGTCCGGAATGCTGGTTGGGATGGTGCAACGCGATGCCAAGGGCTAATGCAAACACAGTTCCAAGGCCTTCGATGCACAGGATGAGCACGAAGTTTGAATTGGTTCATAGCTACCGCAAGACAGAATTCATCGAGCACACGAAAAGTCCTGGTCGGACCTGCGTCAATCAAAAGGCCTCCAGCGACGGAAGAGTCACAGTTAAGCGCCAGACCGATGGTAATCACGGTTGGTAATCCCAAATCGTAAAGGTTTGACGCTACCAGCCACAAATGGAATCTTCTGCTCAATTCCAGACACTTTTTCTGGATTATTTGACCTCTCCCTGAAATCCTCGGGTTTTCAGCGTCCTGCGCGGCAAGGGACGACCGACGAATCGAGAAAGCGAATTGCCCTTTCAAACGAGGTTCCGAAGTCGAGCAAGCTGAACACACGGTTGACCGTGACCGGGAAGAACTTGATACTCTTTGAACATTCGGGATCAGAGGAACGTACCGCGAGCGTGCGGCAAGAGTGTGCGCGGTCCCTCAACTCAGGGTCACCGGGAGGGCGTCATCAAGAAGCGAATGCGATTGGGCGATCTGTTGATCCAGGCAAAAATGGTCACAGCGGAGGATTTGGCGAGGGCACTTGCAATTCAGTCTGAAAAGGGTGGCAGGCTTGGAAGTTTACTGGTAGGCCTCGGTGCAATTACCCAGCAGAAGCTGGAGGCCTTTATCCATCGCATGCCGTCGGAGCCGGGGGATATCGCGAAGACCAAGATCGATCCCATTGACCTGCTCAGCCTTTTGGTTCGCATGATTTATGTTGAGCACCTTGAGACGGTTCGCGAGTTCATCGACACAATCAAACTTCCCTATAACATTGTCACCGATCTGGTACAGATGGCAGTCGACCGCAAACTGCTGCATTCGCTGGGATCGCGCGAGTCGGACAACCTTCTTGACGCAAAATTTACATTTACTGAAGCGGGCCAGCGTTTTGCAGAGAATGCCCTGAAGCAGCTTCGCTATACGGGTCCCGCCCCGGTCACGATTGAAGAGTTCTCCGAGCAGGTAAACCTGCAGAAGGTCACGAACGAAACCATCTCCTTCGATCGTATACGCGACAGCCTCGGGTCCCTGACAGTCGAAGACACCATGATTGAACACGTTGGGCCAGCATTGAATTCAGGCCGCGCCATTCTTCTTTACGGACCCCCCGGAAACGGAAAGACCTCTGTTGCCATGAGCTTTGCCAGTGCCTTTTCCGACGTGATCTATATTCCTTACGCGGTAACCGTCGAAGGGCAGATCATGCGGGTGTTCGACCCCAGCGTCCATACCGAATTAGACTCCGCTCCGGCAAGCGATGACGGCGTGATGTCTTTTATCCGAACCGGAGAATACGACGCGCGCTGGGTCCCATGCAAACGGCCCTTCATCATCACCGGCGGGGAATTGACGCTGGAGATGTTGGATCTGCGTTACGACGAATCTGCGAATTTTTACGAGGCGCCACTCCACGTGAAAGCACTCGGAGGCTGTTTTATCATTGACGACTTTGGCCGCCAGCTGGTGTCTCCGAAGAATTTGCTGAATCGATGGATCGTCCCCTTGGAGAGCCGGTTCGACTACCTGAAATTGCATACGGGCAAGAGCTTCACCATCCCATTCGAAGAGCTGATTATCTTCTCGACGAACCTGGAACCGGAAGACCTGATGGACCCGGCATTCCTGCGCCGTCTGCCGTACAAAATTGAGGTCGCGGGACCCAAGTTGGAAATCTTCAAGCGCATTTTTGTGAATGAGTGCGAACGCCAGTCCTTGACATTTTCCGAAGAAGCATTCGACTTCATTGTCGACAAGATTACAAGAGAAAAAGGGATGGAACTAGCTAACTACCAGGTCCGATTCATCATCGATCAGGTGGTGGCAACTTGCCGGTTCATGGGAGAGGGCGCCCACTTCGAGACTCGCTTCATCGAGTATGCCATCGACAATTTACGCGTCAAGCGGCACGCGGCGCCCAAGACGACTTCCGCGGACGTGTCATAAGTTAATTCGACGTCGTTTGTTCGAGAGCAGGCGCCTGGATTGGGGCAGTGGCAGGAATCTTCATGAGCAGGACATAGACGACGCCCGCCATGAAAAAGCCGACGAACCACGCGTAATCGTAGAAGAAGTGAAGCGGTTTCACCGCCAGGCCGATGAGCGCGATGGCGACGCCGAGAACGAGAGCCACCACGGCGCGCGGGTTAATCCCCTTGGTGTAGTGATAAGCACCCTCGCGATGATAAAGCGAATTCACATCCAACTCCGTGTGGCGAATCAGGAAGTAATCGCACACCATGATTCCGGCAATGGGCCCCATCAGGCCGGAGTAACCCACGAGCCAGCCAAAGATATAACTGTCAGGCGTAGCAAGCAGCTTCCATGGGCACATGGCGAGCCCGAGGAAGCCCGTAATCATACCCCCTGTACGAAAGCTGATGAGCCGCGGATAGAGATTTGAGAAATCGTTTGACGGTGCAACCACGTTTGCCCCGATGTTGACGCTGAGCGTGGACACCAGGATGGCAATGAGCGCGACAAAGGCGACGACAGGCTGATGAAACGCGCCTAAGAGCTCGATCGGGTCCCAGATCGGATGGCCAAAAAGTACCGCCGAAGCAGAAGTGACTGCGATGCCGACAAATGTATACAGGGTCATGGCCACCGGAAGCCCAAATGCCTGCCCCCAGGCCTGCGCCGATTGGGATTTGGAAAATCGCGTGAAATCCGGAATATTTAGCGCGAGCGTGGCCCAATAACCCACCATCGCGGTGAGGGATGGGAAGAAGACATCTAGGAAGGCATGGGTGGAGTGGAACTGGCTGGGCGTGGAAAGCATCGAGCCGAAACTCCCTGCCCTCATGCGTACCCATACGATGAGCAAGATCGCCATCGCAAACATGAACGGTGCGCCGAAGGCCTGCAGGTGGCGAATGGATTCGACCCCGCGCCAAACGATGATCATGTTCAGCAGCCAGAACCCCAGAAAACAGGCCCACAGCACCCAGTCGATGCTTGCGATGGAGGGCCAGATTACGACCAGCATTGAATGGATGGCGGTGCCGCCGATCCACGATTGAATGCCGAACCAACCGCAGGCCACAATGGCGCGCATTACGGCCGGCAGGTTGGCGCCTCGCACGCCAAAAGGAGCGCGGATGAAGACCGGAAACGGAATGCCATATTTCGTTCCGGCATGTGCGTTCAGCAACATGGGAATAAGAACGATAAGATTGCCGAGTAATACCGTACCGAGCGCCTGCTTCCAATCCATGCCCTTGGCGATTAGTGAAGAGGCGAGCTTGTAAGTCGTGATTTCCATCGACATGGAAAACCACAAAGCAATGTAATTGTAGGTGGTCCAGGTGCGCTGAGCCGGCGTGGTGGGAGCCAAGTCACGGTTGGATAGGGATGGGTCAATGGTACTCAAAGATCCTCCTCTACGTCTCTTGTATTTTTTTGCGCTTTCGGTTTACTTCCATGCTCCGCCGCGTGCTTCGCGACGAAGATATTGGCCACGGCCGGGCGTTCCAATGAACTTGCCTTTCGAGACAATGAGCTCTCCGCGTGAATAGACGTCGCGTGCGTTTCCGCGAACATGAAACCCCTCAAACATCGAGTAGTCCACGCGCATGTGGTGCGTGGCGGCGCTGATGGTGTGCGCGGCAACAGGATCCCAGAGAACAATATCGGCGTCACTGCCGACGGCGAGCACGCCCTTCTTCGGGTACATGCCGAAAATACGCGCGGGAGCCGTAGAGACGAGTTCTACGAAGCGATTCAGCGTGAGGTTCCCCAGGCCCACACCATGATGATGCAGCAACTGCAGGCGGTTTTCGATGCCGGGACCACCATTGGGTATCTTCGTGAAGTCATCCTTGCCGAGAGCCTTCTGGTCTTCAAAGCAAAATGGACAATGGTCAGTCGAGACCACCTGCAAGTTATCTTTGCGTAAGCCCTCCCATAGTTTCGGCTGGTTCTTTCTCTCGCGAAGCGGCGGTGTGAAAACATACTTCGCCCCCTCCCAACCTTTGTCCTGCACGTCTTCAATCGAGAGCAAAAGATATTGCGGGCACGTTTCGGCAAAGGCAGGCAGTCCACGGTCGCGTGCCTCGCGCACCTGGTTCAGCGCGTCCTCACTGGAGAGATGCACAATGTACACCGGCACTCCTGCCATCTCCGCCATAGCGATCGAGCGATGCACAGCTTCAGCCTCAGCGCGCGTAGGCCGAGTCAGTGCATGATAGATCGGCGCAGTCTTCCCTTCGGCGAGAGCCTGCTGCACAATGACGTCAATCACCGAGCCATTCTCGGCGTGCATACAGATCAGCGCGCCGTTCTTTGCAGTCTGGCGCAGCGCCTTGAAGATGGTGGCATCGTCCACCATCAACACGTTGGGATAGGCCATGAAGAGCTTGAAGCTGGCCACGCCCTCGCGCACCAGGTCGTCCATGTCTTCAAGGCCCGCGGCGCCAAGATCGGTGACGATCATGTGCAGGCCGTAGTCGATACAGGCCTTCCCTTCCGCCTTCTTCCACCAGGTATCGAGAGCGGTCCGCATCTTTGTTCCACGCGCCTGTATGGCGAAATCGACAATCGTTGTAGTCCCACCAATCGCCGCAGCACGCGTGCCAGTCAGAAAGTCGTCTGCGGAATTGCTGCCTCCGAATGGCATGTCGAGATGAGTATGTGCGTCGATGCCTCCAGGCAGCAGCAACAACCCGGTTGCGTCGACGATAGTATCCGCGGCCGCAGTCGGAATGTCGGCGCGAATTTCCTTGATCACCGCGCCGTCGATCAGTAAGTCGGATCGCGTAATTGTGTCCGCGTTGACGATGGTGCCGTTTTGTATGAGAACGGAAGGCATGGCTTGATGTCCTTGTTCAATTGCCTGGGTTTTGTCAATCGATTGCAGCTGTAGCTCAACGTTACTGCGTCGGGTTCGTGCATGAAGCGCCATGAGTGCGTTCTTCCCATGTTTCAGGTGCTAATCCGTTTTCGACACGCACCATCGTGATGCACTCGTCCACCGGGCAAACCAGCGAGCAGAGATTGCAGCCAACGCACTCGGTTTCATCCACGCGCGGAATGCGCGCCAGAGGTGTTGAATACGGACAATGCCCGTCCCCAACAGCCTCACGCTCCTTGCGCGTAACTGGCGTGCTCGTGATGGTTGCGCGGCTGCGAGCCTCCTGCTCCGCTGGTATCGGATGCAACTCCACATCCCCATCCACCGGCCCAGAAACACGGTCCAGATGAATGCATTGGTGTGCGCCGTCCCAACAGGCAATGTGACACAGATCGCAGCCGATGCACTTCTGTTCATTGATGCGCGCAACGATTTTGAAGTTGAGATTCAAGTGCTTCCACTCGGTCACCTTCGGCAAAGAGAGGCCGCGGAAATCTTCGATCGTCGCGAACCCTTTCGACTGCATCCAGTTGTCGAGGCCCTCGGCCATGTCTTCAACAATGCGATACCCGTAGTGCATGGCCGCCGTGCACACTTGCACAGTGCCACACCCGAGGAGAATAAATTCAGCGGCGTCGCGCCAGTCGCCAATGCCCCCAATGCCGGAGAGCGGCAATGCAGCCTCGGGATCCGACATGACCTGCTGCACCATGTTGAGCGCGATGGGCTTCACAGCCGGCCCACAGTAACCACCATGGGAGCTTTTCCCATCGACATTGGGTCGCGGGATCAGCGTGTCGAGATCGATGCCGGTGATTGAGTTAATCGTATTGATTGCCGACAAGCCGTCTGCCCCACCTCGCTTGGCCGCACGCGCGACGGTACGAATGTCGGAGATGTTGGGCGTGAGCTTAACCAGCACCGTCGTACGTGCTCTCTCCTTCACCCATGCAGTAATCATCTCGGCATATTCGGGCACCTGTCCTACTGCGGAACCCATTCCGCGTTCGCTCATTCCGTGAGGACAACCGAAGTTGAGTTCAAGCCCGTCTGCGCCTGCGTCTTCGGCGCGCGTAACAATCTCATGCCACGCTTCGCGTGTTGATTCAACCATCAGCGAAGCAATCACAGCATGATTCGGGTACCGCTTCTTAACCTCAGTCATTTCTCTGAGATTGATTTCGATGCTGCGATCGCTGATGAGCTCAATATTATTGAGGCCCATAATGCGCTGGCCATTCCAATCGGTGGCGGAGTAACGCGAGCTTACATTGGTCACCGGTTCGCCGATGGTCTTCCACACCGCGCCGCCCCAACCTGCATCGAAGGCGCGCATAATCTGTTCGCCGCAATTCGTAGGAGGCGCAGAGGCAAGCCAGAATGGATTGGGCGAACTGATGCCGCCTGCAAAACCACGAACACGGAGATCAGGCATGAACGGCCTCCGTAATTTTCAACATGGTGAGGGCTGCGCGTTTTCCGTCCGCAACGGCGTCCACCACTTCGCGACCGCCGTTAACGCAGTCCCCGCCTGCAAAGTAGCGTGGATTCCCGGTTTGCCCGGTAGCACGATCCGCAACAATGCGCCCGTTCCGCACAGCAATGTGTCGCAACTCCTGCATTAGCTGAGAGAGCGGCGATTGGCCGATCGCCGGCACCACCAGGTCGCACTCAATCTGGTATTCCGAATTGAGAATGGGCAGCAGTGTCCTGTCTACCTGTTGCACAAGCACCGTATCAAGAAGCAATCGACCGTGCTTCCCAGGTTGAATCGCGAGCGGTTGGCGGTGCCACAGGAATTGCACGCCCTCTTGCTTGGCGTGTTCATACTCGAAGTCGAAGGCGGGGATATCGCTTTCGCCGCGCCGATAGAGCATGTAAACAGTGTGCGCTCCAAGCCGTCGAGCCGCGTTTGCCGCATCGATTGCGGTGTTTCCCGCCCCCACGACAACGACAGTTCCCGTGATCTCGCGGATGTGTCCCGTCTTGTAAGCCGAGATCAGCTCAAGCGCATTGGTAACGCCCTCCGCATCCTCGCCCGGTATGCCGAGACGCTGCATTGCACCGAGACCTACGCCAAGAAAGATGAAGTCGAATTCAGCCTCAATGGCTTCAAGATCAAGCGCGGACTCAATGCTCGCTCCGAAACGAAACTCAACCCCCATCCGGCGAATCATCTCCACTTCACGCAGACTGTCAGAGGCGCGCAGCTTGTACTCTGCCACTCCGTAGGTATTCAAGCCGCCCGGGAGCGCCCGACGCTCGAAGATGGTGACTGAAGCACCCTGGCGCCGAAGTTCCGCGGCACAGGCTAGCGAAGCTGGGCCTCCGCCAACACAGGCGACCCGCAGATTCCGCGGTTCGGGCACTGCACTGAGCAACGCCTCGCCCGAGTCATGGAAGAAATCCATTGCGTGACGTTGAAGCAGAGCAATCTGGATTGGTTCGCGATGATAGTTATGCATCACGCATGCCCCCTCGCAAAGCACTTCAACAGGGCAAGCTCTCGAACAACTTCCGCCTAGAATGTTTGCGTTTAAAATGCGCAGGGCAGAGCCGCGCAGATTGCCGGAAGCAATCCGTTTGATAAATCCGGGTACGTCGATGTGCGTGGGGCAAGCCGAAGTGCAAGGCGCGTCAAAACAGTTGAGGCAGCGGTTAGCTTCGATGACAGCAGCCTGCGGCGCGAGCGGCGGCTTCAATTCGCTGAAACGCTGGCGCAGTTGCGGATCGTCGGGTAATGTCGCAGTGCTCATTCATGCCTCATAAGATTTACCGGGTTGACAGCAACTTGCGAACGAGCACACGCAAAGTGGCGCATTGCCGGCCGCGCTTTACGAAGCCACGAGCGGTCCGTACAAATCGGGCCGGCGGTCACGATAGAATTGCCAGGTGCGCCGCACCTCGGCGATCTCATCCAGGTTCAAGTCGGCCGTCAGTACTTCATCCTTGTCGCGCGCGGCCTGGGCGAAAATCTGTCCCCGTGGATTGGCAAAGTAACTCGACCCGTAAAACTCGCCGATGTTCCATGGGGGTTCAGTGCCTACGCGGTTGATTGCAGCGATGAAGTAGCCATTGGCCGCCGCGTGGGCGGGTTGTTCCAGCTTCCACAAATACTCGCTCAAGCCAGCCACTGTAGCCGACGGGTTGAAGACAATTTCCGCGCCATTCAAGCCGAGGCAACGTGCGCCCTCGGGAAAATGCCTGTCATAGCAGATATACACGCCGATCTTGACGAAGCCCAGGTCGAAAACCGGGTAGCCGAGGTTGCCTGGCCGGAAGTAGAACTTTTCCCAGAACCCGGGAGCGACATGCGGAATATGTGTCTTTCGATATTTCCCCAGATAGGATCCATCATTTTGGATCACTGCGGCTGTGTTGTAGAAGATGCCTTCCTGCTCCACTTCATACACCGGCACAATCATGGCGACGCCAAGCTCTTTGGCGAGCGATTGCATGAGGCTGACGGTGGGGCCGCCGGGAACTGCCTCAGTGCTCTCGTACCATTTCACCGATTGCTCGGCGCAGAAGTACGGTCCGTTGAATATCTCCTGCAGGCAAACAACTTGAGCGCCATCCGCGGCAGCCTTGCGAATGAGGCCGAGGTGCTTTTCGATCATAGCCTGCTTTTGAACAGCCAGGGGTTCGGTAGCCACTACCGCATTTGAAGCCTGAATAATAGAACATCGAACGATACGGGGCATTGCGCCGACTCCAATCGAAAGAGTTTGAGTCTTTGAAGTTAACTGAAACGCGCCGGTTGGGCAATGGGATTGTTACCGTAGCGCCAAAGACATCGGCAGAACACACAGTCTCAGAGCGAGTTCTCGTTCATCACCAGGGCGACCGCGCTGCGCAAGCGAGCCTTGTCGCCTTCGTAGGCCGGCCGAAGCAGCGGCACTCTCGGCAACGGATTGCGGCGCATCTCGGCCTCAACGAGCGGGCCGGCAAACTCCCACAAGCTGGTAATGTCTCCCACAACCACGATCTCGCTGGGCGCAAGAGCGGACGCAATCATCGCCATCCCCCTGCCCAGTGCCGCGGACATTTTCCCCAGCGCCTGCCTGCCCGCAGCGTCCCCCGCATCCGCCAACTTCAGCAAAGCCTCAAAAGGTGGTGAAGGCCGGTTCGCGACTTCGGCATAGTAGCGCATTCCTGCACGATTGGAGGCCACCGTCTCCCAGCATCCTCTGCTTCCACACCCACATATCAATCCATTTGGATCCATCTGTACGTGGCCGAACTCCCCCGCGTAGCCGCCTTCTCCGCGAAGTATGCGGCCATTGGCAAAGATGCCGGTACCCAATCCTTCCGAAACATTCACCACCACAAGATCCCTGACGCCGTCGCTGTAGCCAAACCAAACCTCAGAAAGCGCGCATGCGTTAGCCACGTTATCCACCACGACTGGAAGCCCGGTGGCCTGCTCCACCCGCGATTTGATGGTTCCAATCGGCCAATTGATATTAGGCGCGAACATCGAACTCCTCACGGAGTGTTTCCCTGAGTTGGATTTTTCGGACTGAAGATCGAAGCGGCCGGGAACGCTAATCCCGATTCCATCGAAAGAACGACCGGCATGGGAGGCGATCATCTTGCGGATTTCGTTTACGATGACGCCGACGACCTTTTGCGGGTTCTCCGGAAGGGCAATCACGCTTTGCGACAGGATTCTTCCGCCCAGGTCAGTAACTGCCACCGTGGTCTGGCCAGGGTGGATATCCATGGCGAGCACTCCGCGCTGGCCGTTGAGATTTAGAAATGTTGGCCTCCGACCGCGGGGAAGCCGGCCCATCGATCCCTCGACAATCCATCTCTCCGCGAGTAACTCCTCAACAATAAGCGAGACGGTGCTCCTCTGCAGCCCCGACGACCGCGCCAAGTCAGCCCGTGAAATCGGTTGCCGGGTCCGAATCTGGTTGAAAATTAGATTCCGATTGATCTGCCGCGGCATTTTATTCGACGCGCTCTGCTTGTTCGTGAAGGCGTAGCGCGTCGTCGGCATCCTGATGGCTTCCTGTCCTCAATCGAGTTCTTGCTTCAGAACCTCACCGGGCCGGTTTCGCAATCGCTGCCCGCTAAAGCTCAATTAATCGATGAGTTTAGCAGAGTTTTACGCTTTGCAGCAGCTTTGAACCAATTCGTTTACTGATTCACACCGCTCGCTAGAAATCCCCCATCGACAACGAGAGTCTGTCCTGTGACAAACGAAGCGGCATCGGAAGCCAGATAAATCGCCGCTCCCACCAACTCTTCGGTCTTGCCAAATCGGCCCATCGGTGTGCGCATCAGCAGTTCCTTGCCGCGCGCCGTGCCGTCAAGAAAATCCGCATTCAAGTCAGTGCGAAAAACCCCCGGCGCGATAGCATTCACTGTGACACCCTTCTTCGACCACTCGACGGCCAGCGAGCGTGTCAGCGACGCGACGCCCGCCTTGCTTGCGGCATACGCGGCCACCTCGCTAAGCGCAACAAAGCTGTTCAGAGACGCAATGTTGACGATACGTCCATAACCGCGATCCAGCATATGTTTTCCGAAGACCTGGCATGCGCGAAGAGTCCCTGTAAGATTGGTGTCAAGGATTCCGGTCCATTCTTCCTCAGGCTGAGTGATAGTGGGTGTCCGCTTGATTCTCCCGGCACAGTTAATGAGTATGTCGACTTTTCCGATGTGATCGAGAGCAGCAGCCAACAATGCTTCCAGGGAAGCACGGTCGCAGACATCGGAGGTCAGCCGTAGCGTCTGGCGTCCGCGCGCTTCAATCTCGGCGGCCGTCTCGTCCACCTGCTGCTGCCGTCGCGCCGTGGCGATGACGTCCGCTCCAGCATCGGCCAGACCAAGGCTCATTGCGCGCCCAATTCCGGAAGTACCACCAGTCACAACGGCACACTTGCCGGCAAGATCCATAAGATGAGAGCTCATGCTTTCTCCATTCAAGGCTGCATGCAGGGCTATTCCTGCAGATGGTCTATTCATTACAGCCGGTAAGCTTTTTTCACAAGGTCGTATGTCAACTGATGCGCCACTTCAAATGCCTCGTCTTCTCCGAGCCGGTGCTCGGCAACAAGCCTTGCCAGGAAGGCGCAGTCAATGCGCCGTGCCACGTCGTGCCTGGCTGGAATGGAAAGGAACGCGCGCGTATCGTCGTTGAATCCAACCGTATTGTAGAAGCCCGCCGTTTCCGTCACCTGCTCACGAAAGCGCATCATTCCCTCAGGGCTATCGTGAAACCACCATGACGGCCCAAGCCGCAGGCATGGATAGTGGCCGGCCAATGGAGCAAGTTCACGGCTATAAGTGGATTCGTCCAGCGTAAACAGAATAATGGTGAGTGAGGTCTCATTGCCAAAGCGGTCAAGCAACGGCCTCAGCGCGTCCACGTAATTCGTCGCCCTGGGAATGTCAGCGCCGGCGTCGCGCCCATAGCGCTCGAAAACCTTGCGATTGTGGTTGCGCACGCTGCCTGGGTGAATCTGCATTACCAGGCCGTCTTCGAGGCTCATTTGCGCCATTTCAGTCAGCATCTGCGCGCGAAACAGTTCCTTCTCCCGCAGATCGGCGTTTCCGTCGAGGACGCGAAGAAACAGCCCCGCCGCCTCGGAAAGCGGCAGGTCCGCTGTTTGCGCCGTGGGATGCCCGTGGTCGGTCGCCGTGCATCCATGCGTCTGGAAACGGCGCCGCGACTTGCGCAGCGCATTTAGGTAGCCGACCCAAGTCGCAGTGTCTTCACCGGTTTGCTCGCCCAGCAAGGCAATGTTCCTGCCAAATCCGTGGAACTCCGGATCGACCACCGAATCAGGTCGGAAAGTGGGCACGATCTTCGCTTTCCAACCCGAATCGCGAATCGCCTGGTGATCACTGAGCAAATCGAACGGAGAATCCGTGGTCGCTAGCACTTCAAGATTGAAGCGCTCATAGAGCGCGCGGGGCAGAAACTCCGGTGTGCGCAGCCTTTCTGAAATCGTGTCGAAGTAGAGGTCGGCCGTCTTCTCTGACAGCCTGTCTTGCAGCCCAAAAAGCTCCTGAAAGGCAAAATCCAGCCACATGCGCGTGGGCGTTCCGCGAAACAGGTAATAGTGACGCGCGAAGGTGTGCCAGACCTTGCGCGCATCCTTCAGCTCCGGTTCGCCAATCTCAAGCTCCTCCATGGAAACGCCCTGGCTCAACAGCATCCGATAGACGTAATGATCGGGCTGCACAAACAGCTTCGTCGGGTCAGGAAAAGGCTCGTTGCTGGCAAACCACCGTGCCTGTGTGTGTCCGTGGGGGCTAACGATGGGCAGCGTGCGAACGTGCTCGTACAGCGCCCTGGCTATCTTCCGAGCTTCCTGTTCGGAGGGAAACAAGCGGTCTTCGTGGATCAACATGATTGCAACCTTGCTCTGAGGAAATGATGTTACTGCCGGTCCGGCCAAGAGGTCAGACCACCATTATATGCATTCCAACCGGAAGTTCCCCGCCCTCCGCTCAGAAAGTAGACCTTCAGGCGTTGTTTGCGTAGCCCATGCCCGCCAGAACGCCGCGCATGAAGGCAAAGGACTCGATGACACCCGGCATCGGATCGTCGCCGTGAATCTCGTATTCGAGATCGACAAACCCCTTGTACCCAATTGAGGTCAGCGCCTCGAAGATTCCGCGAATCGGCATGATGCCCTGTCCCACCGCAACCTGGCTTTCCTTGCTTTGAAAACTTGTCAGGTCCTTGATGTGCATATCGAACAGTCGCGGCCCCACCTCGTGAATCGCCTCAACCACATCCGTACCCGCCCTCTCGCAGTGGCCCACGTCGATACAGCAACCCAGGCGTGGGTCCATTCCCTTCACAGCCTTCAACACGTCCAACGGCGAAGGCCAAACTTTGTCTTCCGGGCCGTGGTTGTGAATTGCGAACCGAATGTCGTATTCCTTGACGAACTTCTCAATGCGAGGCAGGATCTGCGGTGTCGGGTCCCCCGCCACGATGACTGAAATACCAGCCCGTTTGGCGTATTCAAACTTGCTTCGAATATCTGCGTCATCGTCTTTCGGAAAATAAACGGTTCCCGCGGCATGGAGTTTAATCCCGGCAGCCGCATAGTCTGCCAGCGCCTGTGCCTCCGCGGCAGCATCCATCGGCAGATGATCCTTCGTGTCCTTGGCATTCAACTCGCTCAGGTTGAGCTGCTTCATGAAACCAATCGTCTGAGCCCGCGTAAAGTTGCGAAACGTGTAGCTGGCCAATCCCAGGTGAACCGGCGACGGTTTGACGGATGCAACCATCGGTTCCGCGAACGCAGACCGTGATCCCGACACTGCACACGCTGCTGCAATGAGCGCGCCCGATTGAACGAAGTTGCGGCGCGATAGATTTTCATTCATAAAAGTGCAGTTCCTTCAGCTGCATCGCTTCTCGGTTGATGGTTTCTAGAGGACACGAATCGCCAGGCGGTTTACAGGTGCGGCGCCCACCCCGGTTCGTAATCGCGACCCCAAAGCTTCATTGCTTGCGCATCATGCAGAATCTTTCCGTCTGCCGGAGCAAGGTGCAACTCCCGATTCATCTCCCAGGCAACATTGGAGAGCTGAAGCATCGTCACAGCAACGTTGCCAATCGAGACCGGCGCGTGCAGTTTCTCGCCCGTACGCACGCCCGCAATGAAATTGGCAAAGTGCGCATCGGTCATGGAGTCGGCGCCCACCAGGTCACCGGACGAGGTGCCCTTGCCAACTTTGAACTCACTGGTCTTGTTTCCCTTCAGGTCGTAGACTTCATAGCCGTCGCGGTCCACAAGTACCGACCCGGTTGTTCCCATAATTACGGATCCCCGGTCGCGGTTGTAGATCTTCATCCCCTCGCAGCATTTGCCTTCCCACGAAATCAACTTATCATCGTATTCAAAGCTGGTAACCAGGGTGTCGTAAAACTGCCAGTCATCCTTGAAGTGGTATCGCCCGCCAGACGAAGTAATCCGATTGGGAAAATCGACACCGAGCGCCCACCGGCATACATCCACCTCATGCGTGCCGTTGTTCAATGTCTCGCCCGTGCCCCAGATCTTGAACCAGTGCCAGTTATACGGTTGAAAATTATCCTTGTACGCCTGGCGCGGCGCTGGTCCCTGAAAAAGATCCCAGTCGAGCTGCTGCGGAACCGGTACCTCTTTCCCAGCCCCAATCGACTTGCGGATGTTGCTGTACCAGGCCTTCGCGTAATAAGCCCTGCCAATCAGCCCGTTGTGAATCTTGTCCACAATCTCAATCGTGTGTGGCGACGAACGTTGCTGCGTTCCCATCTGAACTTGCTTCCCATACTTCTGCTGTGCCGCAACCAGCAGCGCTCCCTCCGCAGGATTGTGGCTGCAGGGTTTTTCAACATACACATGCTTGCCTGCCTGCAAACCGGCGATGGCCATCGGTGCATGCCAGTGATCCGGCGCGGCAATCGTAATCGCATCAATTTCTTTCAACTTCAGAATGTTGCGAAAGTCCTTCTCCGTCGCCGGCGCTTCGCCCATCTCGCGCGCAGTATCCGCGGCAAACTTCTGCATGGTATTACTGTCCACATCGCAGACATGCGAAATCCGAGCCGCCGCCTTGTTCGCCTTCAGCGAGGAAAGGTGCGCATAAGCGCGGGAATGCACGCCGATTACTGCAAAGTTGAGACGATCGTTGGAGCCCATGATCTGGCCGTAGCTCTTCGCTGTCGAGGCGATGGCCATCCCTGCAGTTCCTATTGCAAGTGTGTCAAGAAATTCACGTCGAGTAACCACTTTGTCTCTCCATCAAACCAGCGAAGGCCTGTGTTGTTCGATCATAGGTGAAGTTCCAATGGCGTCTTTGAAATCGAGCTAAAGCGCCGATGCGTCTTTCAATGCTTGCTTCATCCCCGCCCAACTGATGCGGGTCGATTCTTCCGCTGTGCCGCCGCCGCGCCAATGCGTCTCAAGGCTGACCCCTTCGCGATAACCCATCTTTTTCAGCGCGCGAAATTGCGCCGCCCAGTCAATAAATCCCTTGTCCACCGGCGACCACTCAATCTTGCCTTCTGCATTCTTCACAGCATTCTTGCAATGGCAATGGTGGATGCGGTCTTTCGGCAGCAGATCCCATGCCGCCGGAAAGGCATCCAGTTCACCGCGCATCACGGCATTTGCCGGGTCCCAGTTCAGCGCCAGGTGCGGAGTCTTTACGGCGTTCAAGGTTCGCACTGCCTCCCGTCCCGTTGCCGTATTGCACTCAAACTCATTCTCAAGAACCAGCAGAACGCCCTGCTTGCCCGCAGCCTCCGCCATCGAACGAATCTTCTCGTCAATGGCCGCGCGATAGGGCGCGACATCGTCAAGGCGCCAGAAGTCGAAACTGCGAACCTTATCCGTGTTGAACTGTTTTGCGAGAGCGATCGACTTTTCCAGAATCTCATCCTGCTGCTTGAAAGTGACTTCAGCAGCATTGTGCATGTCGCCCTTCGAACTGTATGCAGACTTGGGCGCGCCCGGCCAGTCAGTCTTGCCCAGCGGGCTGGCGATGTCTGTCACCTGCAGATCGTATTTGGCGAGAATCCGTTTCGATTCCGCTATCTCCGCATCGCTCAGCGCCATGGTGTTCTTGCCCCACATGGAACGAAGCTCGATCCAGTTCAAGCCGAAATCATGGGAGACAACGAAGCAGGCGTGATCGAAGTCAGCCGAGATTTCGTCGTTGATTACGGAAATCCTGAATGGTGAACCCTGTGCCAATGCACGCAGCGGCAAAGTTGCCGATGCGACCATCCCCACCCCGATTGCGGCGAATTGTCGTCTGGATAGCTTCTCCATTGTTGCTACCCCATTTCTTCTCCGCGAGTGAAAATCGCCACGGGAGTTTGAACAAGAGTCGATTCTAAATCTCTTCAGCGCCACCAGGACTTGAATCAAATTCAAGGTCCAAACAATACAATTGTTCAAACACCGAACAAACTTATTCCCGGTCGGGAGAGTTTGTCAAGGGCAAACTTCACATTTGAGTAAAACGATTTTTCCCGACTCTTGGTCCCCGTTCTCCAGGGAAGCATGAAATTCCCCGGCGATCGGTCGAGCCGCGCCCGCGCGTCTCTGCTAAGCCAGTGCTATTTTGAGCGTGATTCCCAGGTCGGAAATCTTTGCAGGCGGCATTTCGACCTTCAAAGCAGCCTCGTCCTGCTTCCAATTAAGCGTCCCGCTGTACCCGAGCAGCTCAACTTTGCGAATTTTTCCCGGGCTCTGAGGACTGCCAATGCCAAGCGCGTTCACCACGGCAGCCTTGTCCGGCCAACCCATCACAAACGCATAGAGCGTACTTCCTATCGTTGTGAATCGGACATCCTCCGCGCCAAGGTCTTTCGTCTTGTCTTCGTTGAAGTTCCCCGTAACAATCTTGACCTGGGTGGAAGGGCCCTCCCCATAGATCTTCCAGGGCCGCGAACCATAAATGCCTTCGCTGTTAACCGCCATCCATGCGGTGATGCCCTCCAGGGTGGTCATCTCTTCATAGTCAAGCTCGCCCGAATTAGGCAGCGGGAAATTGAGCAGCAGATTGCCATTCTTGCTGACAATGTCAACCAACAGATCGATGACTTTTTTCGGAGTCTTATATTTCTCTCCACGCTTGTAATGCCACTGGCCAATGCAGGTGTCCGTTTGCCAGGGGTTAGCCGCTATGCCATCGGATACCCCCCGCTCATGATCCAGCAGGCATGTACCGACAGCGCAATCAGACGCCTCCTTGCTGGTGTAAATCGCTTCGGTTGGACCGCCATGCAATTGAGCGCTGACGTTGTAAAGATGCGAGACCATCTTCAGTCCATAATTGCCAAAAGGAAGATGACCGTCGGTGTAAAGCAGGTCAGGATGGTACTTATCAATCAGGTCGGTCATGCGATCGAGATAGTGCTGGCGCCAGGAGTCAGGGATGCCATCGTCGTTCCAGTCAAGCTTGTCGGCAAACTTTGCGCATCCGGCATCGTGATAGAGATCGGCGAAAGCGGGATCGACCCCGTCATAGGAGGTGCCCGCCAGTGGGCCAGTCTTGTCGGAGCCGTGGCTCACTGAAAACCACTTGTAACTAATCCACAAATGCTCACTTACACCGAAGCGCAAGCCGTGGTTCCGCGCAGCCTTCTCCCATGTGCCGACCACGTCACGCTTGGGCCCCATGTTCACGGCATTCCAGCGTGTGTACTTCGAGTCCCAAAGATCGAAGTTATCGTGATGCACGCCCATGCTCACAAAATACTTTGCGCCTGCCTTCTTGTAGAGACTCATCAAGTGATCCGGATCCCACTTCGCGGCCTTCCAGTTATTCACCAGGTCCTTGTAACCAACCTTGCTCGGATGCCCGTAAGTCTCTACATGGTAGAGATACTGGCTCGATCCTTGTATGTACATATTGCGTGCATACCAATCCCCGTCTTCAATGGCCGATTGCGGACCCCAATGCGACCAGATGCCAAACTTAGCATCGCGAAACCACTCAGGTATGCGGTATGTCTGCAGGGACTCCCGCGTAGGAAGGAAGTTGCCACCGGAGTTTGCCTGGGCCTTCAGGAGCCTTGAGAGCGCGAGGGCGGAACATCCACTTCCTATCCTTTTAATCAGTTCGCGTCGATTCATTGCCATTGCGATTCTTCTCCGTTATTCTCGTTCTTCGCTGGGGTCCGAAACATGAATTGCGCAGGTTGTCCTATTGGCCGCTGTTGCCGTCCTAACTTAACTCTTCCTCTGCGCACACGGCGACTTTGCCGCACTTGCCCGAGGACATCAGCGCATAAGCCTCGCCAGCACGCGCCAGCGGAAAGCGGTGCGTGATAATGTCTGCCGGATGCAGATTCCACCGAACCAGCCGTTCCACCAGTTCTTCCATCAGCCAGGTCGACGTCACCCACGACCCATACAAGGTCTTCTGATCGTGAATCATGTCCGGAGAAGGGTTGATCTCGACCTTCCCGCCTTCGCCAATAAACACAATCCGTCCCCACTTGCGCGTCGCGCGGATAGCTGTTGTACGCGCGGCATGGTGCGCGGAGCAGTCCACTGCGCGTTCCACGCCGAAGCCGCCGGTTAGCTCCCTCACCTGCTCCACGTTGTCGGACCCGGAGGCCATCACCGCATCGCACAAGCCCAGATCGACCGCAATTTTCATGCGCTCAGGGACTACATCAATCCCGATGATCTTGTTTGCGCCGAGTTTGCGGCAGAGCGCGGCCGCCGCCAGCCCCACCGGCCCCAATCCTGTTACCAGCACAGCATGGTTTCCGTTAATTCCGATCTTTTCCAGCCCTTCATAGACGGTACCGAATCCGCAAGCCACCTGCGCTCCATCGGCGAATGAAAGCTCGTCGGGCAGCGCGATCAGATCCTTCTCCTCGGCCAGCATGAACTCGGCCATGCCCCCGTCGCGCTGCCACCCGTAGGCGCGGCGATATTTTTCGCTGGTGCAGGAGATCATGTACCCGCGGCGGCAATCGTTGCAAACGCCGCATCCGGAGATGTGGTAGACAATGACATGATCGCCGGTCTTGAAGCGCCGGCAGCCTTCACCGGTTTCCACAATCTCGCCGCATGGTTCATGACCCGCAATCACACCCTGGTATCCCTCAGGTCCTTTGCCAAGATGCTCGTGATAAATTGCCCGGATATCCGAGCCGCAGATGGTCGAGACCTTGATGCGCAGCAAGACTTCCCCGTGGCCCGGAACCGGCACCGAGACAGTGCGCAGCTCAACAGTCGAATTCCCCGGCAGGTACGCTGCAGTCATGGTTGCTTGCATTTTCTCTCTCCGCATTTGATCCGGCGTACAATCCGGCAGTGCACGATAAGGACCGTCAGATCCCCGATCACTCCTACATCACCGTGGCGTGAGTTACACATATTCAGGGCGGCGTAATCTCCCCATGAATATCCCAAAGATCTTCCCAGGTCTGTCCATCTTTCCAAAGGAAGACCTGCCCCTTGATCAGCCGACAGTTTTTATCGACGACGGCGATTTCGCTCATCTCCTCATCTGTCAGCTCCGGTGCCACAACGCCTTCAAGATTCGCCGCATAGTTATTGATCGAGAATGGAATGGGCGTTTGCCCCCGCTGAACAGCCCACTTGATACAAACCACGGCGGGGTGCAAGCCGTGGCGCTGGGCGATCTTCAGGATGACCGGATCTTCAATTGGGTTGGTATCGTCCGGAGTGCGATCGCGCTCGGGGCGTCCCGGCGAGCCGATAGGACAATAGCCAACCGCCTGCATTCCATTCTCGACGACAAACTGGAATAGCTCGGGCTGCTGGAAATGTGGGTGCAGTTCCATCTCATTCACGGCAGGCTTGATTTGAGCATCCCGTAGCACGAGCTTCAGTTTGGCGATGGTCATGTTCGAGGTGCCGATATGCCGCACCAATCCCAATTCAACCAACTCTTCCATCTTCCGCCACGTCTTCATAAAGCTATCGTGGATATACGGCTTGGCGTCCGCGCTGCGTGAAGAGACATCGCACCCAGGCGGATGGAAATTGGGAAACGGCCAGTGAACCAGGTAAAGGTCGAGATACTTGAGCCGCAGGTCGGCCAGGGACTTGCGGCATGAAGCAATCACATCATCCTCGGCGTGCTTGTCATTCCAAAGTTTCGAGGTAATCCAGAGTTCCTCTCGCTTCACTCCGCCCTGTTGAATTGCCTCAAGGGATGCGCCGACTTCGGGCTCGTTGCTATAGACAGACGCGCAATCGAAATGCCGGTAGCCAGCCGCCGCCGCGCCCTTGACGGCGCCCGCAACCTGCGTAGGAGTCACGTGATCCGAGCCAAATGTGCCCAGGCCGATAGCCGGCATTGCGGCCCCGGTATAAAGCCTTCTTTGTGGAATTGCCGCGGGATCAACAGACACCAATGCTCTTCCGCTTGCCTCGCCCATTCCGGCTCCTTGACGGGAAAGTTAACGCTAACTGTAGCCCCCGAAGAATACGACCGGCGCCTCCCAGTGTCAATCGCGCGAGAACGATGGAGTTGAGCGGAGGGAATGAATTGAGCCTGTTGCAAACGTGAGGCCTGACACCTGAGCCGTGAATTCTAGTGACCAGCGCGCACCAGCAGGCAAGTAATGTTGTCGTGCCCGCCCGCCTTTTTCGCCGCATTCACCAGCCGGGCGCAAAGCTCTTCCGGAGGCAAATCCAGCGACAGCATCGATTCAATCAGCGAGTCGGAAAGCTCCCGAGTCAATCCGTCAGAACACAGCAGGAAAAGGTCACCCGGCTCCGCCGCCAGCTCGAATATGTCGGGGGTCACACGTTTCTGAGTTCCCAGCGCCCGGGTAATCACGTTCTTGAGCGGCGAACGCAGGGCTTCGGACCGGGTCATGCGCCCCAGCCGGACTTGCTCCTCCACCAGCGAATGGTCCTGGGTAATTTGTTCGAGGTGTCGGGAGCGTAGCCGGTAACAGCGGCTGTCGCCCACATTGACCACCCAAACCCGACGCTCCTCCACCACCAGTCCCACCAGCGTGGTGCCCATCCCGCTCAGTCTCAGGTTGCGCTGGGAACGGGAGAAAATAGCCTGGTTTGTGGAGAAGATAGCTTCTTCAGCAAGCTGCGGCATCGGATTTTCCCCAGCAGCGCGACTGGACGAATGACGGGATCCGAGTGAGCGAAGCATCTCGTCAACTGCCAATGAACTGGCAATCTCCCCGGCAGCGGCCCCGCCCATCCCATCACAAACGAAAAAGACTCCGTTCTCCAGGGAGAATCCATAAGCATCTTCGTTGGTTGGGCGCTTGCGGCCGCGATCGCTGACCGCCGCAGCCGTGTAGTTGACTAGAGCCGTGGCCAAGAAAAATCTCCCATCGACCAGTCTACACGGGCTTGCGAAAGCTGGCTGCATTCATGACCCTTGCAGTAGCAAGCCCGTTCCCAAATGGACACCATTAGAATGATGTTATGGAGATCAAACGCATCGGCTCGCAACCGTCCGGCAAAGGCCCGGCAGAGTGGTTTACCGGCACTGTTCGCATTGATCCGCTTTTTCAGGCGCCTGACCCGGCCCTCGTTGCCGGCGCCTGCGTCACGTTTGAACCGGGAGCACGGACCGCCTGGCATACGCATCCTTTGGGCCAGACATTGATCGTGACCGCGGGCTGCGGATGGGCTCAAAGGGAAGGTGGCCCGATCGAGGAAATTCATCCCGGCGACGTAATTTGGTTCGCGCCCGGAGAGAAACATTGGCACGGCGCAACACCCTCCACTGCCATGACGCACATCGCAATTCAGGAACGGCTCGATGGCAAGGTTGTGGATTGGATGGAGCATGTCACCGACGAACAATACAAACACTGAATTCTGATTCTCGGCTCAACCCTTCAATGTCCTGCCAGAGCTGCGGCGCTATCCGGAAACTGCGCGGGTGGGGGCAGCTCGAACACCTGGATGGACCCGGCATTGAGTACCGCCACACGTCTGCCAGAGGGCGAGATGGCCACGTTCCCTCCAGCGTCGAGGGCCGGAATGGCAGGGGCCGCAAGCGCTTCCTTGCCGTTTGCCGCATCGAAAACTCTCACCAACTGGCCCTTGATTTCATCTGGATCGAGCGGCGAATACGCATTCACGGCATGACTCACCGCCAGCGTCTCCCGAGCAACCCGCATGCCGTCCGGAGACCTCACCAAGAGCGGCCACACGCCTGAGCCGGAGGCCAGAACATCCCACAGATGATGTCCATCCGTGTCCATCGCCACCAGCCTGTGTCCACCCCAGGACTCGCAAGCGGTCACCAGCAGCTCGCGCTGCGAGATGAATTCGTAAACCGGCATGCAGGTTGAGTCCACGTGGCCAACCACCCGGCTGCCCCCGCTGAAAAAGTTCATATTCAGCATCCAGCGCACCCCATTGCCGCGCAGGCTTTCAAGGTACCCATCAGAGTTGAGCGGCAAACGGACGGCGGTGGGAACGCGAGAAACCAGCATGACCTTGCCCGAATCGCGACGCAGAATACGCAACACCGTATCCTGCTGATCCTCCTTTTTAGCCCCCGCGTCTGTACCGGCCGCGGAGGCTCCTGGCTGCGCCGACGTTGGATCGTCATCGCCTGAATGCATCGTAGGCTTCACCTCATTGGCGTTGCTGGCCGCGGGCTCACGCGAGTCCGTCACAAGGTATTGCTGTTGCGGATCGAGTTCCAGAAAGAGCACCGGCCCCGGGAAGTGCAGAAAGGGCTTCATCTGTAGAGCGGCATCGCCCATTTGGAGCCCGTCGCGATCGCGCAACAGGAAGTGCCCGTCGTTGAGCATCCACAAATAGCGGGTCCGGTCGTGCACCGGCCAAAGCGCCTCGGCCTCCACGTTGCCCGTGGGCAGCGAAAGCACCACGGCCTTGATCTGGCGTTCTTCGCCGCTCTCCCCCGGTTCCCGGCGAATGAGGCCAGGCACCCGAAAGGTGAACAGCAGCCGATTCTCGTCAAGAAAATCAAGCGAGGCCAAGGCGTTACGCTGGCCGAGATAAATGGAGCCGGGGGCGGAGAAACCCAAAGGCTCCGCGGGAATGGAGAACGTGGGTGGAACCGTGGGCTTGCCGGGAAGCGAATCGGTAACAATCCGCTGCTTCTCCAGTCGCGATGGATCCGGTGGGGACGCGGCGTTTGCCTGGCCGTGGCCGCACCGCACGCAGGCAAACGCGAGGCAAAGCCCCGCGCAGATAGAAACGCTCGCTCCCAGATGCCGTTTCATCATCGAAGAGTATTCTCTCCGATTCGAGCGGCGTTTGGGAGTGAAGCTTCCGCGGGTACAAACACATTCATGCCTCCTGACGACGTTCAGATGGTGATTTATTGAGCCAGAACCATCGAATTATCGGCAGAAATGGGGTATTTTCGGGGTGTTTTTGAACAGAATATGCCTGTTTTTCACGAGTAAAGTTCACAGGTTGACACACGGACAGGTTTGCAAGCTACTCATTTAATTTATATTG
>JBEKRU010000018.1:0-66064 GCA_049518435.1 Occallatibacter sp. | reverse complement strand
AGAGGCCGTAGCCGAAGGGGAAGAGGACGGGCTTCTTTTCCGCGTCGTACCACTTGTAACCGACTTTCAGGCCTTCGTCGTAGGCGACCTGGAAGGGAGGCAGGCCTTTGGCCCAGGTTTCCGGCGAGACCGGGCCATCGAAGTGAAAGACAGGCGGCTGGGTGACGGTGGGGTGTGGCAGGTCGGCTTCCGACTTAGGGAAGGTGTTGGGGAGCTTGCCGCTGGGGTTGACAGCGCCGAAGAGGACGTTGCCTAGGGCGTTTGCGCCGTCAGAGCCGGCGTACCAGGCTTCAAGGATGGCTGCCGGTGCATCGACCCAGGGCATGGTGACGGGGCTGCCGGTTTCAAGCACCACAACGGTGTGGGGATTGGCGGCGGCGACGGCGGCGATGACTGCGTTCTGATCGACATCTTTGCCGTTGAGTTTGTAGTTGGGCAGCGAGAGGCTGGGAAGGTCCATGCCTTCGCTTTCCCACTGATATCCGAAGACTATGGCTACATCTGCGCCCTTGGCTGCGGCTGCTGCGGCTGCTGGGTCGTCGCCGGCGTCGTACTTGACGGTGGCTTTGGGGGCGCGGGCCTGGATGGCTTTGAGGGGCGAGGTGGGGAACCAGATCTGTTCCTGCCAGTGGGTGGAGCCTTTGCCTGGAGGGGCGATGGCGTTGCCTCCCGGCGGGTCAACCTGCGCGGAGCCTCCGCCGGAGATCATGCCGACGTCAGAGTGGGCGCCGATGACGGCGATGGTGCGGATGCGGGCGGGAACGAGCGGGAGGGTGGCGTGCTCGTTCTTGAGGAGGACGATGGAGCTTTCTTCGATATGGCGTGCGACGTCGAGCCCGATGAAGGGATCAATGACCATGCGCTGGCGGGGATAATCGACCACACCGGCAGCAAACATGGAGCGCAGGATGCGGTGCACGTGCTCATCTAGCTCGGCGACGGGGATAGTTCCCGCATCGACGGCGGCTTTGTACTTATCGCCGTAGAAGAAGCTGCCGGGTTCCTCGTTGTCGAGGCCGGCGGCGGAAGCCTTCTCCGTGCTGTGCGTGCCGCCCCAGTCGGAAAGAACAAAGCCGGGGAAGTTCCAATCCTTCTTGAGGACGTCGGTGAGGAGCCACTTGTTTTCGCAGGCGAAGTCAGTATTGACGCGGTTGTAAGAGCACATGACCGCGGCGGGTTTGCCGTCTAATACGCCGATTTCAAAAGCGAGCAAGTCGGATTCGCGGGCGGCACGCTTGCCGATGGTGATGTTGACGGAGTTGCGTCCGCTTTCCTGGTCGTTGAAGGCGTAGTGCTTGATGTCGCCGATGACGTGGGCGGATTGGGTGCCCTGGATGAGGCGGGCGACCAGGGTTCCGGCGAGGATGGGGTCTTCGCCGAGGTACTCAAACGTGCGGCCGTTGCGGGGTTCGCGGGTGATGTCGACGCCGCCGCCGAGAGTCATGTTGAAGCCCTGGGCGCGAAGCTCTTCGCCGATGAGTTTGCCATAGGCGTAGGCGGCATCGGGGTCCCAGCTTGCGGCTGCGCCGACGTTGGCGGGCAGTGCAGTGGAGTAGCGGCCGTTGGCTCCGCTGGAGCGGACGCCGTAGGCCGCGTCGCTCATGTCGATTCCCGGAATGCCGAGTCGGGGGACGCCGACTGCGTAGCCGACGCCGCGATTGGAGGGAGCGTTCTCAGGGGTGACGGGGTCGTCTGTGGGCATGCCGACGCCGTGGAGGAGGGCGACCTTTTCTTCGAGGGTCATCTCTTTGAGGACCAGGTCGGCGCGCTCGTCGGGCGAGAGGCTGGTGTTTTGCCACGGACCGGTGGGTTTGGGCGCTTGCCGGGGGCGCTGGCATGCGCCGGGAACGGTCAATACGGAGAGCGACAGGAGCGCTAGAGCGAAACCAGAGTAAATATGCCCTTGCAGAAGGTGTGCGAGGTGGCTTTTTCTTAAGGAAAAAGCCACTTGGCGTTGTGCTTCCGGGGTACGGCTACTCTGGTTTCGCTGTAGCGTCAAGAATCCGCCGCGATTTGAGAAATGCTTCATTGGACCCCCTTGATAAAACGTTTTTCTGGAGCGGAATAATCCTATCAACAAACACCTGCGGTGGGGCAGACGCTCGCATGAGGCTCGCACTGGCATGGTGCGCTCCCTGGTCCCCAAAATTGGGGGGCCCGGGGCGCCAGGCAGCGGGCAGTCCGGGTTGAAGGCCGAGTGAACAGGATGCTGGGTAGACGCCCCAACGACCGATTGAGACGCATGGTTGCGTGGGATGCTTCGATAAGGCGCAGCGTCGCTGTAGGCGATGAAGAAGGTTGGACCGCGGCTTGACGCTGCGGGGCGCAATCAGTTGTACTCGATGAAAACCTGCAGCCCAAAGGCCGCATTATTCCCTATGGCATTTGAACCCGGACAGCGAATTGGCGATTACGAGATTATTGCAAAGCTCGGGGCCGGAGGACTGGGCGTTGTGTACGAGGTGCAGCACCTGATTGCACAGCGGCGCGAAGCCATGAAGATTCTTTTGCCGGATCAGTCTGGCACGCCGGAGATGGTGGAACGGTTTCGCCGCGAAGTGCAGACATTGGCCACACTGAGCCATGTGAACATTGCCGCGCTGCACACGGCTTTCTATTACGAAAACCAGCTTGCAATGGTAATGGAGCTGATTCGCGGAGAGACATTACGCGATCGCAGTATGAAAGGCACGTTCACTCTGACCCAGGTGCTGGACTACACCGCGCAAACTCTGCAGGCGCTGGTATACGCGCATCAGCTCGGCGTGGTGCATCGGGATATCAAGCCTTCGAACATCATGATTACCGACGAAGGGGTGGTGAAGCTGCTGGATTTTGGCATTGCCGTCACTACGCAGGCGAGCCACCTGACACAGACCGGATATCTTCTGGGGTCGTTGAACTATATGTCTCCGGAACAGGTCACCGGCAATAGGGCGACAGAGCGCTCGGATATCTATTCTGTGGGTGTGACGCTCTACGAGATGCTGACGGGCAACCTGCCCATTGGCGGAAATAACAATTACGAGATCATGATGGGCCACATGAACAAGGTGCCGCGGGCGCCTCACACGGTGGCTCCGCAACTCCCCATGTACCTTTCGGATGCGGTGATGCGCGCGATGGAGAAAGACCCGGGGCGGCGGTTTGCGACGGCGGGCGAGTTTTTGCATGCGCTACGGCTTTCTCCGTCGCTGAGAGAGCAGAATACGGCTTTCACGGAACCGGTGCCGCAGCCGGTGGTTGTGGCTTCGCGGGGTTCGTCGGGGACCGTTGCGCCGAAGACTCCATCAGGAAGCGGACTACAGAGCCTGCCGCTGGAAGAAGTAAGCAGGAAGCTTGCGGTGTTTATCGGTCCGGTGGCGAAGTTCGTGGTGAAGAAGCTGGCCGCGCAGACCGAGGACCTGGATGTGATCTATCGGGAGGCGGCCAAGCAGATCAGCTCAGAAACGGATCGAGCTGCTTTCCTGAGGTCAAGAAGACAGTAGACTTCCGTGCACGCGCGTTCACGCCTGCGAGTCATTCAGCATTTCGAACGCCTTGGTGAGGCTGGTATGCATCCGGTTGAAGGATGCGGTGACTTGCGCGATTTCATCGTTGCCTTTGACCTGGAGCGGCGGGAGATCAATTTCGCCTTTGCTGATGACGTCGGCATTGATCGAGACACGGCGCAGCGGGCGAATGACGATGAAGTAGATGGCGAGATCGATGAGGACGATGGTGAGGACGAAGATGCCGCCGAGGCCAATCAGCAGATCGTGGAAGCCCTGGTCCGCGAGCGCGATAGGCACCGACATGGGGACGGAGACGATTTGCGCGCCGACAATCTCGTTCGGCTTCCAGCCGAAGCCGTGCTCGGAGCCGTAGTGACGGATCATGGATTTGGGCGCGAGGGCGGGCTGGCTGTGGCATTGCAGGCAGCCGGGCGCCGCAACTACGGGTGCGGCAATGTAAAGCATGGTGCCAGTGGGCGTGGCGCGCTGACCGACATGCTGGGTTTCGCTGGGATGATCGCGGAAGTAATTGATCAGGTCGACTTCCCATTCCGTGGCGCGGTCGTCGAGGTTGCTGGGATTGAGCGCGGCCTCGCGGAGCACGTAATCGGGATAGGACGAGCGAAGCAGTTTGAAGGTGACGTTGGCCGCGGAGAAGGGGATGGTCTGGGGTAGAAAGTCGCTGTTGTGCTGCGGGGTGTGCTCAAGGATGGGGCTGACCTGCTCGACGGTATAGTCCTTGGTGGCGCTGGCGCTGGCTGCCATTAACTGTGCCTGCTGCAGCACCTGCTGCTGGGCGTTCTTCATCAGGAAGACATATGCATAGTGCGCGATGAGGGACATGCCCACTCCGAATACGAGGACGAGCACAAGGTTGAATTTGGCGAGCAGCTTCATGGGACCTCCTGAGGAAAAGGCCATGATACCGGAGAGACACCTATGTGCTATTGGAATTTGAGCAGGACGATTTCAGGGCGGGTGCCGACGCGCATGGGTGGACCCCAGGTTCCCGCACCGCAGGAGGTGTAGACCTGGAGCGCGCCGAAACGCTGCAATCCATAAGTGAATTTGCCGAAGGCGCGGCGGGTGAACCAGGTGAAGGGAAAGCATTGGCCGGCGTGGGTATGGCCGGAGAGTTGAAGGCTGATGCCGGCCTGCTCCGCGATGGGAAGGCGGTTGGGAACGTGGTTGAGCAGGATGGCCGGCGCAGCGGGGTTGGGATGGAGGCGCTCAAGCGTGGCGCGCATGTGGAGGATTTGGGTGGATTCGTGATAGGTGACGCCGAGGATGGCTAGTCCGTCGACGATGGCCTTTTCGTTATTCAGAATGCGGATGCCGGCGTGGGCGAGGGCTTCAAGGTAGTGGGCGAGGTCGCCGTATTCGTCGTGGTTGCCGGTGGCGAAGTAGACGCCGAGGGGCGCGGACAGGTCACGATAGGGAGCAGCCATGCGGAGGCAGTCTGTCTTGACGCCGTCAAAGAAGTCGCCGGAGATGAAGACGATGTCTGGATGGAGGCTGTTGGCGAGGCGCACGATGCGGCGGCTGAAGGTGAGGGCGTTGATGTTGCCGAGATGCAGGTCGCTGAAGAGAACGGCGGTGCGGCCTTGCCAGGACGCGGGGATGTTTTCAAGATGGATGGGTACGCGGCGGACGCGGATCCACTGGGCATTGATGAGGCCGTAGATGCCGGTGAGGACGGCCACGCCGAACAATGTGCCGGCGATGAGCGGGCGGGGCGCGGGGATGGAGACGAGCCGGTAACCAAGTGCGATGAGACGGCAGAGAACGGCGGCTAGAAAAAAGTAGTTGAGGAATCCGAGCCAGGCGGCGGCGGATTTATAGAACAGCGCGACCAGCAAGTTGGAGTAACGAAAGCCGAGCATTGCGGAGAAGACGAAGCTGAAGGTGAGGAGAAAGACGGCGGCGTAAAGTGTGGCGTTGAAGGCCGGACTTTGAGGGAACCAGAAGGCGATCCAGGTTCGACAGATGAACCACTGGGCCAGGATCAGAATGGATTGAATGATGGTGATTGCCAAAACCGGCCAGGCTCGCAAACGATAGGCTCCTCAGCTTCATTCTTGCATGGGAAGAGCAAAGGGCAGGGAACGGAAAAGCAGGGAACAGAAAAGCAGGGAACAGGGAACAGGGACTAGGGACAAGGGAACGGGCTGGGTGGCGTTTGCGTGAAAGAATGAATTCAATGGCGGTTCACAAGGACAACGCGCTGGGTGTGTACATTTCGATTCCGTTCTGCCGGTCGAAGTGCACGTATTGCAACTTTGCTTCCGGAGTGTACCCGGCGAGTGAGCATGGGCGCTATGTGGAACGGTTGATCGAGGATCTGGGGACCGCCGGCAATTGGGCGGGACAGATGGGGCTGGATCTGCCGCGGCGCGTAGACACGGTTTACCTGGGCGGCGGGACGCCGAGTCTGCTGGAGCCGGAGTTGCTGGCACGGCTGTTTGGCGCGCTGCGGGCGCAGTTCGACGTTGAGCCGGACGCGGAGATTACGGTGGAATGCGCGCCCGGACAGATTGCAGATGAGACGCTTGCGGCGCTGGCGGCTGCCGGGGTGAATCGCGTGAGCCTGGGCGTGCAGAGCTTTATTGACCGGGAGGCGCACGAGAGCGGGCGGCTGCATAACCGGACGGTTGTGGAAGAGGATTTGCGGAGGCTGCGGGCGGCGGGGATCGGGAACCTGAGTGTGGACCTGATTGCAGGGCTGGCGGGACAGACGTTTGATTCATGGGATGAGTCGCTGGGGGCGCTGGTTGAGAGCGGAGTGCCGCACGCGAGTATTTACATGCTGGAAGTGGATGAGGACTCGCGGCTGGGGCGGGAGATGCTGGCGGGTGGAGTGCGCTATCGCGCGGGATTGGTGCCGACGGACGACGCGATTGCGACGATGTATGCGACGGGGATCGAGAAACTGGGAGCGGCGGGATTAGGGCAGTACGAGATTTCGAATTTTTGCAGGCCGGGATTCAGGTCACGGCATAATCTGCGGTACTGGGAACGGCGGCCTTACCTGGGGCTGGGACTGGATGCTTCGTCGGCATTGTATGCAACAGGCTCGGAGGGCTATGTGCTGCGGTCGACTACTACCGATGATTTGGGGGGATATCTGAAGGGGCCGGAGCCGGCGGAGATTTCGTGGCTTTCGCCGGAGCGGCAGCATGAGGAGGCCTGGTTCCTGGGATTGCGATTGAATGCAGGGGTGGATGTGGCGGCGTTGGAGCGGGAGTTTGGGGTACCGACGGTGGCGCGGGCAATGGAGGTTGTGGGACGTCTGAAGGAAGATGGGCTGGTGGATTCGGACGGCGAGACGGTGCGGCTGACGGAGCGTGGACTGATGCTGTCGAACGATGTGTTTCAGGAGTTTTTGGGGGCGGTGGCGGTGGGGAGCTAGCTGCAGGATTGGCGGTTGGATGGTGCAATCCCGACGTTACAATCCCGCTGTTACAATCTGGCCAGACTACCCTGGGGTCATCTATGCGCTCGCGTCTGATCTTCACCTCTCTGCCATGCACCTCACTTATTGCCCCCGCTCTAATGGCCACCTATCTTATGGCCGCCTGTTCGATGGCCGCTTATGGGCAATCGGTTCCTCCGGATCTGCTCGCACTTTACAAAGACCTGCACAGCCACCCCGAGCTTTCGCATCACGAAGAACGCACTTCGGGTATTGTTGCCGATTCGCTGCGGAAAGACGGCTATACCGTCACGGACCATATCGGCATTTATCCGGATGGGTCGCATGGCTTTGGGGTTGTCGGCATCCTCAAGAACGGAGCGGGTCCGACGCTGTTGATCCGCGCTGACATGGACGCGCTCCCTATCGTTGAAGAAACCGGTTTGCCCTATGCTTCGCGCGTCCGCAGCAAGAATGCGGCCGACCAGGATGTTGGCGTGATGCACGCCTGCGGCCATGACGTGCACACCACGGTTCTGCTGGGGGTGGCACGGAACCTGATTTCCCAGAAGGGAAACTGGCACGGCACGGTGATGCTGCTTGCGCAGCCTTCAGAAGAAACCATTGATGGGGCCAAGGCCATGCTCGCCGACCACGTTTACGAACGCCTGGGCAAGCCGGACATGGTGATCGGACTGCACGACACGAACGAGCTTGCGGCGGGCAAGGTCGGCATCACTTCCGGCCCAGCGATGGCAGCCTCCACATCGATTGACGTCACGGTTCATGGAATTGGCGGACATGGCTCGGCGCCCGAACACGGCCGCGATCCCATCACGCTGGCCGCACTCTACATCACACAAATACAGACCATTGTGAGCCGCGAGGAAAACCCGCAGGACCCCACTGTTGTAACCGTTGGCGACATACACGGGGGGACGAAGCGCAACATTATCCCGGACGACGTGAAGCTTGAACTCACTGTTCGCACTTTTTCTGATAAGGCTCGCAAGACGGTGATTGACGGGTTAACCAACATGGCGGCCGGACTCACGATTGCCGCAGGCCTGCCGCCTGAAAAGGCCGCGACTGTGAAGGTGCTTGAGGACGAGTCCACTCCGTCGCTTTATAACGACCCGGCTCTGATGGGCCGCGTTCGGGCGAAGATTGAAAACACGATCGGCAAGGACAACGTGGTCGACTCGATTCGCCACATGGGCAGCGAAGATGTAGGCGTGTTGGGTTTAGAGCCAGGCGCGGGAGGCATCCCAGTTGCCTACTTCTGGCTGGGCGCTATGGACCCGCAAAAGCTTGCCGCAGCGGAAGCCCGCGGCGCGTTCCTTCCTGGCCCTCACACGTCGAAATTTGAACCGCTGCCCGAGCCTACACTCACCACCGGCATTACCGCGATGACTGCAGTCGCTGAATCGCTGCTGCAGTGACTGCGGTAACAATCTCTCTGTCGGCGGGCCGCATTCGGGCATCGCTTCGTATGGCTCCTAACGCGAACGAGTATTGGCAATGGCCCGGAGGATTGTCCGAGTGTTGTTGTTGATGACCTGGCGCAGGTACATGGTGATGGCAAACAGCAGAACCAGGAAAAAGAGGGCGAGGTGGAGAAGCGCATGCAGAAGCTCGGCGTAGTTATCCACCGGAAAGAAGAAGCGGTGCATCCAGAAAAAGACGAAGACCGTCAGAATGGCGAGCACGCCAACAATGACGCGCGAGATCCGTTCTGACCGGTCGGCGGCCGCCAGGGCTGTTTGGACAAAGGCGAGTTCGGTATTGGCATTTTCGGGGTTGGAATGTTCAGGGCTCATGCGGGTTTCCTTTCAGTGGCGAGGAGTTTGCGAAGGGCTGAGACTCCGTAATGGAGCCGGGACTTGGCTGTTCCGATTGGGATTTCAAGGACGGCCGCGGTTTCTTCGAGCGAAAGGTCGTGCTGGTAGCGGAGAAGGAGGACAGCACGGCTGGAGGGAGAAACGAGATCAAGGAGGGATAGGAAGGCTTCGCCGGGTAATTCGGGGAAATTTGGCAGGTTGGAATTAAGTGCGGCGAGTTCTTCGGGTGGAGCTGCGTCGAGAGGCTCCCAGCGGCGAGCGCGTTTGAGCTGGGAGAAGGCAATGCGCGAGGCGATTCTGTAGATCCATGGACGAAAGACGGAGGGCTCGCGCAGAAACGGAAGCTTGCGAAAGATTTGAAGAGCGGTCTCTTGAAGGACATCGTCGGCGAAATCAGTACCCACGAGTCCGCAGATGTAGCGGCGCAAAGGTGCATGGATGTCGCGGAGGAGTTGTTCCAGCGCGGCCCGGTCTCCGCTCTGGGCAAGAAGGACGAGGAGGGTCTGATCGGGCGTCTGAGGCTCCTTCAGGTTCATGCTCAAAAGAGGCGTTGAGGATGGATGAAAGTTCGGTTCTGAGATGAATAAACTAAATTAATTTGCAGCGGGAATCGACCGCAATGGCGGTTAAAGTCGAGCCCCTAAAAGAATCAGAATGGGAAGTGGCCGATAGTTGGCCTTCATCGACTCCCATTCATCGTCCACCACCTCAGCGACGAAGACCTGTCGCCGTGCCGAGAGGGCGCCCCCCGGGAAATGCTCGATGAATGGGGCACGGTTTCATCTCGCGAGAGTCGACGACGACGGTGGACGACCGGTACAAGACACCTGCGATCTTGTGCGTGTAGCGCTGGGTTACCAGGCGAGGAGTTCGTCGCCGGTGGAGTCAGAGAGATAGGTGACGGGGGCGGCGGAGGCGTCGGCGCAACCGCTGAAGCACTGGATGGTTTCAGGGCCGGCGGCTTTGGCCGTTTGCAGCGCTTGCTCGGCTTCGCGCAGGACGACCATGGGGGAGCGGCCGTTGCTGTCGGCGAGGCCAAAACACGCTGATAGGCGGATGGAGTCGCTGGTGACGTGGTAAGGCGTTGAGAAGACGTCGATGCGGACACGCTCTGCCAGCATGACCGCGTTCGAGAAGGTGCAGCCGGGCAGAGCAATCAGAAATTCATCCATCCCGGGACGGCCAAAGAGATCGTAGCTGCGCAGCAGGCGGTTGGTGCGGCTGACTACCTGGCGGAGCAGTTCGTCGCAGGCATCGGCGCCGAGGCGCGAGTTCCAGTGGCCGAAGTCGTCAATGTCGAAGAGGATCAAGCAGAGGGAGGACTTCATGCGCTGCACGCGGTCGGTCTCGCGGAAGAGCATGGAGAGCAGGGTTTCGCGATTGTAGATGCCGGTGAGGTGATCGGTCTGGGAATTGAGCAGCGCGGTTTCACGGAGGGTTTCAAGCTCGCGTGCGGTGTGGAGGGAGCGGAGGGTGGTGGTAACTCGCAGCTTCCAGAAGGACGGTTCCGCAGAGCGCAGGATCACATTCTCAATGACGCCCTCTGTCAATTTATTCATCCATTCTTGTCCGAGAGTATCCACGATCAGGACGATAGGGAGCCGCCGGGAGCTGATGCTGGAGCGGACTTCTGTCAACAGTGTGTCTGTGGAGTTGCCGGAGAGATGAACGTCGATGAGGGCGATGGCGGGAGGGATGGGCGCGGTGATGGAGGCGAGGGCGGCTTCAGCGGAGAGGACGACTTCCACGCGCATGCCCATGGCGAGGAGGACGGGCTCAAAGGCATCGAGGAGAGCGGGTTCAGAGGATGCGAGCAGGAGCGTGGGTGGGTGGTTCACGAGCATTGTGTAATCCTCCAACCTTCATGCATCGGCGGAGATTAGAGGATCTTCAGAGAAGCCGTAAGAATTATGAATGGATTTGGATTACGCCTGGGGAGGAATTGGGGTGACATCGGTACTGTGTTGGGAATATCACCCATCGCGCTGAGAATCTGCGCGATGGATGGGGCACAGTTTGCCTGAGAGCTAGTCGATGAAGTCGACCTGGGGGGCGATGGGGATGATGCCGCGCTCGTGGCCGAGGTCGAGGAGTTTGCGGATGGCCTGGCGGCCGTCGGGACCGTAGTCGAGGGTGCGGTCGTTGACGTACATGCTGACGAAGCGGTTGGCGAGGCGGGCGTCGAGGTCGCGGGCAAACTGCATGGCGTAGTTCAGGGCCTGTTCGCGGTTATCGAGGGCGTGCTGGATGCTGTCTTTGACGGCCTTGGTGACGATTTTCATGGAAGCTTCGCCGAGCGAACGGCGGATGGCGTTGCCGCCGAGGGGCAGGACGAGGCCGGTGGTTTCGCGCCACCAGACGCCGAGGTCGAGCACCTTGTAGAGGCCGCTGGAGGAGTAGGTGAGCTGTCCCTCGTGGATGATGAGGCCGGCGTCGTAGTTGCCGGCGAGGATCTCGGGAATGATCTTGTCGAAGGGGACGGTGACGGTCTGAAGCTCAGGATTGAAGATTTTGAGGGCGAGATAGGCGGTGGTGAGGGTGCCGGGGATGGCGACTTTGATCTTTCCCAGGTCCTCGGGCGCGAGCGGTTTGCTGGAGACGATCATGGGGCCGTAGCCCTCGCCCACGCTGCCGCCGCAGCCCATGAGCGCATAGCTCTGCTGCAGGTAGGGGTAGGCGTGAAAGCTGATGGCGGTGACGTCGAAGAAGGCTTCGTTCTGGGCGCGCCGGTTGAGGGTTTCGATGTCGCAGAGGGTGTGGGTGAAGCGGTAGCCGGGAACGCGGACCTTGTTGGTGGCGAGTCCGTAAAACATGAAGGCGTCGTCGGAGTCGGGACTGTGCGCGATGGATATATCGATGATGGCGGAGGGGGTTGCGACGTCGGTTTGGGAGGGGCTCACGGGGATAAAGGTCCTTTCAAGGCAAAAAACTGCAATGGTACCTGGATGCGGCGATGCTTTCCTGTTCAGGCCATGCGGCGACGAAGACGGAGAAAGCCTGTCCCCATGGTGGCGGCGGCGATCACCTTGAGTGCGTCTCCGGGAAGGAAGGGAAGGATGGCAAGCGTGAAGACGGATTGGAGGGAGGCGTGCGTGAGGATGGCGAGCCAGAGCGCTCCGCAGGCTAGAATGACCAGGCTGCCGGATGCGGTGGTGAGGACGGCGGCGGCGAATCCGCGCTGGGTGCGACGCCAAAGTACTGAAATGAATAGCGCAGCGACGGGATAGGCGAGCAGGTAGCCGCCGGTGGGGCCGAAGAGGTGGGCTAAGCCGGTGAGCGGACTGGGGTTAAATACGGGGAGCCCGAGGGCGCCTTCGGCAAGGTAGGCGGCGAAGGTGGTGAAGGCCAGGCGCGGGGTGAGCAGCAGGCCGAGCAGGAGTACGGCAAAGGGCGCGAGCGAGAGGGGAACGGGTGTGAAGAACAAGGGCACCGAGACGTGAGCGCAAAGGGCGGCAAAGGCGCTGCCCAGGAGCACGATACCGGCTGAGCGGGGCAAGGAAAGGGGCTGGGAAAGTGGCCGTTCAGAGACCGCTAATGGAAGGGAAAGTTCTTTGCTCACGCGATTTCCTCCGGGGACCCGGGCGCATTGTTCCTGCGGGGGCTGCGGGATTCAGGATTCCAGGTCATGTTCCATATCCTCAGCCGGGTCAATGAGTTGGCCCGGGGTGGGTGGTGACGATTTTCTCTCGCGACGACGGGTCTCGCGGCAGAACTTTTCGCGCTGGATCCAGATGTGGCGCGCTACGCCAGCGGCTGCCAACAGCAGCGCTGCAAGCGAGACTAGAAGTCCAATCATTAACCAGCGCATTCAAAGACACAGGGGCGGCATTCCATTCAATCGGGCCTGCCGGCAATGAAGAACCGCCGGATGGAATTCAAAAAACCGCCGGTGCTCAGAATACCAGAAGGACTAAGCGGGAGGGCAGGGCGGCATGGGGAGCGTCGTGGGTCAGTGTATGTTTTTTGGGGGTGAAAATGTCACCCTGGAGGGTGAGCTACATAGGGTAAAAGTCTGCCTATGAGGTGAGCAAACCGGCCGAACATTACCTTTTGAGGTGAGATATCTTCCGAAAACTTACCTCAGAAAGTGAGGGGAAACTTGTTTTTTCTGTTCGGAACTGGATGAATCAGGGGTGGAGTTTGCCCGCAATTCCCGACATTGTTGAGAAAGTGCGCTGATTGTGCACGAGATAACTGCTTAACTCATTGATTACTTGTTGTTTATTCGGATGATGTTGTCTGTGCGGGTGCACTCCGCAATAGCGGCTTACGGGGCGGGGTGTGCCTGTAACTTGCCATCCCACTTGAATTTATGCCGGGACTGCGATTCGGGCCGGTGGCGGCGATTGCGGGAGGCTTGAATTGGGCGATGGTTAAGTGGCAGGTGAAGTGTTTCCGCGCGGCGGGTGCATGGTCAGGGATCGGGGGTCAGCAGACCTGGGTATGCCGGGTCGCGGCTGGGGTTCGGGCCGGTTGCCGCGATTCGTCGGTCCCCAACGGCGAGGGAGCGGGACGCCCGGCCGTTGAGTCGTATGTGTCAATGAGGGCCGCTAGTGGAGATTGTGCTCTCAGTTGCGGGGATGGTGGAAATTAAAAGACGTAGGGTGCGCGACCCGCCCTGCTCATTTTCTTCCCTGGGATTTGGGCACGCGCCAGATTGGGGGCAGGGCCTATCGAAGCGCAGTGCCGAGCTGTTCCGATGCAGCGTGACTTCTGGAATGCTGTCCGACTTTGAAGGATCCCACCAAGCCTGCGAGTTCGTTGGCCAGCAGCGCCAATTGCTCGCAGGCCTCAACCGATTGTCTTGAACTGGCCACCGTCTTCTCGATGATCGAGGCGATTTCGTTGACGCTGGTTGTTACGGATTCGGTTGAATACGATTGCTCGGTGGCTGCGGCGGCGATCTGCGTCACCATTTTCTGGACGGATTCGGAGCCGTGGATGATGCTGGTGAGGGCGTGGCCGGCGGAGTTGGCTGAGTCGACTCCAGTTTGCACCTGGCTCAGGCTGGTGCGCATGGCCTCGACGGCCTGCCCGGTCCCTTGTTGAATGGCCCTTACGGTTTCGTCGATTTCTTTTGTGGCAGCGCTGGTGCGCTCCGCGAGCCTGCGCACTTCGCCGGCGACGACTGCGAATCCGCGGCCTTGTTCGCCGGCCCGCGCGGCTTCGATGGAGGCGTTCAGGGCGAGCAGATTCGTCTGGCCGGCAATGTCATTGATCACATTGACGATTTTGCCGATCGCGTCGCTTGATCGCCCCAGCTCTTCGATTTTCGAAGAGGTTTCCTGGTTCGAGGTCAACAGTTGCCGGATGGTGTTGACGGTGGACTGGACCGTAAGCCCGCCAGCCTGAGCGCTCTCTTCCGCTTTGCGGGCATCAACGGCGGCGGTCTGTGTATTCTGACTGATCTCATGCACAGCCGAAGACATCTCGCCCATGGTGGTGGTAATGCGCCCGGCCTGCTCCTGCTGTTGCGCGGCTTGTCCAGCGGTCTCGCGGGCGGTTGCGGCGAGTTCAGTTGTGGCCTGGCCGAGAGTGGTTGCGTGCTCGGCTACGCGGCGCACAATCTCCTCGATGCGGCTGATGAAGACGTTGAACCATTTACCGACTTCGTCGATTTCGTTGTTGCCATTGACCTCAATGCGCCGGGTCAGATCGCCCTCGCCTTCCGCGATGTCCTGCAAGCGCGAAGCCAGGGAGGCCAGTGGCTGGACGACCTTGGTTTGAATGACCCACCAAGCCATGGCGCAAACCAGCACGACGAATGCGAGCATGACCAGCCCCGTAATGCGGCTGCGCATGGACCACGCGTCGACCGCATCCAGCTGTGTTTGAAAGCTTGCGGAGATGGCCTTGTCGAATTCGCCCATGGCGTCAGTCAGGGCCTTGTTATCTTTTCCCAATGCGCCGACCTGGGCCATCAGATCATCGCTGGGTGTCCCGGTGGCACTGAGAATGGCCGCATAGGTGTCATGATCGCGAGACCTGATTGAAGCGAATTGGGTCAACAAGCTGTCTGCCTGTTTGCTCAATTCAGGTGAAGAGGCAAGCGCGGCCTTGACTGAATCCAGCGAGGACTGTGTTGCTTCTGCATCCTTTTCCGCGCCTTTCAATGAAGCCGCATCCTGCAACACCACAGCGTCGCCGTAGTGCTTCTTCATGCGCTCGAAAGATGCCTCCGCCTCCTGCATCTTGAGAGCTGCCGGAAACAGCGAGGACGAGACCTGCGACATGCGGCTATGCGTGGCCGTAGCGGAAATCTGCACCATCGCCAGTAACAGCAGGTAGCCGGCAAACAGCACGGCGAGGATACCCATGATTCTCGTCTTGATCTTCATTTGCCCGAACATGTGTCCACCTTTGCCGAAATTCGCTTGCACTGTATTTCATCGGCTCCCTGAGGCCGGGCATCAGCGAGCAATCGCCTTTGTCGCAGACCCCAGGGCAGACCGGTCACCTTACTTGACAGCAAGCACTTTCACGCCATCATGTGGGGTCGCTTTGCCGATGTAGCCGATGGCGCCGGCGTTGTGGGCAACGAATTCCACAACGGCCGCATCTCCATCCAGGCTCTTAGGCATGCTGCCTTGACCGGAAAAGACAAGGCTGCGCCATCCTGCGCGATAAGCCGTATCGTTCTTTCCGATATACGCTTGCAGGAACTCCTCGTGGGCTGTGCCGGCCTTCGCCAGGACAGGGACCACGCTGCCGCCACCGAGTGACGTTGACGCTCCGGTGAATACATCCTTCAGATCGTTCTTCGATACGTCGGAAGCTTTGACACTGTTGTTGGCAATCACAATCACCTGGGCCTTGGCCTGGACGATGAAGATCGACGCGCATGCTACAAGCAGGAATGCATATATGAGTTTTTTCATTTCAATTTCCCCTTTCGTCCGGATTTAGAAGCTCACGCCCATTTTGAGGATGGTGAGTTTCGATGCAGGCTTGAGACCACCCGCGTTCAGCGTAGCGTCATACCCAATTGCTGTGCCGTCGATAATGTGTTCTTCGGCCTTGGCATAGAGAAACTGGTTGAAGTCAAAGCGTCCGGAGGCGACCCAATCCTTCGAGTAGCGGGCTGGCCCGAGCGCGGACTTGTGAGAGAAGTACTGGCTGTCGTAAGCGCCAGCCGTGAACTTAGTGGTGATCTTGTAGCTCGCCATCCCGTACCATGCTCGATCATCGACAGGGGTTAAGGAAATTCCGTATGGACCGAGCGCAGGCAGTGTCACGAGGGCGCTGCCAGTGGTCCGCTGGAACTCGCCAGCCACCATCAGCTTGTCCTTTTCATACTTGGCAAAGTAGTTCGGCTCGTTGAGGGGATTGAGGGTCTCCGTTCCCTTGTACGCGCCATACCCGACCGAGACTGGATTGTTCCAAGTGTTGGTTCTCAAGAAGGAAGCGCCGAACATCAGGGCATTGTCCTCGAAAGGAAGTGTCCAGTGAAGGGCAGTGCCGTTCTCCAATCCGTTCATGCCGTTGGGCAAGGTGGTTCCGGTTTCAACTTCGTTCACGAAGTATCCGTCGCTTGGAGCCAGAGAGACCTCGCCGCTCCATCCCCGGTATGCCAGCTTTCCGAGCTTTGGGGTTAAGGCGAGAGTGCCGTAGGCCACGCCGCCATAGACTGCGAGTTGCGAATTGCGGCTTGTGATCGGGTAGAGGCTCTGCGGCAGGAGCGCCCAGATATAAGATGGATCAATGTCCTGTGTCTCGTTGAATAGACCGGACGGCACCTTTACCTTGCCAAAGCGCGCGCCAAATTTGTCGTTAACCTTATAGTCCGCTGACGCAAAGTCGATGGTGACGGCGTTGCCGTAGTTACCGAGCAGGAAGTAGCGGGCCTGGACGGCGAAGCGCAGCTTGGGTGTAGGGCGCGCACTGACGTTCATCACCGCTTCAGTCCAAGCGGGGCTACCGTTGCTGGTGGTGGTGGTGAAGAAGTTATTGTTCGTAGAGTAGAGAAATCCCTGTGTGGCATAACCGTGGATCTGGATGTTCAGATCGTCAAGGCTCTGCGCAGCTACCGGGATGGCCCCAAGGGCAAATGCGATCGCGCCGACCAAAAGTCGTTTCATTCTTGTCTCCTTCGTTTGCCGAGGGCCCACTCGTTCGCGGCATGCAGGCGCCGACCAATCCTCGGCCGGCCAAGCGGATTCATCGCTCGTCGAACGGCATTGACTGCGCAGTCCGAGGAGCCTTCGGTATGAGTTCTTACGCCTTTATCGGCTGCATTGCGTTGTGCATCAGCAGGCGAGCGGCAGGATGCGGCAACGGTGGCCGATCCTGAATTGCTGCATGCAACGGCCCCTCGCCCCAAAATGAATCTGTGGGAGAATCGGTTCGCAATTGGGAAGAGGAAGGCTGAAATTGCGGGGTAGGTTCCTGGCATGGGTTAGACGATTGCTAGGTCCATACCGGGTCGCATCCCGGGGATTCAAACGGCGAGCAAGCTGGAACCCAGAGGGGACGCGCACCCGTGCGGGGTTCTATGAGACATTTGTGTTGCCTTCCAGATCTGATTGCCAGGAATCGAATTCCTGGCTTTGCGATCGGCGTACGGTCAGCGTGTGCGCGGATTTGTGTTTTAGCGTTCGTTCTTGGCTTGTGCCGGCCGGCGATTGCGCAGACCGCGACCACCACTACGTTGAGCGTGACGAGCGGCGGAAGCGCGGCAACAACGGTTGCGCAGGGGTCGGTGGTTACGCTGACGGCGACAGCCACCGCCGGCTCCGCCTCAGTGACGGCGGGAACGGTCAATTTCTGCGATGCTACGGCACTCCACTGCACAGACGTTCATATTGTGGGCACGGCGCAGTTGACCCGGGCCGGCACGGCGGTGTTCAGATTGCGGCCGGGGGTGGGCAGCCACAGCTACAAGGCCGTTTTTGCAGGGACCAGGACGTACGGCGGCAGTTCGTCGACCGCTGCGTCGCTGACGGTGCAGGCGCCGGCGGGCGGGGTGCCGACTACAACCACAGTCTCATCGGGCGGGACCGGCTATTACACTCTTTCGGCCACGGTGAGTGCAGCTTCGAACGATCCGGGGTTCACGGGGACGGTGTCGTTCCTCGACGCGAGCAACGGGAACGCGGTGATGGCAGCGGCGGGTGTCGGGGCAAATAGCGTACTGTGGGTGGTCTCCGGCTTTTACGATTACTGCCCGGAGTCTGAAGCGGAGTCCGCGGGGGTGACGTCGGCGGATTTTAACGGAGACGGCATTCCGGACCTGGCGGCTGTGTGTGCTGCAAACGGGACGGTGGGAATTTTTCTGGGCAACGGGGACGGCACCTTTACGCAGAAGGGAAGTTTCTTGTTGCCGGGAAACACTGGCGGATATCTTGATGACCTTGTGGCGGGGGATTTCAATGGAGACGGCATTCCGGATTTAGCGGTGACGGACGGAAATGGCACGGCTGTCTATCTGGGCAATGGCGATGGAACGTTCACATTTAAAGCGACGAGTGGTGGTTGCGGTGTGAGCGGTATTTCGAACGCCATTGCAGTAGCTGACTTCAACCAGGACGGCATCCTGGACCTGGCCGAGGCAAACGGCTACGGCAACTCGGTGACGATTCTGCTGGGCAATGGGGATGGAACATTCAGTCAGACCAGCGCGCCGCCGGGCACGGGTAAGAATCCGGCAGGCGTTGCGGTGGGGGACTTCAATGGCGACGGGTTTCCGGATTTGGCGGTAACCAACAGCGGATCAAACTCGGTGACGATTCTGCTGGGGAACGGGGACGGGACATTCACGCCGGCATCGGTGAGCCCGTCCACGGGGTCGTATCCTCTGGGCATTGTGGCGGCGGACTTCAACGGGAACGGCACGCCGGATTTGGCGGTGGCGAACTCGGCTTCGCAGACGCTGACGATTCTTTTCGGCAATGGGGATGGGACATTTACGCCCGCAGCGGCGAACCTGGCGGTGGCCGATCCTTATAGCGTAATTGTGGCTGACTTCAATGGGGATGGCATTCCGGACCTGGCGGTGTCGCAGTTTTATGGGAGTGTGAACGTGCTTCTGGGCAAAGGGGATGGTACGTTTACGGCGGCGGTGAATCATTCCTATGACACGGCGGGGCAGTTTCTGGCGGCAGCGGACTTCAATGGGAGCGGGCTCCCGGGTTTGGCTACGAATTACGATGACCTGGAAACTGTTCTGACGGAAATGTCGGCGACCGCGGTTGTAACCGGGATTTACGTGGTTGGGAGTGGCACCTACCAAGTTACGGCCAGCTATCCGGGGAACAGCACCTTCGCCGCAAGCACGTCGACTGCGATTGCTTTGAACTACGCGTCGACAGCGCCGCCAGCGCCACCCACGGTGAGTTCGCCCACGCCGGGATTGGGCACAGTGCTCGGCACCAGCAATGTGACGTTCCGGTGGATGGCAGTGACTGGGTACACCCTCTACCAGCTCAACCTGGGTACGGTGCGGGGGGGAAGCGATCTGTACTTATACAAAGGCGCAGGTGTCTCGGTGACCGTGCCCAGCCTGCCTGCAAACGGCGTAACGGTCTACGCTCGGCTCTATTCGTATTTTCAAGGAGCGTGGCTGTATAGCGACAACCTCTATACCGAAAGCAGCACGGCGGCTTTGGCGACGCTGACGACACCGACACCGGGGCTGAGTACGAAATTGGGCACGAGCAATGTGGCCTTCCAGTGGACAGCGGGGACGGGAGTGAGCCAGTACCAGCTGAACCTGAGCACCGTTGCTCCGGGTGGAAGCGATCTGTTTCTCTACAACGGCACCGCAAATTCTGCGACCGTGCCTAGCGTGGCCGCAAACGGGACGACAGTTTACGCGAGGCTCTATTCCTATATCAAGAAGGGCTGGCAGTACAACGACTCTGTTTATACCGAGAGCGGTTTCTCGGTTCTTACTTCTCCCACACCCGGACTGACGACCACACTCGGCACCAGCAATGTGACCTTCCAGTGGACGGCCGGGAAGGGAGTCAGGGTGTACCGGCTCAACCTGGGCACTTTTGGGCCCGGGGCACAGGACCTTTATGTGTACGAAGGGACGGCAACCTCAGTGAACGTGCCCACACTGCCCGCCGACGGCGTCATTGTCTACGCGACGCTGGCGTCGTGCATCGACGGAGCGTGGTACGAGAACAGCTACGTTTATATCGAGGGCGGTACGACGGTTCCGGCTGCGCTCTCATATCCAACGCCGGGGCTTGGCACGGTGCTGAGTAACAGCGGTGTGCCGTTCCGGTGGAGTGCGGGGACGGGCGTCACTCTCTACGAGCTCACGCTGGGCACCGTTGCGCCTGGTTCACAGGATCTGTATTTATACAAAGGAACGGCCACATTTGCGTATGCGCCAAGCTTGCCTGCAAACGGGGAAACAGTTTATGCACGGCTTTCTTCGTATATCAACAATGGCTGGCAGCACAACGATTACGTTTATACCGAAAGCGGTGCGACTGCTCCGGCAGTGCTCAGCTCTCCCACGCCGGGTGTGAGTACCGTGCTGGGCGTGAGCAACGTGGAATTCCAGTGGACGGCTGGGAACGGCGTCACTCTTTATCAACTCAACCTCAGCGCGATTGCGCCGGGCGAAAGCGATCTCGACTTATACAAGGGCGCGGCATTATCAACGATTGTGCCGAGCTTGCCGGCGAACGGGGTGACGGTCTATGCAAGGCTCTACTCGTATATCAACAAGGTTTGGCAGTATAACGACTACGTGTATACGGAACAGCAGGGCTGGATGGCAACGAGAATTGGGAAGCAGGCTAGAGTGCGGCTTTGATGACTTTGCGGTAGGTGTCGAGGACCTGCTGGCCGCGCCTGGTGAGTCGACAGATGGTGAGGGGGTATTTGCCGCGGAAGGATTTTTCGATGGCGACGTAGCCGGCGTCCTCGAGTTTGGAGAGGTGGGCGGAGAGGTTGCCCTGGGTGAGGGCGGTTGTCTGGCGCAGGTATTGGAAGTCGGCTTCTTCGACGGCGGCGAGGAGGGCGACGATCATGAGGCGCGCGGGCTCATGAATGACGCGGTCGATGTCGGCGAGGCGCTGGATTTTGGCGCTCATGTTATTGGGCTTGCTCCGAGGGTTGGCGCAGGAAGAGGAAGAACACAACCCAGCCGGAGATGAAAGGAAGAAGGCCTGCGAAGGCGAGGAGGATGGCGAGGCCTGAGTTGGTGGAGACTTCGAGGAGGGCCAGCACGATGCCGAGCGCCACCATGGTGAGGCCGGCGATGATGTAGCGGAGCGAGCGGACGCGGAAGATCATGAATGCTCCGCCGTAGATTCCTAGCCCCACCAAGATCCAGCCGGCCGGCGGGAAGAGGGCCCAGTGGGCTACGCCGTGGTGCGCGGCAAGGAGCACCTTGAGCATTGCGAGAGCCGCCACGGCTGCGATGATGCATCCGAGTCCTAGAATAATGAGGAGCCTGGCGCCGAGTTTCTTTCGATTGATGGGCTTGTATTTTACGTATCCTACCTTCCCGATCAAGAACCGCTTGCGCACTTTCTTGATGGCCCACTGGAATGCATAACCGATCGGTAACATAAGCAGCAGGTTGCCCCACAGGAATATTCTGAGGCCGAGCGAACCTTTGAAAACCTGGGTCATGCTGAACAGGCACGCGTAGATCAGGATCATTGCGCCGACCGCGATCTCCTGCAATCCGTCGCGGTATTCGGCTTTGTTGATGAGGGTGCTGGCGATGGCATCGGGATTTTGTTGAAGAAGGCTGGATGAGGGTTCGTGCATTTTCTTGCTCCGCAAACTAGTTTGTAATGCAAACCAGATTGACAATAATGGTGCGCTTGCCGGATCGGCGTGTCAAGAGGGGGTTACAAAGTTTTTGTACTTTGCCCTTCACATCGACTGCGGCGAGTAGATCCGGGCCTGAAGGCCCCGCCATCAGGGCCTGTTTCAGGGGGTTAAACAGGCTGCGGAAAAACTCCCTGGACTGAAGCAGACTCGCTTGATGAAGCGTGGCAGGGGCTAAAGCCCGACTCATTCTATTGGCCTTTTTCGGCCCGGCTCAAGCCGTGCCCTGGTTACAGAGCCTTGCATTTGAGTTCATACGAGTTTTTCAGCAGCCTGTAAAACCCCCTGCTCCCTCCGAACGATTCAAATTACAACTGCCCCCGGATCGCTTCGATCTACAACTGGAATTCTAAGATCGAAGTTCGACTGGGGGTGTCGGGAGGATTGTTCGGGGGGCGCGATTCTACTTCAACTGCACATTGAAGGTTGCGTGGCAGAGCAGTTCAGGCTTGAATTCCTCAACTTCCTGCTTGTCGTTTTTGGCGATGTGGATATACATGGGTTTCTTCAGGGTCTCGGGCAGTTTCGTAATTTTGATTCGTCCATCGGCGCCTGAAAACGCTTCGAGGTCAAGCTTCTTCACACCGAGCAAACCGTACTGGATGCGCGTGGTAATTTTTGCACCGTAAATTGGTTTCGAATCGGAATCGGTGACGATAATTAGCGCGGAACAGGGGCCCAGATCCGCTGATATTTCCGACGGTGCAGGCGGAACGGGTGTGCTTTGGGCGGGGTTGGGCCGGGACCAAGCCAGCATAAGACCTATCAACAGCAAGATCGACATACGGCGGTTACTCATAACCTACATTATCGTCGAAAACTTCTTCAAATCCACGGTATGCCAGAAACGCGTCCATCCCGATCACGCCGCCATTATCTTTTGATATCAGGACGGCACCGTTTTACCGACTGCATCAGAATAAGGCGGTAGTATGGTCATTGCGGTCCGCTGGGGCGGGCGCTTATGGGAGAGAGCCGATGACGACGACGATCAAGTTTGGGACCTCTGGATGGAGGTCGATTGTGGCGGAGGATTTTACCTTTGCCAACATACGGCTGGCGGTGGCGGGGATTGCCGCTTATGTGAAGACGCAGCCGGAACCGCATCGGGTTTTGGTGGGGCGTGATCCGCGATTTCTGGGCGAGGCGTTTGTGGCCGAGGCGGCGAAGGTGCTGGCTGGGGCGGGCGTGACGCCGATCATCATCCCCGATGCCGCGCCTACGCCGGCGATTGCATATGCGGTGCGGGAGCTGAAGACTTCAGGGGCGATCAACTTTACGGCTTCGCACAATCCGCCGGAGTATAACGGGATCAAGTTTTCGACCCATGATGGAGCTCCGGCGCTGCCAGGTGTGACGAAGCAGATTGAGGCGGCGATTGCGGGGCTGAGTGATGACTTCAAAATTGCGGACGCGAGTAAGGATACATTCGACACAGCCGATGTGAAGCCCGCGTTTTTGAAGCGGCTGGCGGAGCTGGTGGATTTGAAGGCGATTGCGAAGTCGGGGATCAAGGTGGTGTATGACCCGTTCTGGGGCGCGGGGCGCGGGTATCCATGCCACCTGCTGCGCGAGGCGGGGGTAACTGTGGAGACCGTACACGATTATCGCGATGTGCTGTTTGGCGGGCATGCGCCGGAGCCGGACGATCACCTGCTGGGCGACTGCAAGGCCAAGATGAAGGAGATTGGCGCGGCGCTGGGGATTGCGACGGACGGCGATGCGGACCGGTTTGGGATTGTGGACGGGGATGGGACGTTTATTCAGCCGAATTACGTGATTGCGCTGCTGTTTGACTACCTGGTGGAGACGCGCGGGTGGAAGAACGGAGTGGCCAAGAGCGTGGCGACGACGAACCTGGTGAACGCGCTGGCGGAGTACCACAAAGTTCCGCTGTTTGAGACGCCGGTGGGGTTCAAGTACATTGGCGAGCTGATTATCGCGGACAAGATTGCGATTGGCGGCGAGGAGAGTGCGGGGCTGACGATTCGCGGGCATGTTCCGGAGAAGGATGGCGTGATTGCCGGGCTGCTGGTGGCGGAGATGGTGGCGGTGCGCGGCAAGAGCATTGGCGTGCAGTTGAAGGAGTTATTTGGCAAGGTAGGTTCCTTCTATCCGGTTCGGGAGAACTTCCACTTGACCCCGGAGGTGAAGGCCGCGTTCACTGAGAAGATGAAGGCCGATCCGACGGAGCTTGGGGGCCGCAAGGTTACGAGCGTGGTGCGGACGGATGGGCTGAAGCTGATTTTGGAAGATGGGTCGTGGGTTTGCTACAGGCTGAGCGGGACGGAGCCGGTGGTGCGGGCCTATACGGAAGCGCGCAGCGAAGCGGATATGGAAGCTTTGAAGGCGGCGGCGGAGAAGTTTGTTTTAGAACAGGGAACAGGGAATAGGGAATAGCCCCCCAAAGAAAGAGACCTGTCGTCGGAGTCACCGGCAGGGAATAGCCACCCCAACGACGAAGACCTATCGTTGGGGACCCCGGCAGGGAACAGGGAATAGAGCGGAATGACGGACGAAGAAATACAACCTCAGAAGCGCGTGTCGGTTGCTGCGCCGGAGCCGCTGCGGGTGCGGGCAGTGGACTGGACGCTGCGCACGTGGCGTCCGGCGGGGACGGTGGTAGCGGTGGGCCTGGCGATGCTGCTGACGTGGCACGTGATTAATGGCAAGCATGGGCTGCAGGTGTGGCACCAGAAGCGGGGTGAAGACCAGCAGTTGCGCAAGGAGATTGACGAGCTGCAGCAGGAGAACGCCCGGTTGAAGGACCACATTGAGAAGCTGAAGTCGGACCCGGACGCGATTGAGCATGAGGCGCGGGAGAAACTCCACTATGCGAAACCGGGCGAGGTAATTTATACGCTTCCGGCACCGACGCCGGGGCCGGCTGGATCTGGAAAATAAAGCAGGAAAACGAGTTGGCGGAGGGCGTATTTTTTGCGCCGGAGCCTTGATTGATTTGTGCCAAAAAGGTCATTGACATCAGGAATCGGTGTCTGTATACGTATACATGCTGAGAGCGGGGTAACGATACCATTCCGGCAGGTTAAAGCGTTAGAACTTCTTCGCATCCGGGCAATCCCCCTTGCCTCACGAAGAGGTGTAGTTTTCAGGGACGAGCAAGCAAAACCATAGAGACTGGTCCTGGAAGTAGCAATCCCGATTTTTGGTCACGAATTCCTGCTCGACGCCACTCGACGATACGAAGCGGATTGCAGCAGGGGCACACGAATTTCAGCCATGGGCGGGAAAGCGCTTCCTCGCATCTATGGCGTTGCCAGGATTTATGCCGGAAACAGGTCGGGTGACGGATGGGGCTATTTTCATCGTTTCCGGCATGCACAAGATCCGAAGTTCTGCGCAAGCGGACTTCGGGTGAACTGTAACTCATGTGACCTTCACTTTGGTGTTGGAGGGGACTTGTCTCCCCCTTCAGCACCATTTTTATTTTGGGGCGGGTTAGAAATCGACGTGTGCGCGGAAGGACCCGACCCAGACGGGACCGCGATCGCGGTTGTAGCCGGGGTCGGCGATGTGCTGCACATTGAGCGAATAGAACATGCCGCGCCAGGCGTGGTAGTTGTAGTAGGCTTCCACGATGTTTTCGCGGCCGTAATTGAGGTCGCCGTTGGCGCGCTGGTAGTTGGGGCTGCCGTTGCCGTCGCCGAGGAGGAAACCGAGGCCGCCGAGTTTCAGGTACTCCTGGTGGTCGGCCTTGATGGCGTTGGAGACGACGGCGAGGCCGACCTTGTCGACGGGGCGATGCCAGCGGGTTCCGGCATAGTCGGCGGCTAACTCGACGGTCTGGTCTACTTCCGTATAAGCAAAGGATTCGTGCTGGCCCTCGTTCCATCCGAAGCGGCCTGCGAGGCGGAGATTCGCGGTAATTTCCTGCTCGGTGTTGTATCCCATGCCGTATTTGAGAGCGCCGAAGTGCTCATGGAGAGTAATGGTGGGAACGGTAACACCGTACTCCGCGGTGTCAGAACCGTTGAGGAAGTCTTCGATGGCTTCACGGTAGGTTCCCATGTGGGCGTTGTTGGCGAAGAAGAGAAGGCGCTGGGTTCCTTTGAGCTTAGGGACGAAGCTATGGCGCAGTTCAAACTCGCCATTCTGGCCGTGGGCGCGGCTGAAGGCCCAGTCGAGGTCGATGCCGTTGGCGATGACGGGCATGGCGAAGATGCCGTAGCGGAGGCTCCAATCCTTGTCGTCGTATTCCGCCATGCCGCCGACGGTGTAGCCGCGGGTGTCGGCGGCGTAATCCCATGCGCCGTTGTTGTCCACGGTCCAGTTCATGAACTGGAGGTGGGAGTCGGACTCGACTTCGTTGAGATCGAAGAAGTCAGGGAGGGTGAGCTTGCCGAAGCGCAACTCCACGCGACGCAGGGGCACGCTGGGCGCGAGGGCGAAGGGGCCGGGCTCCTGGCTGGTCGTCCTGTTGGTGAGCCCGATGGTCTGGTGGACCTGGTAGCGCGCGATGTAGGGGACCCTTCCGAGATTGGGATTGCGCACCACGTCGAGGTTCGTGAATCCGGCGACGCCGAGGGCTTCGCCGAGGCCACGGCCTGCGGCCTCTTCGAGGTCGAAGACGAAATCAGTGGCGTAACGGATGGAGCGGGTGGGACGCCAGGCGGTGAAGAGCGTGCCGACCATGGAGGTTTTGTATTCGCCACGGGGAGTGAAGCTGTTGGTTCCCTGGTAGGGAGAATGGAAGGGCAGGTCGCCCTGAATGATGATGTTTGCCTGTCCGGAGAGCCACCATGTTTTGTTTTCAGGATGGGGAGCCATGGCGACGATGGGAGCGTCGTTGGGCTGCTGGCCGACGGGGCTCATGTCGCCGGATTTGCGGCCGAGGCCATCGGGCGGGAGGGGATGGGCGAAGGCGGGAATGACGAGGGTTTCCTGGGAAATGGGAGTTGGGGCCTGATGTTGGGGAGCGGTAGGAAGCGGATCGGGGGACTGGGCAGCAGCGATGACGGCCAGCGGCAGGGCGAGGGCGAAGGCGCAAGCGCGGCGGAGGGGTGCAAAGCGAACCATCAGTGCTGTCCTTGTGAGGAATGGGCGGGGTAGAATGAATCTGCTGGGGATACCCCCTCCCAGTATGTACCATACCGGGGGTGGGTATTGTCAAGATGGAGGGCTCAGGTTATGTCGCACCATGAACGTGAAAAGTTGAAGCTGTTGCAGCGATTGAGAAAGCTCCGTGGACAGTTGGATGCGGTGGAGCGCTCTTTGGCTGCGGACGAGGATTGCGGCGGGCAACTGATGCTGCTGGCCGCGGTACGGGGCGGCATCAACGGGTTGATGGGCGAGGTGCTGGAGACGCATATCCGTTTCCACCTGGTGGACGGGGTCAAAGAACAGATTGCCCCCGAACTGGCCGAGGACCTGATCGACCTGGTGCGCGCGTATTTGAAGTAAGGGGAAAAGAACAGGGACCAGGGAACAGGGAACAGGGAACAGACAACAGGGAACAGGGACCAGGGAACAGTCCCTACTGCCGAGTGGTGTGCTGGTTTGCTTCATAAGGCAACGGGATTCCTGCTAATGGTAGCGGGGAGATGGGCCGGGAATTGTTAAGGTTTGGTTGATTTGAGGCGATCGTTTACCGGCTCACATCGCTTGCAGGATCGGTTTCGATGGTGTACGGTGTACATCAATGATGCAACCGTCCAAGACAGATCGAGCGACTCTGCTGCGCGCAGCGATGGAGCTTCTTGCGCAGGGTGGTTTGCAGGGCGTTTCGATTCGTTCAGTAGCCGGTGAAGTTGGGCTTGCTCCCAACGCGATGTATCACTACTTCACGAGTCGCGAGCATTTGCATACGGCTGTCGCATCTGAAGCGGCAGCCATGCTGCATGGTGCTCTGGCAAAGGCTTGCCACCGAAAAGGGCCGGAGGCTTCGATTCGATCGCTGGTAGAGGCCTACCTCGCGTTTGCGCGCGACCACCGGCTGCTTTACGAAGCGCTTGTGGTCCCACGGCCTGCTTCGGGCGACGATGCCGTGGCACCGGAACTGCTGTGGCGGTTCGTGGTTGCCCAGGTAAGTAGGGTCTCAGGCGAAGCTATGGCGCATCAAGCGGCCGTTTCCATCTGGGCTCTTTTGCATGGCATGGCTGCATTACAGTCGGCGGGGGCCTTCAACGAAGAGATGCCTTTCAGCAGCCTGGAGTTTGCCCTGGACGCCTGGCTCAAGGCCGCCCACGCGGCTGCCGTAAAGGAAGCCAAGACACGCAGCAAATCCCATTGATGTTCACGGCAGGTTTCGACACAGGAATCCAATACGACGGAGGATTTACGATGACTCTCACTCAGCGCCTGCTTTGCATAAGTGTTCTGGGAGTGACGCCCCTCTTCGCGTTTTCGCAGACTCCCAACAGTCCGGAGCCGCAAACCGCTCAGCACACGACCGCGCCCGAAGGGTCGATGTTGGCGCGCAGCGAAGTTACGGGCCTCATTGCGGACGCGCAAAAAATCGTGTCGCCTCATGGCATCCAGCAACTGGTTCCGGTCGAGATCAATGGGATTACGCAGTGGTTATCGATCCGGGGCAGCGACGCACGCAACCCGATCCTGCTGTTTCTTCACGGCGGCCCTGGCGCTCCGGAGATTGCGACCTCGTGGGTGTTTCAGCGCTCGTGGGAAGACTATTTCACGGTTGTGCAATGGGACCAGCGCGGCGCCGGCAAGACACTGGTCGCCAACGATCGGAATGCGCTTCCGACCACTCTGACGGTGAAGCAAATGACAAGTGACGCAGCCGAAGTGGTGCGCTATCTGCAGAAGACTTACGGAAAGAAGAAGATCTTTCTGCTGGGGCACTCGTGGGGCAGTGTACTTGGTGTCGAACTCGCACAGCAGCACCCGGAGTGGTTCTACGCATACATCGGCGTGGGACAGGTGGTTAACATTCAAAAGAACGAATCGCTTGGATACCACTTTGCCGTGGAACAGGCCGCGGCAACACACAATCAGGCTGCGGAACGGGAATTGGCCGCGATTGCACCCTATCCGGGGCCATTGGCTTCGCTCAAAGTTGAGAACGTGGGCATCGATCGTAAGTGGCTAACCCACTTCGGAGGCATGGAATATGGCCGAACCGAGGCGGACTATGTCGAGAAGATGGCGATCTTTTCCTCCAACTACAGCGAAAAAGAAGTGGCTGCGATTGAAGAGGGTGAAGGGGTTTCGACAGCGGTCCTCGCACCTGAGCTGTTAGGACTCGATTACGAGTCCACTACCGAATTCAAGTGCCCGATTTTCCTATTTGAAGGGAGGCACGACTGGGCTGTTCCGAGCATCTTGAGCGCGGATTGGTACGGGCGGGTCACGGCTCCGTCAAAGCAACTCGTCTGGTTTGAAGATTCGGCGCACATGCCGATGCTTGAAGAACCGGGGCGTTTTCTGTTTCACCTGATAACAGATGTTCGACCGCTTGCGAGCGGGATCGAGGACCAGCGTCCGCTCAATTGAAGCTTGTGAGAGCCAGGTTACAGATTACAGTGATAGCCAACGGAGTCATGCCGAGATCCGCGGCTGGAGCGCTCGAAACGGAAACAAGGCCGATGATGCGTTAACTCTTTCAAGGAATGGCTCCATCTCAAAAATCCAATTTACGCGAATCCCGCATACGACTATTGCAATTTGGATTATGATTCGGAGTCATCAGGTTCGGGGCCCGGTGAACCGGGTCTGAACGAGAAAGAGGTCGGTGATGAGCAATTCCCCCCGCAGCAAGTCGTTTTCATTGAAAGCTTGGCGAGGCATCCAAGCCTTGCAAGTCAAACCCTCGCAGATTGCCGTGGAGCCGCGTGTCGTTCTTGCCGGAAGCGAAAAGGCAGCGCCTTCGAATGCGGTGCACGTAAAGGCGACACCGCCCAAGTCGCAGGTGACGGTGTCGGTGATTGTGAAACGGAAAGAGGAGTTGAAGATCAACAAGCGCGGCGGCAGGTCGGCCGGGCCGGTGCGCGTAACGCGGACTGAATATAAGAGACGTCACTCGTCTGACCCCGACGCGGTGAAGCGGGTGAAGGCGTTTGCGAAGGAATACAACCTGACGGTGGAGAAGGATCCGAGCTCAGCGCTGCGGCGGACGATTCAACTGACGGGGACGGCTGCGGACATGCAGAAGGCCTTTGGCGTGGAGTTGAATCAGAAGACGATTGATGGAACCGAGTACAGGGTGCGGGAGGGAAGCATTCATATTCCCGCGTCGCTGGAAGGCTTTGTGAAGGCTGTGCTGGGCCTGGATAACCGGCCCCAGGCAGAGCCTCATTTTCGTTTCCACAAGGCAAGCGCCGCTCCCGCCAGCTACACGCCGCCGCAGGTAGCGCAGGCGTACCAGTGGCCGGCGAATGCGAGCGGAGCGGGTCAGACTATCGGGATCATTGAACTGGGCGGGGGCTATAAGCCGGCCGATTTGACCGCTTACTTCAAGACGCTGGGACTGGCCGCGCCGACGATTACCGCGGTGAGCGTGGACAAGGGAAAGAACAAGCCGACCAACGCAAACAGCGCCGATGGGGAAGTGATGCTGGACATTGAAGTGGCGGCATCGGTGGCGCCGGGGGCGAAGATTGTGGTGTACTTTACGCCGAATACGGACCAGGGATTTACGGACGCGATTACGACGGCGGTGCACGATACGACGCACAAGCCGAGCGTGATTTCGATCAGCTGGGGCGGGCCGGAATCGAGCTGGACGGGGCAATCGGCGACGGCGCTGGATGCGGCGTGCCAGAGCGCAGCGGCACTGGGCGTGACGATTACGGTGGCGGCGGGCGATGACGGATCGACGGATGGAGGAACGGGAAACAACGTCGACTTTCCGGGGTCGAGTCCGCATGTGCTTTGCTGCGGCGGGACGAAGCTGGACGCAAACGGGTCGACGATTGTGTCCGAGGTGGTGTGGAACGAGACGGCGAATAATGAGGGCGCGACGGGCGGCGGTGTGAGCAATCTGTTTCCGCTGCCGAGTTGGCAGGCGAACTCCAAAGTGCCGGCGTCCAGCGCGAGCGCGGGAGGACGCGGGGTGCCGGATGTGACGGGCGATGCGGATCCAACGACCGGGTATACGATTCGCGTGGATGGACAGACGAGTGTGATTGGAGGAACCAGCGCGGTGGCTCCGCTGTGGGCTGGGCTGATTGCAGTAGCCAACCAGCAACTGGGTACGCAGGTGGGTTTCATTCAGCCGGCTATCTATGCGGCCAAGGCGGCTGCGGCTTTCAATGACATTACGCAGGGGAATAATGGTGCGTTTTCCGCGGGGCCGGGATGGGATGCCTGCAGCGGGCTGGGGTCGCCGATTGCGAGCAAGCTGATTCCTCTGTTGGCGCCGGCTGGGGTTGCGGTTAAGGCTTCGGCGGGGAAAGGCGTTAAGAAGGCGGTGAAGAAAACTGCTTCTAAGAAGACGAGTAAGAAGGCTGCGAAAAAGGCGGCTAAGAAGACGGCGGCAAAGAAGAAGAAGGCTAAGAAGTAACGGTAAGTCGGTGTTCATTCAGGACCTGCCCGCTTGTTGTTACAGGCGGGCAGACTTGTTTGCAGACTTAGTAGCTTGAATGTGGAACGGATAAAGTTATAAAGAGCTATAAGAAGCCTATATAGATGGAGCTATCCCACGTTAACCGATTCGAAAAGTGCTCGAATCGGCGAACGTGGGGCACCCGCATCAGTGAGGCCGCCAGCTTCATTGCGAGCGCCCACTTTATCGAATACTTCAATTCGTGCGCATCCGGGTCATTTGTATTCGGAGGCGAAGGCGTCGGCCTGGTGATTTAACTCCGATGGGGAAGCGGCGCCGGAGTCGAGAATTATGCGGTAGCGGAAGGTGGCGGATTGACCCTTTTCAAGAGTGAAGTTGAAGGCGGGCTGCTTGGGGTCGAAGATGCTGCGGCCTAGGGGATTGGCTGCGAAGAGGCCGTAGCCGCGGGCGTGCCAGTAGGTTGGATAGCCGGGATTGGCGGGATGATCGATGATGGCGATGTTGACCAGGTGGTCGCCGGTATGGCCGGTGAGCGCGCACCATCGGCCGCGCGTGGACCAGACGGCTCCGCCTTTGATGTTCTCGCTGGTGAGGTATTCTCCGGTGGCGGGGTTGGGTGCGCCGTCGGTGGGGGCTGCTGCGACCGGGGTGGGGTTTCCGTTGGCATCAGTGAATATGCCGCCTTTTTCGTCGGGGGATTCAAGCCAGCGCGCTACGCGGATGCCGAGCACACCTTCCTTGTCGTCGTTGAAGACGACTTTGTCGAGAGCTTTGAGGGTGACTAACTGGTCGATAACTCGGGCGTGATTGTGATGGGTGAAGATATAGTGCGTAGTTTCTTCGATTAACTTCTGGTCAGCGCCAGTTATCCAGACGGATTCGACGACTAACTCGCCGCGGTCGGGACCGCTGGAGGCACTTACGATTCTGGTGTGAAGGATGGTGCCGTATTTGGGACGATTCTCCGGCTTGATGGCGTCGGAGTTATTCCAGAAATCGAAGTTGTTGGCGTTGCCGTAGTTGAACCAGAGGCCGGCGTGGTGGGGATGGTCGGTGCGTTCGCCGGGCCGGGGCGCGAGCGGGTAGCCGCGGGTGAGGGTTGTGCCGTCGTCGTCGATGAGCGGATAGAGGGTTGGTTTCTTGAGCGTGGTGGGCCAGATGTAAGAGGTGAAGGGCTTGCCGTCGATGGTGATGTCGACGCGGCGGTTGGGTTCGTCGGGGATGACCTGAATGCCCTTGGGGGCGGCTTGGGCGACGATGGATGCGGCCAGGAGTGAGAGTGCGGCGACCTTGGAAATGGTGCGCATTGATGGAAATTGATTGAGCACGAAACACTTCCTCAGGGGCTAAAGCCCGGGCTTATCTTTACGAGTTTTCGGCATGACTGAAGTCATGCCCTGATACAAGGCAGAAGACCTTTCGATGCGCGATCGGGCCTTTATGATCGAGTCTTTAGGCGAAGGGTTTGCCTCCGGCCATGACTTGCTGGGTCTTGTCGTCGAAGGTGGCTTTGAGGCCGGTCTGGACGGCGGCGACGTTCATGCAGAGAGCGATGGAGTGGCTGTAGCCGGCTTCGATGGAGGCGTTGGGCGTTTTGCGGGAGCGGACGCACTCCATCCAGTTGCGCATGTTGGCGGAGGTCTGCGGGTCGCTGTGGGTGTCGGCGTCGGTGGAGACTTTTTCGACCTTTTCGACGAGCGAGAAGCCGTTCAGCAGGTTGGGCTTCATGCCCATTTCGGCAGCGGATTTTGCACTGAGGCCGCCGGTGCTGGTGACGATTTGCTTGTCCATGTCGATCATGCCGCCGTTGGAATAATAGAGCTCCTTGACGCCACCGGCGGAGTTGGTGAAGCGCGATGAGTATTGGACCTGGAAGCCTTTGGTTGGATCGTCGAGCGGGCCGTAGTCGAAGACGGCGGTCATGGTGTCCCAGTTCTGGCGGCCGTCCTTCCACAGATAGATGCCGCCGTTGGCGACCACAGAGCGCGGATGGGGCAGGCCGGTGAACCAGTGAACGGTGTCGATCTGATGGACGAGCCACTGGTCGGGGATGCCGGAGGAGTAAGGCCAGAAGAGGCGGAATTCGAGATATTTGCGGGCATCGAAGGGGACTATGGGGCGATTGAGCAGATAGCGCTTCCAGTCGGTGTCTTCTTCTTTGAGGAGCGGGACGACGTCGGGGCGACGCCAGCGGCCGGGCTGGTTGACGTTCCAGGTCATCTCGACCATGACGATGTCGCCGAATGCGCCGGACTTGATGTACTCGGCGGCTTTCATATAGCTGGGCGTGGAGCGGCGCTGGGTTCCGACCTGAACGATCTTGCCGGTCTTGTGGACGGCAGCGCGAAATTTGCGGGCGTCATCCATGGTGTGCGCGGTGGGCTTCTCGACGTAGGCGTCGCGTCCCGCGTTTACCGCTTCAACGCCATGCAGGGCGTGCTGGAAATCCGCGGTTGCGACGAGAACGGCATCGACATCTTTGCGGGCGTAGAGTTCGTCGTTGTTGCGGACGGTGTCGACGGAGCTGCCGCTGAGTTTCTGGATGTAGGCTGCGCCTTCTTCGCGGCGGCGATTCCATAGGTCGCTGATGGCTACTAACTGGAAGTTAGTGTCTTTCGAATTTTGGAGGAACGCGGGAATCAAGGCCTGCTTCATGCGGTCGCCGCAGCCGACTACGCCGACGCGGACGCGGTCGTTGGCGCCGAGGATCTGGGCGTAGCTGGAGGCGGTGGATGAAAGGGCAGTTGCGCCCAGGACAGCGCCTCCCAATTTCAAAAACTCCCTGCGATTGCTGTTCTCAAATGGCATGACCAGATTCTCCGTTTGGTTGAACTTAGAACAAAAGAGCGGACATGAAAGAAGGCGTTCAGAGACTTACCGGAATGTTTGCTTGCGCTTGATTACTAAGACGGGTTCAAGCATGAGCAGGACGCGAAGTGAATTCTCTTTTTCAACGAGAGTTCGGGTGCAATACAGGGAAGGCTTGAATGGAAAGACTGCCCTGTCTCAGAGCTTCGAAACAGGGCAGTCTTCTTAAGGGAGGCTTCATACTTCCCGGATCGCTGTCTTCTAGAAGGAGAACTTGATGGCTCCCTGGAAGACTCTTGCGGCGTTGGACTGCGATGAGATTTGGCCAAAGGATGTTGACGCGACCGATGCGTTCGGAGCACCAAAATCAGGATGGTTCAACAGGTTGAAGGCTTCGAGACGCAGATCGAGGTTGAACTTCTCGTGAATTGGAAAAATTCGGGAGACCTGGGAATCGAGCTGCAGAGAGGGCGTGCCGCGAAAGGCGTTCTTGCTGATGTTTCCGTAGGTTCCGGCTGCGGCGCAACCCTGGGTGACGTTGCTGGGACAGATTTCGGCGAAGGCGGCGGGGTTGAGGTACTCGCGGTTGGCCTCGCCGCTGCCGCGATTGAACTTTACCTTGGCATAGGGGTTGACCCCGGGGACGAGGTTGGGGCGGTCCTCGTTGTTGTCGGTGAGGGAGTCATCGGCTCCCGCGGTGACGTTGACGGGTGCGCCGCTTTGGATGTGCATGAGCGGGGCAATCTCCCAATTATTGAGAAGCAGCTTTTCTGCGCGGTTGAAGCTGCTGAAGTTGCTCTTGGCCACGATGACCGTGTTGATGACGTGCCGGTAGTCGAAGCCGCAGGGGCCGTAGTCCATCCGAATGTTGGCGGGATTTTCGACGGAGACGCCGGATAGGTCACCCTGACCGTCCTCTTCGTCGAGGCATTTCGACCATGTCCAGTTGGCGAGGAGGCTGAAGGTGGAGGACAGGCGATGGTTGAGGGATGCGACCATGCCGTTGTAGTTGCCGGTGGCGGAATCCGCAACCAGGGTGGTGCCTGCGCCGCTGCCTTCGATCTGGTTGCCCTGAAGAGGGTTGGCGATGGTGAGCGCGAAGCGGGAAGAATAGTTCTTGGTTGTGGAGCAGTTTGTTCCAGCCGCGCCAGGCTTTACAGCAGCCGGGCCCGTGGTGACGATGCCTGCGCAGCCGGTGCCACCGGCGCCCCACTCTCCGGGGATATATACGGCGTTGTCGAGCGGGATGCCGATGGGATCGTGCCGGGTGCCATTCCCGATGTAGTCGACTTGAGCCTGCCAGCCGTGGCTGAAGTCATGCTGCACGCTGAGCGTCCACTGGATGGTGTAGGCGGCGTGGAATTGGTTGGGCAGGAAGATGTATTGGGATTGAGGGAAGAACGGCGCCGAGGGCCCGGGAATTTCAGGCTGTGGAAAGGGGCTTGTGGTGATGGAGCCGACGGACCACGGAGCGCTGAAGCTCAACGGACCGGTAGTGGAGGTTTGCAGGTTGCTGATGGCGGTGGCATAAGGCGGGTTCTGCTGGACGCGCTGGCCACTGAAGAAGTTGGGCTTGTCATAAGCCAGTTCCGCGCCCGCACGAATGACCGTCTTGCCGTTGCCGAAGGGATCGAATGACATGCCGACGTTGGGAGAGAACTGCCATGGCGAGTTTTGGGTGAAGCCTCTTGGAACGCCCGGATCGCCATAGAACAGAACTCCGGCGGGGGCGTTGGGGTAGACATGGCTGACGGTGCCCGAAAGGAAATCGGCCATGTTGAAGACGCTGCCGCGATTGAAGTAATCGGTGGGCATGAAGTTGGGACCCCAGCGCAGGCCGGCAATGAGGGTGAGTCTCTTGGAGGCGTGGAAGGTGTCTTGAGCGTAGAGGCTGGGGATGGGTCCGCGGAGGGCGTTCTGTTGTTCCTTGCTCTGCTGGAAGGCGCTGAGGGTTCCCTGGAGGAAGTCGAGGGACTGGTCACCGACTTTGGTTCCACCATTCGGTCCGTTGGCGCTGTATGTGCCGTTGAAGGTGAAGACGCCGTTGCCCTCGTAGGCATTGCTGATGTTGAGCTCGTTCTGGACCCACTCTCCGCCGAAGATGATCTGGTGCTTGCCGCGTACCCAGGTTACGTCGTCGTCGAGGGCCAGGGTGTTGTCGTTGAAGTGGGACAAGGAGTTGGTGCCGCCGCCGATGGTGTACTTGCCTTCGGCCACGTAGAGACCGACGGGGGCGATCTGGTAGTCAGTGATGCCGAGCGTGGTGGCATTGATATCGCTGGTGGAGTAACCGCGGTTATTGACGCGGCGAAGGATGGTTGCGTGCGCCGCATTTACGAGGTTGGGACTGATGGCGTATGCCTCACCGAGAGTGAAGGACTGTGTGCGCTCTATGTTTCCCGATTGGGTGGTGATGAGTATGTTTGTCGGGGAAAAGAATGGCGGGGCCTGATAGCCGTCAAGCAAGTATCGGCCATAGAGGTTGTTCTTCGAGTTGATGGTGTAATCGACCCTGGTAACAAACTGGTTGTCGAATACTTCCGACGGGATGGCGTAGGAGACCAATCCGCATCCCAGGGTGTCGACCGAGGGAATGGGTACGGGCAGGTACTTGTCCAGGGCAAGCGACTGGGCATTGTATGCGGGGGGTGAAGCGTATTTATTGCCGTTCAGCTTGGTTCCGGTGAGGGGGTCGAGGAGTTGAATCGCTGTGCCGTTAGAGGCGCAGCGGTTGCTGCCTGCCACTCCGGGAATGCCGTCCGATGTGGAATAATCGCCCGCGAGGTTGGCCGCTGTGGGCACATTTGCCTCGGTACTGGCTTGCGACTGGTCATTCTTCAGGCGCTGGTAGGCGGCGAAGGCGAAGAGTTTGTCGCGTTTGATGGGACCGCCGAAGGTGCCGCCGAACTGATTCTGGTGGAGCGTGTCTTTTGCCGAGCAGGTAGTGGCGGGCGCGACGGGCGTGCAGGTGGAATAGAAGTTGACGGCGTCGAGGTAATTGTTGCGGATGAACTCGAAAGCGGCTCCGTGATAGATGTTGGTTCCGGAGCGGGTAACTACGTTGACCATACCGCCGGTGTGTTCGCCATCCTGTGCGCCGAGCACCGTGGATTCGACGCTGAACTGGCTGACTGCATCGGGGAAGGGGAACGGCAGGTTACCGTTTCCCATGTAGTCCTGGTTGTCGCCGCCATCGAGACGCCAGAGCGTGGTGTTGCCATTGCCGCCGGCCACCGAGATGGAGACGGTCTGGTAGGAGTACTTGCTGCCGGTAAAGTCGTTGCCGGGAGCTGTAACCGAGCCTCCCGAGACGGCGAGCAGGCCCGTAATCTGACGGCTGGCGGAGTTGAGCGGCATTTCCTGGATGTCCTGCTGGTCGATGGTCTGCTTAAAGGATGCATCCTCAGTCTGCAGGGCGAGGCCTTCAGCGTGAGTTTCAATGGTCACGCTGGCCTTTCCCACGGCCAGTGTGGGATTGATGGCGATGCTGCTGCCAACTTCAAGGACGATGCCGGTTCGCAGGTAGGTCTCGAAGGTTGGAGCGGTGACACTGAGGTCGTATGTACCGATGGGGAGACCGGGGAAGACGTAGACGCCGGCCTTGTCACTTTTGGTTACGTGTTGGACCTGCGTCGATGTATCGCTGATGGTGACATTCGCGTTGGGGATTACGGCGCCGGACTGATCGTTGACGGTGCCCTGAACGTTCCCGGTTCCGGCGATCTGTGAGTTGACAGGGATGACGAGGAAAAGGGCGGTCAGGAAGCAGAGAATGGCTAGCCTGGAGCGGGTTGCTGTGCGGTTTCCGAAGCGGAAAGATCTCATTGAAGCCTCCAAAAAGGTTGTCGGCCGCTGGCGGGCCAGGCCCGTTCGCGATGCGGGGAACTCACAAATCGTGTTCTGAGGAAAGTTCATGGATTTTTTGCGTGTCGAATCCTTGATCCAGAAATCCAGCCCAAGTCTATATAGAGGTCAGACCACTGTTGTCAAGGAATATTAAGAGAAGCTGAAGACGTATTGATAAGTTATTAAGAATGAGGTGATTGCGGAGTAGGTTAGCGAGTTGGCCGGGAGATTGGTTGGACCTTGGACGAACTTGATTTTATTTCCGACCCAAAAAGTTGAGGGACCGGATATCCCGGCCCCTCTTTGACGAAGTCAGCGTGTTGGTGAGTTAGAAGGTGATGTGGCCTGCCATCTGCCATTGACGCGGGCTGTTTGCCTGGCCTGAAACTACGCCGAGCGCAGGGCTGCCATTCACAGCGGTTTGGCCGTTTACCGGCGTTGCGGTTGAGCAGGTTGGGCAATACTCTCCAGTGACCGAAGAACCGATGGAGCCGTCGGCGGTTGCCGCCGTGCTGCCAAACCAGACGTGATTGAATGCGTTGAAGACACTGGCCTCAAAGATGAACTTCACTCTTTCGTTCTTCCAGAGGTCGAATGTGCGGCGGATATCGCCGTCGATGTTGTAGTTGCCGGGACCGCGCAGGCCATAGGGAGCGGTGCGGGCGGCATCGCCGATCAATGCTCCGGTGCAAGCAGCTGTACTGACTGAGCATGTGGTGGAGTTGACGAGAGTGCCGGTCTGAACGAAGGCGTCCGGGTTGAGGTATTGCATGCTGGACAGTTCAGTTGTGCTGTTTACGGTTCCGGCAATTCCGTTTCTGGTTGCGCCGTGTCCCCACCCGCCGTTCTGTCGAACAGATCCACTTACCGGGTAGAAGGTGTTGGCTCCGGTATTGTAGGCGGGCATGCAGGTTCCCTGGCCGGTGAGGTTTGTGCAGGTGCTGGAGGTAATGGCCAAGGGGTTTCCCGCGGCGTAGCTGACGACGTCTGAGATGCGCCATCCGCCCGCGACGTTGCGTACGATGGCGTTGCCGCCGCCCATGTGCCCTTTGCCAAAGGGCAGATCGTAGGTGCTGGTGGCGACGAGGTTCTGTGGTTGGTCCTGGGCGCTGCGCGAGCGTTCAATGCGGTCGATTGGCCAGGACGCGGCGGGGTTGTTGGCCATGAGCCCGGCGGGAATTGCATAGCCGGTGCGGAAGGTGCCGATATCGTCGATCGTTTTGCTGTAGGTGTAGTTCAGCATGAACGACAGGCCGTGGGCGAGGCGTTGCACGATGGAGAGTTGGAGCGCGTTGTAGTTGGAGTTGCCGATGGAGTCGACCTGATCGGTGACGCCGCTGTACTGCGGGAACGTCAGCAACGCCTGGCTCACCTTGTTGTTGAAGGTGGGGTAGGGCAATCCGTTCGGCGTATTGGCGGAGGTAGCCGTTGCGCCGAGAGCGGTGCTGCCGAGGGACAGATAGGACGGATTCAACTGGTTGCCCCAGTATCCACGCGCGGTGCCGGTGGGGTAAAGGAAATGCCCCTGATTGCCGACGTAGCTGACGGTTGCGGTGATGTCCTTGGTCAGCAGGCGCTGAACGCCGAAGGACCATCCTTCGAAGGTGGGTGTGCGGCCGCCATACTTTGGATCGAGATAGGCGACAGTGGAGGAAATCTTGTAGGGCGCCCCGTAACCAGGCGCATTGGAATAGTAGGTTGCGTAGGCCGCGTTGTAGATGGGGGGCGCGGCTACGGAGTATCCAGCGCCGCCAAAGGACGAGGTATTGAGAGTGCTGTTGTATGCGCTGTTGTTGAGGTAGAAAGCAGGCAGCGAATCGCCGGGGCTGGGTGGATTAGGCGCGGCGGAGAAGCCCAGTTCCATGCCGGAAGAGGGCAGCGTGGTGGAGCCGCCGGAGGTGCCGCCGCCATGCGCGTAATAGATGCCGTAGGCGGAGCGGATGACGGTTTTATCGTTGAGGGCGTAGGCTGCGCCGAGGCGCGGACCCCAGTCCTTGTAGTACGTGTGCATGGGAGTGGCGCAGTTGCAGCCGTCGGTCACGTTGCCGGCAAACTGCAGGGCGCCATTATTGCCGGTGATGGGATTGGTCATGTTGGGATTCATGAATGAGAAGCGGTTTTCGGATTCACGGAAGGGCGGCATCACATCCCAGCGGAGCCCGGCGTTCACCGTGAGCTTGCTGGTGAGCTTGTAGTCGTCATTGGCATAAAACGCGAACGGATGGTAGCGGGAGCCTGTTTCCTGGGCGATGGGCGCGTACTCGGTGTAGGTGGACGAATCGACCGCGCCGAGGAGGTAGCTGGCGTAGGCCAAGCCGGTGCCACTCTTGGCGGCGGCTGAGGCACCGCTGACTTGAGCAGTTTCCGTTACTGCGTAGCTGAGGGTGAGCGGTGTGCTGCCCTGGTATGCGTAAAGGTCGTTGAACTCAAGCCACTCGAACTGACCGCCGAAGGTGAGTGCGTGCTTGCCGTGGATCCACTGGATGTTATCTTTCAGCGAATCGGTGTCGGTGCTTTGGACGTACTGGCCGGTGTTGGGACCCCACTGCGCCGGAGCGTCGGTGCCGGAGAACTTGACGATGGGGAAGCTGTTGCCAGCCTGGCCGGTGGAGGGCAGGTTGCTAATGCCGGCGGCGGAAGCAGCCCATGCTGAATTCAGCAAGGTGATGTTGTAATCCGGCGCGTGGTATTGGCCGATGCCGTAGTTGAACTGGTTGACGAGGCTCTGGTTGATCAGGAAAGTGTCCTGAACGAGCGCGACCCTGGTGATGGGAGCATAGGTTTTGGAATAGAGATAGGGCAGCGGACCGACCTGCGTGGTCTGGCTGCCGGCGGGGCCGATGAGTCCCTGACGGCCTGAGGCGCCAATCACTGAAACCTTGTGCCGGTCGGAGATAACAAAGTCCAGCCGATCGGTGGTGGACCAGTTATTGAGGCCGTAGTTATAGGAGCCCTGATAGTTGTTGGTTGGGTTGGAGTTGAGATAGTCCACTCCGGACCAGTACTGCTGAAGATACTTGGCCTGAGGCGAGAGTTCGGCCTGGGGGATCACGTTGGCCTTGACCGGGCCGGTACCGCAACCGGAAGAGGTCCAACTGGCACCGCTGAACTGCGTACGCGCATAACTGCCGCTGGTCTCCTTCTGCGTGGTGGGATCGTAGATAGGGTTGGGGAGCGCGGAGAAATCGCCGCAGAGTTCCGCCTGGGTGGGAATGGTTTCAGTTTGCGGCGAGGTGAGGGCGGAGAAACGGAATCCCATGTAGTTGGCAAAGGCAAAGATCTTGTTTTTCCAGATGGGGCCGCCGATGGTTACACCGTATTCGTTCATGTGCTCCGGCGGTTTGTAGAACTTGCCTTCAAGCGCGGGATTGTTGGCATAGACGGACGGGTACTGGGCTGGATTGAAGCCAGCGGAGTCGAGTGCGGTATTGCGCATGACTTCGTAGAACGAACCGTGAATTTTGTTGGTGCCGGACTTGATGGTGAAGTTCTCGACGCCAAGGCCCTGATACTCGGCCGAGTAGGCCGTGGTTTTGACCTGGAACTGATCGATGGCTTCGACGGAGATGGCGGACCAGATGTAGCGCGGGTCGCCGGCAACGGAGGCGGACTCGAAGGGAAGGCCTTCAATGTACATCTCACTGGAGGAGGCGTTGCCGTTGATGACCATTGGTTCGTCGGATTCGTTGTTCTTGATTTCGTTGTTGGTGACGCCGGGCATGAGCAGTGCGGAATCAGTGGGCCTGCGCTGATCGGTACTGATTCCGTTTGCGCCGCCCATTTCAAGAGGCAGCGATTGATAGACTTCGTTTTCCAGGGTAGCGCCGAGCGTGGCATTTCCAGTTTCGAGGGCTGGGGGCTCGTCATTTACGGTGACGGTCTGGCTTGCCGCTCCGACCTGCAGGGCCAGATTGAGAGCAAGGACCTGCAATCCATCGAGGTGAATGTTTTCGCGCACGAGGTTCTCAAAGCCCGAGGCGGAAACTGAGACGGTGTATTCACCCGCGTCGAGCGGAGAGAGTGAGTAAAGGCCGCTGCGTGTGGTGGTACGGACGGTTTCGGCGCCGGTAGCCGCGCTTCGCGCAGTGACTTTCGCGCCCACCACCAAGGCTCCGCTGGAATCGGTGACGGTGCCTTCAATCGTTCCGGTTCCACCGAGCTGCGCCGTAATGGTGGATGGCGCCAAGAGTGCAAGGACTAGGAGAACCAGCCATCCGAGCCCCATAGCGTTCAGGGCAACGGGCCGCCGTTCTTTCATGGCCGTGCTGATGTTCAACCTTGTTTCTACTGCAAAATGCTTCATGTAAAGCCTCCAAAAGGTTCGAGGTTGCGGTCGGAAATCAACCCGTGATCAGGGCGATGTTTTTGAGCTGCCGCAGATCTGAAAAGCTCATGGTTGTAGATTGCGTATTGAAACCTGGAGCTAGAAATACAGCACAAATCTATATAGTGGTCAGACCACACTTGTCAAGTCCAATAGGATGAGGCTGAAAGGGTCAGCGGAACTGGATTTGAATGAATAGTTTGCGCTTGCAACAGAAATGGCGTGCGGGGAAGAAGGCCTGAAGGTTGGTCAGACCTCACACGCGGGGAGACGAAATTCAGCGGCGATGGCACTGTCGCCGGTATAGGCGATCTGCGCATGACCGTGGGGCGTCGCCGTTAAGCTTTTTAAGAGAGACAGGGCGAACGGATATACCAGCGTTTCCTAGGAAATCCATTCACCAGAATTCAACTCTTCAGGTTTATGGTTGGGTTGCAGGCGTGTATGCAACGAATTCCTCCGGGGTAACCTTTTTCCATAGATCGGGAGGCGGAACGGGTACGAAGTAGGTGCCTCCCATCCATGCGCTCTCGTCGCTGAAGAAAATATGACCGAGGTTAATGCTGACCCGGGTTATTGGATCAACGAGTTTGTAAGCCTCGCCTTGATCCCAGTCTGCGCCGATGGGGGCGTGAAACGTCACTAACGAGCCCGGGGGGACGGGGGATTCTGTTTCGGGATCGTTAGGCTTCTGGCTGGTTCCGTCCCGCTTCATATACGCATGTTGTGGAAACTTACCCTTCCTCATTTCGATGGAGGGGACTGATCCGCTTGTCGCGCTCCGGGTCTCCGGAAACATCACGGATACGCCGCAAACCACGATAGTCTTCGCCGATACGTTAGCTAACGTCACGCTAATGTTCCGCATCCACATACCTTCCACGGGTACGGGAACGTCATTCGCGATCTCCTTATCGCCAAGCATGACGCGCACAACCTTCATCGGCGCGGTTGGCTGGTGGGTGTTCCAGTGGAAGGTAACCATGGAAGAGTGCTCCGATGTCGCGGTCTGTGCGGACATTTGACCGGCGGCGCCAACGGAGGCGATGAGAAGAAGCAAACTGGCTAAAGGGTGAATTGAGCCCCGAATCATACATCCTCTTTTCCGGCTGCGGCAGTGTGCCCCAGGAATGTCATTTAACCGGTGTGAATTCTTCGCGGAAGACGCGAACCTAAATACGCTTCGGTGAAGGCGGGCCCACGGCAGAGAATTCAAGTTTTCCTGCAAATCCAGCTGATCGACGCGACCAATCTAGCTTCTTGCGATAGAGAAATCAAGTTAGATTTATTGAGGGGAAATCTTACTTAGGGATCGTGTCCCAATCGATGGTAATTCGCCCACGAAGACTTCTTCTTCAGAATCTACGCTCTCTTAGATAGGCCTGCGAGTGGGGAAGTTATAAGTTACGCGGATGCGGCGCGCATGGCGGTGAGTGCGGCGGAGAGATCTTTGGCGAGGGATTGCTGTGCCTGCTGGGGGAGTTTGGCTTCCTTCCTGGTGAGGTAGAAGACGTCGATGGCGGTTTCGCCTTCTGTATCGATGAGGGCTACTTTGATGTCGCACTGGTGGGTGCTGAGGGTGAGGGCGATCTGACGGAGAAGACCGGGAACATCCTGGGCGACAACCTGGAGCAGCGTGGAGTGGGTGGAGGACTCGGAATCGAACTCGAGGCGGGTGGCGACTTCAACCTTGAGGTTCGCGGGGTGATTCAGGTGGCTGCGGGCTTCGAGGAGCTGCTCGACGGAGACCTTTTGCGCGACGACGTCGTGGAGGTTGGCGAGGAAGCGGTCTTTCTCGCTGGGGTTGAGCTCCAGGGTGTGAAAGATGTCAGTGAAGTGGAAGCTATCGACGATGACGCCGGCCTCGTTGGAGTAGGCGCCGGCCTTGACGATGTTCATGCCCCAGGCGGCGAGGGCGCCGGCCACGTCGGCAAAGAGGCGGGTGCGGTCGCGGGTGATGACGGTGAGTTCGAAGAGCTGGCGGACGGGGCGAAGGTCAAGCTGGGCGGAATTCGAACTTGGATCCTGATCGAGATTGAGAGCCATTTGGAAGTGATGGCGGATTTGCTCAGGCAGGCGGGTTTGCAGATAGCGCTGGGGCAGGCCTTCAAGGAATTGCTTGAGGGCGTCGTACTGCGCGGGGGGAACCATGGAGCGGATGCGGTTGAGGAGGGTGGGGTCGATGGCGGCGCGGTAGCGGATTTCGTCGACGGAGCGGTCCATGAAGTTGGCGGTGGCCATGTAAAACTGCCAGATGTTTTCCGCTTTCCACGGGGTTAGTGCGTCGGGATTGACGGCCTTGATGTCCGCATAGGTCATGAGGGTGAGCATTTTGAGCAACTGCGGGCTGCCAATTTTGTCGGAGAAGCCGCGGACGTTTTCAAGATCGAAGATGTCGCGGCGGAGGGCGTTGGACATTTCGAGATGGAGGCGAATGAGCTTGAGGATTGACTCGCGCTCCTCGGAGTCGAAGTCGAGGCGGGCGAGGAAGGCGTCGGCGAGTTCGACGCTCTGGGAAGTGTGTTCGCCGGTGCGGCGGGCCTTGCCGGTGTCATGAAGCAGGAGAGAGAGCAGGAAGAGATCGAGCCGGTCGATCTCCGGCAAAAGCTGCGCCAGGCGCTGTTCGTAGTCGTGGGCGGGCTGGCGGAGGCCATGGACGTTGTCGATGGTGAGGAAGGTGTGCTCGTCGACGGTGTAGCGGTGATAGCTATCTCGAATGACCAGGGCGTCGATGCCATGGAATTCGGGGATGAGCATTTCTAGGACGCCGAGGGCATGCATGGTGCGGAGGGCGTGGGCGGCGTGGGGTCCGAGCAGGACTTCGCGCAGGGCGTTCCATAGGTAAGGCCCCTCGGGAATGTGGATGGCGAGGGCGGGCAGTGCGTCGGTGATGCGGTCTTCAGCGGCTTGGGAAAGCGTATAGCCGTGGGTGGCCATCAGGGAAAAGATGCGGAGGATGGCGGAGGTGTCATTGAACTGAGCGTTGGGCGCGATGTCGATGCGGCCGTGGTCGAGGAGGAAGTCGGTGCCGGCGATGGGGGAGCGGCGGCGGCGGAATTGTTTGTAGAAGCTGACGGGGGCGGGTAGGTGCTCCATGAGCAGCGCGGCGCGGCGGTAGATGATGCGCGCGTGTCGATAGTAGGTGCGCATCCAGTAACTGGGGTCGGCGGTGCCACGGGTTTCGAGGCCGATGGAGTTAGCGGCGGCTTCGTCCTGGGATTGCCAGTCGAGGGTATTGTCGTCGCGGCCATGGCGGAAGTGGAGGAAACAGCGGGCGGCGGCGAGGAAATCGAATGCGGCTTCGGCGTCGCCACGGGCGGATTGGAAGACGCCGCCGCGTTGGCGGGGCCATTCGCGGGTCTCCTTGAGGTGAAACAGCAGGGCGAACCAGACGGCGAGGTGGTAGTCGCGCAGGCCGCCGGGACACTCTTTCAGGTTGGGCTCAAGGTGAAAGATGGTGTTGCCGAAGCGGGCGTGGCGGGCGCGGGCAATTTCGCCGAGCTTCTGGGTGATGGTGTTCCACTCGCTGAGGATGAGGCCGGGGAGGACGACCTGGTGGAGCTGCTGATAGAGGGGAAATTGGCCGGCAAGGAAGCGGCGGTCGAGGGTGGCGAGGGTGAATTCGAGGTTGTCGGGATCGAATTTGCCGGCTTCTTTGACGGTGCGGGAGGTGGGGCTGGCGCGGAGGCCGATGTCCCACATGCCCTGGATGATGAGGCGGACGGGTTCGGCGGCCTGGGCCTCGACTTTTTCGTCGGCGAAGGCGAAGAGGACATCGATGTCGGAGTAGGGGAAGAGGTCTTTGCGGCCGTAACCGCCGAGGGCGAGGAGGGAGATGTTGAGAGAGGGCTGTCCGGCGAAGGCGCGGCGCCACATTTCAATGAGGAGGCGATCGACAACGGCGGAGCGGCGGCGGATGGCGGCGGTGCCGTCTCCCGTGCGCTCACAGGTCTGGCGGACAAGCGCCATCTCCCGCAGATACTGCTCCCGTAGATCGTCTACCGCGAAAACGACTGGAGTCATGGTTATTTTTGATTGGCTCGCCGAGGCGAGTAAGGAATTGTTAACAGAATAAGCGATGTTGGCGATTGCGTGAACGCTTTTGCACATTCCGAACGCATAAGCCGCACTGAGAGCTATAGTTCACTGGCCCTTTTCAGATCGATTTTATGGGATGTCTCTGTCTGGACCGCTGCTTGCGGGCGACGATTGCGAGGAGGAACACCGAAGTAAAGGCGCCCAGGAAGAGGGAGAAGGTTCTGGCGAAAAGGGTGATCATTCTCAGAGTGTGGGCGGCTTTTGCGGGTGGGAGCGTGTCTATCCAGGTGAACGTTTGCCAGGGCAGCCATGTGAAGAAATAAAAGACCAGGGCAAAAGCAAGCGATGCGATCAGGAGGGCGCCGGCGAGACTGAGGAAGAGCCGCTTAGGATCGAGAGCCTCATCGGAATGAATGGCGACGCTGTGGCTCATGCACGGAGTTTAGCATGGAGGCGAATTTGGCGAACTGCGAGGGGGAAGGTTCGCGTTGAACTAGGATAGCACCTGGTGCTACGCTATCTACATGGCAAGCCGGGCTGGGAAGCGGGAGCGCGTCTTCAAGACAGCCTGGTTTGCAAAGGCGGCGCGGAAGGCGCTCATTGTGGATGACGAGCTTTGTTCGGCTATCCGGCAGGTGATGCTGGGCCAGGCGGACGATTTGGGTGGCGGGGTTTTCAAGAAGCGGTTGGGAAAGAATCTGTACCGTTCGATTATTGTTGCCCAGGGCGGACAGTATTGGGTGTATGCCTATCTTTTCGCCAAGCAGGACCAGGCGAAATATAGGTCAGGATGAACTGGTAGAGTTACGAGCACTCGCTGCCCTGTATGGCCGAAAATCTGAGGCCGACATCGCGCGGGAACTATAACTGGGAAAATTGGCGGAGATTTGTCATGGCGACCAAACGGCAGTACAAGAGTGAAGTTTTTGAAGCAATCCACAGCGCCGTTTTCGGCATGTACGAAGCCGGGACTATCGACAAGACTACGATGCGGCGTTTTGACAAGTCGTGCTTAGTGGTTCCGCAGCAGATGGAACCCAAGCGTATCAAGCGCATACGCGAGAGGCAGAAGGTGAGTCAGCCGGTATTCGCACGCTACCTGAATACGAGCGAATCGACGGTGGAGAAGTGGGAGTCGGGGGCGAAGAGGCCGAGCGGGATGGCGCTTAAGCTGTTGGATATCGTGGAGAAGCACGGGTTGAAGGTGCTGGCGTAAGGAGGCATCTGTCCGGTGGATGATTGCTAATGGACGTCCGAGTACCCGCCCCAGGCACCACAGTGCTCGCACCGAAATATGTAGGCAGTAGGGCCGGTATCGATGTCCATTTGGCTGAGGTAGTAGTCCCATTCCTCCTGGTTGTAGCCGGATTCGAGCCTAATTGCGGCACTTGCAGCCGGATCAAGGGTCTCTAACTCACGCTTTCCTGCGACGCCGAGAAAGCGTGCGCCGTCGTTGCAATGCGTGAACCAGCGTTCTTGTTGCCAGCCGTTGAAGCATGGCGTTCGATGGCAGATTTCCTCGATGACCTGTTGCGGAGGCGCAATCCACTCTCCGTAGCTTCCGACGGCGAGTGGATCGACAAATTCCACTCCGAACTTGGTGTGCGCGGTGCCGTCGGCGATGCACCATGGGCAGAGGCTTTTGTCGAGTTCGGCCTCGCAATACGTTGGACCGGCATAAATCCAACCGCGCGCTTTTCCGCAGGCCGCGCAAGTGGCGTCGGAGCGGATGATAGAGCCGTTTGCGACCGGGTCACTGTGGTATTTGAACTTCGGAAGCTCGGAAGGTTCAGCCTGAATGAAAGCGTTCATTGCCTGGTTACCGAAGAGAGCCAATTGCGGTGCTGAGGAGCACCCTCTCGCCGCAAAAATCAAAACGTGGCGAAGGGGCGACCCGTTTCTTCCGATCTAAGGAAGCTCTGCACAAGTGGAGATCTCCCGACCTGTGAATTTTGCAGGGGTTAAAACCCACTCATTTTGTCGCACTTATCGGCACGACTAAAGTCGTGCCCTGTTACAGAGCAAGTTCTGCAGAGACTCCCTAAAGCGCCGTTTCGCCGCGTTCGTCGTTGCGGATGCGGATGGCTTCGTCGATGCGGCTGACGAAGATTTTGCCGTCGCCGATGCGGCCGGTGCGGGCCGCGCTGCCGATGGCTTCGATGGCCTTGTCTTTCAATTCATCGGGGACGACGAGTTCGATTTTGACCTTGGGAAGGAGGTCGACGGTGTATTCGCGGCCGCGATAGAACTCGGTGTGGCCCTTTTGGCGGCCATGGCCGCGGGCCTCGAGAATGGTCATGCCTTCAATGCCTGCTTCCAGCAACGCATCCTTGACGGCATCCAGCTTTGAGGGCTGGAGAATGGCTTCGATCTTGAGCATGTTCAGAATGCCTCGTTTGACAGCGTAACAGGCGGGAGGGCTGGTTGGCTGAGTCCCGCGTGAATGTTTTTGTTGGCCACGGGGCGATTGGGCTGAGGCGAGAGAAGAACAGAAGCAGATCCTTCGACTCACCACCCCCGACCTCCACCCCGCAGGCGAAGACCTGTCTGCGGGGACCCCGGGGCTGAAGTACGTTTGGGGCCCCATTCCCACCCCAGCGACGAAGACCTGTCTGCGGGGACCCCGGGGTTCGCTCAGGATGACAGTCTCTTTTTTCGATCAGCATCTCTTGTTCGCTCGGGATGACGGATCAATTTCATGAGTTGAGGTCATATCCTTCCTCGTTGTGCTGGGAGAGGTCGAGTCCGACATTCTCCTGTTCGGGGGTGACGCGGAGTCCGATGACCTTATCGACAACGAAGAGCAGGATGAGAGTTCCAACGATGGAAACGACCCAGGCGATGGCGACGCCGGCGAACTGGTTGAGCAATTGTCCCCAGTGGCCGTCCATTGCGCCGGTGGCGATGTCTTTGCCGAAGGCGGGGTTGATGAGGCGCGTGGCGAAGAGTCCGGTGAGCAGGGCGCCGACGGTTCCGCCGGCGCCGTGGACGCCAAAGGCATCGAGGGAATCGTCATAGCCGAGGCGGTTTTTGACTTCAAAGACCATGAAGGAACAGAAGACGCCGGCGATGAGGCCGATGGCGAGAGCCGACATGGGCTGGACGAAGCCGGAGGCGGGGGTGATGGCGACGAGTCCCGCGACCGCGCCGGAGATGGCGCCGAGGGCGGTGGGCTTGCCATTGTGGATCCACTCGGCGACGGTCCAGCCGAGGGCGGCGGCAGCGGCGGCGAAATGGGTGTTGATGAAGGCGGAGGTGGCGAGTGGGCTGGCGGCGAGAGCGGAGCCGGCGTTGAATCCAAACCAGCCGACCCAGAGCAGACAGGCGCCGATGAAGCTGAGCACCATGGAGTGGGGCGGCATGGGGGTTTGGGGATAGCCGATGCGCTTGCCGAGGTAGATGCAGGTGACAAGGGCGGAAACGCCGCTGGTGACGTGGACGACGGTGCCGCCGGCGAAATCGAGCGAAGGGAAATGGCCGCCGGTGGAGTTGAGGAAGCCGCCGACGCCCCACACCATGTGGGCCATGGGGCTATAGACGAGCAGGGACCAGAGGGAGAGGAAGACGGCCATGGCGCTGAACTTCATGCGCTCGGCGAAAGCGCCGGTGATGAGGGCCGGGGTGATGATGGCGAACATGAGCTGGTAGACCATGTAGGTCTGCTCGGGTATGGTGGGGGCGTAGTCGGGGTTGGGCGCAAGGCCGACGCCGCGGAGAAAGAGATGCTCGAAGCCGCCGATGAAGGCGTTGCCGTGACCGAAGGCGAGCGAATAGCCGGCGATGGCCCAGAGGATGGTGACGAGACTCATCATGGCGAAGCTTTGCATCATGGTGGAGAGGATATTTTTGCGGCGCACCAGGCCGCCGTAGTAGAGAGCGAGGCCGGGGCCGGTCATCAACAGGACGAGGGCGGCGGAGACGAGCATCCAGGCGTTGTCGCCGGCGGACTGGGCATTCTGGACTGCTTGCTGGAGGGCGGCGATCTGGGCTTGCGAGGCCGGGGCCTGTGCGGCGGAGATGGAGGCGGACTGGGTCTGGGCGAGGACGGATGGCCCGAACAGGAATGGAGCGGACACGATAGCGGGCAGGATAGCGGGCAGCATATTAATCTTGCTACGGCTCATTTCTTTTCGATCCCAAAATTACGAATGCGCATCCAAGTGGGAAAGAGGCGCAGGTTAAAGTTGTCGTTCGACCTTGCGGCCCGGCCCGGATTCTGCGACATGAAAATGCCTGATGAAACGGGATGAAGCATGAATCCTGATAGTTTTTGTGAAAGGGAAGGATACCGCATGAGCCCGCATATTTTTCGTAAAGGTTGGTGGGCAGGGATCTGTGGAATAGCATGTTTGGGCCAAAAAACGCGCGACTGTGAACAGGTTCTCTTGACGAAAGTCGAGGTATATTAGAAACATGGCAGCAACGGCAGAGCGTGACCACTACCTTTTTGGCTCACTGGAAAGCAGCGCGAAGAACCGCGTGAAGCTCCAGGAAGTGAGCTATGGCTACGAACAGCCGGAAGGCGTCTTTCTGACCACGCTGGATTTTGCGGTGAACTGGGTGCGCAAAAGTTCAGTGTGGCCGATGACGTTCGGACTGGCGTGCTGCGCGATCGAGATGATGTCGATGGGGGCTTCGCGGTTCGACATTGCGCGTTTTGGCGCAGAGGTATTCCGGCCATCTCCGCGGCAGTCGGACCTGATGGTGGTTGCGGGCCGCGTGTCGCAAAAAATGGCCCCGGTGATCCGCCGTCTGTACGATCAAATGCCTGAGCCGAAGTGGGTGATTTCGATGGGCGCCTGCGCGACTTCCGGTGGGGTTTTCAATAATTACGCGCTTCTGCAGGGCGTGAACCAGGTGATTCCGGTGGATGTATACGTTCCCGGATGCCCACCGCGCCCGGAGCAATTGCTGTATGCAATTACGCTGCTCCAGGAGAAGATTCAGCGCGAACCTCGCAGTCTCTTGAAGACCCTGAACGTTGGGTAACAGGAAGCGGAGAATAAGGTGCCTGATGAGCTGTTACTTCGGTAACTGGCATCCTCAATGAGCTTTACAACCATTTGCAAAGATGGCAACTCATTGAAAAAATGTGATCTGCCGGATTCGTCCTATGGTAAGTTTAAAGGTGCTGCAGGATTGAAATCTGGCTCTCTTGTAGTGGGTAAGAAAGAAACCGAGCCTAATTTTGCGCCAGACGCAATCAAACTCATCTGTTGATTTCAGCCAGATTCTTGTGGAGGAAAAACGCATGTCCAGTCGTGTTTCTCAATCTTTGAGCCGGGTCCTTGCCCTGGCATTTGTGGCCCTGATCCCCGTTGCTCTGGCAGCGCAGGATTCAGCCAAGCCAGCCGCGAAAGCTGCCCCGGATGATTCCGCGACGAAATGGGACATCTTTGCGGGTTACAGCTACATTGCGCCCCATGGCACGATCGTGACGCCGTTGGGCGGCGCGAATGTGGCAGTGCCCTATTCCGCGATCACCCCCGGCGGAATTTTGAGCATTGCGCGGTACTTCAACCGCTATGTCGGCATTGAGGGAATCGGGGATGTGCACCTTGAGAATGAGAATCAGAATCCCTGGGTGACTTCGAAGGACGACATCAGCGGCGGCGCGGTTGGTCTGATCTGGCGCTACCCGACATCTGACATTACTCCCTTTGTTCATGCCTTGATTGGCGCTGACTATGTTGGGGGCCCGTATGACCAGGCGGACAAATGGGGAGCGGCGTTGACGGCAGGCGGCGGATTGGATTACCACACCCCGCTATTCCACCATCGTTTGTCGATCCGGGTCTTCCAGGCGGATTACGAATACACTCATGAGAATTTCGGAACCGGTACCTATGGTGGCCGCGCGAATATCAATGCAGCGCGTTTGAGCGCTGGTATTGTGATTGGGATCGGCAACATTGCGCCGCCTCCGCCGGTAACACTTTCGTGCTCGGCGAGCCCGGCCTCGGTCTTCCCTGGCGACCCTGTCACGGTGACTGCGACCGCAGGCGACCTGAACCCCAAGCTGACCGCGGTTTATACGTGGACAGGCACGGGTGTGACGGGCAGCGGAACGACGGCCACAGTGGCTACGGGTTCGCTGGCAGCCGGCAGCTATACGGTGAAGGGCAATGTGAAGGAAGGCCCCAAGCCGGGCCAAACCGCAGATTGCTCGGCCAGCTTCACGGTGAAGGCCTACGAGCCGCCGACGATCAGCTGCTCTGCCAGCCCCAGCACCATCAACCCGGGTGACAGCGCGACCGTTACTTCAGTGGGTGTGAGCCCGCAGAATCGTCCATTGACCTACAGCTATACGGCTTCCGCCGGTACTATTACGGGCAGCGGGACGACAGCGGCGTTCTCTTCCGCGGGCGCTCCGACGGGGGCAATCGGCATCACTTGCAATGTGACGGACGACAAGGGGCAGACAGCATCGGCCGGCACCAGCGTAACGATCACAGCACCGTACGTGAAGCCGATTCCACATGCTTCCGCACTTTGCTCGATCTCGTTCGACAAGGACAAGGCGCGTCCCACCCGTGTGGACAACGAAGCCAAGGCCTGCCTTGACCAGGTAGCCGTCGATCTGCAGAACCAGGCAGACGCGAAGGCAGTGGTTGTGGGCGAAGCAACCGCCAAGGAGAAAGAGCCCAAGAAGGGCAAGCACGCCAAGCAGGTTGACTTCGCAGCGGAACGCGCAGTGAACACGAAGGAATACCTGGTGACAGACAAGGGGATTGATGCATCGCGCATCATTGTCAAGACTGGAACCACGGATGGCAAGACGGTGGAAGACTACCTTGTGCCTTCCGGTGCAACCTTCGAGACGGACGTGCAGGGGACCACACCAGTGGATGAGACTGCAGTGAAACCTGTAGTGCGCAAGCCGCTCGGTGAGAAGCCGCACCACCACAAGAAGGCTGCCCCGGCCGCACAATAAGCGTCCTGGCTGTCTTCGGCACTCAATCAGTTGGTTCCTCCCTTCGTTCTCTGTGAATGAAGGGAGGAACGACGATAAGACTGAAAGTTTCCTGTATTGAGTTGAGGCTGACCGGGAAGCCGGCCAGCCTCTTCAGTTTTTGCGGCCTATTCTTTACATATGGATGTCAATCTTGTTCCGGCAAACTGGGTTGGTGCATACGGCGGCTGAGAACTACCCCGGGCTTTGGCAGGGGCTAAAGCCCACGTTCATTTTGCGGCGTTTTCGGCACGACTGAAGTCGTGCCCTGTTACAAGGCAGCGGAGCATTGATCGGATATCGGAGCGTTGATCGGATTGGGAGACAGCCTGAGCAAGGTTGTTATTCACTTTTTTGCTTATTCTTTATGGAAGCTGGGAGCAATTCTTCTTTGACGAGCCGTCTGCGGATTTCCCTTGATTTCCCGAACCTGCGCCGGGTGCTTGCGCCGGTAATTCCCGCCTTCCTCATTGCAATCGTTTGCGGCGGACTGCAGGCACAGACGTCGTGGAAGGCGGTCGGTCCCGCGGGCGGAGATGTGCGCGCATTCGGCGCGGTGCCCGGCGAGCCCAATCACCTGTATCTGGGCACCACCAACAGCTGGATATACGAGTCTGTGGATGAAGGCGGCACTTGGCGCCGGCTTGCCAAGCTGGATCCCGCTGAGGACCTGGTGGTCTACAAGATCCTGGTGGATGCTTCGAATCCCGCTGTTGTATTTGCAGGGGGGTGGAAGCCGGACAAGCAGGACGGCGGCCTTTGGGTGAGCCGCGATGCGGGGCGGCACTGGAGCGTGGTGGAAAGCCTGCGCGGCCAGTCGATCTTCTCTCTGGCGCAGGCGCCTTCGGACGCGAAGACATTGTTTGCCGGGACGCTGGCGGGGGTGTTTCGCAGCTCGGATGGCGGGGTTACCTGGGCTCAGGTCAGCCCGCCGGGGAACAAGGAGATTCACGAAATTGAGTCCCTTGCGGTGGACCCGACCGATCCGCAGATTGTGTATGCCGGCACGTGGCATTTGCCGTGGAAGACGGAAGACGGCGGCGCTACCTGGCACAACATCAAGAAGGGCCTGATCGACGACTCGGATGTGTTCTCGATCATTATCGATCCGGCCAAGCGGCGGACGGTGTTTCTGAGCGCGTGCAGCGGAATTTACAAAAGTGATACCGCCGGCGAGCTGTTCCGCAAGATTCAGGGCATTCCGTCCACGGCACGGCGAACGCGGGTATTGATGCAGGACCCGGAGAACCGTGAAGTGGTGTATGCGGGGACGACGGAGGGCCTCTATAAAACGCAGGACAGCGGAAAGACTTTTCAGAGCATGACTGGGCCGGACGTGATTGTGAACGACGTCTATGTGGACCCGCACGACTCGAATCGGCTGCTGCTGGCGACGGATCGCGGGGGTGTGCTGGCGAGCCGGGACGGGGGAGCGAGCTTTACGGCGTCGAACGAGGGCATTTCAGCGCGCAAGGTGGAAGCTCTGCTGGTGGACCGCAACGACCCCACGCGGATGTACGCGGGATTGGTGAACGACAAGAGTCTTGGCGGCGTGTTTGTTTCGACGAATGGGGGCGGGGCCTGGGAGCAGATTGGCGGTGGTCCCGACGGTGGGCTGGACGGGCGGGATGTGTTTGCCCTGGCGCAGACCAAGGACGGAATGGTGCTGGCGGGAACCAGCCATGGACTCTTCGCATTGAATACGGAAGGACCGGCGCCGGTGTGGCAGCCGAGAAATACGATTGCGAACACGCTGATGAAGACCGCCAGCGAGACCCACTACGGCAAGCGCGTCAACATTGAGAAGCAGGTGGCTGCCCCCAAAATTGAGTTGGCGAGCCGGGTGAATGCGCTGGACGTTGGGGGGGATGTATGGCTGGCCTGCACCAGTTATGGCCTGGTGACGAGCAAGGACCAGGGGGCCAGTTGGCAGGGCGGCCCGGTGATGGGGGCGAACGAATTTCTTTCGGTTACTGCACACGGGGAGACGATGGCCGCAGCAGGGCCGAGCCTGGTGGTTCTGTCGCGCGATGCCGGCGAGACGTGGATGCCGATGCAGATTCCCACCATGCTGACCCGCATTCACCGGGTGGCGTTCTCCGCCGATGGGACGCTATGGCTGGGTGCGCGCGAGGGCGTGTACTTTACGCACGATCTGGGTAAGACGTGGCTGTGGATTGAACGGATGCCGTTCCGGGACGTGGACGATTTGTACTATGACGCGCCCATGGACAAGGTGCTGGTGAGTTCGCGCAGCAGCGACCAGGTGTATGCCATTGATCCCAAGACGCTGAAATGGAAGTGGGCCCAGACGGGGTACGCGATTGGGCTGATCCGCGGGGCGGGGGACAAGATGATTGCCGCGTCGATGTTTGACGGGGTGCTGGTGGAACCTTAAAGGCAGGGATCAGGTTTCAGGGGTCAGGGATCAGGGATCAGGAATTCTGTATCATAGGAATTATGAGTGGTGGAACCGTGGAAACGCGTGAACCTGCCGGCTTTCGGAGTCACGATGCGCGGCTTGAGCCGATTGCGGCGAAGGTGCTGGCCGGGGAACGGCTGGACTGGGACGATGGCCTGACACTGTATGGGTCGTCGGATGTGCTGGCGGTGGGCTGGCTGGCCAATCATGTGCGCGAGCGGATGCACGGGGATGTTACCTACTTCAACGTGAATCGGCACATCAACCCCACAAATGTTTGTGTTGCGGCCTGCAAGCTGTGCGCCTTCGGACGCAAGAAGGGCGACCCGGCAGGCTACACCATGGCTCTCGAAGAGGCTTGGGAGACGGCGGCTTCCGGCTACTCAGAGGCGGTGACGGAGTTCCACATTGTCGGAGGGCTGCATCCGGATCTACCGCTTGAGTATTTTCTTGACCTGGTAAGCGGGCTGAAACAGCGGTTCCCGCAGGTGCACATCAAGGCGTTCACGATGGTTGAGGTCGCCTTTTTTGCGCGACGGGCCAAGCTGACCATTGAACAGACACTGGTGAAGCTGCGCGATGCGGGCGTGGACTCGATGCCGGGAGGCGGCGCGGAGATTTTTGCGGCGCGGGTGCGGTCGATTATCTGCGACCACAAGATTGACGGGGACGAATGGCTGGAGACAGCCAGGCTGGCGCACAAGCTGGGTTTCCGGTCGAATGCGACGATGCTGTACGGACACATTGAGAATGACGAAGACCGCGTGGACCACCTGCTGAAACTGCGCGCGGTGCAGGATGATACTGGCGGCTTCCAGACATTCATTCCGCTGGCTTTTCATCCGGAGAATACGCCTCTCGATCATTTGCCGGTGACGACGGGGCTGACCGATATTCGCCAGATCGCGGTGAGCCGGCTGCTGCTGGATAATTTCCCACATATCAAGGCCTATTGGCAGATGCTGACTCCGAAGATTGCGCAGATCGCGTTGCGTTTTGGCGCCGATGATCTGGACGGTACGGTGATTGAAGAGAAGATTTACCACGACGCCGGGGCGACCACGCCGCAGGGTATGACGCGCAAGGAGCTTTGCCGGCTGATTACCGAGGCGGGCAGGGTTCCGGTGGAGCGCGATACGCTTTACCACGCGGTGACGCGGACCGAGGATAGCTTTACCGTGGCCGTGTAGCGGGCGTGAGGAAAGAGTGGATGGAATGATCGCTTTTGGCCAGGCCGCTGTGATTGGTCTCTTTGTTGGTTTCCTGTGGGGCACGGGGTGCTCGCTGGCGATTCTCTACTCGATTTACCTGGGCGGCTATCGCAAGGCGGTCGAAGATTCTCTCAAGGAAGAGAAGTCGAAGCGGTGGCGGGAAACGATGAAGAAGGTTGAAGCCAAGCGGACGCAGGACGCGGCTGCCGCACCGAAATAGAGTCCCATGAACGCTTATATTGCCCTTCTACGTGCGGTGAACGTGGGCGGCACGGGCAAGCTGCCGATGACCGAGTTGAAGGCCATGTGCGAAGCAGCCGGCTTCAAGTCGGTGCGGACTTACATCGCCAGCGGGAACGTGGTGTTCAAATCCGCGAAGACAGAAGCACAGGTGAAGGCTACGCTTGAAGCGGCACTGGCTGCTTATGCGGGCAAGCCTGTTGCGGTGATGGTGCGTACCGCGGCAGAGATGGCCGCGGTTGTTGCCGGCAATCCGTTTTCGCAAATGCCGGGCAACCGTACAATGGCTTTCTTTCTGGACAAGGCTCCGGCAGTGGATGCGACGAAGACTGTGAGCAACCAGACAAACGAAGAGATCAAGCTGGGCGTGCGTGAAATCTATGGGTACTATCCGGATGGGATGGGTGTCTCGAAGCTGAAGATTCCCGCGGCGAAGAGCGGGACGGCTCGCAACATGAATACGATTGCGAAACTGGCGGAGATGGCTGCGGGGCTCTGAACAGTGTTTTTCTGCTGAACGTTTGTTGTACGCGATTGCTAAAAAACGTGTGCCAGGAACTCGGCGGGCGTCACAATCAGGATGCCATTCCACGGATGCAACACAAGCAGGTCTTCATCGCCACTCACCAGCATTTTTGCCTCGGCCGCGAGTGCCAGCGCAAGAAAGGGCTGATCCTTCGCATCCCTGCACGGCGGCCCCACTGCCAACAGGCCGGTATCCACGGCGAAAAGATGCACGTTGCGGCGGACGAGCGCAACAAAGGCGCGTCGCGATTCCAGATGGAGATAACGGTCAAACTTTTCGCGATTCATCACGTGCTCCAACTCGGCGAGAGTCTCCGCGCTTGCGCACACATGACATGAACCGAGCGCCCTGTTCAATGCTTGGTGGGGCACTGATCCGATTCTCAATGCAGCGCTGACCAGCGTGCTCGTATCCAGAATCATGCGCGGGATGCCGATCAACGGGATTCGTGAATCAGGCGCGTTACATCCTCATCTGACAATGCAGCCGCGGCCGCAGCTTGACCATGGGTCAATGATGCCGTGGCTTGTGCGCTCCACGCCTCCAGTTCGGCCAGCGCTCTGCCACGCTTGCGCCGCGCGTCCAGCAACTCTTCCATATCGTGTGGAGACACGACGAATGCTGTGGGACGGCCATGCCGCGTGATGGCGACGGCCTCACGCTGCGCCGTGTCTAACAACTTCCCAAATCGGTTCTGCGCTTCGGCGGAGGTGATGGAAATCATAATAATCCCTCAAATTCTAGCTAATTTAGATATTAGCGCTAAGTTAGCTATTTTACAAATAGCTCAATTATTGCATTCGATTTCAATTAAATTCATTTGAATATTCTTCTTCCCAATCTGGTTTCTGGTGCGATACATTGGTGCCCATGCTCAGCAAGACCGAAAGAAAACGCTTTCTTTTCTCACTCGTGGTGTGCCTTGTCCCCTCGCTCTCTTTAACAATGGCGGCGCAGCAGACGACACCTCCCGTGGCTCAGACCGATGTCCCATTCGTCCTTCATGTCACCAGCCGCGAAGTAGTGATTGACGTGGTGGCGCGCGACAAAAACCATAATCCGGTTGGCGATCTTGCTGAGAACGAATTCCAGGTTTTTCCGATGGGGAAGAATGCAGACAAGAATCCGCTTCAAATTCGCTCTATGAAGGTGATTGACCCGCAAAGCGAGACCGGCAAAGCTTCAGGACGTGAAAGCGGCTTCAGCATCCGATCGGGCGCCAACTGCGCACTCAGTTTTACGCCTCACTACCAGCTCGCCATACAGGCCGCGCCGGAGCCTGGATTTCACCAGATCATGGTAAAAACCACGCGTGCGAATGTGACGCTGTCGTTCCGGCACCAATACTATGTGGGCGCGACCCCCAACCCATCCGCTAAAGAGACCAAGGACTCCGCGGAGAGCATGGCTCTAAGCGACGCGGCCTGCTTCCACACCTTGCTTCCTGCCACTCTTGCCATCACCGCGCATCCGAGCGTGGTTTCCGGGGGAGGGTCGACGCGCTACACGGCCGTTGTCCGACCCGAGTCTCTTTCTCTCATCGGCCTCGACGGGAACAACACGCGGGTCCACCTCGACTACGGCATTTGCGCCTACGACAACTCCGGTATGATCGCCAATTACTTTCACACCACCGCGGAACGCCAGCTGACTGCTTCTGAAATGCAGGACGCGCAGGCTCACGGCTTTGCAAAACAGCTCGAGATCCCCGGCCCTACGCCTTACCTGGTGCGACTGGTTATCCGCGAGCACGAGACCGGCAACATGGGTATCGTGGATGTGTCGCGCCCGGTGTCATTGACGGGACAAGACAAATTTGTACCGCCTCCTGTGGGAACCACCCGTGCCTTCGGCGTTGTGACGCCACTCCCGAACTCATTTTGCGGGGACGTCTACGAGATCTCCCTGGGGGCCGCGGTGATACCCGATTTTTGGAATCTTGAGCCCGTCGGGTCCATCTACACCAATGCGCTGAACGTTCAGGATCAGGACACGACTGGTGGCGTAGGTATTCCCGGTGTGTCGCACTCCGTGATGTGGTTCGGCGTTGATTATTACGGCGAGTTCTGGATCACCAAACCTGGCGAATACAAGTTCGATCTCGAGTCCGACGACGGCGCAAGACTCTTTATTGATAACCAGCAGATCATCGAAAACGATGAACTTCACCCAGCTCAATCCAAGACCGGGAAGGTCACACTCGCGGTGGGGCGGCATACGATCCGCGTGCCCTATTTCCAGGGGTCGCCGCCGGGAGTCGCGCTCATCCTGGCCGTGAAGCCGCCGGGGGGGCCGACGAAGCCGTTCAACCTGGCGGACTATCCTGCGCCTTCGACTACGACGCCATAATGGGGGCGATGGATTACTGATTATTGCTGCCTGACGATTGCGCCGTTCTTCATGACGAAGCTGACATGTTCGACAGCGGTGATGTCTTCGAGGGGATTGCCGGGGACGGCGACGATGTCGGCAAAGAAGCCGGGTTTGAGTTGGCCGATCTGGCCTTCCCAGTTCAGGAGTCTTGCGCCTTCGATCATGTCGGCCTGCAGGACGGCCAGCGGTTTCATGCCGTAGCGAACCATCAACTCCATTTCAACGGCTTGCGTGCCGTGCGGAAATGGGCCGACATCGGAGCCGACGGCGAAGGGAATGCCGGCGGCGATCTGCTTCTTGAATTCGCTGATTTTGTAGTCGAGCATCGCGGCTTCCCGGGCAGCTTGATCCTGCGCTTCGCGGTGGTGGGAGAAGTAGTCGAAGATGGCGAAGGTGGGGACGGCGGGGATGTGCTTCTGGCGCATCAGGCGCATGGTTTCATCGCTTAGCTGCGTGGCGTGGTCGATGGAGGCAACGCCGGCTTGCGCGGCGTAGAGCGTGCCGGGCTCACCCATGGCGTGGACAGCGACGCGCGTACCAAGGCGTGCGGTCTCGTTCACGGCGGCGGCCAGTTCGGCTTCGGTGTATTGGTAGGGGGTGTGCAGGACGTCCCCGCCTTTCCCGTTATCGATCATGCGGTCTGGGCCGGTTTCGTAGACTTTGGCGAAGTCTGAACCCTCTTTGTGCTGCGCGCGGATGACGGCGATGAGTTGATCTGCTGAGTTGGCGTAGTCGGCGTTGGAAAGAATGTGTTGCGCGGGGTTGAAGCTGTTGGCGTCTTCGTGGCCGCCGAGGATGTCAATGGCGTTGCCGCTGATGCGCAGGCGCGGACCGGGGATGAGTCCTTGATTGATGGCGTCGCGAATGGCCGTGTCGGCGGAGCCTGCGCCTTCGGTGCCCATGTCGCGTTCGGCGGTGAAGCCGGCAAGCAGATCGGCCTTGGCTGCCTGGGCAGCGACAAGAGTGCGCCAGGGGACGGATTCTTCAACGGTCTGGAGGTCTTCCGCGCCGGGATGCAGAAAGAGATGGACGTGGGCGTCGATGAGGCCAGGGAGCAGCGTGACATCGCCGAGGTCGATGATTTTAGCGCCCTGGGGATGGTTCACAGATGCGCCGACAGCGCTGATGCGGTCGCCTTCGACGAGGATCTCGCCGGGGTGCAGGACGGTGCCCGTATCGACCTGGAGCAGGCGGGCGGCGTGCAGCACAATGGGGGACGTTGGCGGGTTAGCCGGTTGCTGCGCAGCGGAGAATGAAACCGCGAGGGCGAGAAGGCCGCCGGCCAGAATTGTTCTGCAATTTGCGATGCGAGTGGAGTATCGGCTCTCTTGCATGGCTCAAGAATATTCCATGACTCCAGCCAGCGGTTCGTTCTTTTCCCGGCCGCGGAGTGCCGCATGCTCGTCTTTTGCAATCCTCTGAATGCGCAGTACAGTGATGTCGTCATCCTGCCCGAATTGCTGCGCAGCGGCGGCAATCTCGACAGAAGAACAGTCTTGAAGGACGAGCTCGCCGAGGCGGTCAAAGCCGAAGAGCTCGCGCCGCGTGTTCTGTGCTTCGACGATGCCGTCTGTGAACAGGAGGAGACGGTCGCCCGGCTGCAGATTGAGGGTGCACTTTTCGATTGGCACGTTGTCGACGATGCCGAGCGGAATGCTCCCCGCCAGAGCGATCTCGCGCCCGTTCCAGAACGGCGGCAGATGGCCCGAGTTAGCGATCGTGGTTTTTCCATCTGGCGCGATATGAATTGCAAGGCAGGTGGCGAACTGGTTCTTCAACCGTCCGCACAGGCGCTCGTTTATGCCTTTCAGAATCTCGACCGGGTCGCGCGTAAACTTCACCAGTGTGCGCAGCGCGCCCACGATGAGCGCGACCAGCATGGCTGCGCGGAGGCCCTTCCCGCTCACGTCGCCAATGATGGCCAGAATGGATCCGTCGTCCCCGGGGATGATCTGGAAGAAGTCACCGCCAACCTGCTGGGCGGGCCGGTATTCGCTTTCAAGAACAAATCCGGGGATGGAGGGAATTTCCTCTGGAATAAGCACGTGTTGTACCTGGCGCGCCTGCTCAATCTCCAGTTTCCATTGCTCGCGCAGACGGTTTGCGCGAAGAAACCGGCGCAACAGCAGCACAGTAATGATCCCCAGAGAAAGCGCTGTTGCAACCTGGTTGACGGTAATGGTGTACCCAAAAACGAAGAACAGAATCGGCGTGTGGAACAACTGCAATTCGTACTGGTATTGAGCCACACCGATGAGCGCCACCGCGGGGAGAACCAAGAGTCCCTCGGCCCGGTTTTTCGGAATCCCGCGGTAAGCGACCCAGAGCAACAGAGCGCCCAGGAGCAGCTTGAGGGCGAGGATGAGCGGGGAGAGCCAGACCACCGCTTCGACGGGCAGCATCCAGCCGTACAGAGGCGCTCGCTCAAATGCTGTTCCAAGGGCCTGGAGGGCGAGAAGGGTCCAGACAGCACGATGTAGGCGGGCTCTGCCGTGGAGCCTGAACCAGGATGCCCAGAAGGCGATCCAAAGCGCCATTTGAACCGGAAGCAACACCACATCGCGCAGAAATACGGCGGGCATGGCCGGAATCCATGTGGTGTAGAACACGACTTCCTCTACGGAAATGACGAGGAGAATGACAATGCAGTTGGCGGCCAGCCACAGGTACGCGGATTCAGTGCGGTCAAGGGCGAACAGGGAAAACGCAATGGTCATGGCCAGCAAGAGGATGGCGGCCTCCGGGAGTCCGCTGAATGCGGAGTGGCTCACAGCGTCCCAATCCAGGCGCTGGATGGCCATGACCACGGGCGTTTGCCCGAGCACAGGCGGCCCGTGCAAGCCGCCGGCGGCAGTTTCGATCAATTGCGTGTGCGGGTCCATCCACATACGAACGGCCAGCGTGAGGGTCCCGCTGCCGATGCCCGCAGGCAAGGGGAAGGCACGCGGTTGCGCAATGTAATTGGCCACACCGCTGCTGGAAAAACGTCCAAACTCGCCGATGAACTTGCCGTTCACGAAGACCTGGTACGCATCGTCGACGTTGTTGGGCATTTTGAGCGTGAGCCCGTCCCCGACGGGGTTCCGCAGGTTAACGCGAAGCCTGTACCACGCAAACCCTGAGTAGCCCGGATAGCCGCGTGCCGTCCATCCAGGCACAAAACCGCTCGTTCCGGTGTACGGATCGAGCGATCCCCGCGGAGGAGTGAGGTCCATTGCGCTCCAACCTGAATCGTCGAAAGCGGGCTGCGCCCAGGCGGGATTGTCGCCGGTATGAAACTTCCAGGGCCCGGCCAGTTCCGCCGTTGCGTTGCCAATCACGATTGTCGACTGTGCGGGGAGCCGGCCAGGCAGGGCGAGCAATACCGGGAGCGCACAGAGAGCCCATCGCCAGCCAAATCGTAACAGACTGATGAGTCTCGCGAGCATGGGACGACTCCGGGGATCGTTGAATCGCAAAAGAAGATTCCGTCTTTCCAGGCGGAGCATAACAGGGCAAGCCGGGAATCGCGAAGGAGGCTTTCGGGCTGTTGCCACCGGTGGCAAAAACTGCCGGGATTCTGGTTGGGCACTGGCTTTGAAATCCGCGTCCAGCGATCCGCTTTTTAGACTATAACTTGTGCAAGAAAGAATTTGACAGCACGAGCGGCCGCCCATCATAATCCAGCCACCCCCAGGAGGAAGTCAATGAAGTTGATAGAGTTCCTGGCCTCACTGGCCACCGACACGGAAGTAATGTCCGGGTTTCGAAGATCGCCCCAAAGCATATTGAGCAGTGCGGGCCTTAGCGTGGAGGATCAGGAAATGATCCTCGCCGGCGATCCTGTTGCACTCCGCCAGGCAGTCTATACAGAGCGAGCGGCGGTCGCGCACGCTGCAGGCGGCAACGTCGAATCGGAGGCGAAACCGGAAGTGTGGCCGGAGCCGCCGCCGCCACCGCCGCCACCACCGACGCTGCCGGACCCTATGCCGGAGGAGATTGCAGTACACCCACCACCGCCGCCACCACCACCGCCGCCGGATGCAATGCCGGAAGAAATTGCGGTTCATCCACCACCACCGCCGCCACCGCTGCCGGACCCTATGCCGGAAGAGATTGCGGTGCACCCGCCGCCGCCGCCGCCACCACCACCGCACACTGTGGCGAACGCGGTGGAATCTGTCCATGCTGAGCCGCTCGAGCATGAGTTCGATCTGGCGCAGGATGCCGTATTGGCCGGGATCGGCTCTGGGCGCGAGGCAGACCAGGACCCCTGCGGGGTATGGTGCGCAAAGGGACTTACTGTGGTTGGAATGGGCATGCGGGCCGGCCTGCACATGACGGCCGAAACGAGGATGGCGATTGAGCAAGCCGACAGGGTGCTTTACCTGGTTGCCGACCCTGTCTCCGAGGCATGCATCCGCCGGCTGAATGCGAATGCGGAGTCGCTCTGGCACATGTATCAGACCGGCAAACCGCGCATCGAGATATACGAGACGATCATCGGCAAGATTCTTGGCGAGTTGGAGTCGGCGGGTGACCTCTGCGTTGCTTTCTACGGCCACGCGGGCGTCCTCACCTACCCGGCGTGGGAGTCAATCCGCCGTGCCCGCGCCACTGGGAGGCGCGCGCGGATGCTGCCCGCCATCTCCACCGAGGACGCTCTGTTTGCCGATCTCGGCATCGACATTGGGCGGGCCGGTTTGCAGAGCTTCGAGGCCACTCGCTTCATGTACTACAAGTACAACTTCGATCCGTCCGCCGGCCTGCTATTGTGGCAGGTAAGCGTGCTCGGAGAGATTGAATGGAATCCTCCGCATCCGGGCGTGCGGCCGCGTCTGGAAGTACTCACCGACTACCTCAAAAAATACTACGGGCCCGACCACGAGGTGTTTCTCTATCGCGCCCCGGAGCTTCCCACCAGCCGACCGCTGATAGAGCGGGTTGCATTGAGGGATTTGCCAACAGCCGAGTTCGTCTCAATCTCGACGTTGTATATCCCGCCGCTGGGCCAGCCACGCCGGAACGAGGAAAATCTCCAGGCGCTGGCGCGGATGGAGGTCAGGAAATAGAAAACTGTTGGGCTTTCGGATTCACATTTGAAGGAAGGACGGTTCCATCGTCCTTCCTTTTATTTTGGTCTTGAGTTAGTGGACCGGCGGTGCCGGACAGTTTATTCGGTTCAGTACGCGGCGATTCCGGTGATGTGCTGGCCGAGGATTAATGCGTGAATGTCGTGGGTGCCTTCGTAGGTCTTTACGGACTCGAGGTTCATGCTGTGGCGCATGATGGGGTAGTCCTCGGTGATGCCGTTGGCGCCCAGGATGTCGCGGGCCATGCGCGCGGTTTCCAGAGCCATCCACACATTGTTGCGTTTGGCGAGCGAGATATGTTGGTGGCCAACGGTGCCTGCATCTTTGAGGCGGCCGACGTGGAGCGAGAGCAACTGCGCTTTGGAGATTTCGCTGACCATCCAGACGAGTTTCTCCTGGATGAGCTGATGGCTGGCGATGGGCTGGCCGTGGAACTGCTTGCGGACTTTGGCGTACTGTAGTGCCGTGTCGTAGCAGGCCATGGCCGCGCCGATGGCTCCCCAACTGATGCCGTAGCGGGCCTGGTTGAGGCACATGAGCGGGCTCTTGAGGCCGCCGGTGCCGGGGAGCAGGTTGGCTGCGGGAATGTGCACATCCTGAAGAGTGAGGCCGCTGGTGATGGAGGCGCGGAGGGACCACTTGCCGTGGACATCTTTGGCGGAGAAGCCGGGGCGGTCGGTCTCGACTAAGAACCCGCGAACGGTGCTGGCGGCTGGGTTGTCTTCGTCTTGAACTTTGGCCCAGATGATGGCGATGTCGGCGATGGAGCCGGAGGTGATCCACATCTTTTCGCCGTTGAGGATGTATTCGTCGCCGGACTTGCGGGCAGTGGTGGTCATGCCGCCGGGGTTGGAGCCGAAGCCGGGTTCGGTGAGGCCGAAACAGCCGAGTTTCTGGCCACTGGCGAGGGCGGGGAGCCATTGGTTCTTTTGCTCGGGTGAACCGAAGGTGTAGATGGGATACATGACGAGGGCGGACTGGACGCTGACGAAGCTGCGGAAGCCGGAGTCGCCGCGTTCGAGTTCCTGCATGACGAGGCCGTACTCGACGTTGGACATGCCGGCGCAGCCGTAGCCCTGGAGGTTGGCGCCGAAGAAGCCGAGTTCGCCCATGATGGGGACGAGTTCGCGCGGGAAACGGCCCTCGCGGAAGCATTCTTCGATGATGGGGACAAGGTTGTCTTCGACGAAGTCGCGGGCGGTGCGGCGGACGAGGAGCTCGTC